>CAZIOY010000013.1:0-1123 GCA_964540915.1 uncultured Ohtaekwangia sp.
CTAATTAATTCCGCTTTTCATTAAAATGAATCCGCACTTCTTAACAAATGGCACACGAATGAATTAATATTTTTATTTTTACCCTGCATGAAAAAACTGATCCCCTATATACTCCTGCTGATTCTCTTTTTAGTTGCCTTTTTTGTAAAGCGCTATCGCGATCAGGATAACGCGATTCCCAATTCTCCTGCGGTAACGGAGAAACCAAGTACCTCAACAGACGGCAAAAACAACCTGGATGTATTTCGCGATCCGCATGTGGAATACTTTTTCACCAAGCATGCCCGCTGCCGTATGGATTGCAGAAACATCACACAAAAAGAGGTAAAAGAAATTGTGCGCAAGGCGGAAGTGAATTACAAAAAAAGTGA
Organism: uncultured Ohtaekwangia sp.; assembly: GCA_964540915.1. Taxonomy (GTDB): domain Bacteria; phylum Bacteroidota; class Bacteroidia; order Cytophagales; family Cyclobacteriaceae; genus ELB16-189. Next base: position 372 of record CAZIOY010000013.1, read on the forward strand.
GCTCGATGCTGCGCAGGGTCCTAAGTACGCGCTGGAAGGCTACACGTCAAAAGACCGGCAGCATGTGCGTATCATTGTGGCACCTAAACAAAAGCACCTATCGATTGTGACGGTAATTGATTTGGATAAAGAGTGGGAGTGCCCCAGTTGTAATTGATTTCAAATTCAAAATTCACGGTTACACCTTTTCTGATTGAATTTTGAACCTTGAATATTAATCAGTTGATATCACGATTTTTCCTTTCGCGTGAGCATTCAGCACGAGCGCAGCAGCAATAATGATCAGGTTTTTCATGATGTACTGACCCACCAACGTAAATGCATAGGGTGACTTAGTGAATGAAATATCCGTAAAGAAGAACAGCGGCACAAAGGTACAAACCATGTGAAGCAGCAGGATATAAAACGTGGCACGTTTCCACATACCAATGATCAGTACAAATCCCAGCAGGGTTTCCCAGAAGGCTAATAAAATGATCGATACGTGATTGGGTATCAAACCAAACGTGATCAGGTAGATGGTGTCTTTTGCCAACTGGTCGGCAGGGCTCAGGTTTGGGTAGAACTTGAGGGCACCAAACCATACGTAGATGACGCCAATACTAATGCGCAAGAGATTCATTGCGTTTTGTGTGAGCCAGGTGTTTAACTTATTGTCCATGTCAGTTTGCGTTTGAAATGGCCAAAGCTAAACGGTTATGCAGATCAAAAAACATGACTTTAATCAGGTGGGGAATTTCAGATTTCAAATT
>CAZIOY010000013.1:1223-45863 GCA_964540915.1 uncultured Ohtaekwangia sp.
TATGCAGATCAAAAAACATGACTTTAATCAGGTGGGGAATTTCAGATTTCAAATTGATCGCTCTTGACATCTGGAATTTGAAATCTTGAATGAGCGATTAATAAATCTCGACATTGGAAATCACTGGGCATGCCTTCGATGCGGTGATGATGATTCTGACTTTGTTGGTTTCGGTTGGCTCAAGCTTCAAAATGCGTTTGTAACCGATGGTGGTTGCCTCTGCAATTTGTTTCCACTCGCCATTAGATTGAACTTCTACCGAAAAGGATTTTACGCGCTGGCCCAATGAAATATATTCCTGGATGACCACATACTTCACTTTTTGTGTAGCGCCCAAATCGATTTCCATCGTGCCTGTAGTTATGGCATCATCCGTAACCCAATAGGTTTCTTTGTTTCCATCGGTGATGTTTTTCGGAGCATAGCGATCGGCTTCGCCACGCCACGATTCTGCCTGTACTTCTTTGTTCACGGCAAGATTGGTTTTAAATTCTGTATCGAGCATCTCACGAAAACCTTTCAAAGAGGCTACATCATTTTCATGAACAAGTCCTCGTCTATCTGGAGGAACATTTAATAACAGGGTAGAACCTCTTCCCACGGAAGTGAGATAGATATCGAATAACTGTTCCGGTGTTTTTACTAATGTATCTTCTTCAGCATGATAGAACCATCCTTTGCGGATCGATACATCTACTTCGGCTGGAATCCAATGCGTACCATTTTCAGCACCTTCATTTAGTAATTTTTCAATCCCGGCTTTGCCTGCGTAAAGGGTATCAGGTGTAATGGTGTTCCAGTTCGTTTCACCCGCAATGCCTCTTTCATTGCCAACCCATCGCACTCCGGGCCCTGCATCGCTGAAGAAAATAATTTCAGGTTCCATATCGCGCACCAATTGCAAGGTAGTGGGCCAGTTATAATACGTTGATCCCTGAATACTGCGCTTCTCACGCTTGCCTCCATAATATCCATCACCACCATTGGCGCCATCAAACCACATTTCAAATACCGGTCCGTAGGTGGTGAAGAGTTCTTTCAGTTGGTTGCGATAGTAATCCACGTAAGTGGGCGTTCCGTAGTCAGCATGGTTGCGATCCCAGGGTGACAGGTATACACCAAATTTCAATTCATACTTTTTGCAGGCAAGCATCACATCGCGTACTACATCGCCTGCGCCATTCTTCCATGGACTATTCTTCACGGAGTGTTCGGTGTATTTACTGGGCCACAGACAAAATCCATCATGATGTTTGCAGGTGAGGATCACTCCTTTGAACCCGGTCTCCTTAAAGGTGCGCACCCATTGGTCGGCATCGTAGGCCGTAGGGTTGAAGATGGCCGGCTGCTCATCGCCATAACCCCATTCTTTTCCTGTGAAGGTGTTGGTAGTAAAATGCACAAACGCATTCATCTCCATTTCATGCCATGCTAATTGATTGGGAGCGGGCACGGCTGCAAGTGGTGCCGGTGGCGGTACTTCTTTTTCAGAACAAGTAAAGAGCAGGGCTGTTGAAAAAAATAGAATGAGTATATTTTTCATGAGTCTATTATAACGTTAATTTTTTAGGATTTTGCCTTGAGTCGAAAATTCTATTTATGCACACTCTGTTTTCTCAATGTGGTAAATGATCATCTAATATTTGTATACTAATTTCTGGTATGGGATTTCTGGATATAGATCACTGATATACCGTGTTCCTCCTGAAATTTTACCATTAAGTTGTTCTGTTTTCTTGATGACGGTTTCAATCAGCTTAAACGCTTTCACCTCATCCTGTAAAGCAAGCGTATTGAAATAATAAATATTTTGAAGATCCCCTTTGGCTTGATCTGTCCAAATTATTTCTTTCTCCACGACTTCATTTCCTTTTTAATATCAATGGAAGAAGTCGTTTTTCCTTCGCTAATTTCTTTTTCAGAAGTAGCCAACATGATGTCAAGTTCCTTTTTTGTGATAGCCCGGCCTTCCGAAGTATGTCCATAAATATTGACTTGGGAGCTCAATAGGGTATGAACAGCCTGCAAAGTATTCTGATCAGTTACCTGATCGATAATTTTGTGTAATTGAGTTTGGAGTTCTGTTGCACTCATAGAATTTCTTTCAATTCAAAGCTAGTGAGATTGGGCTAATTGTTCAAGGGCATTTTCAATACTATCCACGGGCAGTTTGCAGGTTTTATTCTGACAAATATAAATCTGTGTCTGATTGGGTTTTGCTTCGCGACCGGCTAACAAAGCGAGTTCGCTTCTATCGCGTGTGCCCACCGTAATGGCAAAGGGTAAAAAATGTTGATGCAATTCATGACGGAAGGTAAGTGCATCTTCTCCTGAGATAACCACTTCACCCATTCCATGAATAATCTCCGATAGCAAGATTCCCCAATGCGACATATAGCCGGGTTCGGATTCGATGAGACCGGCCAGTTTGGAAACCATTTTTATGGATTGATCTTTCCATTCTTGTTTGTCGAGCAGAATTCCCAGGGTGTGAAGGTTGCGCGCCATCACTGAGTTGGAGGCGGGGATTACATTATCGAAGATTTCTTTCTTCTTAGCGATGAGCTGTTCTGCCGATAAGGAAGAGAAATGAAAGAAGCCATCTTCACGATCGAAGAAATGTTCGTGCACATAGCTGCACCAGATATGTGCTTTGTGTAGCCATCCTTCATTGAACGTTACCTGATACAAAGAAGTGTACGCCTGAATGAGATATGCATAGTCTTCTAAAAACGCTTCTGTTTCGGAAGGTTTGTTTTTAAATGCGCGATATACTTTTCCGTTTACGATGAGGAAGTTCTCTATGAAAGAAATATTTTCGAGTGCAAGCGCCAGAAACTTCTCATCACCAAAGGCTTTGTAGGCATCGATGAGTCCCTGGAGGGTCATCGCATTCCACCCCGTGAGAATTTTGTCATCGAGTCCCGGACGGATCCTCCTGTTGCGAACCTTGAGTAGTTTTTTCTTTAGCTCCTCTAAATTATCCGGTGCAGGATGAAGCTCTGATTCATGACCTCGTTTTAAAATATTTCTTCCATGTTCCCAATTTCCTTCCGGTGAAGTGTGATAATATCTGATAATGAGTTCGGCTTGCTCTCCCACTATCTCTTTGATTTCATCTTCCGTCCAGGTATAAAATTTTCCCTCTACGCCTTCGCTGTCAGCATCCAATGCGGAATAAAATCCACCACCCGGATGAGTCATTTCGTTTTTCAGCCACGCGGTAGTTTCGTAAACTACTTTTTTGAAAACATCATCTTTGGTAACTGCATAGGCTTCGGAATAGAGACTTAGCAACTGGGCATTGTCGTACAGCATTTTTTCAAAGTGCGGAGCAAACCACTCGGCATCTACCGAGTAGCGCGAAAATCCACCGCCCAGTTGATCGTACAGTCCACCATAGGCCATGTGCTTCAAGGTGTGCGTTACCATGTTTAAGGCATCCTGATTTTTTGTGCTGAAATAATAGCGAAGCACAAAATGCCAGATGGACGGCATCACAAACTTCGGAGCCTTTTCAATTCCTCCCCAGGTTTTATCAAAGCGTGTTTCCAGTATGTTGAACATACGGTCAAGGCTCTCTTTAGTAGAAACCACTTCGTTTGCTTTTGCGAACCGATGCAGGTCAGTAGTCTGTAAATGATTTTTTAAATCTTCGGCCGACTCGTTAATTTCTGCTCGCTTTTGCTGAAAGGTTTTGTGAATCTGAAGTAGCAGCTGTGACCAATTTTTAGGAGGGAAGTACGTTCCTCCGAAGAAAGGCTTTTGTTCTGGCGTAAGAAACACATTCAATGGCCAGCCTCCACTTTGTCGCATGGCCTGCACCGCTTCCATGTAGATGTGATCAATATCGGGTCGCTCTTCACGGTCTACTTTAATGCAGACAAAGTATTCGTTCATGAGGTCGGCAATGTCTTTGTTTTCAAACGACTCATGCTCCATCACATGGCACCAGTGGCAGGACGAATAACCGATGCTAACTAAAATCGGTTTGTCTTCAGTAACGGCTTTCTCCAGGGCTTCCTTTCCCCATTCAAACCAATCTACCGGATTGTGGGCATGTTGTAACAGGTACGGTGAGGTGGATTTCGCAAGACGGTTAGGCATTCGTATGAATTTGTGATTGAATAGTTTTGATTTCTTCTTCCACTGAAACTTCCCCTTTTAGTTCTTCCAGTTTGTGCACCAGTTCTTTCAAAAAGTGTTGATGGGCTACCGAGTAGGGGTGATAAGGCCGGTGTTCCATCGACTGCCTGATGGTACGCCATTTTTCAATAAATGATTTTAGGTCCGGCTTGAAATATTGATCGCTGAACTTGTGGCTGATGTAATCGATCGCTTCTTCGGAAGGGTGAATTTTGTCACGATCATAAAACCGGTAGTCGCGCAAGTCGTCCATCATGATTTCATAGGAAGGAAAATAGTCTACTTCTTCATAGCGATTTGAAAGATGATGACAAGCCAGTCGAAGGGCGGCTTTACTAACGCTATTTAGAACGAGTGTATCCTTGATGTGCCTTACCGGGCTTAGGGTAACGATGATCCGTATATCTGGGCGAATGGCTTTAACAACATCATACAGTTGCTTAAATGAATCGGTGATTTCCTCTACCGTGAGGAGTCTCTTCTCAAATTCAGTGGCAGGCACCTTGTGGCAATTCGATACAATACTATTTTGTGTTTTGTGGTGATAGACCCAGGCGGTTCCATAGGTGATAATCAGCACGTCCATCTTTTTCATGTACTGATTTACCTGGTGTTGTATTTTTTTAATGGAGGCGGTGAGATCCTCTTTTTGATGGGATGACCATTGCGAGTGGTAGTCGAAGTGATGCCATATTCCGCAATGCTCTACACCTAGCCGGTCATCCAGTGCAAGGGTAGTTGAATCAATCAGGGTCTTGTGTATGGATATCGGATTATAGTTAGTGCCGTATGGGTTTACGAGCACATCAAACTTATTGGTTTCCAGCCACCGGCCAAACTGATCCGCAAAGCATGACCCGGTCGTCAAGATGCTGTCCTTCAAACCGATGGGATGAGCTGAAGGGCAGGCAATTTCAGTTCGGAAAGTATTTATTTTCATGGTAGGATTTTGAATACTTTAGCCGCGTGAATTTTTATTGAAAGATAGCAGGTTCATGCGGCCTCTTAATTAACTTTCGGAATCTTTTTATGAATTCAAACATAACCCGATTAAATAAGATTGCCGGAAAAAAATCCAGGCTGATTATTGGGCTGATGTCGGGCACTTCGCTGGATGGACTGGATGTAGCATTGTGTAAGATTTCCGGCCAGGGGCGCTCCACGAAAGTGGATTTACTTAATTTTCAAACTGTTCCTTATACCAAGGAAGCTAAATCACGGGTTTTAGAAGTTTTCGCCAGGAAGAAGATCGATTTTCAGTCGCTGTGTGAACTCAATGCCTCTCTTGCCGTGCTTCATGGAAACATGATTTTGCACTGCCTGAAAAAGTGGAGATACACTGCCGACCAAGTTGACATCATTGCTTCCCACGGACAGACTGTTTTTCATTCACCCAAGTCGATCACCCCAAACGCAACTATTAACTCGACCCTACAGATAGGAGATGGTGATCACCTGGCCGTAAAGACAGGAATCATTACGATCAGCGATTTCAGACAAAAGCATCTTGCCAAAGGAGGTGAGGGTGCTCCACTTGCCGTGTATGGCGATTACATACTGTTCTCCAAAAAGGATGAAGATCGCATCATGCTGAACCTCGGTGGCATAGGAAATTTTACGTACCTCCCAGGTTCGGCAGATGCGTCCAAGGTATTTGTGACGGATACCGGTCCGGCTAATACATTGTTAGATCAGGCGGTGAGATTGCACCGTCCCGAAATGCATTATGATAAGGATTCCCAACTGGCCACGAAGGGAACTTATGACCAGAAACTACTTACTGTTTTGATGTCCGATTCATTTTTTAAAATACCATTTCCTAAAACAATCGGGCCTGAGTTGTTTAATATGGAATATGTGTTGAAAGCGCAGAAGGCAAGTGACACAGAATCAATATCATTGGAAGACTTGCTTGCCACGCTGACACGATTTAGTGCCGAGACGATTGCCACTGCTATAAAAAAAGTAATTAAGAATAAAAAAAGTTTTAGATTGTTCCTCAGTGGCGGTGGTGCACATAATCCACTCATGATTCAATGGGTGAAGGAGCTACTTCCATCTGTTCAATTTTTTTCTATGGACGATCTTGGTTTTTCCGGTGATGCAAAGGAGGCCGTGTTGTTTGCGGTGCTGGCAAACGAAGCGCTGGCCGGTGGCAAGCTTAGCTTTGGCAGCCGATCAAAAGTTCCATCCGTATCCATGGGCAAAATATCTTTTCCGAATTAATTCAAAATAAAAAGTATGAGTCACCTATCTGTATCCGAAAGAATCCCCACCCAGATTTTCAAATCCTCCGAAGCAGCATCCGTATTTGTTGCCAATGAGATTGCCTCGTTAATACGAAAGAAGGAAGCCGAAGGCAAACCCTGTGTATTAGGTTTGGCCACGGGATCTACGCCCACGCGCGTCTATGCCGAGCTGGTGGCGCTTCATAAAAAAGGGTTAAGTTTTAAAAATGTGATCACCTTCAACCTGGATGAGTATTTTCCAATCAATCCGGGATCGCTGCAAAGCTATGTGCGTTTTATGAACGAACATCTTTTCAATGAGATCGATATTCCCAAAGCGAATATCAACATTCCTGATGGCACACTGCCAAAAGATAAAGTAGCTGATTTTTGCCGCAGCTATGACGCAAAGATTGAAGCGTTAGGAGGAATCGATTTGCAGATACTGGGTATCGGTCGCACCGGTCATATCGGATTTAATGAACCGGGATCATCCGAGAAATCGCCAACCCGTATGATCACGTTAGACCAGGTAACACGCATTGATGCCTCCAGCGATTTCTTTGGTGAGGAGAACGTGCCCAAGAAAGCAATCACCATGGGTGTAGGATCGATCCTTAAATCCAAGCGTATCATCATGATGGCATGGGGTGAAGGTAAGGGACCCATCGTTCAAAGAGCAGTAGAGGGGCCGGTAACGGATCAGATACCGTCTACCTTTTTACAGAACCATAACAACACCGTGGTAATCCTGGATGAAGCGGCTTCATCCAAACTTACCCGAATTAAAACTCCGTGGTTGGTGGACAGTGTTGACTGGAATGAAAAGCTCATTCAAAAGGCAGTGGTTTGGTTGTGTCTTCAATTGCAGAAGCCTGTATTGAAACTCACCAACCTTGATTATATGGAGCATGGTATGGGTGATGTCATCACGGAGTTTGGGTCTGCCTACAAGGTGAATATCAAAATATTCAATGCACTTCAGCATACCATTACCGGGTGGCCGGGTGGCAAACCCAATGCAGATGACTCTCACCGACCCGAGCGCGCCAAGCCATTTCCAAAACGTGCCATTATTTTCAGCCCACACCCCGATGATGATGTAATTTCAATGGGAGGCACATTCATTCGGTTGGTTGATCAAGGTCATGAAGTACATGTTGCCTATCAAACCTCAGGTAATATTGCCGTGTTTGATGATGATGCCATTCGCTTTGCGGATTTCGTTCGTGACTTTAATCACTCCTTTGGTTTGAGTAAAGAAGATGGCGATAAGTTCTATCAGAAGATTGTAAGCGACATCAAGAATAAAAGACCAGGCGAAATTGATAGTGCCGAGGTAATGAAGATCAAAGGATTGATTCGCAGGGGCGAAGCGAAGGCAGGTTGCCGTTACACCGGAATACCAGATTCTCAGGCACACTTTTTAGATATGCCCTTCTATGAGACCGGCACTGTGAAAAAGAAGCCCTTGGGTGAAAAAGATATTCAGATCATTGTGGATTTGATTGAAGAAATTAAACCCCATCAGATTTATGCGGCTGGAGATCTTTCCGATCCGCATGGCACACATCGTGTTTGCCTGTCAGCCATCTTCCAGGCGCTTGAGCGCTTGAAGAACAAAGACTACATGAAGGATTGCTATGTGTGGCTCTATCGCGGTGCATGGCAGGAGTGGGATATCGATCAGATTGAAATGGCCGTGCCGCTCAGTCCGGATGAACTCATGCGCAAGCGCAGGGCAGTATTCAAGCACCAGTCGCAAAAAGACAGTGCTGTATTCCCGGGAAGTGATAAGCGCGAATTCTGGATGCGTGCGGAAGATCGTAATCATGCCACCGCGGATGCATATAACTTATTGGGTCTTGCAGAATATGAAGCGATTGAAGCCTTTGTAAGGCATCATTTTTAAGGATTTTTAAACTCAAAATAAGGGCAGGTAAATCCTGCCTTTATTTTTATCTTATGGCCTATGGCACAACTTCATTTAGTATCGTGGAATGTGAATGGCATCAGGGCCATTCTTAAAAAAGAATTTGTAGAAAATGTAAGGGCGATGGCACCCGATGTGATCTGCTTGCAGGAAACAAAAGCAGCTAAGGATGAGACGCTCTCTGCCCTCGAAGCATTGCCGGAATATAAATCGTATGCAAACTCTTCAAAGGCTCGTAAAGGCTATTCCGGAACAGCGATTCTATCCAACGTTGAGCCGCTCGATGTTACCTACGACATCGGCATTGAAGAGCATGATCAGGAGGGACGTGTGATTGTGGCCGAGTTTGCTACCTACTTTATTGTAACGGTATACACCCCCAATTCAGGCGAAGGACTTTCCAGGTTGGATTATCGGCAAACCTGGGATACTGCTTTTCGCGAATATATGCTTTGGCTCAATCGAAGAAAGCCGGTGATCATGTGCGGTGATTTTAATGTGGCTCACCAACCCATCGATCTGGCCCGACCAAAAGAAAATTATAATAAGTCGGCAGGCTACACGCAGCAGGAAATTGATGGTTTTGATAAACTACTGAATGCCGGCTTTGTAGATACGTTTCGTCACCGCTATCCGGATACAGTAAAATATTCCTACTGGAATTTTGTCACCAACGGTCGCGCCAAAAATGTGGGTTGGCGCATCGATCATTTTATTGTGCCCGAAAAGATCCTCGGTAAGGTAAAAGATGCTTTTATATACGACCAATATCACGGATCGGATCATTGCCCGGTGGCATTGAAGATTGAATTATCCTAAACGATATTACCAAAAGTGGATGATCGAATAAATCCCTGGACAACGGCCTTTCAAAACAAAAGCTTTGCGGTTCAGTTGATAGTCACTTCTGTTGCTATTCTTATCATTATTTCTCTTCTGCCATATTTTTTTCATGCTATTATTGGCCCCAGACCAGGTACATCCATCAACGATTTTGTATTAACTGCTTTTACACCACACGATTTTTCATGGGTCATTTTCGGGTTGATTTATAGTTCATTGGCGATTGCGCTTCAGGGCGTGTTCAGAAAACCTGACAGGGTGTTACTCGGATTGAAATGCTTTCTGATCCTGACTTTATTGAGGATGGTGGCCATGTATGTTTTTACCCTGGAAGCACCTGAGGGAATCATTCCGCTTCATGATCCTTTGTTGGATGTAGTTGCCTATGGTGGGAAGGTGTTCAATAAAGATCTGTTTTTCTCTGGACATGTGGCCACGCTTACTTTATTTGTACTGGTGGAAGAGCGGCCCATTGTGAAAAGAATCTTACTTTTAAATTCCCTATTGGTTGCAGGATTCATTCTTGTTCAGCATGTTCATTATACAATCGATGTATTGGTAGCACCGTTTATTACGGTTGGTATATTCCACGTAATGAAAAAGCATCACTGATAAGTGGTGACGTGTGCTGAAACACTTCAGCTCATCATCAATGGAGTGTCAGCTATTAAGAAATACGCTCAAATTTGTGCAGGAACTATTTAGAAAAATTCCAAAATAGCCCTCCCTGAGCCGAAAAAGTTGAATGATTAACGTATTCGGTGGATATCCAAGACCCCACTTCATATCTGAGTTTTAATTGAATCCCTAAATTTGAATTCAATTGTTTAGCCACACCAAATGCGCCAAATGGATAGTAATTGGGAACCATTGGATTAAAACTATCCTCTATTTCTTTTATTGTAGTAGTACCTCCTCTGGTTTCTTCAATTATAATAATGTCCTTGGAAATATTAACAAATTGCATTACAAATCCACTTTCAAACTTCAATGATGTTTTATTTGATAGCGGAAGTCTATATCCTATTGATATTGGAATCGAGATAGAATTGTAATCAAAGTCTATTCGATATGAAAATTGATTGCTTTGATAGTTCAATACTTTTGTTTTATCTATTTTATATTGGAGGTATAGCAGATCTGTATTTATAAAGAATCTTTTTCTAGGGTCGGATGAACTAAATGAAATCGAAATCCCTGGATAGAAGATATCTTGATCGTATGAGTATGGATTTTCAACATTTGTATTTCCCACACCTGCAAGTAACCCTACACTTAAGAGCGTTTTTCTTAATTCTTTACCTGGAACAGTAGCTTCATTACCAGTACATTGGCTATATTTTACAACGAGTGGTATTAGACTCTTTTGAGATAATCTTGATTTATTAATGTCTTCCTTTAATGCTGGACAAGCATTCATGTAATTTGTAAGTTGTTTGATGAATTGATTATCATATTTTGAATATTGGGTTGATCCAACAACCACTTGAGTTTTATTATTCTTTAAAAGCACTATTTCATCATTATAGATAAGTATAAATCCCGCTGTGGATTTAATCAGCGATAACTTTCCTGACACGAGGACCTCAACTAACTCGTAATTATGAGTGCTATCATTACCCGATAGATTGAGACTTAGAAATTTCAGACCATTGTCAAATTGAATTGAATTAATTTGACTGGCTTGGTAAGTGCTTATTGGGGATTTTGAATTTTTCCTAAAGATGCAAACAGATTGATCCTTTGACTTTATTTGAATTAAACCTTTTATAGAATCTTTTTTGTTAATAGTAATGATGCCAGCTTCGAATTTTTGTGAGTAAACATTACTATTACATAAAAGAATGATTATCAGGGGAAGCCTATAGATCATGTGTATATATTAAATTCTAACTATATCCGCCCCAATAGATTTAAGTCTTCCTTCAATATCCTGATAGCCGCGGTCGATTTGCTCTACGTTGGATATCTCACTTTCATTTTGTGCCGATAACGCTGCGATCAGCATAGCAACGCCTGCCCGTATATCTGGTGACGACATTTTTATTCCGCGCAGTGACTGTTTGCGATCTAATCCGATAACGGTAGCGCGATGTGGATCACACAAAATAATTTGAGCACCCATATCGATGAGTTTATCAACGAAGAAGAGACGGCTCTCAAACATTTTTTGATGAACGAGCACCGTACCTTTCGCTTGTGTAGCTACCACCAGAACGATACTCAATAAGTCGGGGGTGAAGCCTGGCCAGGGTGCATCGGCCACAGTTAGAATGGAGCCATCGATGAAGGTTTCAATTTCATAATGTTCCTGAGCGGGTACGTAAATATCATCGCCACGAAATTCCATTTTAATTCCCAACCGTCTGAAGATTTCAGGAATAATGCCGAGCTTATCAATGCGGCAATTTTTTATCGTGATTTCTGATTGGGTCATGGCGGCAAGGCCAATGAAACTTCCAATTTCAATCATGTCAGGTAGGAGCGTGTGCTCTGTGCCTCCGAGTTTTTCAACACCTTCAATCGTTAACAGGTTGGAACCAACACCCGTGATCTTCGCACCCATGCGATTAAGCATCAGGCAAAGTTGTTGCAGGTAGGGCTCACACGCTGCATTATAAATCGTGGTGACACCTTTCGCCATCACGGCTGCCATGATAATGTTGGCGGTGCCGGTAACAGAGGCTTCATCCAGCAACATATAACATCCCTTCAAATGAGAGGCATCGATGTTGAACAAATTTTCGTCTGCGTTGTAATTGAATTTAGCTCCCAGGTTTTGAAAACCGATGAAGTGTGTATCCAGTCTGCGTCTTCCAATTTTATCTCCACCTGGTTTGGGTATGTTGGCTTCACCAAATCTTGCCAGGATAGGCCCCAGCAACATGACTGATCCGCGCAAAGCGGCAGCCTTCTTTCTGTATTCTGGAGTTTTTAAAAAGTTGGTGTTTATGTTCGAAGCAGTGAACCGGTATGATCCCGCTTGAAGTTTTTCCACTTTGCATCCCAGATCACCAACCAGCTCGATCAGCTTATTCACATCAATAATATCAGGGATGTTGTGAATAGTAACGGGTTCGGATGTAAGCAAAGGCGCACAGAGAACCTGAAGGGCTTCGTTCTTGGCTCCCTGAGGAGTTATTTCTCCCTTCAGCCGAAGTCCTCCTTTAATCTTAAATGAACTACTCATTGATCTCTTCTGCGATGTGGATTGTGACGATTCTTTTTGTTGAATGGACGATTGCCACGCGGATTGCGATTGTCGCTACCCTGCGGTCTTGTACCTGTAGGCTTGCGCTGCTCGCGATATAATTTCTCGAACAAATTCTCCTCGCGCACTTTATCAAGGTTTAATACTAGCTTTCCTTGTGATAGGATGGCAAGATCTTTAACAATGACAGAGTCATCCAGTGTTTCTTTGTTCCAGGCACTGTAGAAGGTTTTCATCAGCTTGCCCAGATAGATAGCCGCTTCTTCGAGTTCATTCGGATCTTCTTTTTTTACAGCCTCTTTTACCAGTTTCTCAATGTTCTTACCGTAATGTCTGAATCGAACATCGTTTTTAGGATATTCCATCTTACGGGGCTTCTTGAAAAGAATGGTGCGGTCAGGCGTAGTGAAAGGATTGTCTACATCCAGATTGAAGTCAGCCATGATGTATAAATCATCCCACATGCGTTGTGGATTTTCCTGAGCTTCCTTTGCTACCGGAGCCAGTTGCTTGATTAACTCAATTAGTGTAATGGCTAATTCGGTCCGCTTCCCTTTATCAGGAACGGTGCGTATGTAGTTTACCAGTTTTTGAACATTGCGACCATATTCTTTTAAGATGATATGCTCGCGTGAGGTATTGTATTCTCCTATCATATTATTTGAGATCATCAATCATGATGATATTTATTTCTTCAATCTTTTTAGGTTTAAAATCATTCGAAATAAATGATTTACATGAGTGATTAAGAGCGGTTGCCAATTGAAATACATCGATGCTTTTAAGGAAATTATATTTAGCTCTTAATGATGCAGAAAGTTCTGCAATTTCAAGGGTTATATCAAAGACCTGAATGCTTAATTGATCTATTAACCTATTCAACTGTTGAGCTATATTTTGAATTATTTTCTGTCAAGTAAATAAATGGACTTGTGTCAAAGAAAACGGAATCAAATTCGATCATCTCTAAGTTGATTTACATACTCCCGGGCATCCATATTCCATATGCCTTTTCCAGATCCCTTGATTTCATTTATAATTGAAAGCAGGTATTCTTTTTTGCGGAGTTTTGAATTGACATAAGAATACACCTCTGCTTTCTTTTCTGATGGCAATTTTTCAATCTCTTCTATGATCTTCTTTACATCCATTAAGTACCGTGAATCTTAAGTTTTGCAAAGCTAAGCAATAAGGTCTTCTCCCCAAAATCAGTAAAATTGATCTTGGCCTTGCGTTCTGCGCCCAATTGCTCGATTTTCAATACCGAACCAAAACCAAATTTGGGGTGCTCCACTTTCATACCTTCTTTTAACGTGCTGGTATCACTGGGTGCAAAATTGGCTGATGGCTTGTAGGCAGTCGCTTTCGCTACGGGCTGCGAGGTGATGGTCTTCTTCATCCCGCTCACAAAGCTCTTGGCGAAATTTGGATTAGGCGAGGAATCTACACCACCCAGCTTCTTACTTACTTTGATGAAGCGGCTACTGATGTCATCGAGAAATCTGCTGGGCTCGCAATTCTTCAAGCGACCAAACCGATAGCGGGTGAGTGCATAGGATAGGAACAATTTCTTTTGTGCGCGTGTGATGGCAACGTAAAAGAGTCGTCTTTCTTCTTCCAGTTCTGAACGGCTACTTAACATCATCTGTGATGGAAAAAGATCTTCTTCCATACCCACGATATACACGTTCTTAAACTCAAGTCCCTTGGCCATGTGAATGGTCATCAGGGTTACCTTGTCGGGATCGTTATCTTTGTTTTCGTCCTGGCCGGTGATCAATGAAACTTCCTGAAGGAATGCGCCCAAGCCCTTGTCTTCTTTCTCAGGATCTTCTACGTATTCTTTAATCGCGTTGAGCAATTCCTGCACGTTTTCATAGCGGCTCAATCCCTCTACGGTCTTGTCTTCATAGAGCTCCTTCATCAAGCCAGAGCCTTTGGCAATTTCAGACGCGGCATCGTATGCATCTTTATTCTGAATCTCTATGCCGAATCGCTTGATCTTGGTAACGAAGTCATCAATCAGACCCGATGGTCTGCTGCCTAAAAAGGAAGTCGCATTTTGAAGTACTTCCCAGATAGAAATGGCGTGGTCATTGGCAGCCACTACAATCTTATCAATCGTAGTGTCACCAATACCCCGCTTAGGGTAGTTGATGATCCTTCTAAAGGATGCTTCATCTTGTTGATTGAGCGAATAACGTAAATAGGCGAGCACATCCTTGATTTCCTTTCGTTGATAGAAGGAGAGGCCACCTACCACTTTATACTTTATGTTCATCCGCCTCAGCGCTTCTTCAATAGCCCGTGATTGACTGTTGGTTCGATACAGAATTGCAAAGTCACTGAATTTGTATTGTTGCTGCATCTTCTCTTCAAAAATGGAACTCGCTACCAGCTTGCCTTCTTCATTATCAGAAACCGCCTTGATTAATTCGATCAGGTTTCCTTCTTCGTTGGCAGTCCATACATTTTTGGGAAGTTGAGCTTTGTTTTTGGCGATTACCGAATTAGCCGCTTCAACAATAGTTTGTGTAGAGCGGTAGTTCTGCTCCAACTTAATGATCCGTAATTCAGGATAATCTTTTTCGAAATTAAGAATGTTGGTAATATCCGCCCCGCGGAAAGCGTAAATACTTTGAGCATCATCACCCACTACACAAACATTTTCGCGCACGGATGCCAGCTTGCGAATGATGAAGTACTGACAAAGGTTTGTGTCTTGAAACTCATCCACTAATAAATATTGGAATCGATGCTGATACTTGTTTAGCACGCCCAGGTGTTCTTTGAAGAGTTTATCGGTGTTAGTTAATAAATCATCGAAATCCATCGCCCCCGACTTAAAGCATCGGAGCGAGTAGGCCTTGAAGATATTTCCAATTTCTGGGCGCATATTGGCGGCATCATCGGCCGTAAAAATCGGATTGCTGATATATTCCTGCCATGACACGAGTCGGTTTTTTGCAGAGGATATCCGGTTATAAACCGCATTTACTTTATACTGAGTTTCATCCAATCCCATCTCTTTGATCACGCTGCGCAGCAGGGACTTGGAGTCATCGGTATCGTAAATGGTAAAGTTGCCTGGATAGCCGAGGTGGTGTGCTTCGGCTCTCAGAATGCGGGCAAAAACAGAGTGGAAAGTTCCCATCCATAAATTTTTGGCATCGGATCCAACCAAGCCTTCAAGGCGCTCGCGCATTTCTTTGGCGGCCTTATTGGTAAAGGTTAGCGCCATAATGTTGAACGGGTCAACGTTTTGGCTTTGAATCAGGTGGGCAATTCGAAGGGTAAGTACCCGGGTCTTTCCTGAGCCTGCTCCCGCAATGATCATGCAAGCTCCCTCGGTATTCATCACGCCTTCACGTTGCGGTTCGTTCAGGCTATCTAAGTAATTACTCATAAAACGTGTGCAATATAGAGACACTAAGTGATTCGGTAAACACGGATTTTTTAGTCATGTGATAAATCAAAATAGTGTTTCAATTGTTCATTCATGTCTTTGATCAAGTGTGTTGATTTACTTTGAGTTATGGATTTTGAGGATTTTATTTGAGGTAAAGAATACTTGTGAAAGCACCGATATTTTGAAAATCAATACTATTTTTAGCGAACACCAAAAAGTTGAAATTCATTTACAGGCCAGATGTAAGTTTACCGGATGACGGATTTTCTGTCACAGCGGCTGAGCCCTGGATCAAAGGAAAGATTTCCATCATTCAACAGTATCTCACTTCTTATGTCGGAACCATCGCGGGAAAAGCAGATGAAATCGTTTTTATTGATTTGTTTGCCGGCAATGGCATTTATTCGCTTGGGGCAAGAGCTGACTTATTTGCGGCTACTTCATTGATGGCCCTTGCTCAGGATTTGCCCATCACCAAGTTCATTCTGTGTGATAAAGAGGAAGCCTCATTGAATTCACTAAAGGTGAGGGTTAACAAGTATTTCAGGGATAAGAATGTTTTGCTTTTGAACGGTCGGACGGAAGAGTTGCCTCAAAAATTTGATCTGTACGTGCCAAAGCGAAAAAGAGGTTATCGGGTGGTAGTTTTCTGTGTAGTTGATCCGTTTTCACTTGACTTTTCTTTCAATACCATCGCACAATTGGCTGAGCGGGGTTTCGACTTCCTGATACCTTTCACTTTTGTGTTAAACGATCGGCTGAATGACCGCTATTATCTGCGAGAGGCGGGCGATAAGTTGCAGCGGTTTATCGGTGACAATACAGATATTAAAAGATTTGGGATTGAAGTATACAACAACCAGTCCTTTTATAAAAAACTGGTGCAGGTTTATGAGAGCAATATGCTCGCGATGGGCTACAACACTTCATTATCAAGTCAGCGATTAGATTCCGGGCTCATGGAATTAACTTCTTATCAAATCGGATTTTTCTCAAAGCAGTTTTCAACCAAAGCCATCCAGCAGAATGTGGAAGCCACCCTTCATGTTCAGTTTGATTTATTCCAATAGCAAGGTGAGAGCATGAGGCCTGAATTTCTAAAAACCAATAAAAGAGAATCCTGGAGAAGCTGGTGGTTGCGGACACTTATGAATTGGTATCCCATGTATTTTGGCACGGGGGGAAAGATACTTTTCTGGTCGGCAGACTCCACCGAAGTTCACCTTCGCCTTCGACTCAACATCTGGACCTATAACTATGTGGGCACTATTTTCGGAGGGAGTATGTTTTCCGCCTCCGATCCATTTTATATGGTCATGTTACTTCGGGTGCTTGGGCCTTCTTTCGTAGTGTGGGATAAATCGGCCAGTATAAAATTCAAGAAACCTGCTCGTTCTACCCTGTATGCAAAGTTGGAAGTAACCAATGTGGTGTTGGAAGAAATCAAGACACGGGTAAAAGAGCATGGTCACACCACCCATGATTTTATAATTCAGTGGATTGACAAAGAGGGTGTGCTGAATGCAGAAATGCAAAGACATTGTTACATTGCTGACAAAGAGTTTTACAAAAAGAAAAAAGGTGATTCGCAAAGCACTAAATTGGAATTTAAAATAGGAAAGAAATGATTAAGGTAGGCGATGTATTGGTTTCTGATGACATTAAGGACGTAGAGTTCGTTTGCCATTTGGAGAAGTGCAAAGGGGCTTGTTGCGTGGAGGGTGATTTGGGCGCACCGCTGGAAGAAGAAGAGCTTCCCATCATGAATGAAATTCTGGATATGGTGAAGCCCTACCTGACGCCAGATGGAATTAAGTCAATTGAAGAACAAGGCACCTATATTCTCGATGAAGATGGTGATTATTCAACTCCTACTATCGGAGGTAAGGAATGCGCATATTCCCATTATGATCAGCAGGGAGTGCTAAAGTGCGGCATCGAGCAGGCGTACCTGGATGGGAAAATTGGATTTAAAAAACCGATTTCATGTCATTTGTATCCCATCCGGATTACCAAAAACAAAAAAGGTTTTGAAGCCGTCAATTATCACAAATGGAACATTTGTTCAGCGGCCTGTTCCTTCGGCAAGTCGCTTCAGGTTCCCTTATATAAATTTTTGAAAGAACCACTCACCAGAAAATATGGTGCACCGTGGTATAATGAATTGATTTCAGCTATTGAACTGCCAAAATAGATTCCGATAAGTAGAAGATAAATAAAAAGGCCTCGCTGTTAGCAAGGCCTTTTTTGCTTAAAAAGATATGACTTATTCAGCTACTACATTCACGTTGATCGTGTGTTTCACCTCTTTGTGAAGATCAAGCGTTACTGTGTATGTACCAATCTGCTTAGGTTGTTCTTTGAAGTGGATCTTTTTACGGTCAACCTCAATGCCTTTTGTCTTAAGAAAATCAGATACCTGTACTGCTGTAACGGCACCAAAAATCTTTCCTGACTCACCTGCTTTCGTTCCGATCTCTACAGTCAGTTC
This sequence comes from uncultured Ohtaekwangia sp., assembly GCA_964540915.1. Classification (GTDB taxonomy): domain Bacteria; phylum Bacteroidota; class Bacteroidia; order Cytophagales; family Cyclobacteriaceae; genus ELB16-189. Next base: position 19,485 of record CAZIOY010000013.1, read on the forward strand.
ACCGATCTTAGCAGCCAATGCTTCTGCATCCTGCTTCAATTTAGCAGCCTTGTGAGCAGCCTGACGGATATTCTCCGCAACCACTCTTTTGTTTGACTCATTAGCGATAATAGCAACTCCTGTAGGAATCAAAAAATTTCTTCCATAACCAGGCTTCACCTTCACCGTATCATTTTTGTAACCGAGTCCTGTTACGTCTTGCTTCAAAATTATTTCCATAATTGTTACAGGTTAAGGTTATTTGAGAGAGTCAGCTACATAAGGAAGAATAGCAATATGACGAGCTCTTTTCACAGCCTGCGATACTTTATTCTGAAACTTCCAACTTGTGCCTGTAAGTCTGCGGGGCAACAGTTTACCCTGCTCGTTAATAAATTTCAAAAGGAAATCAGGATCTTTATAGTCGATGTATTTGATTCCATTTTTCTTAAAGCGGCAATACTTAGGTTTTATCTCAGCGCGCTTAATAGGTTCGTTCATTAGTGTCATGCTTTTGCTTCCTCCTTTCTTGGGCTTCCAGTTGATTTTTTGGTGCGATTAAATTCGCCTTTACGTCTGCGTTCGTTATAGATTACAGCATGCTTGTCCAGCACTGTAGTCATAAAGCGCATTACTGATTCGTCTCGTCTGTACTCGGTTTCGAGTATGTTGATCAAGTCGGAAGAGGTAGTCGTGAATTCGATAAGGTTGTAGAAACCGGTAGACTTGTTTTGGATGGCATAAGCCATCTTCTTCAGTCCCCATTTCTCTACGTTGATAACATCAGCTTTAGCTTTGGTTAACACCTTCACGAATTTCTCGACAGTATCCTTTGCCTGGTCTTCAGACAAAACGGGATTTAAAATGAATACCGTCTCGTAGTTTTTCATGAGTTAATTAAATTTGTTAAAAATGAGGTGCAAAAATAGGAAAATTGATAAGAAGCGCCAACTAATCCTGAAAAATAACCTTAGGAAGGGCTTTTTTCACTCATTAAGCCCCCAATCGTAGTCGAGATAAAAGATTTTGGCATTGGGTTTTATTTTGATTGGGGAGTGGAGATTGACAAATGCGATTACTGAACCTCCATTTTTAGTGAAATCCATGGAATACCACTTAAAAATCATGCTCAGCCGAGGCTTATCGGGCGAGATCTTATTACGGAAAGGATCGGCAAAAAATGCTTTTGTCTGCCGGGCAAGTTGTTTTTCCAGCTGCTTGGGGTCATAGGCTTCATTAAGCAAAATAGGGCACGATTTACTGGCACACACTAACGCCATGTGAATCCGGGGATCATCGAATTGCTTTCTCAGCTTTATATGCTCAATGCTATTGAGGTCTATCGTCTCCTTGCCGATAGTGACGAATTTGATATCCCAGGGGGTATTCACAAAAGGAATCTGAATGCTGCTGCCAATATCTTTAATGCTCTTTATGGGATAATATTGGGTAATCAGTTTTATGGTGAATGCATTGTAGGCATTAATCCAGTATGCCATCTGCTCTTGTTGAGTCCATGTTTTCTCGTCCGGTGGATTTTTGCTCACCAGGTTCAGATACCGGTTAAGGATAACTGTATCCTTGACGAATCCCTTGTAGTTTACCTGACCTTCTGCAGACACATATTTTTTTAGCAGTTCATCGAAGATTTCGTGTGAAATTTTGCTCTGTGAGTTGGCCTTCCACGCACCAACAATCAGAAAAACAATCAATGCTATTTTTTTCATTCTGCTGTATTTTCAGGATTTGAGTTCAAGTTAAAACAATTATTAGGCGCGGATTCTGATTATTTCATGTTTGTCTTGGGTATGACAACTATTTTTGTGCCGGAATAAATGGATTCTATATTAAATAAACCCTAAAGCAGGTGAGCTTAGTCCGATTTTGCTTTGGCCCGAATAAAATAAGAGATTCCCATCAATGTAATTATTCTCAGGATTGAGTTGAATTCTTATTGATATAAATGAATTGTAGAGATTAACTCTTATTTTTCGAACTTTGCGTGATTTAAGTGATGCTTTGGTTATTAAAACCCTCCATCTGAAGGTCTTTATGAAAGGACAAGCGGATTGAATGAAAGAATTGAAGAATAATTATATAACCAGGAAATGAGTTATCAAATCAACGGGATACAGCAAATTGGATTAGGGGTTGAAGATGCTGAGCAGGCGTGGGCCTGGTATAGAAAATCTTTTGGGATGAACGTTCCGATCTTCAGAGATCATGCCACGGCTTCACTCATGACGCGCTACACGGGCGATGAGGCCCATGAGCGTTATGCTATTTTAGCTATGAATTTGGAAGGGGGAGCCGGGTTGGAGATTTGGCAATACACAAGCCGAAAGCCGCAGGAAATTTCCAGTAAAATTCTTTTGGGTGATACAGGCGTTACCGTTATTAAAATTAAGGCTCGTTCGGTGGAGGAGGCGTATAAAGATTTGAAATCAAAGGGCGTTAATCTATTGAGCGAGCCGGTGGTTGGCCCGGATGGACGAAAGCATTTCTATCTGCAAGATCCGTATTCAAATTTGATCGAGGTGATTGAATCCATTAGTTGGTTTCAGCATCGGAATAAGAATTTAGGAGGCGTAGCAGGCTGTGTGGTGGGTGTTACCAATATCGATAAGGCGCTGGAACTATACAGAGACACGCTTGGATTCAGTGAGGTGGTCTATGATCAGTCTCAGCGATTTGAAGACCTTTCAAAATTACCTGGTGGGAATCATGCCTTCAGGAGAGTATTGCTGCGCTCATCGGCATCGAGAAAAGGCGCTTTCGGACGATTGTTGGGGCAGCATGAAATAGAGTTGATTCAGGTGGAAGAAAGAAAGGCAGAAAAAATATTTCAAAATCGATGGTGGGGAGATAAGGGATACATACACGTGTGCTTTGATGTATCGGATATGGATTCGCTTTCAACCTCATGCAGAAAAGCGGGTTTTGAATTTACTGTGGATAGCAGAAACTCATTTGATATGGGTAAGGCGGCAGGTCACTTTGCTTACTGTGAAGATCCGGATGGTACGTTGGTAGAACTCGTGGAGACTCACAAAATACCCATTGTTGAAAAGGCTGGATGGTATCTTAATTTAAAAAACAGGGATGCGTCAAAACCTCTTCCTAATTGGATTCTTAAACTTCTGTCCTTGAATAGCGTAAGAGACTAATTACTTCACCTCAAACTGAGTGTTACCCATCAGGTAGCCATCGGTGTATATTTCAACTATATAAGTGCCTGAAGTATATTCAGATCCTTTATCGTAGGTGAAAGTCAATTTCTGGCCGGTGTTGTCAAAAAGAATTTCCTGTGCAGCGGTATAAAACTCTTCTTTTCCGTTTAGCATAAAAGTGCCTGATCCCTTCGTGGTATCAAAAATTGGTTGACCATTTTCATCAATAACCCGGATGAGTATTTTCTTACCTTCAATGGGTGCTACTTTATTTTCCGCAATGGAAAATTCAACTTTTATTTTCTCGAGTTGCTTTTTACGGAAAGGAGAATCCTTTTCTCTACCTTTAGAATTCACTGAAACCAATGCGATGTTTTCTGCCTTAAGTTGCGAGGCAATCGCCACCTTACTCGCCAACTCCTCTTTATTTTTATTTACCCTGTTAAGAGAATCACTCAATACGTTTTGCTTGGTCTTCAGATTTTTGTTTTCAGAGAACAATTCTTTATTGACCGATTTTAGTTTTTCAATCTCATCATCTTTAAGCTTCAGTAGTTCTTCATACCCCGCTAAACGATCTTTCAATTCTTTGATGTCTTTAGTTCTGCGGGTGTAGCTGCGCTTCAGTTCAGCCGCGACTTCTGCCTTCGCCTTTTCAAGTTCGGTGATATCACCGCCCAGTTTTTTGATTTCATCAATCTTTTGTTGAAGTTCAGTGCTCACATCATTAAGACGCTGCATGGTGGAAGCCAGATCTTCGTTAGTAGTTGCCAATTCTTCCTTTATTTCAACCTTGTCTTTGTAGTCGAGATAAATCTTGATGCTTTGCACCAAAACAATGATCAACAGAAGGGCAATGATAACCGTGGATTTATTACCTGTTTTCTTGGGTTCGATAGGAGCAGTAGCTTGACTCATGGTTTTGTTAATGAATGTGCAAAATTAACCTTTATAAAGGTTTTTTCAATGTGTATTAGACTGACCATATGTAATGTTGTCGATTGAGGGCCGGGTCAAAGAACAGGACGCCACACCTGAAGAGGTCCACACTGCCATAGACAAGTTGATGGTCACGTAATTCCTTCCAGGCACGGTTCATTTCCTCTGAGTAGTGAATGTCGTCTATTACAATGATTCCCTTATTTGCCATTCTTCTTGAGATCAAATTGAAGTATCGGAGCGTAGGCTCGTACCGGTGGTTGGCATCCATCAACACGAAATTAATTTTAACGGGCTTCAATAAATAGTTAGAAAGTTCAGTATCAAGGTTGCCCTGTATAAGTTCTATATTTTTAGTGTTGAAGTATTCAAAATGGGTGAGGGCCACATTGATCATGGATGGATTGCCTTCAAATGTGGTTACTTGTGTATTATTCTTCTGCGCCAGGTAAAGCGTGGTAATTCCCATCGAGGTGCCTAGTTCCAGAATTTGTGAGGCATCGATATAATGGATGATCCGGTTATATAGCCGGCAATAGAGCGCGGGGCTTAAGCTGGTTTCGGCAATTTTTGAAAGGGTTCTATTTTCCTTTTTAAAGTGTGGTGATTTGGCCCCCAGATCGTTAATAGTCACTTCGTTCGGGTTCGCCAACAGCTTCTGTCTGATCTCTTCGATAGCAGTAAACTCAGGTTTATGCTGATCACCTTTTTTTATCACCTTATCATAGAAATCGAAGAAGAATGGGGAGTGTATCGAATGTTCGTCTACCGCATTTAACCAATGAGTGAAATAGGATTTTATCTGAAAAAATTTAGACACGGCTTAGTGTTCTGTTAACACCTCATTCTAGGTACAAATCTATCGAAAAGAAATTCTGAGGACCAGATGCATGAGACTAGTTTAGGCGTATAGGAGCGATCATGGTGAATTCAGGTACAATCACCTTAAATTTCGCACCGTCAACAATGCGCTCCATCTGGTAAGTACCTACCATTTTACCAATCCCTGATTTGAGATTACATCCCGAAACATATTGATGATTTTGACCTGGCTCAAGCACAGGTTGCTGACCAACCACTCCTTCACCCTCTACTTGGCGAGACGAAAATCCCGCATCATAGATAGTCCAATGCCTCTTTAGCAGTTGAATGGTGTACTCACTTTGATTTTCTATGGTAATGCGATAGGTAAACACATAGTGATATTGGCTGGGACTCGAGTACGAAGGTTGGTACTCTGTTTCAACGCTTACTTTAATTCCTTGTGTTATTTCAGTAATCATTCGTTCAAAAATATCAAATTTTTCTATTTTTCAACCCGGTTATTAAGTTCATTAACCGAAAATTAATTTAATGAGCCTGGACGTAAAAATTGCCCCATCGTGGAAATCAAAACTAGAACCTGAGTTTAATAAGGCATATTTCGAGCAACTTACACAATTTGTAAAGGAGGAATATCAAGCCAATACGGTTTACCCACCCGGCCGGGAAATATTCAGGGCCTTTGATTGTGCGGATTTTGATAAGCTAAAGGTGGTGATAATAGGGCAAGATCCTTATCACGGACCCGGCCAGGCCAATGGTCTGTGTTTTTCAGTTCGTGATGGTGTTACCATGCCGCCCTCTCTCAAGAATATTTTCAAAGAAATTCAAAGTGACTTAGGTAAGCCTATTCCTCAGAATGGTGAATTGGAGCGATGGGCAAGGCAAGGCGTACTTTTATTAAACGCTACACTCACCGTCAGGGCCTCTTCGCCCGGATCACATCAAAATAAGGGGTGGGAGACCTTTACGGATGCAGTGATCAGGCAAATATCGGATCAGAAAAAGAACATCGTGTTTCTTTTGTGGGGTGCCTATGCACAAAAGAAAGGAGAGATCATCGATCGCAATAAGCACCTGGTTTTAATGTCCGCTCATCCCTCACCATTTTCTGCCGATCGTGGTTTTTTTGGATGTAAGCACTTCAGCAAAACAAATGAATACCTGAAAAGTAAGCGATTAAAAGAAATTGATTGGTGAAATTGGCTGTGAGCTGATCGTTGTTAGTTCCTTGAGATTCTCATTTACCAACAACGATCCACGGACAACTGATTATCGGATAAGCTGGAAGAATCTGCTCCACCGAATTTTATGAATGAAGTCGGCATACTTGTCTATGGAAAGCCAGATGAAGAATCCTTTTCCAACGATATGATCTTCAGGCACAAATCCCCAATAACGCGAGTCAAGTGAGTTATGGCGATTGTCTCCCATCATGAAGTAATAGTTCTGATTGAAAGTATATTCTGTTAACTCCTTGCCCTCGATGGTAAGATTTCCATTTTCAATTTTCACGTCTTTATTGTGATCGTATTCGCGTATCACATTACCATAAATTGCCATCGTTGAATCGTTCACAGGAATTTTCATTCCTTCTTTCGGGATCGTCAAGGGGCCATAATTATCTCCATTCCAGGGTGTGTATTTTGAGCCCGGAAAAATTCTGGTGTCCTGACCTTCACCGGTCCGATAATCTTCACTAACCGAAACAATGTAGGGAAGCGCCTTCATTTCCTCTACTTTTGCGTTGGTCAAAAACATCTGATAAACTGCCTTATCATTTTCAGGTCGGCCTAAATACGTGTAGTCGTCAGGATCTAATTCCAGTTTATCCAGATTTCGTTCGTTGATTTCGTCTTTCGCAGTTATCAGGTAACTGAACTGCATGCCCGGAGGATTGGTCAATGGCTGACCATTGATAATTACTTGCTTATTCTTTATTTCAAGAACATCACCTGAAATGGCCACGCAACGCTTTATGTAGTTGGTCTTTAAGTCAATAGGGTATTTTTTGCCTTCATTAAGATCTCTGGGAGGTACATTAAAAACAACCACATCTTCTCTTTTCACTTTGCTAAACCCGGGAAGTCTATACGTGGGCAGTTGAACCCAATCCACGTATGAGGGGAGGTTGGTAAACCAAATCTTTTGATGGGTAAGTGGGATTTGAAGAGGGGTGCGCGGAGTTCGTGTTCCGTAATGAAACTTGCTCACAAATAAGAAATCGCCTACCAGCATGGAGTTTTCCATGGATGGAGTTGGGATGGTGTAAGCCTCCATAATCAGCCAGCGAATCAAGGTGGCGGCTACTACCGCAAACAAAACGGCATCCCACCATTCGCGTAAAGCTGATTTAGGTTTTTTCTCCTCTGCCTTCGCCTTTTTCTCCCAAAACTTCCAATTCATAGTTCTATAATTATTAAAAATCTCGCAAATAAAATGATTTTTGAGTTAGAAAGGGTCACAACTGCAAAAAATCATCCATGGTATATATCCCTTTCTTTCCTGCAAGCCATTCGGCAACGAGCACGGCACCCCATGCAAAGCCCTCACGCGAATGGGCACTATGAGTGATTTCAATATCATCTACTTCCGATGAATACTTCACTACATGAGTGCCCGGTGCCGGATCTATACGGAATGAGTTAATAACGAGTGCATTGGAATTTTCGGTTATCCCCAGGCTCCATTCTTTTTTCCTTTTTAAGTTTTTCATCACGCCCTGGGCGAGCGTAATTGCCGTTCCACTTGGCGCATCCTTCTTCTGGGTATGGTGAGTCTCATCGATGGAAACTTCATATTGATTATACCGGTCCATAAGTTTGGAAAGGTATTCGTTCAGCTTAAAAAACAAATTCACCCCCAGGCTGAAATTGGATGAATATAAAAGGGTTCCGTTTTTTGACAGGCAATACTGTTCTATTTCGTCTTTGTGTTGTAACCACCCAGTGGTTCCACACACAACGGGTATTCCTTTTTCAAAGCAGGCTTTCAAATTATGAACGGCAGCTTCGGGCTGGGTGAATTCGATAGCGACATCAGCCGTCTTACCAAATAAAGTAATATCGTCACCCAAATCAATTCTGCCTGCAATTTCATGGCCGCGTGATTCAGCAATTCTTTCAATAGTCTTGCCCATTTTACCATAACCAATCAATACTATTTTCATTCCTGATTTATAAAAGTTTATACGTTACCTCGCTAAAACTTTATTTTTAATACGATGCCGGTATTGCGGCCAGTCATCATGGAGTTTTCCATCATGGGCTCCAGTCTCACCTGCATCTTAGGATTTACATCAAATTCCTTTAGATGTGCATCTACGTGGGCATCTACCATTTGCAGCAGATACAATAGGCCATTCATGATGAGGAAGAAATCCCTCTCTCGCCTGGTTCTGTCAACCAAAGTCCTAAGCTGATCTTTCGTATATAGATCAGGAGTACTTAGTCCACCGGGCGGAGGATCATTGATTAAATCAAACAGTTGTGTTCTGAAGCGTAAATTTTCTTCATGATAAAAATTGGCAACGGAAATCAACGCGGCAAAGCCACCATAAACGATGGGCATCTTCCAATATTTTTTGTTGTAGAATTGACCTGCACCTGGAAAAACCGCTGAAAAAAGTAATGCTTTGCGCGGATCAAAGCGCTTCGACACGGATTCTATTTCTACAATCTGTTTATCACCTTGTATAAATGAGGTGTCGGCAGGATCAAGTTTGTTAGTCAGCGTATCTCTTTTAATTTCTTGTGCCCGGCAAAGCCCTGCTGTTATCAATAGAAGCAATGCAAGAAAAAACAGACCACGCATTTTACACTTTTAGGATATCCAGAATACGGTTAAGGTCTTCTACGGAAAGGAACGGAATACGAATCTCGCCCTTCTTTCCATCGCTCTTTACACTAACTTTCGTGCCAAAGTGTGAAGAGAGGTTTGACTGCAAGTGAGTGATTTCCTTTGAATGGGATGAAGAAGTTGAATCTGTTTTTGAAGGTTGATCTTTGTGGTCGGCCATGAGCTGGCGAGCAAGTTCCTCCACCTTTCTAACGGAAAGATCTTCTGCCAGTATTTTTTTAAAGATGTAAAGCTGCGCTTCAGGATTATCAACATTAATGATGGCGCGTGCATGGCCCATGGAAAGACGATTGTCACGCACAGCAATTTGAATGTCAGGAGGTAATTTAAGCAAGCGAAGGTAATTAGTAACGGTCGATCTGTTTTTACCAACACGACCACCGAGTTCCTCCTGCTTTAAATTGCATTCTGAAATGAGTCTTTGATAGCTTAAAGAAATCTCAATCGGGTTCAGGTTTTCACGCTGAATGTTTTCGATCAGCGCCATCTCCAGCATTTGCTGATCATCGGCTGTTCTTATATACGCAGGAACTGATTTTAACCCGGCCAGTTTAGATGCTTGAAACCTTCTTTCACCAGAGATTAGTTGATATTGGTTGCGTGCCAGTTTTCGTACCGTAATTGGCTGAATGATTCCGTGAACTTTGATAGATTCAGCGAGTTCTTTTAAGGCTTCCTGATCAAAGTGTTGCCGGGGCTGAAATGGATTGGTCTCAATTTCATCCAACGAAATTTCATTAAGGTTCTCATAAGGAGTTGTAGAATGAGAACCAACCGGATTGGTAACATCAACCTCAAGCTTTTCTTCCTCTGGCGTGTCACTTAAAAGTGCACTCAGCCCTCTTCCCAACGCTTTCTTCTTGCTCATTTTGACATTCCATTTTTATCCAAAATCTCATGAGCCAGGTTAAGATAACTAATGGCCCCTTTGCTTTCTGCATCATGCACAATTACGGGCAATCCAAAACTGGGCGCTTCGCTTAACTTGACATTGCGGGGTATGATTGTGTTGAACGCAATATTCTTAAAGTGTGTCCTTACTTCTTCTACAACCTGATTTCCCAATGAAGTGCGTGAATCATAAAGGGTGAGTAGAATGCCTTCTATTTCCAACTTTGGATTCAGGCGTGTCTGAATGATCTTAATGGTGTTCAATAGCTTTCCTAAACCTTCCAGGGCAAAGTATTCGCACTGCACCGGAATCATCACCGAATCGGCAGCAGTCAGAGAGTTGATCGTAATTAATCCCAGTGATGGTGAGCAATCGATGATGATAAAATCATAATTGTCTTTGATTTTCGCGAGCGCTAACTTCATCTTCTCTTCGCGGTGCTCAATGTTTACCATTTCTACCTCCGCGCCCACCAGGTCAATGTGTGAAGGAAGTACATGAAGGTATTTCAGTTCATTTTGAACAATCACTTCGGTGGGGTTCACCCCATCTACCATGCATTCATAAATCCCCTTTTTTACATCTTTAGGATTGATGCCTAAACCGGACGTAGAGTTAGCTTGTGGGTCTGCATCGACCAGCAGAGTTTTGCACTCCAAAACCGCCAGGCTAGCAGCCAAATTGATTGCTGTAGTCGTTTTACCGACTCCTCCTTTTTGATTCGCTATAGCGATTATTTTACCCATTTTCAGGACTTCGTGATTGTTAGCTAAAAAAATAACCCCGACATAATCGGGGTTACAAATATAGGGTAATGTATGGATGTACCAACGCGCCTGAAAATCGAATTTTCGTGGTTTTTATTGTCCGGTTACTTCTTTTTGGATGCCTTACGGGCTTCTTCACTGGTTTTCATAGCCTGCTCTAATTTGTTCATGAAGCTTGACTTTTTGCCAGTGCCAACACCTGTCAGCATCTTCTTTTTGTGATCTTCCATTACAGCCATGATTTTATCTTCATCAACAAAGCGCTTAATGATTGCCTGTTGGGCAAAAGTGACCATGGTGGAGAAGAAGTAATAGAAACTTAAACCAGCTGAGAATGAGTTAAGTATAAACATGAAAATCACGGGCATGATGTATTGCATGGATTTCATGGGGCCTTGCACAGAGCTAAGCTGATTGTTCTGCCAAACAGAAAGCAGTGAAGCACCGGTCATAAGAATCACAAACAGACTGACATGATCACCGTAAAATGGAATGGTAAAAGGAAGAGTGGCAATAGAATCATAAGCGGATAAGTCCTCGGCCCATAAAAATGGTTGCTGTCGCAATTGAATAGCTACCGGGAAAAACCAAAACATCGCAAACAGAATTGGCATTTGAAGCAGCAGCGGAATACATCCACTAAACGGATTGACACCCGCCTGCTGATACAGCTTCATCTGATCCTGTTGATTTTGAGCCATGTTTTCTCCATTCTTTTCCTTGATGAGGTCAAGCTCTGGCTTCAATAATTTCATTTTGGCCATACCGAGGTATGACTTATAGGACAATGGCAACAACACCAACTTAACGAACAATACCAGCAACATGATGATCACACCGTAGTTACCAAAGAACCGCTCCAGAAATTTGAAAACGGGAATCAAAACATATTTCGTGATCCACAGCATGGGAGGCCATCCTAAGCTTAAGTTCTTAGAAAATCCTTCTGTGACATCTGGCAAGATGTCATAATCACTAGGGCCAAAGTAATATTGAAACGATGCTTTGTTTGCAGCAAGATCTTCTGATGAAATGAAGAGTTCTACATTCGCGTCTTTTACAATACTTGAATCATTCAGGTTGGCGAATGTTTTGACTTCCCCACCTGAAAAAGAGTTTTTAGCTATGATAGATGAAATGAAAAATTTCTGCCGCACAGCAACCCATTTTATAGGATTGACAAGCGCATCGCTCTCCAGATCGCTGGACGTTTCACTCAGTCCATCAAAGTCGCCATTCACATCGTAATAGTTGATGGTTGTTTTATTGCGACTATCGTCCATTGCCTTTTCCTGCAGGGCTATTTTATTGTTCCAGCGATAGGTTAGATTTTTTCCGCTCAGAGAAATTCCACTGGTTTGGATTTTATAACCGATCTGATAACCCGTGGGAGGAATGGCGTACATGTGTTTGATGAAACTACTTCCGCCCGTTTTGGCAGAAAGCGTGATGATTGTGGTATCTGCTTTCTTGGAAGATTCAACCTGGTAGTACAACTTATATAAATCAATTTCTTTTCCTTCATAATTAGCAACTAATGAAAAAGAGTTGTTGCCATTCTTAGCAAGGAATAACGGTTCTTGCGTGTACGTTTTGAAATTCTTGAGTTGAATTTCCTTCAGAAAACCTTTATTTGTTAGGCTGATCTTAAGATCATTGTTTTCAATGTTGGTTATTTCTTCATTGCCAGAAAGGAAAGAAGAGAGTGATCCGTATTGCTGAATTACCGTGCTATCTACTTTGCTTGATTGTGCAATTGAATCAATTTGATTGCTGCCTCCAATAATGGGTGTGGTAACCTGAGCAGGCTGAGCACTTTCAGGTTGCGGTGTTGGTGCAAGAAAGTTAAAATAAATTAAGAGGAGTACTGCGATGATTGTAAGTCCAATTGCTGAGTTTCTATCCATGAGTTATAATCTGAACAAGTTTTTAATAATGAGATGTTGATTACGAATTTGACTTTTTAAAAGTCATCGCAGCCTCTACAAATTTTACAAATAGCGGATGTGGGTTTAACACCGTGCTTTTTAGTTCGGGATGGTATTGCACTCCAATAAACCAGGGGTGATCTTTTAATTCAACAATTTCCACGAGGTTCGTTTCCGGATTAATACCCACTGCTTTTAAGCCAGCTTCTTCAATCTGATCCAGATATTTATTATTGAATTCGTAACGATGTCTGTGTCTTTCCTGTATGGTTGAATCGCCATACACCTGGTATGCTTTCGTTCCCTTTTTTATCTTACAGGTGTACGCACCCAAGCGCATGGTGCCACCTTTGCTGGTAATCTTTTTCTGTTCTTCCATCATGTCAATCACCGGATGTTTTGTCTTCGCATTCAACTCGGTGGTGCTTGCATCGGTGAGATGGAGCACATTGCGCGCGAATTCAACCACGGCACATTGCATGCCCAGGCAAATGCCCAGGAATGGAATTTTATTTTCACGTACGTATTTTATGGCATCAACCTTTCCTTCCAGACCGCGCTCTCCAAAACCCGGAGCCACTAACACCGCATCCAGATTTCCCAGGATATCCTTCACCGTATCTTTATGAATATCTTCTGAAGAAATCCACGTTAAATTTACCTTACAATCATTCTGAGATCCTGCATGAATGAAGGCTTCTGCGATAGATTTGTAAGCATCAGGCAGGGTCACGTATTTTCCCACCAGTCCAATATTTACTTCATTGATTGGATTTTTCAGTTTACCCAAAAACACTTTCCACTGCTCCAGATCGGGTTCATGCTTGGGTGTGACTTTTAATTTTGACAATACACGCTCATCCAGTTTTTCCTTTCTCATGAGCATTGGCACATCATAGATGGTGTCCGCATCGATGGCTTCAATCACTGAATTGAGGTTGACGTTGCAAAACAATGCCAGCTTCTTACGAATTTCGATAGAGAGCGGATGTTCCGTACGGCAAACTAAAATATCGGGTTGAATTCCGTAGGAGAGAAGTTCTTTTACGGAGTGTTGCGTGGGCTTGGTTTTTAATTCTTTGGCGGCACGTAAATACGGGATCAAGGTCAAATGGATGACCAAGGCATTGTTAGAGCCTAAATCCCATCGCACCTGACGGACCGCTTCTACAAAGGGTAGCGATTCAATATCCCCAACAGAACCACCAATCTCTGTGATGATGAAGTCGTATTTTCCGGTTTCACCCAGCAGGAAGATGTTTCTTTTTATTTCATCGGTAATGTGAGGCACCACCTGAACGGTTTTTCCAAGGTATTCACCCTTGCGTTCTTTTGTGATTACATTATTGTAAATTCTGCCAGTAGTAACATTGTTTGCCTGTGAGGTGGTGATGTTCAGGAAACGCTCATAATGCCCAAGGTCCAGGTCGGTTTCTGCTCCATCATCAGTGACATAGCACTCACCATGTTCGTAAGGATTCAGCGTGCCCGGATCAATGTTGATGTAGGGATCAAATTTTTGGATGGTTACCGAAAACCCTCTGGCCTGTAGCAACTTACCTAATGAAGCTGAAATGATGCCCTTACCCAAAGAGGAGGTAACACCACCTGTAACAAAGATGTATTTAGCAGAAGACATGCGTAATCACGGAAATTTGGTCGCAAAGGTATGGAATTGACCCTCTATACCCACGCTCACTTTTCAAAAAATATCAGATTTATAGGGCATAGTGAAAAAATCAAACTAAAACGCGGATTGAGTAAAGAGTGACCGTATGGGTAGCAAAATAACACGACTCATTTTTTCTGCCATTACTTGTTTGCAAATTCCAACCCGATAATTTCTAATGTTTAAGTCCTTACCTTTAACCCCGGTTTGAGCTACACTTTTAGGAATTGGAGGTAATGAACTTTAAGAGCGAATTAGATACTAATCAGATATTTGAGGTGGTTTCCAGGGCATCGCGCAAGCTGGGACTGGAGACGTATGTGGTGGGAGGTTTTGTACGGGATTTGATTCTGAAAAGGCCTTGCAAGGACATCGATTTTGTGTGTATTGGAAGCGGAATTCAATTGGCAAACGAGGTGGGCCATGAATTAGGTGACGTACAAGTTACCGTGTTCAAGAATTTTGGCACCGCTATGATCAAGCATCATGATTTTGACCTTGAGTTTGTGGGGGCCAGAAAAGAATCCTACCGGAATGAATCCAGAAAGCCCATAGTTGAAGATGGCACACTTGCCGAGGACCAGGACAGGAGGGATTTTACCATTAATGCCATGGCTATTAGTTTATCTTCCGCTTCTTATGGTGAGCTAATTGATCCTTTTGAAGGAGTTGAGCATATAAATCAAAAGCTGATTAAAACACCCCTTGATGCCGGCATTACTTTTTCGGATGACCCGCTCAGAATAATGCGGGCAGTTCGGTTTGCCTCCCAATTGAATTTTGACATTGATGCCGACACGTATGATGCCATCATTAAAAATACGCATCGGCTTTCCATTGTGTCGATGGAGCGCATCATTGATGAATTGAATAAAATCATTGAGTCACCGGTGCCTTCGTATGGATTTAAGTTGCTTTTCCAGAGTGGATTGTTGCAACAGTTTTTTCCGGAGATGGTAGCACTGCACGGAGTGGAGTATCAGGATAACAAAGCGCACAAGGATAATTTTTTCCATACCCTTCAGGTATTGGATAATGTGGCAAAAGTATCCGATGATCTTTGGTTACGATGGGCCGCTATCTTACATGATATTGCCAAACCAGCCACCAAGCGATTTGACAAAACGGTGGGCTGGACATTCCACGGACACGAAGACAAAGGCGCGCGCATGGTGCCTGGCATTTTCAGAAGACTCAAGTTGCCATTGAATGAAAAGATGGAATTTGTACAGAAGTTAGTTCGCTTGCATCTCCGTCCCATTGCTCTGGTGAAGGAGGTTTCAGATTCCGCCATCAGGCGTTTACTTTTTGAAGCCGGAGACGACATTGAAGCTTTAATGATTTTGTGCAAGGCGGACATTACATCAAAAAACAATGAAAAGGTGGCGAAGTATTTGCGAAATTTCGAGCAGGTTGAGAAGAAGATGATTGAGCTGGAAGAAAAAGATCAGGTTAGAAATTTTCAGCCTCCCGTAACGGGTGATGAGATTATCAGGTTGTTTAATGTTGCACCGGGTCGGATCATTGGTGATATAAAAGAAGAAATAAAGGAAGCCATCCTGGAAGGAATCATTAGAAATGATCGGCAGGAGGCGTATGAGTTACTGATGAAAATCGCTCAGCAAAAAGGACTACGTAAGGAAGCCACACACAAAGCAGAACCAGAAAAATGATTGTTGATTGTGTTTACTTTGCTAAATAATGAAATTTAATCTTAATATGTATAACAATTTGAATTTTATGAAAATACGTGTAATTGTCTCTCTGGCTTTGGTATCTTTTTCTATTAACGTTTTCTCTCAGGCGCAAAAGCAGCAGGTGAAGACGGAAGCAAAGCCATCTGTAAAAACTGAAACAAAACAAGCAACGACTCAAACTGATCCTAAGAAGCAACCTGTAAATCCTTTGACAGAGCACTTCTACAAGAAATATGTGACGGCCGTTCAGTGGAATGATTATGAAGTTGCAAAAGATGCGTTATATGATCTTATCATTGAAAATCCCCAAAATGATTCTCTCATTTCAAGCCTCGCTTACTACTATTATGAAAATCAAAAGTATGTATCTGCTGTGCTGGTTTCTCAACAATTGCTAGCCAGAAATCCAAAGAACCTCGCTGCACTTGAGATTTCTGCCGTGGGTTATGAAAACATGGGCGTCCCGGATAGGTCGTTGCAAAATTATGAGAGCCTTTATTTGCTTACCAATAGCATTGCCACCCTATACAAAATGGCCTTCTTGCAATATGATTTGAAAAAATTTACGGAGAGCATCGCTTCCACGGATATCCTCCTTTCAAAAACGGAGATTGATACCGTTAAGGTCGTTTTTAATGATGTGGAGAATAAGCCTAAGGAATATCCTATGAAAGTTTCCGTATTAAACCTGAAAGGCTTGATTCAGCTGGAACATTTTGGCGACAAAGTAGCTGCGAAGAAGATATTTGAAGATGCGTTGGCTATTTCCCCAGATTTTGTTCCTGCCAAGCAGAATTTGGTTAAACTAAAGTAATGGCGTGCAACCATTTGCATGAAGGCTGGTCTGTATCATAAGTTTAGGTTTGATTGGAGGCTCAGGCGACACATATTCATCAAGAAATTATTGATAGGTGCCGCCAGGGTGATCGGGTAGCCTACTATGAGTTGTATAAATTATACAGCCGTAGTATGTATAATGTTGGGTATCGCATCGTTAACAATGAAGTTGAGGCGGAAGATGTGTTGCAGGAAGCGTTTATCAGTGCTTTCAATAATCTGCAGCATTATCGGGGTGACTCTACGTTCGGTGCATGGCTCAAGCGCATTGTGATCAACAAGGCGATTAATCAACTTCATAAAAAGAAGTTGGAACGGATACCGGAAGACGACCGGTGGGATGTGAAACAGGAAGAAGAAGTGGATGTGCTGGAAGGCTATCCCTTTACAGTGGAAAAAGTGAAAAAAGCAGTTGAACTTCTTCCGGATGGTTACCGATCAGTCCTTTCCATGTATTTGTTTGAAGGATATGATCATGGTGAGATAGGAGAGGTGCTGGGTATTTCTGAGTCGACCTCTAAATCTCAGTTCAACAGGGCGAAGAAGAAATTGAAAGAACTACTTGAATCAAAATAAATATGAAAGATTCATTGAAGGGATTTATCGGGGAACATCGCGAGGAGTTTGATGAAAAAAAACCTTCCGATAGAGTATGGAGTAAAATACAAAGTCGCCTGCCAGGCAAGCGATTAACTCTTTGGAGTAACGTGCAGATTTGGCGAGCGGCAGCTGCTTTGTTTTTAGCCTTGTCCGTTTACTTAATGGTATCGCGCAGCTACAATCAGTCGATGGGTGCTGACCGGGCCAAACTACAGGTGGAATTCATAGATTTAGAAAATTTCTACAATGGACAAATTGCTGATAAAGTAGAAATGATCAGTAACATTCAGGAGTTTAATGATACTGATTCGTTCGCTCAGGATCTGGAAAAACTGGATGCCATGTACCAGGTATTGCGCGAACAGATGAAGTCACATCCATCCGAAAAAATAAAGGATGCTCTTATTTTGAATATGCTGGTGCGTATCGACTTATTGAATCAACAGATAAAAAACCTGGAGGATTCTGAGAATAAGACCGAGGACGTATCTATTTAAAATTCCTCTTCGCTTTTGAATTCAAATTGTTCAGTATTTGAATCCACCATGTTGCCGTCTTCACACTTTAACACACGTGCAGGGAACTTACGAATCAAGCCATAGCTATGTGTAGCCATTAAAACGGACGTGCCGCTTTTATTTATTTGCTGAAATAACCTGAGTATTTCACTCGCCACTTTCGGATCAAGGTTTCCGGTAGGCTCATCGGCAATAAGAATAAGAGGTTCGTTAATCAGTGCTCTGGCTACCACCACACGCTGTTGTTCACCACCCGAAAGTTGATGTGGCATCTTTTTTTCAACCGAACCTAGTCCCACCTGCATCAGTACTTCGGCTAGCCTGTTTTTCATCTTAGCACCGTCTTTCCAACCCGTGGCTTTCATTACAAAGTTTAGATTTTCGCCTACTGTTCGATCTGGAAAAAGCTGAAAATCCTGAAATATGATTCCAATTTTTCTCCTTAGAAGAGGTATCTGACTGCTTTTAATTTTACGAATATCGAAGCCGGCTACAATCACCTCACCCATGTGCAGGGGCAGGTCGGCATATAGTGTTTTGAGAAGAGAAGATTTTCCAGATCCGGTTCGGCCAATAAGAAACACAAATTCACCCTTTTCAATTTCAAAACTGATATTGTTAAGTACAGTGCTGTTGTCTTGAAAAATGCAGGCCTCTTTTACTCTAACTACAGGATCGGTTGAAAACATATTTTCAAGTTCAATAATCGTGAGAGTCACATTGAGATTGTCTTACAACAACCCCATCGGGTATAGATTTTTATCCGTTCGTTTTCTTATGATCAGCCAGGAATTTCTCAAGGCCACTATCAGTAAGCGGATGTTTTAATAAAGCCATAATAACATTGAGCGGACAGGTGACAACATCGGCACCAATTTCTGCGCACTTAATTAAATGAATGGTATGCCGGATGCTCGCAGCCAGGATTTCAGTTCCATATCCATAATTATCATAGATCAGTCTTATCTGAGCGATCAATTCCAAACCATCCTGAGAGATATCATCCAAACGCCCAATGAAAGGAGAAACGTAACTGGCTCCGGCCTTGGCTGTCAGCAACGCCTGACCTGATGAGAAAACCAACGTGCAATTAGTGCGGATACCTTCGCTGGTAAACTTCTTGATTGCCTTTACACCGTCTTTAATCATGGGAACTTTAACCACAATCTTATCGTCAATTTTTGCCAGTTCTTTGCCCTCTCTCATGATTCCTTCAAAATCGGTGGCGATCACTTCGGCACTCACATTATTATCTACGATGTTGCAGATTGCTTTGTAATGAGCCATAATCTTTTCTTTACCTCCAATGCCTTCTTTGGCCATGAGCGAAGGGTTGGTGGTCACGCCATCCAACACGCCCAGATCATAAGCTTCTTTTATTTCATTAAGATTGGCGGT
This sequence comes from uncultured Ohtaekwangia sp., assembly GCA_964540915.1. Taxonomy (GTDB): domain Bacteria; phylum Bacteroidota; class Bacteroidia; order Cytophagales; family Cyclobacteriaceae; genus ELB16-189. The sequence goes on from CAZIOY010000013.1 coordinate 38,559, forward strand.
ATCGATAAAAAACTTCATGGAAACAGTGGTTTGTGAGGTACAAAACTAACTCAAAAAACGAAAAACCTTAGTGGTTTTATTGAGGGAGGAGATAAAAAAAAGTGGCAAACCGAACATCGCACCGCTACAACCGCCTACCCTTGCTACCTTCCGATCCTGGGGGAGTTCAGCAGGAGCTGGTCGTGCCGATTTGCCGGTGCAAAACTAACAAAAAGATGTTCAATACGAGCAAACAATCACAGCAATCCGGATAAATAAATATTAAACTCCAGTGCATTCACCTCAATGAATCCATCGTGCTTCAGGTCATCGAATATTTGGTTATCAAATTCTAAATCACGGCTTTGCAACTCACCCGATTGATCAACGATCAGTTCAGTGCCGGTGAAATGGATAGGGTTTACTTTAACAAGAATTTTGCCTCCTTCAATTTCTTTTTTGAAATATTGATGCACGATGTTGCTGTCTTTGGCCATTTAATTATTTACAAGTAAATCTGATTTTAGTAAAATACGATTCTGCTTTTCCTTGATTCATTCTTTATCGAATTAATCGGGGAGCAAATACAGGCATATATTAAAAATAAACAAGTCTAATCACATTTACAGGTTTGGAACAATTTTTTGGTTCGTGCAAGGGGAGTGATATAGTTTAAATGATCCTTTTTCCGCTCTTGTAATTCTATTGTAGCAAGATTTTCCAATACTTACATTAGCAGTAATCCAAACCTAACGCTATGATGAAGATTTTTCTCTTTATGTCATTGGCTTTCTTTAGCCATTCCCTGTACAGTCAGACGGAAGTTCAACAAGTTGAAAAACTAAAAGCAGAGGCTGCGCTCGAAGTTGAAAAGTATGCCACGCTTGGCCAGCAGATCAATGATATGCTGTTCAGTTTTTCAGAGCTTGGTTTTCAGGAAGAGGAAACACAAAAATACCTGACTTCATTGCTTGAAAAAAACGGTTTTAAAATTCAAAAAGGAATCGCAGGAATACCTACAGCATGGACCGCTACCTGGTCCATGGGTTCAGGGAAGCCAGTAATTGCACTGGGATCAGATGTTGATTGTATTCCGAAGGCTTCTCAAAAACCGGGCGTTGCCTATAAAGATCCCATTGTGGAAGGTGCGCCAGGTCATGGCGAAGGTCATAATTCTGGTCAGGCACTTAATATTATTTCCGCCTTGGCCATCAAGAAGATCATGGAACGCGAAAAGATTTCAGGTACCCTCGTGATGTGGCCGGGAATTGCAGAAGAACAACTGGGCACCAAAGCCTACTATGTTCGTGCAGGAATATTTAAAGATGTTGATGCTTGTATCTTCACTCATGTGGCTAGTAACCTGACCGTATCCCATGGCGATGGTGGCTACAACGGAATGATTTCTGTGAAATTTAATTTCGAAGGAGCGGCTGCCCATGCGGCAGGAGCGCCCTGGCGTGGAAGAAGCGCTTTGGATGCCGTTGAATTAATGAATGTTGGTTGGAACTACAGACGAGAGCACCTGGCCTTGTCGCAACGTTCACATTATGTCATTTCAGATGGTGGTGATCAGCCGAACGTAGTACCTTCCAAAGCTTCCGTGTGGTATTACTTTAGGGAACGTACCTATCCGGACATCAAAGCGTTGTTTGACAAAGGAATTAAAACAGCAGAAGGTGCAGCACTTATGACCGATACAAAATTTACCTATGAGATATTAGGTTCAGCATGGCCCGCGCATTTCAACAAACCAATAGCACTCGCTGCTTATTCCAACATTAAAAAAGTAGGACTACCCAAATGGTCTGTTGAAGATAAGACTTTGGCGAAGGCAGTTCAACTGGAGATGAAATCCCCAAAACAAACCGGGCTGGCTACCAAACTGGATACTATTGGATTACCTGATCCTCCAGGAATGGTGAACATTATGGGGCGCCAGTTGATGTCACTGGTAGGAGGATCAGATGACATTGCTGATATCTCATGGACGGTACCCACCATCGTGCTCGGATATCCTTCCAACATACCAGGTCTTCCGGGCCATCACTGGTCAGACGCCATTGCCATGGCAACACCCATCGCGCACAAAGGCATTGTGGCCGGTGCAAAAGTAGAGGCCATGACCTTGCTTGATTTATTTTTATCATCCGAAATTCTGATAAATGCAAAGAGTTATTATGTCAATGAGCAAACCAAAGAGCAACAATATATTCCATTGATCGGTGAGAAGGATCAGCCAGCCATCACACTGAACAAAAAAATCATGGATGAATTCAAACCTAAGTTGAAGCCATTTTATTATGATCCTCTCAAATATAAGACGTATCTGGATCAGCTGGGAATAAAATACCCAACAATACGCGCGGATCAGAAAGAAGCAATTGAAAAATTGAAGAACTCATCAAACGACTAAATACAAGCTACACATGAAGAAAATCATTGCCCTTTTTTGTTGCATGGCACTTGTCCAATTGGTGACCGCACAAACGGAAGTTCAACAAGTTGAAAAATTGAAAGCGGAAGCTGCTCAGGAGATTGATAAGTATGCTGTTCTTGGACAACAAATCAATGATATGCTGTTCAGCTTTGCTGAGTTGGGCTTCCAGGAATATGAAACCTTTAACTATCTCACCGCCTTATTAGAGAAGCAAGGGTTTAAGATACAAAAAGGGGTGGCGGGAGTGCCGACAGCATGGATCGCAACCTGGTCAAGCGGTAGTGGCAAACCAGTGATCGCATTGGGTTCAGATATAGATTGTATTCCTAAGGCATCTCAGAAGCCAGGTGTAGCCTATTTTGATCCTATTGTAGAGGGTGCTCCGGGCCATGGCGAAGGTCACAATTCCGGTCAGGCTTTGAATATTATCTCTGCATTGGCCATGAAAAAAATTATGGAGCGCGAGAAAATTTCGGGCACCCTTATGCTATGGCCTGGGGTGGCCGAGGAATTGGTTGGCACCAAAGCCTATTATGTTCGTGCTGGATATTTTAAAGATGTTGATGCTTGTATTTTTACTCACGTGGCCAATAACCTGGGTGTTGGCTATGGTGATTCAGGAAGTAACGGCCTTGTTTCTGTACGCTTTAATTTTGAAGGCGCTGCTGCTCACGCGGCTGGTGCACCGTGGCGAGGCCGGAGTGCGCTTGATGCAGTAGAGTTAATGAACATAGGGTGGAATTTCAGACGTGAGCACTTGGAGTTAACTCAACGGTCGCATTATGTGATATCCGATGGGGGCGATCAGCCCAACGTGGTGCCTTCCAAAGCTGCGGTGTGGTATTATTTCAGGGAGCGCACCTATCCTAATATTAAAAAACTTTTTGATACCGGTGTGAAGATTGCCGAAGGTGCTGCGCTGATGACCGACACAAAGTTTACCTATGAAATTTTAGGTTCTGCCTGGCCCGGTCACTTCAATAAAGCGATTGCCGAAGTCATGTATGAGAACATGAAAAAAGTGGGATTACCAAAATGGTCTGAACAAGATCAGTTGTTGGCGAAGGCCACTCAAATTGAATTGAAGGCTCCTAATGTTGATGGATTGGCCACCAAGTTAGATACCATAGGATTACCAAGCCCCACAGGCCCTGTTAATGTTATGGGGCGTCAATTGATGTCGATGGGTGGTGGCTCTGATGATATTGCCGATATCAGTTGGACAGTACCTACCGTTGTTTTGCGATACCCCTCAAATATTCCAGGCTTACCGGGTCACCACTGGAGTAATGCCATCTCAATGGCAACACCGATTGCTCATAAGGGGATTGTATATGGTGCCAAAGCGGAGGTGATGACGATTCTGGATATGTTATTGAAACCGGAAGTGTTAAGAAATGCCTGGGAATATTATCGCAATGAACAAACTAAAGATTTAAAATACACTCCTTTGGTGGGAGAGAAGGATAATCCGGCCATCACGCTGAATAAGAAAATAATGGAAGAGTATGCTCCCAAACTAAAACCATTTTATTACAACCCCGCTAAGTTCAAATCATATCTGGATCAGTTGGGTATTGTTTATCCAACGGTAAGACCTGACCAGAAAGAGGCAGTGGAGAAAGAAAACTTGAAGAAGAAGGAGTCAAAGTAATATTTTCGATAACACTTAAGAATTTGGTTTGTAGTGATTAGACTTAAACACTGGGAAAATGAGATTCAATTGTTTGGTTGCCGTTGTTTTCTGTCTTCAATATTTGGGGTCAAAAAATAGTAAGCATTCAAAACGAGGGATCGGTACTTTGGGATGGTAATGACTCTTTTGGCAAACCAGTGCCTTCAGGGGTTTATTATTTTAATGCAGATATTATATTCGATACGCGCGATTCATCAAAGAATTTTAAGCAAATAAAGGGATGGATGCACATTGTGCATTAGATAGAACCTTTTCTTAGTTTTACCGGGAATTACAATGTTATGTTTACTGGTATAATCGAGGATCTGGGCTTAGTGAAAGAAATAAAGCATGATCGCTCAAACAAAAGTTTCTGTATTGAAAGCCGCGTCAGTCCGGACCTGAAAGTTGATCAAAGCGTTTCTCATAACGGGGTATGTCTTACGGTTACTAAAGTTGATGGCAACATGCATTGGGTAACAGCCATTGACGAAACAATTTCTAAATCAACCTTGGGTTTGTTGAATGTGGGTGATGAAGTTAACCTTGAACGATGCATGATTGCCAATGGCCGATTTGATGGCCATGTGGTGCAAGGTCATGTCGATCAAACAGGCACGTGCATTTCAGTGGAAGATGCCGGAGGTAGCTGGATATTTAATTTTGAGTATGATCCATCGTTTGGGAATATAACCGTTGAGAAAGGATCCATCTCCATAAACGGAGTGAGCCTTACCTGCTTTAATAGCAAGGACAATGGATTTACCGTTGCGATTATCCCGTACACCTATGAGCATACCAATTTTCATCAAATCAAGACCGGGAGTTATGTAAACCTCGAATTTGATATTATTGGAAAATATGTAAAGCGATTGTTAAATAAGTAGAATCCTTGTTTCTTTTTGGTTCAAACTACGGCCTGGCAGGAAAGTTTTTCGGAAAGAAATAATTGTTGCAGCGTGAAATTCAAACTCCTTCAGGCAACTATAGGAGTTTTTTTATACCTGATTCTTAAAAATTCTGAAGCTTTAAAACCCACCCAACCGCTAACTAATCCCACGAGGGCTCCCACAATTATATCACCAGGATAATGCACTCCCAGGTAGATGCGTGTGTAGGCCATAACGGCCGCCCATAAGAATATGAGAAATACCCAGTTGTACACAGGTCGCAATGCTAACCATACAAACAAAGCAACGCCAAACGTATTGGCAGCATGACTGGATGCAAATCCATATAAGCCACCCCGGTAATCATCCACCAGGTGAATAAGATTTTGCATGGAAGGATCGTGAGACGGACGAAGCCTTTCAAAGAATGGTTTCATTAACGAAGAGGTAATCTGGTCGGCCAATAAAATAGTAATAGCGGCACCGATTAATAAAAACCACGATTCGCGCTTGAAATTTTTGAACATCAGAAAAATGAGCAACGCGTAGAGCGGAATCCAGAATTCTGTTTTAGTGACAAATAGCATTACCGGGTCGAGCACCGGTGAATGGAAACTGTTCAGAAAAACGAGAATTTTTTTATCTATTTCGATCAACTTCTCAATCATTGCCTTCCAGGTGATATAGATAGTAGTGTATTTAAACGTCAGATATTCATGCAAACATAAATAGAATATATCATATTCGTTTTTTGCCCTATCTGGGATGAGTTGCAAAACTTTTCCTTGCTATTCCTGCCCATTAAATAGTAAATTGGAAGTTTAAGTATTTAGAAATTATGAAATATGATCTCATTGTCATTGGTGGTGGTCCGGCCGGATACGCAGCCGCTATGCGCGCACTGGATTTCAAAAAGAAAATCTTGCTGATAGAGAAAAACAAGCTTGGAGGGGCCGGTGTAACCAATGGGGCCTTGTCATCCAAAACATGGTGGGAACTTTCCAGGGAGGCTTCTGCTTTTCGCAAAAGCCTGAATCGATATAATATTGAAATTCCCTCCATAAGTTTTAAGGAGATTCAAAACGAGGTTCGCAAAGCTGTGAACGAACGTAAAAGCATGCTCGAAGAGCACCTTCAGGAGTTGAACAATACTTCCTATTCAAACCTACTGGAATTTAAAAAAGGGGAGGCCAAAGTAATTGGACAACATGAGGTAGAAATTACTGTGGGTGCAAAAAAAGAAACGGTTCACGGTGACTATATCATTTTAGCGACCGGTAGCAGACCCCGGTATTTGCCTGAATTGCCCATTGATGAAAAACATGTTTTTACCAGTGAAGGTATTGAAGACATGAATGATTTCCCTGAAAGTATGGTCATTGTGGGAGCAGGGGTAATTGGTTGCGAATATGCCACCATATTCAGTGGATTTGGCCGTACTAAAGTTCATTTGATTGATAAGGGAGATCGGATATTGCCCTTTGAAGATGATGATGTGGTGCGCATCATAGAGCGTAACATGGAAAACAACGGAGTATTGATTCACCGCAATTCCAGGTTGATTAATATGCGCATTGTAAATAATCGTGTCGAGTATGAATTGGAGTATACCGATGGCAGTCGCGAAATTTTTAATGTTGAAAAAGCATTGGTTTCTGTGGGTCGCGTAGCCAACCTGGAAGACTTGTGGGATGACAAAGTTGGAATTGATATTTCAAAGCGCGGTATTCATAATAATGACACGCAAACCAACGTATCTAATATCTATGCGGTTGGAGACTTAACGGCTGATATATCTCTCGTAAATGTAGGTGAATTGGAAGGTCGCTATGCCGTGGAGAAAATATTTGGCAATCCGGATAGAAAACTGGTATATGAAAACATCAGCACCATTATGTTTCTTAGCCCAGAGGTGGCAGGCGTTGGGCTCAATGAGACGCATGCGAAAGAAAAGGGAATCGATTATAAAGTGGTAACCCTTGAGTACAGCACAATTCCGCGTGCTATTGCTAAACGAAATACACAAGGATTCATTAAGCTATTAGTTACCTGTGATGATCATATGAAAATATTAGGCATGAAGGTGGTAGGCAACCATGCCAGCAGTGCAATTCAGGCTGTGGCAGTTCTTATTTCGATGAATAAGGGTATTGAGGAGTTAGCTGAATGTGTGCATCCTCACCCCAGCATCACAGAAGGAATTCAGGAATGCGTGCGCATGCTCATGGGTAAATCGTTATTTAAACCAACAGCACTTCGAGGTCGACTGTCGTGTCGCAGGTCCGTGAATGGTGCCTATGAGGATATTGTTTTCTGATTTA
>CAZIOY010000013.1:45963-73565 GCA_964540915.1 uncultured Ohtaekwangia sp.
AGGAAGAAACAGAACTTTTTAAGATGAGAATCATATTTACATGCTTGTTAATCGGTGTCCTGTCTATTTCCTGTTCCATGGAGAAATTATACTCCATGAAGCAGCGAAATAAAGTTCATGCTTATGAGCAAATTGATTTTCATGACCTTGTAAAACGCTACATGAACAAGGATCAATCTAGTGTTGGTGAAATAGAAGGCATCTACTCCGTTTCCATGGTGGTAAATAAGAAGGGGAAAGGAATACTCTCTTCAACAGAAAAAGAAAAAATATCGGAGCGAAAAGAGAATTACATGCAAGTGGCTATTCTCAAGGATAGTGACAGCGCAAATCGGGAGTTTGTAGAGATTCCGCTGGATAAGAAATTTCTTCCCAGCTATTCCATCAGGGGTGAATTCAATAGAATGGCCGATGCTAATATTTTAATTTATAGCCATTTTGAGTCGCGCGGCAGAATAACATCCTATACGTTTACATTCGACCGGACAAAGGACATTCTTGAAGGTGTGCGCAAGGAGATCAGTGGGCAGTTTGAATATACCTATCAACTTACTTACGTGAAGTTGCATCCCAAGCAAGTGGAGAGTTCGCGTAAATAGCCTTAATAAAATTCTGCTACCTGTTCAATCGCCTTCCTTTCAAGTTTTGGAACATACGTTTCAGTCAGAGGATATCCAACTGGAATAAGCAGAAAGGGCCTCTCGTTTTCTGGCCGCTTGAGTATGGTCATCAGAAAGTTCATGGGGCTGGGAGTGTGAGTAAGTGCAACCAACCCTGCGTGATGAATGGCTGTCAATAAAAATCCGCAGGCAAGTCCAACGGATTCATTCACGTAATAATTCTTTCTTTTCCTTCCATCGGGCATGAGGTCATACGCCTTCTTGAATACAACAATCAGGTAGGGTGCAACTTCTAAAAAAGGTTTTTGCCAGTTTGTTTGAAGTGGTTTTATATCGTTTAGCCATTCGTCACTCATTCTATTTATATAGCTTTCATGCTCTTCCTTCTCAGCTGCCTTTCTTATTTCCGATTTTATGGCAGGATCACTTACGACACAGAACGTCCACGGTTGTTTATGAGCCCCTGAAGGAGCGGTAGAAGCGGCTCGTAGTATGTTTTCTATGACTTCCCTGGAAACTGGTTTATCCGCGAAGTCGCGCACCGTTCTTCGTTTATTGATCCAGTCAAAATATAACTTACTACGAATAAGCATTTCCTCCTGCGTGTAGGTGTCAGGGGTATAGGCTACAAACGGATAGCCTTCAATCATCTTTACCTGATCGGAATTCATAAAAAATATTTATCCGAAAAGATAAAACAATCCTGTCTGAACAAGAGAGTGTTTGAGAATTATTTTGAGTGTCTTTGTCTTAGCACTGACAGTACGTCTTCCAGTGTATAACCTTTGGCAGTCAGCAACACGAGGTAGTGATACATGAGGTCAGCTGCTTCGTTGAGGAACAGTTCTTTGTTGTTGTCTTTCGCTTCGATGATTAATTCCACAGCTTCCTCACCAACTTTCTGAGCCACCTTATTTATTCCGCTATCAAAGAGTTGATTGGTGTACGATCCAGCTTTTGGATTTTTCTTCCGCTCCTGGATGATCGCTTCCAGAAATTCCAATCCTAAAAATCGGTTAGTTTCATTGAAGCACGTGTCGGAACCAGTATGGCAGGTAGGACCTTCCGGTTTTACTTTGAAGAGGAGGGTATCATTATCACAATCGATTTTTACGTCCATCAGGTGTAAATAATTTCCTGAGGTTTCCCCTTTGGTCCATAGCCGTTGCCGGGTGCGACTATAAAACGTTAATTTATTTTCGGACAGGGTTTTATCCAGCGCTTCGCGATTCATGTATCCCAGCATCAACACTGTATTGGTCTGTGCATCCTGAACGATACATGGAATGAGTCCCTGCGTTTTATCAAAGTTTAATTTTTGAAGGTCAATCATGGTTGCCTATACCCGGACCGGTACACCGTTATGTTGTAGATATTTTTTAAGATCAGAAATTTTCAGTTCACCAAAGTGAAAGAGGCTTGCAGCTAAAGTTGCATCCGCTTTACCCAGTACAAAAGCTTCCAGAAAATGCTGCATATTTCCGGCACCTCCGGAAGCAATTACCGGTATACTCAAGAGTTCATGGAGCTTCGCCAAGGGATCAATTGCAAAACCTTGTTTGGTGCCGTCATGATCCATACTGGTAAATAATATTTCTCCGGCTCCCCTCGATTGCCCTTCTTTGGCCCATGAAAATAATTTTTTATCTGTTGGCTTACTTCCCCCATGAGTATGTACCGTCCATTGATTACCTACTTTTTTTGCGTCAATAGCGAGCACAACAAATTGAGAACCGAATGCTTTCGCTAACTCATCAATCAATTTTGGATCTTTTACTGCTGCGGAGTTGATACTTACTTTATCCGCTCCGGCCTCGAGTAGGGGAGCAACATCAGCAACGCTCATAATTCCACCACCTACCGTAAAAGGAATGTTAACATGCGTGGCGATTTCTTTTACAAGGGAGGCAAAGGTCTTTCGGTTTTCATTTGTAGCCGAGATATCAAGAAATACCAATTCATCGGCACCTTGCGCTGCATAGGCTGCACCCAGTTCAACCGGATCGCCAGCATCACGGATATCTATAAAGTTGACACCCTTCACCGTGCGTCCGTCTTTGATGTCGAGGCATGGTATAATCCGTTTGGTCAGCACGATTGATAATTATGAGTTTTGGAATGCCTTTAAATCGGCCAGTTTGAGTTTGCCTTCATAAATGGCTTTTCCAATGATGACTCCATACACATGGGTGTACTTTAATTCTTTCAGATCATGGATGGTGCTAACGCCACCACTGGCAACGACCTTTAATTTTGGATAGCGATTCACCAGTTTTTTATAGAGTCCAAGATTAGGCCCTTCCATCATTCCATCAGTTCCAATATCGGTGCAGGTCAAATATTCGAGTCCTTGTTTTTCAAACTTACTAACCAGGTCAAATAATCTGAATTTAGTTTCTTCCAGCCAGCCATTGATGGACACATTTTGTCCTTTCACATCGGCACTCAATACAAAATTTTCAGGCCCGTATTTTTTTAGCCACTCTGAAAATTTTTCAGGCTCTTTTACGGCCATGCTGCCAATGTTGATCTGATGAACGCCCAGGTCAAGTAGTTGCTCAACCTCCTCTTCGGTTTTTACGCCCCCTCCAAAATCGACACTTAATGCTGTCCGCTCCTGAATTTCGCGCACGACATCCCAATTCACGACTTTTCCTTTTTTGGCGCCATCCAAATCCACGAGGTGCAGGCATTCCAAATCCGCATTCTGAAACTCCAGTGCTACTTCTACCGGATCGTCACGATATACTTTCTTTTTACCAAAGTCGCCCTGGGTGAGCCTAACACATTTCCCATCAATAATGTCAATAGCCGGAATAATACGCATCTCTAAAAATTTGTTCGATTTACGATATGTTTAGAAAACTTCTCAATACTTTTTCACCTACGGTCGATGATTTTTCCGGGTGAAACTGTACCGCATAAAAATTGTCTTTTTTTAGGGCTGAACTGAATGGCAATATATACTCCGTTATAGCCGTTGTGTGAGGGGTTACCGGAACATAATAACTATGCACAAAGTAAACATATTGTCCGCTAACACTTTCATCTAACCACCCATTATTTAGGGTAAGTGAATTCCACCCCATGTGAGGAACCTTCTCATGATGCACTGGTTTGAATAGTTTGACGTGTTCGTCAAAGATTCCGAGGCAGGCTGTGTTATTTTCTTCTGAATAGGAACACATCAATTGCATGCCAAGACAAATGCCAAGGACGGGCTGTTTAAGTTCCTTGATGACCTTATCCAGTTTGTGCTCCTCAAGATATTTCATAGTGCTACTCGCTTCACCAACGCCCGGAAAGATTACTTTGTCAGCTTTCTGAATTTCCTCATGATTGTCGGTAATGGTAAACTCAACACCCAATCGTTCCAGAGCAAACGCCACAGAACGAATGTTACCTGCATTGTATTTAATTACGGTTATCATGGCGTGTTGTATCGGATATCATGCTTGATTCTTACGTTTATAATGTTCCCTTGGTACTCGGTAATTGATCATTAAATGGATCTTTTCTCACGGCCATCTTTACTGCTTTTGCAAAAGCTTTGAAGATGGCTTCAATCTTATGATGTTCGTTTGTTCCTTCCGCTTTGATATTCAGGTTGCTTTTTGATGCATCTGAAAACGATTTGAAAAAATGAAAGAACATCTCAGTAGGCATCTCACCGATTTTCTCGCGTTTAAACTCTGCTTCCCACACCAACCAGGGCCTTCCACCAAAATCGATGGCTGCCTGTGCAAGACAATCATCCATCGGTAAACAGAATCCATATCGCTCTATGCCACGCTTGTCACCAAGAGCTTTGCTGAACGCTTCACCTAGAGCCAGGCCTGTATCTTCAATGGTATGATGTTCGTCTATATGGAGATCACCTTTCACTTTTATGTCAAGATCGATGAGTCCATGTCGCGACAGTTGATCCAGCATGTGATCAAAAAAACCAAGTCCTGTATGAATACTTGCCTTGCCCGTTCCATATAGTTTCACTGAAACAAAAATGTCCGTTTCTTTAGTTGTCCGTTGCACCTGGGCGGCTCTTGCCGGAAGCACCGCTTCATAAATTTCCTTCCAGTTGGTGGTGATTATTCTGCACACGGATTCAAGCCCTTTTTCATTCAGCATTTTTTTTAGACTTCCATCATTCAATAAAATGGCAGTGGCACCCAGATTTTTTGCCATCTCAACATCCGTTAACCGGTCACCAATGACGATGGAGTTTTTTAAATCATATTCTCCATTGAAATATTTTCCTAACATCCCAATGCCGGGCTTTCGTGTGGGTTTATTTTCATGGGGAAGAGAACCATCTACATGAACGGCTTCGAAATGAATTCCTTCACCCGCCAGCGTGTTGATGATCATATTCTGAATAGGCCAAAAAGTATCTTCCGGGAAGCTAGCTGTTCCCAAGCCATCCTGATTGGTTACCATCGCTAGTTCATAGTCAGTCTCCCGGGCGATTTTTCCAAGCCAGGTGAATACTCCAGGAACGAACTTCAATTTATCCAGGCTATCGATTTGAGGATCTTCAATGGGTTCGTTGATCAGGGTGCCATCGCGATCAATAAATAAGACTTTCTTCATACCTGTTTTAATTCGTTCAGCAGAATTTGATTTTCTTGTTGTGTTCCAATGGTGATTCGTAAACAATCTTCACACAAAATTACATTCGAGCGGTCCCTGACAACGATTCCCTTTTTAACGAGTGTCTCATAAACGCTCCGCGCGTTAATAATTTTTACTAATAAAAAGTTTGCATCCGATGGATATACTTTTTGTACGGAATCAATTTTAGCTAACCCTTGTCTTAGTTTTTCCCTTTCGGTTATGATTTCACTCACCCACCTGTTTTTACGTACTTCAAAATGCAGTTCCTCCAGCGCAATTTGTTGCGATGCGATGTTGATGTTGTAGGGTGGTTTGATCTTATTTAATACCGCGATTATTTCGGCACTGGCAAAGCACATTCCCATGCGTATAGCGGCAAGGCCCCAGGCTTTTGATAAGGTTTGCAAAACGACCAGGTTAGGATATGTTTTTAATAAAGGCACAAACCCAGGATAGTTCGTAAAGTCAATATAGGCTTCATCCACGATGACAATTCCCTCAAATTGATCAAGCACTGCTTTTATCTTTTCAGGATCCAGCAAATTTCCTGAAGGGTTATTGGGACTGCAGAGAAAAATCAATTTTGTATGATCATCCCATGCTTCGCTCAAAGCATTGAAGTCAATATCAAAGGCTGCAGTAAGCTTGATGGTTTTAATTTCTACGTTATTGATTTCGGCACTCACCGTATACATCCCATACGTGGGTTGCGGTATCAACACCTTGTCAATACCCGGTTCGCAAAAAGCCCGAATCAACAAATCGATTGGCTCATCACTGCCGTTGCCTAGAAAAATCTGGTTGACAGGAATTTTTTTTATGATCGATATTCTTTCCTTCACCTTCAACTGATGCGGATCGGGGTAACGATTGTATTGCGATGGGTGTGGATTTTCATTCGCATCCAGGTAGATAGAGGCAGTTCCTTGATACTCATCCCGTGCCGAGGAATAGGGTTTCAATTTCAATACGTTCTTGCGAACTAATTTTTCTAATTCAAACATAGGTTTATTTTCTTCTTACTCTCACCGCTTCGGCATGGCCTTTTAGCTGTTCGGCTTCCGCCATTTCTTCAACAATTGGGCCAAGTAAATCAAGGCCGGCCTTCGTAATTCTTTGAATGGTGATGTATTTCATAAAACTCTCGAGCGAAACGCCACCAAAGGCTTTTGCAAAACCGTTGGTGGGCAAGGTGTGATTTGTGCCTGAGGCATAATCACCAGCGGCTTCCGGTGTGTAAGGTCCTAAAAATATTGAACCGGCATTCACAATCTTATCAACTAGTTCATCACTGTCAGTGGTATTGATGATTAAATGTTCGGGGGCGAACTCATTAACAAAGTCAATCAATTCGTCTTTCGAATCAAATACGATTGCCAAACTATTGGCAAGTGCTTCACGCGCAATTTCCTTTCTTGGTAGCCGAGCCAGCTGTTGATCAATTTCTTTCAATACAGCGGGTATCAGTTCATGGTTGGTTGCCACTAAAACCACCTGGCTGTCGGATCCGTGTTCCGCCTGCGACAATAAATCAGCCGCGAGATAAGAGGGGTTAGCCGCCTCATCAGCAATCACCAAAACTTCCGATGGTCCTGCCGGCATGTCGATGGCAATTCCTTCCTGACTGATTAATTGCTTTGCTTTGGTCACATATTGATTTCCGGGTCCAAATATTTTGCTTACAGAAGGAACCGTTTCTGTTCCATAGGCCATAGCGGCAATGGCTTGTGCACCGCCTACTTTAAATATCTTTTTCACCCCGGTGTGATGGGCTGCAAACAAGATTGCTGGATTTATTTTTCCATTTTTATCAGGGGGAGAGCAGAGTACTACTTCTTCACATCCTGCCAATCGGGCGGGCACTCCCAGCATTAGCACAGTTGAAAAGAGCGGGGCGGTGCCACCAGGAATATAAATACCAACTTTTTGAATGGGAGTTCCTTTTCGCCAACACGTTACCCCCGGCATTGTTTCAACTAATGTTACAGCACGTTTTTGTGAAGCATGAAATGTTTCTATGTTTTTGGCTGCAGCGAGTATTGCTGCCTTTAACGAAGAAGGGACGAGGGCAACGGCTTCATCAATTTCTTCCTGCGTTACCTGAATTTTATCCAACCTCACTTTATCATATTGCAACGTAAGTTCTTTTATGGCTTCATCCCCTGACTTTCGCACACGGTTCAGAACATTTATCACAGTACTTTCCAAAAACTCCAGCTCAATTTGTGGCCTTTGACAGAGTGATGCCCATTGTGCACGGGTCGGTTTATTGATAATCTTCATACGAATTAAGCAATCATCTTTTCAATAGGTATTACTAGTATTCCTTCGGCACCAAATGATTTTAGCAGATCGATTTTTTCCCAGAAATCATTTTCATTTACTACGGAGTGTAATGATGACCAACCCTCTCGCCCTAATGGCATGATGGTAGGACTTTTCATACCGGGTATAATGTTGGTGATTTTTTCGATGGCATCATTTGGGCAATTCAGCAAAATATATTTGCTGTTCTTGGCCGACTGCACCGATTTAATACGGAACAATAGATTGTCGAGAATCTCTTTTTTGTCAGTTGCCAGATTGGGTGTTGAAATGAGTACCGCTTCTGATTTCATCACCACTTCCACTTCTTTCAGGCCATTGCTTAACAGTGTGCTGCCGGTGCTTACAATATCACAGATGGCATCGGCCAGGCCAATGCCCGGGGCAATTTCAACAGAACCGCTGATCTCATGTATGCCGGCCTGAATTTTATGTTTTGAAAGAAAATGTTTTACGATAGTCGGGTAGGAGGTAGCAATATTTTTCCCAGCCAGAGAACTTATTCCTCCATACGTTTCTGATCTGGGAATGGCAATTGATAAGCGGCATTTGGCAAAGTCGAGCCTTCTCACCAACTCATTTTTCTTTGCCTTTTCCACCATCACATTCTCACCAACAATGCCGGCATCAGCAACCTGATCTTCCACATACTGAGGAATATCATCATCACGAAGGAAAAGTAATTCCACTGGAAAGTTGGTAGCCTGTGTTTTTAGCTGGTCTTTTCCGTTGCTGAATGCAAGGCCACTTTCCTTTAAAAGTTTGAGTGATTCCTCCTGAAGTCTACCCGATTTTTGTATCGCAATTCGTAACATACTAATTGTATTTTTCTTTCATCATCAAAAAACAAAAAAGGCCTACCAGTTGTTGGCAAGCCTTTTATTAATTCTTTTATAAATCAATCAAAACAAGGGCCAGCCACTCAAGCTAAGTGCGTGATGATGGGTACCGTGAATGTTTTGCGTGTTGTTCATATTAACGGTTCAAAGGAAAAGAGAACTTTTAACTATTCAAAATAATATATGACAAAAGGCTTCAAAAAATGAATTTGAAGATGGCAATCTATGGTTAGTTACTACTTCCTGTGTAGAAGATGCCAGCGTAACCGATTGCACCAAAGACAAATGCTAGTATCCCAAAAATGAAGATCAGAAGATATCGTTCTGAAATCAGGTCTAAAATTACCTTATCGGGATCCGTTCGCCATATAATTACTTCCACTTTTTCTCCCACTTCAACGGCAGGCGGGTTTGAATAGGTTGAGCCATGGTGGACTTTTGTCTTTCCCTTCCATGTGTATTCAACAACCGGAATTGCTCCGCTGCTTTGATCTGAATTATCGTATTGAAGTTCAATAACAGATCCGGTCACGGTTATGCTATCATGTGTTATCTGATAATCTTTCCAATAGAAATATGTGGCTACTATAAAAAAGAGGGAGCCAAATAATGCAAACATATACATGCCCAGGGCAGTACCTTTCATTGAAAAACCGGGTGATGCTCCAGCTTCCCGCGATGCTAAATCAATCAGTTCTTTAGCGTGCTCAAGGGAAAGCCGAGACTCCTCTTTTAAGTATTTAATCGCCTGAATATATTTTCCATTCTGCACCAGCGATTTTACTTTCTCTTTGGCAATGGTGGTAAGAGTTGGTGTTTCTGAGAATGCAGACGGCTTAGCCGGAGTTCCTCCTCTCAGGTATTCTACCCAATCACTTGCTTCCTTGAGCGAAATAGGATACTGTTCGCGCAAGTATTTTATTGCTGCTATCTTTTGTCCCTTACCGATGAAGTCCTTTACTTTATCTTTTACTGCACTGATGAGCATGATTAAAAATAATAATTTTAATTAACCAATCGGGCTTATAACTTGTTATTAGAAATGAAATGAAAAAATGGGTGGTTTTTGTGCTGTTGGTGGCCTGTACAGATTCAAAAGAGGCTAAACTTCAAAGTTTTTTATTGAAAGGGAACCTGGCTTTTAAAGAGCGAAACTTTGAACAGGCAAGCTATTATTATGGTGAAGCCATTAAAGTTGATCCGTGCTTTGCCGAGGCATGGAATAATCTGGGTACCGTTTTTTTTGAGCAGGAGCGATTTGATCTCGCGAATGAGAATTATGAGAAGGCCATTGCCTGCAAGCCTGATTTTATTAACGCAGTCTTTAATCATGCCAATACGAGCTATGAGTTAAAAGAATATTACACGGCCTTATCCGATTTGGAAAAAGTAGCTAAACTCAAACCTGACACGGCATTGGTTTATTTCACGCAAGGCCTGGTGTACACAAAAATGCGCGAGTTTGATAAGGCCCTTGCTTCATTTGATAAAGTGCTTACTATTGATCCTGAAAATATTGATACCAAAGTAAATCATGCTATTGTTCAATTTTATCTAAAGCAATTTGATGTTGCCCGAAGTGAATTAGAATCTGCTGCAAAGCTGAAACCTGATGAGCCCAACATTTACAATACACTTGCCATGATCGAAACGGAAAACGGTAACTATGGAGAGGCCCTTAACTGGGTGGAAAAGTCTTTGTCTCTGTCTCCCCATGAGGCATATTTTCTGAATAACCGGGGCTATATCTATCTCTGCATGAAAGAACTTGAAAAGGCGGAGTCAGATATCAATGAAAGTATAGGGCTTGATCCTTACAACGCCTGGGCGTATCGGAATAAGGGCATTCTTATGCTGGAGAAAAATGACCAGACCAATGCAGAAAGACTCTTGAAACAATCGGTGGACATGGACCCCTTCGTGGATAAGATTTATTTTTATCTGGGCATGGCTTTTCTGAACAACGGAAACAAAACGCAAGCCTGCGAGTCGTTTAAGAAATCGGAAGAACGTGAAGATGGTTTGGTTACGGCAGCGCTAATGAAAGTCTGTAAATGAATTTAGCGGAGTTAGTTGGTAAACTGGAGCAACGATTAAAACTTCCCTTGCCGGGTGCGGAAGCGCACGAGCCATTGCGTGCGGTACCTGCCGGAATCATTAAACCGCGCTTTGAACATAAGACGCCCCCCAAGCCTGGTGGAGTCTTGATTTTACTCTACCAGGAAGAAGGGATTATAAAGTTTCCGCTCACCCAGCGCCTTGATTATTTAGGTACGCATGGAGGACAAATCAGTTTGCCCGGTGGTAAGGCCGAGCCAGACGAAGATATTATTACTACCGCTTTGCGCGAAGGAGAGGAGGAAATCGGGGTTGCCCGGAGCAGCATAAAAGTAATCGGGCAATTGAGTGACTTTTTTGTGATCCCCAGTAATTTTATGGTCACACCCGTGATTGGTTATTTGGAGGAGATGCCGCAATTTTATCCTGATCCCAAGGAGGTAGCTCGTGTTTTGGAAGGACGATTGGACCAATTGATCAAACCTGATGCCGTGCTTACTAAAGAAATCCTGGCAGCAAAAATGTACCCGATGATGGCTCCTCACTTTGAGATTGAAGGTGAAGTAGTGTGGGGAGCTACTGCGATGATATTAAATGAGTTCAGACTTATATTGCAGGATTTGAATAAGTAATGAAGTTTTCACAAGCTCCTTCCAGTATTGTAATGGTTCGGCCAGCATCGTTTGGTTCAAATCCACAAACGGCATCTACCAATGCTTTTCAAAAAGTGCAACCAGCTTCTAATGCAGAAATCAGTAGAATAGCAGTAGAAGAATTTGATAGAGCGGTTGAAAAACTACGAGCTCATGATATTGATGTAATCGTGGTGGAGGATTCACGTAGTCCGCAAAAACCGGATGCCATCTTTCCAAATAACTGGATTTCATTTCACGAGGATGGCTCTGTTATTCTGTATCCTATGATGGCCGCAAACCGGAGAATGGAAAGAACAATTCCTATTCTGGAGACAATCAAAACAAAATTTCAGCTAAGACAAGTACTGGATTATTCCCACCAGGAATTGAGTAATGAATTTTTAGAAGGAACCGGCAGTGTGGTCTTTGATTATCAAAACAGGATTGGGTATGCGTGTCGATCGGCCCGCACCCATGAGGGAATTTTAAATGAGATCTGTTTAACATTGGGATACAAGCCAGTTTTATTTGATGCTGTTGATGGGAGTGGCCATCCCATTTATCATACTAATGTTTTGATGTGTGTAGGTACTCACTTTGCGGCAATATGTCTTGATGCCATTAAACGGGATGGTGATCAGGAAACACTATTAGATTTAATGTCAACCACGAAGCACCAGGTAGTAGCCATTAGTTTTGCGCAAATGAACATGTTTGCAGGAAATATGATTGAAGTAATTACAAAAGCAGGTGAGCATACCGTTCTTCTTTCGCAACAAGCTTTCAACTCCTTGCTTCCCGGTCAGATTAATGCAATCAGCAAACATGCTGAGCTTTTGCCATTGACGATTGACACCATTGAGCAATACGGTGGGGGAAGTGTACGGTGCATGGTGGCTGGAGTTTTTAATAAGAAGCTTTGATAGTTATATCATCCTCTTCAAGGACCCGTTCATCACTAAAAAAGCGCTCGTGCGAGCGCTTTTTGTTTTTCATGATCATCTTGAACGAAATGTCAACTTACTCCGGAAACCTTTGTGGCATAAGCTTCCAGTTTCCCCAATTCCTGGTCAATCATCCAAAGTCCAACACCTTCTTCCCCAATCATGGTA
Source organism: uncultured Ohtaekwangia sp. (assembly GCA_964540915.1). Lineage (GTDB taxonomy): Bacteria > Bacteroidota > Bacteroidia > Cytophagales > Cyclobacteriaceae > ELB16-189. The sequence continues at coordinate 58,167 of CAZIOY010000013.1, forward strand.
AAGATCTCAACGGCTCTCCGCGCCAGTATTTCTTCTTCCCGTTGTTCGTTCACAAACCATTGCAAGAAATTGAATGTTGCAAAGTCTTTTGTTTTTAAACTCTGATCAACTATGTCATTGATGGATTCAGTTACAGCAATCTCATGCTTCAAGACATCCTCAAACACTTCTTTTAAATTCTTAAAGGTGTGTTTGATGCCGGTGATTTCGGGCTGTAAAGCGTGGCCGCCAGCCGCATTGATATAGCGAAGTATCTTAAGCATATGTCCCCGCTCTTCTTCAGCATGGTTATAAAGCAATGTGCTGGAATGCTCATAACCTTGCGACTCGCACCAACTGGCCATCGAAAGATAATTGGCAGAGGATTCTCCTTCCATCACGATCTGTTTGTTAAGTGATTGTTCCATTTCTTTTGAAAGGGAACGGGTGGGCGTAATTACTTGCTTTGTCATAATATTCTTTATTAGAAAATGAGGAAGTCAAAAATCCTTCATTTTCATGTTTAACTATCGCTTCTTACCAGTTTTTGCCACCTTCTTTTTGGCAACCACTTTCTTAACCATTTTTTTTACTGATTTTTTAATCGCTTTTTTCGCACTACTCTTTTTCACCGGCTTTGCTGCTTTCTTTACAGTCTTTTTCGCCAGTACTTTCTTTACAGCCTTCGCAATTTTCTTAATAATCTTTTTAACTGATCTCTTAGCTACCGGTTTAACTACTTTCTCAGCAGCCACCTTTTTAGGCGCTGCTTTTTTCTTTGTGATAGCTATTTTTTTAGAAGCAGCCGCTGATGCAGCCGCAGCTTTAACATTACCCATCGCGTTCAATGCAGACCCTGCTTTGAACCATGCGATTTGATTTTTATTATAAGTATGGTTAACCGTGATGGAATCTTTACTTCCATCGCTATGATTAATAACCAAAGTGAGTGGTTTATCCGGGCTAAAGCTGGTAAGACCAACAATATTAAACGAATCATCTTCTTTGATTTTGTTGTAGTCTTCTTTGTTGGCAAAGGTCAATGCCAGCATACCTTGTTTCTTCAAGTTGGTTTCATGAATGCGTGCAAACGATTTTACTAAAATAGCACGAACACCCAAATGACGAGGCTCCATGGCTGCATGCTCGCGTGAAGAACCTTCACCATAGTTTTCATCGCCCACTACAATTGAGCCAATGTTTTGCGCTTTGTAAGCACGTTGAACTTTTGGAACAGAATCGTAAGAACCTGTCAATTGATTTTTTACATTGTCTGTTTTTTCATTGAAAAAATTCAGCGCACCAATCAACATGTTGTTAGAAATATTATCTAAATGTCCACGGAACTTCAACCATGGTCCGGCCATAGAAATATGATCCGTTGTACATTTTCCTTTTGCTTTAATTAGCAGTTTCAAGCCTTTTAAATCAAGGCCTTCCCATGCAGCGAATGGAGCTAACAATTGTAAACGGTCAGAACTTGGCGATACAATTACATTCACGCTACTGCCATCCTTTGCGGGAGCCTGGAAACCGGCATCCTTTACGGCAAAGCCTTTTAAAGGCATCTCAATTCCCTGCGGCTCCTCTAATTTAATATCTTCTCCGTTTTCATTTTTAAGAGAATCAGTAAGCGGATTAAAACATAAATCACCCGACAATACCATTGCCGTAACTATTTCGGGAGAGGCTACAAATGAATGTGTGTTCGGGTCTCCATCATTCCGTTTGGCGAAATTTCTATTGTAAGAAGTGAGGATAGAATTTTTGGGTTCCGTGTTTTTTCTGTGCCTTGCCCATTGCCCGATACAAGGTCCGCAGGCATTCGCTAAAATCAATCCGCCAATTTTTTCAAATTCTTGCAGTAGACCATCACGCTGGGTGGTATATCTTACCATTTCGGAACCAGGAGTAATTGTAAATTCCGTTTTCGCTTTCAATTTCTTTTTTATAGCGAAGCGGGCTATGGAAGCCGAACGGGTGATGTCTTCGTACGATGAGTTAGTGCAAGAACCAATCAGCCCGACTTCAAAATACCTGGGCCAGCCATTGTCTTTTACAGCTTGTGCGAATTTAGAAATAGGCCATGCCAAATCAGGTGTAAACGGACCGTTGATATGAGGTTCTAATTCTGAAAGATTAATTTCAATTACCTCGTCAAAATAGTTGGAGGGCGATTCATACACTTCTTTATCACCGCGTAAATGTGCTGCAACTTTATCTGCCTCAGCGGCAACATCGGCTCTGTTTGTGCCTTTTAGGTATTCAGCCATTTTTTGATCGTAACAAAAAAGAGAGGTCGTGGCACCAATTTCAGCCCCCATGTTACAAATCGTTCCTTTGCCTGTACAAGATAATGAATCAGCACCGGGCCCGAAGTATTCGAGGATTGCATTCGTTCCGCCTTTCACGGTAAGGATGCCCGCAACTTTCAGGATAATATCTTTTGATGAAGTCCAGCCGCTAAGTTTACCGATAAGGTTTACACCAATTAATTTTGGCATTTTTAATTCCCAAGCCAAACCTGCCATTACATCGCAAGCATCAGCACCGCCAACACCAATTGCAATCATTCCTAACCCACCGGCATTTACAGTGTGCGAATCCGTGCCGATCATTAATCCTCCCGGGAAAGCGTAATTCTCCAATATCACCTGATGGATAATACCAGCACCTGGTTTCCAAAAACCGATACCATATTTATTTGAAACAGAACCTAAAAAATCAAATACTTCTTTATTTTCATTTTTTGCGAAAGCCAAATCTTCACCTGCACCATTTTTAGCAGTGATTAAGTGATCGCAATGCACGGTAGACGGCACAGCAACTTGTGCTTTACCTGCCGACATAAATTGTAAAAGTGCCATCTGGGCTGTGGCATCTTGCATGGCCACGCGGTCAGGAGCAAAATCTACATATGATTCACCCCGCCCAAAGTTTTCCAGTTTTTGATCCGTGTGCAGATGGGCGTAAAGAATTTTCTCTGACAGCGTAAGCGGTTTTCCAGCCATCTTTCTGGCTTTGGAAATACGGCCGGGCATGGCTGCATACAGGGCCTTGATCATGTCTATGTCGAATACCATAAATCGTTAATTTTCGATGTTTTATGAGCCGCTAAGCTACTAAAATTTTATGTTGAATTTTGATGATTTTATTCGTTTTTACTTTTCTATTTAACTTTTTTGGATGATTCATTCATAATTAAAGTAGGAGGCAGCTCCAATAATTAAATGGGGCTGCCGTCCTCTCACACCACTGTAGGTATTTGCGTATACAGCGGTTTCTTTGGTAGTAAATTACGGTGCATGGCTTTATAATTGTCATACGGGCCGTAATAACCCTGTTCAGCAAACCAATGATTATTCATGCCTATGTTGGCTCCCGGACTGTTGGATAACCGCCACCAGCTTTTGCCACTCAGGGCAGTACGCCAGCAAAGGGTTTCTTCCACTGCCTGTCTGCGTAACCATCGCACTATACCAATCACTCGTTTACATTGTTTCAGCCGGTAGCAACGAAGCTTTCTCCTCAACCATCTGTCCACTCCTTCTATCTTACGGCTCATCCGGGCATGTTTGAAGTACACTAACCATCCGGATAGGTATCTCTATGGCCCCGACATGTCGGGGCTGACTTATGTCTCCGTGCTCTGCGTTACCGTTTCGTTTGGAATAGCCTCGGCTCTCAAAGACAGATCTCCTATGGTAAGTACATTGCTCCTTCCATTTAACCTGCATGATTTACTACCTCCGGTTTACGTCTAACTATCGGGCTCGCAGTCTAATGCCCACTTGCCCACGGAGAAAGCCTCATATCATGTTTCTGTTCGTCAGGTCAAACTTTTGTCCGTGGCTTCCTTCCGATTTTACCTCGCGGTAAACACCCTTGCCGTGGACTAACAGTTCCCGTTAGCTGGTCTGTTAAGGACCTCTCACCTCAAAGAACAATGACGTGCATGGCGCACAAAGAAAAACCCCGCTTTGGGCGGGGCTTTCTTTATTTGCTGTTGATATAGTTTAAAAACTCTCGCTTAAAGGTTTCTTCGCTGAACTTGCCTCCAAAAAAGGCAGTCCCGGTTTTACTGTTTGTATCACCTACGCCACGAGATGCCACACACATATGGTTAGCATCCATCACAATGCCTACATGTTCTGTGCTCAGTATACGCTGTAGTTCTTTTCCGATCTGTACGGTCAAACGCTCTTGCACTTGTGGACGCTTGGCAAAGTATTGAACGATGCGATTGATTTTTGATAAGCCGATTACTTTACCACTCGAGAAATAGGCTACATGCGCTTTTCCATAGATCGGAACGAAGTGATGTTCGCAATGTGAGTAGAAGGTGATATCCTTTTCCACCAGCATCTGATCGTATTTGTATTTGTTTTCAAAGAGTTTTGCAACCGGACGGTTCTTTGGATTCAATCCACTGAACACTTCCTTCACATACATCTTGGCAACCCTCCTTGGTGTTCCATTCAGGCTGTCATCAGTAAGATCAAGACCAAGTATCTCCATGATCTCGCGAAAGCGCTTTTCAATCTGTTCTATTTTCTCGTCATCGCTAAGCACAAACGCATCTTCGCGCAAAGGGGTGTTCCATGAAGTGACGATTTGATCATCATCAAAATCTTCATCGAAGGGATTAATGGGCCGGATATTCAACGAAATTTCTTTCTGTCTCATAGAGTTTGACTTTAAGGTCGTACTGATTGTCTATTTGTTGCCTCAATATCCGCCAGATCACTACGGCAATATTTTCTGCTGAAGGATTCAGATTTTTGAAGTAAGGCGTATCTAAGTTAAGATTTTTATGATCAAAATGGATAAGAATGTGCTCTTTGATTAAATCGCTTAACACCTTCATATCAAATACATAACCCGTTTCGGGATCAGGTGTTCCGATTAAAGTCACGATCAATTCGTAATTGTGCCCATGGTAGTTGGGGTTATTACATTTTCCAAATATGGCATCATTCTTTTCATCCGACCAGGCCGGATTGTACAGGCGATGGGCAGCGTTGAAATGTTCCTTACGTGATACAGCTATTTTCATTCGATCTATTTAAAAACCCCAAAAATGGGAAATGGTTCAACCCGCTTACTAATTACTTTAAATTTAATTGAAAAGTTGAGATAAAAAGGTTCATTAACTTTTAGCATATTGAGGACTGTTTTCAATAGTAATGCAGTTCTATGACCAATCTCGGTATCATCATACTTTTACTCGCAGTGGTGACAGCCCTGGCACAGGTCACCGATAAGATACGTATTCCTTATCCGATACTTTTAGTGTTGGCTGGCATAGCGATCGGTGTAGTGCCCGGATTACCTGTTATTACTTTGGATCCTGATGTCGTGTTTCTAATATTTCTTCCACCTGTGTTGTATGCGGCAGCATGGAATACATCGTGGCCTGACTTTAAAGAAGCCATACGACCGATTTCATTACTAGCCATTGGTTGTGTGTTGTTCACTATGTTGATTGTTGCCATGGCTGCACATTATTTCATCCCTGATTTTGGCTGGGCCGAGTCGTTTGTATTAGGTGCAATTGTATCACCGCCCGATGCTGTGGCAGCCACTGCGGCAACCAAAGGATTAAAAATTCCGAAACGTATTATCACAATTCTGGATGGAGAGAGCCTGGTGAATGACGCAACCGGTTTGATTGCTTATCGATATGCCGTTGCAGCAGCAGCATCAGGAACATTTATCTTCTGGTTGGCAGGCATTAACTTTTTTTACGTAGCCGGTTTAGGGATTGCTGTGGGTCTAATCATTGGATATGTATTTTTCTGGATTCATAAAATAACGCCTAATAATTCTACTACCGATACGACCTTCACATTGTTGACGCCTTATGCGGCATATTTGTTGGCAGAAGAATTTCATGCTTCGGGTGTACTGTCGGTAGTGGCGGCAGGTTTGTTTTTGAGTCCTCGCTCTTCGCAGGTTTTTTCTAATCGCACCAGGCTTCAGGCAACAGCAGTTTGGGACACAATGATCTTTATTTTGAATGGAGTAATTTTTATTTTGATTGGCCTGCAACTCCCCATCATCCTGCGACATATTACCAGCGATTCCATTGGCATGTTGTTTTTGTATGGTGCGGTGGTTAGCCTTGCCGCTGTGGTGGCGCGCATTCTTTGGGTGTTTCCCGGAGCTTATTTGCCGCGATGGTTCAGCAAATCCATTAGAGAGCGTGAGCCAGATACAAATGTACAAGGCGTATCCATCATTGCTTGGTCGGGGATGAGAGGGATTGTCTCACTGGCAGCGGCCCTGGGTCTTCCATTGATGGTAAACGAAACAAAAGAATTTCCCAATCGCGATCTGATCATCTTTCTTACGTTCTGCGTAATTTTTGTAACACTGGTATTACAAGGAATGACATTGCGAAAACTCATACACTGGCTGGGGGTGAAATTGGATGACCGATATGTTAAGGAAGAGGAAAGAACACGATTGCATTTGGCAGCCTCAGTAATTGAACACATTGAAGAAAATTATGCCTTGGGCTTGAATGACGTGGTGTTGAATCAAATAAAAAGCAAATATGAAATCCGCATTCAGCGAATACGGAAAATTGAGTCGGAACAACACATGACCGCTGAGCAAATAGCTGAATTGCATCGGATACAATATGAACTGATAAATCGCGAGCGTGAATTAATTTTGAATTTAAGGAAGGATGAAAAGATAAGTGATGAAGTCATGCGCAAAATTGAATATGAGCTTGATCTGGAAGAAGCCAGATTGGAGTTGGAGCGAGATTAATTGAGGCATTTGAATTGAGAAATGGGAATGATTACAGGTATACAGGTAATGTCTTGATTATAAGAACGAATATTATTTCTTCCTTTTTTTAGTAATCCACTTTTGTGCTTTCCAGGTGAGCAGGGCAGAACCCGCTCCGATTAATGCACCCACCAGTACATCACTGGGATAATGAACTCCCAGATACATTCTTGAATAGCCAACGGCCGCGGCATAGGAGTAAGCAGGAACGATTACGTACCATTTTGGAAATGCCAGTGATAATGAGGTGGCGGTGGCAAAAGCAAAATTTGTGTGACCAGATGGAAATGAATACGTCCCTACTTCGGCTTTTTGATAAATGATGTTTGGATAGGTTTCAAAAGGTCTGGGCCTTTGAACGGTGATTTTTAAGGTAGAGGAAATAGCTCCTGCCACTATAAGAGAAATTCCGGTTTTATACGATTTTGCTTTTAACTCTTTGTTGTGCGAAGCACTACCAACGACAAACATGGTTATCGTTGTTGCCAGGCTAATCGGTGTCACGCTATTTGAAATGAATTGCCATCCTTTATCCGTGGGTGGATTGACGGGCGAATTAATTTTGTCCAGCCATTTCAAATCGTTGCCTTGGCCTAATGCCACGTAAATGCTGAACAATAGAAATAGTGGAATATAGATGACTTTTTGTTTCAATGGTTTCATTATTTTCAGTTGGTTATGGTTACTCATCATTTCCTTTACCTAAATGGTTGGTACTTTTCAATATTATTAAAATATGAAATTAAAGTACAAAGTCTTTTTTAAATCTACCGGTATGGTTTCACACACGTGGTCTAGTTTACGCAAATGAGCGGTTGATTTGAAAATTATTCACAACCATCGCAACTTTCCTGCGCATTAGCTGTTTAATGTGGGAGTTATTTGATACTAATCTGAATACCCATTAATGCGCTCTATTTTACTTTTTATTTTTATACCCCTTCTTTCTGCAGGACAAGCCAAGTTTACAATTAGCGGGTATGTTAAGGATGCCGCTGACGGAGAGGCCATGATTGGGGCTACCGTTTATCTTAAATCACAAGCTGTTGGCACAACTACCAATGTTTATGGATTCTATTCAATAACTCTACCGGCCGCCACCTACGAAGTTGACTTTAGTTATATCGGCTATGCCAGCCAAAACCAAAGCATTGGACTCACACAGAATGTGCGCTTGGATATTGAATTAGCAGCCGAGGGTAAGCAGTTGCAGGAAGTGGTGGTGACCTCCGAAAAGGATGAAGAGGGCGTGAAGGCTATGGGCATGAGTACCAATCGGTTGGATATCAATACCATCCTTAAAATACCTGCTTTTTTGGGCGAGGCAGATGTGATAAAAAGTCTGCAACAACTCCCTGGCGTTAGTACCGTGGGCGAGGGGGCTTCTGGCTTTAACGTAAGAGGAGGAAGTGTAGGTCAAAACCTGGTTTTATTAGATGAGGCCACCGTTTATAATTCATCGCACTTATTGGGATTTTTCTCAGTTTTTAATCCGGATGCTGTAAAAGATACGAAGTTATATAAGGGTGCCATACCCGCCCAGTTTGGAGGTCGAATAGCCTCCCTGTTGGATGTTCGTATGAAAGAGGGAAATAACAAGGACTATGAAGTTACAGGAGGTGTAGGAACAATTTTCAGTCGTGGTGCAGTAGAAGGCCCTTTGTTTAAAAGTAAGGGCTCCTTTATTGTGGCCGGCCGCAGATCATATGCTGATGTTCTTGCAAAACCTTTTTTAGATGTGCTAAGCGATGGTGGGGCACTAAATTTTTATGACCTTACCGGAAAAGCGAACTATAATATTAATAATCATAACCGAATCTTTGTATCAGGTTATTCAGGTAGGGATAATTTTTTCTTTGCAAAGAACCAGGGTTTTTCCTGGGGAAACAATACGGGCACCATTCGGTGGAATAAGATTTTCAGCGATCGACTGTTTGCCAATTTCTCGGGAATCTTCAGTCGCTATGATTACTCCCTGCAATTTGGGGAAAACGATCGCGACAACTTTCGGTGGAAATCTTCCATTCGGAATATTACCTTTAAACCCAACTTCAGTTATTTCATCAATACGAATAATGAAGTCTCCTTTGGTGTGGAGTTAAACTATTATTCCTTTGAACCTGCCAATGCCTTTGGCACCTCTAATGGAGATAAAGTTGATGTCAGTTTACCTGAAAAATATAATCTTGAATCAGCCGTGTATATTGGCAATAACCAGCGATTGTCCGAGAAGGTATCGATTGATTACGGATTACGCTACTCGTACTTTGCCGCCCTCGGTCCTGGTACGCAATACATTTACAATGATACCATTGCTGGAATAAGAAGAACACCCATAGACGAGCGTGTATTTAACAAAGGAGAGGTAGCCTCTACCTATGGCAACCTGGAGCCTCGGTTCTCCATCAAAGCTGTACTTAATGAGCATAGCTCCATCAAAGCAAGCTATACCCGTATGGCACAATACCTACACCTCATTTCCAACACAACGGCATCCAATCCTCTTGATGTCTGGACCCCAAGTTCCAATAACATTAAACCTCAACTAGGTGATCAATATGCTGTTGGGTATTTTAGGAACATTGGACCAACTAAACAATATGAATTTTCAGTAGAAACTTATTTTCGAACCACACAGAATCAAGTCGATTATATTGATGGTGCAGATTTGCTGATCAATCAATATCTGGAAGGAGACCTGTTGATTGGAAAAGGTCGCGCCTATGGTTTGGAATTCTATTTGCAAAAGAAAACAGGAAAGTTTACAGGCTGGGTTGCCTACACATTAGCGCGTACAGAGTTGCGTGTGGATGGCATCAACCGGAATGAATGGTATGCCACGCGATTTGATCAACGACACAATATTAAATTAAGTGGCTTTTATGATATCAGTAAGCGATGGTCGGTATCTTCCAACTTCACCTTTGTCAGTGGCACACCAACCACATTCCCTACTTCTCGATTTATCATGCAGGGTATATTGATTCCATATAATGCAGCGGATGGAAGGAACAATGTGCGGTTGCCCGCCTATCATCGCCTCGATGTATCATTCCGTCTGGAGGGTAAAACAATAAAACGAAATGGTAAGGAGCGAAAAAATTCCGACTATTGGGTCTTTGGCGTTTACAATGCTTACGCCCGAAGAAATCCGTTTTCTATTTATTTCACACAAGGAACAGAACGTGTACCACAGGGTACTCCTATTAATAGTGAAGCGCGTCAGTTATCGATTATCGGCACTGTTATTCCTTCCGTTTCTTACAACTTTAAATTCTAATGGGTATGAATCGTTTTATATATATCCTGATAGTGGGTGTAAGTTTATCACCACTTTTATTCAGTTGTGAAGATGTAATTAATCCAACATTGGAAAAAGCAGAACCTGTTTTGGTTATTGATGCGTGGCTTACCAATAAACCCGGTAAGCAGCAGATTGTGCTAACACGTACCCAGCCTTATTTTGAAAATATACTGCCACCCGGTGTATCAGGAGCAACGGTGAACGTGACTGATCAGAATGGAAAGATATATTCGTTTAATGAAAGCACTAAAACCGGTGTTTATGAATGGGTACCCGCAACCAATGAAGTCTTCGGATCGGTTGGGCTGCGATATAACCTGTCGATAATTGTAGCGGGAGAAAATTTTGCGTCTGAGTCAGTCATGGGCAGAGTGCCGGTGATAGACAGTGTTACCTTTTTTAAGGAAGATGCTACGCAATTCACGGATGAACAATACCAGGCGGAGTTCTGGTCAACGGATCCCTTAGAGTCTGGGGATTCGTATTGGATTAAAACCTATAAAAATGGACAGGTATTAAACAAGCCCAGTGAAATTCTTACTGCCTATGATGCTGGATTTTCAAAAGGGGGCAATTTTAGCGGAATCACTTTCATTGCTCCCATCCGTAGATCCATCAATCCATTTGATGAAGATCCAAATGATAAAAACAAGACGAAGTCACCCTACATAGTCGGTGATTCTATCTATGTGGAAATCAATGCCGTGACGGAGGCATCCTTCAATTTCCTCAACGAAATGAAAATTCAAACAGATCGCCCGGGTGGATTTGGAGAATTGTTCGCAACACCGCTGGCAAATGTCTCTACCAACATTACCAATGCCAATGCAAAGGGATCAAAAGTGGTTGGTTTCTTTAATGTGGGTGCCGTGTCTGGCTTGGGAAGAAAATTTAAGACCTTGGATGACCTGAGTGAAAATAATTAATTTATTTTTTTCACTTAAAATTCCTGACTCTTTACGTTGTTACAAGAACAGATGGTTGCGTTAACCTAGGAAGTATATAACCACTACTTTTTTCTTTCTTGTATTTTTTCCATCTTCCCTGAATTTATTTTACCGATGAGAAAAATAGCGTACTTCTTTATCATGTTACTTGCCGTTTCCTGCAAGCAAGAAGATAAAAAGAGTTTGAGTCACTTTACTGTTGGTGCAAGTTCAGCACCGATTAATCCACCCATGGGCGCCTTTATTGCGGGTGACAAACAAAACCGCAAGTTTACCAGTGTGCATGATAGTTTATATGTGAAGGCCGTTGTTATTAATGATGGTGCTTCTTCGTTGGCGATTTTAACATTCGATTGTATTGGTCTGCTCAATACGGAAGTGCAGCGTATTCGTGAGCGCACTGCGTCAATCTCAACCTTTCCGGTTGATCGGATCGTAGTGTCTTCCACCCACACGCATTCTGGTCCGGATGTAGTGGGTATATGGGGAAGCGACTATCAACATACCGGAGTCGATTCTGCTTATATAAAGATTGTTGTAAACACCGCAGCCGAGCAAATCAAACTGGCTTCCGAAAATGCACGTGAAGCAATTGTGGTTACCGGAGAATCTATGTTTGGAGATCCGTGGGTACAAAATATTTGTAATGAAGAGATTGACCGGTCAGTAACCATTATGCAATTCAAAGACATTCAAGGAAACAACATTGCCAGCCTTACCAACTTTGCCTGTCACCCCACTTTTATGGATGCCAGTTATTCAGAAGTATCAGCCGATTATGTGAATGGGTTTTATAAACAGCTTAACCAGCACTGGAAGGGTGAGAATTTATTTCTTCAAGGCGCGATTGGTGGCTGGGTTCAACCGGTTGATGGCGAAGGTACATTTGAAAAAGCGGAACGCAGAGGTCGCGAGCTAGCCAGTGAAGTTATTAAGACGATGCAAACAGGCGACACTCTTTCTTCTACTTCGATCCGGTTTAAAAGCAAGAAGGTTAAGTTTCCTGTTGAGAATGAAGCGTGGAAACAATTGTCGGCCATTGGTACCATTGCGCGTCCTATACAGGATTCAGTGGCAACAGAAATAGTCTGGTTTGCCATCGGTGACGCACAGTTTGCTACACACCCGGGGGAAACAGCGCCCTATTATGGTCTTGAGACTAAAAAATTGATGAGCACCGGCCCCCGGTTTGTATTGGGCCTAAGCATGGATGCACTCGGTTATATTTTAAAGCCTGCTTTTTTTGAAGATAAAAACATTCCCCATTCAAAATATCTAACGGGCATGTCGGTGGGTAAGCCAACGGCTCCGTTGATAATGAAAACGTTGGAAGGATTGATAGAGAAATAATTACTTGCGAAAAAAGATACTCATCACTCCCTAATCACCACCCAATACATCTGGAGAATTTAGGAGTTAGCCTTTTTAAAAGCTTTATGAAAGAGAAAAAAGTCTGCGTAATAGGAGCGGGCCCATCGGGCATTACTGCCGCCAAGAATCTGTTGGAGCATTCGCTTGATGTCACCGTATATGATTATGGCAATGAGGTGGGTGGAAATTGGGTATTCAGTGAAGAGTCCTCACACTCCAGTGTATTTGAAACCACGCACATCATTAGTTCTAAATCCCTTTCGCAGTATGAAGATTTCCCACTGCCAGAACATTATCCCGATTATCCATCGCATGAGCAACTGGCTAACTATTTTCAGAATTACGCGCGTCAATTCAAGTTGTATGACCACATTCAATTCAATACACTGGTGGAACGATGCGAACTGGATGAGGCAAAGAAATGGCATGTCACTACCAGTAAAAATGGAATGAAGAAAACTGAAATCTTCGATGCGCTTGCGGTTTGTAATGGTCACCACTGGAAGCCTCGCTATCCTGAGTACGCGGGCACATTCGCTGGCAAGACCATGCATTCACATGATGTCAAACGCTTCTCTGATTTCACAGGTCAGCGTGTATTGGTGATTGGCGGTGGCAATTCTGCTTGTGACGTAGCGGTCGAATCATCCAGGTTTTCAAAAGACACCGATATCAGTTGGCGAAGAGGCTATTGGGTGATTCCCAAATTTATATTTGGAAAACCTTCTGATACTGTAGGCAGCTTGGTGCATTTTCTCCCCTCGTTCCTGTGGAGAAAATCAACAAGTTGGATGATTAAATTACTTCAAGGAAAAAACTCCATGTACGGCCTTCCCGAGCCGGAGGATGATTTTGGATTTCATCATCCAACAGTAAACAGCGAATTATTTTATTTTTTGCGACATGGCAAGATCAGGCCACGGTCAGATATTGATCATTATGAAGGATCTAAAGTGGTTTTCAAAGACGGTAGCGAAGGGGAGTACGATGTCATCATAGCCTGTACGGGTTACTATATTTCCCATCCATTTTTTGATTCTGCACGCATTGATTATTCAAAAGGCGAAGTTCCCTTGTATCTGCGAATGCTTCATCCGGAAATTGAAAATGTTTATTTCATAGGCTTATTCCAGCCATTGGGTTGCATCTGGCCAGGCTCGGAGTTACAAAGCCGTATTATGGCGCGTGAACTGGCTGGCAAATGGAAACGGCCCAAAGACATTTCAAAACTTGCCAATCAGGAAGTTCAACATCCTGATTTCAATCAGATTAAAACGCCTCGTCATACCATCACGGTTAACTATCATGCTTTTCGAAAGCGCCTTCTTAAGGAGTTAGACAAGGTTGTTTAATAGGAGTCAAAAAAATCGCCCCGATCAATCGGAGCGATTTATTAATTTTTTATAAAATGTTCTTTCTACAGTTTCCTAATCCAGATATTTCTAAACTGAGTTTTGTTACTATGATCCTGCAGTGAGATCACATCATCACCATGCGAGGATGGATAATCGTGCAAACCAATGTAAAAAGTAAGGCCATTGATCGTAGTATTATTTTGAACCAATACCCCATTATGTAAGACAGTTATTCTGGCCGGTGCATCAAGGCGTCCATCGGCTTTAAAACGGGGAGCAGTATAAATCACATCATACGTATTCCACTCCAGCGGACCGCGCATAGCATTCACTAAAGGAGCAAGGTCTTTATAAATACTTCCGGCCTGTCCATTGCGATAAGTGCGGTTGTTGTACGAATCCAGTATCTGAAGTTCATACCGGTTTTGGAAAAACACTCCGCTGTTGCCGCGCCCCTGGCCTGCACTTTCTACCAGATCCGGTGCGCTAAATTCGATATGCAATTGGCAATCACCAAATTGCATTTTTGTTTGAATACCACCCGAACCAGGCACTACTTCCATGTGGTCATTGTCAACGATTTTCCATGGCGCTGGTTTAGTAACGTCTTTTTGACTCACCCATTGATCAAGGGTTTTGCCATCAAATAGAATAATTGCATCGGAAGGAGCATCACCTAACTTTTTAGATGGCGTAATTACTTTTACTTCCGGTTCCCATATTTCTGTCATTTCAGGTTTCATAGGCATCGGTGATACCTGCGGTGGTGTGCTGGGGTAACCCTGTTGTGCAAGTGAAGCAGTAGCGGAAAAGACTCCGATCACTAAAAGGCAGAACCAACTTGTTTTTGATTTCATAGTCGTGGTGGATTTGATAAGTAATACTCAAACATATTATAAAAAAATCTATTTTTTAAGTTCGGCTACACATTCGGCTTGAATTCAGTTGAAGCGGTGACCCGCTAAAATCATGCTAATTTGTAAAAAAACTCTTTTATTTAAGACCAGGTAACTGGTTCGGGGATTAAAGTAGATGAGATGGCTAGTAATGTGGGTTTAGGGCTGGTCACTCCGCCCTTGTTGATGTTCTTCACCAACAAGCATGATGAGTAGGGCTTTAGGGTAAAAAGGAATGTAAGAGTAAGAAGTAGTAATGTTTGACGAAGCCCTTAGTTGTTGTTGGTCGCTGACCAACAACTTTGCATATAATGACTGCAATATAAAGGGGAAAAGAATTTGAAGAGAAAATTATTTTATACGAGAACTGATAATGAACTGCAATAGAAAGGAATAAATTGAATGTGTAACACAAACAACATATTGAATTTTCAAACTCACCTCAACCTGCCTCGCGAAGTGCGGCTTGGGCAAAACAAAATTGTGTACACCTACGATGCTGCCGGCACCAAGCTGCGCAAGGTTGCTTATAACACGAGTGGCACCGAAATCTCGCGCACGGATTACGTGGGCGGCATCCAATACGAAAGCAGTGTGCTGAAATTTATGAGCGCCTCCGAAGGCCGGGCGGTAAAAAATGTCGGAGTGTGGCAATATGAATATTTTCATAAAGACCATTTGGGCAATAGCCGGGTTGTGTATGGCAACCAGAAACAAGTGGACGAGTATAAGGCCACAATGGAAAC
>CAZIOY010000014.1:0-41143 GCA_964540915.1 uncultured Ohtaekwangia sp.
CAGTATTTACACATTAGAAAATTTCGGTCTGTGGTTTTTCGGTCTGTGAGGACACAGACCGAGGACACAGTGGGGACAGACCGAGGAAACAGTGGGAAGACAGACCGAGTACACAGTGAGAACAGACCGAGGAAATAGTGAGAACACAGACCGAGGAAATAATTTTCAGGAATTCACTCTCACCACTTCTCCAAACCCAATAATTTCTTTCCAAGCGGTGTGAGTTCGGCACGTTGATATTTGGTTTGCTCCCAGTTGCGCGGATCACCGGGGAAGGCATAACCATCAGGTGGTATACGGTTGCTCCATGAGTTGATGCGCCATTCACGAATCGCATCGTTATCTTCCTCGGCTGGCATCATAGAAATGTATTGGGCCATGCGCACTTTGTTACCCGAGTTGTTTGGGCGAATGCCGTGAGGTTGCGAGCTGTTGAAAATCAACAGATCACCCGCTTCCATCTTTACTTTCACCAAATCAAAACCAGTAATGTCTGGTTTAAAATGATCGCGATCTTCGGGTTGCGTAAGTTTCCAGGTATCATACGTTCGGAACAATTCAGGAAGGCATTGAAAGCCACCCATGTTCTCATCGGTTTGATCGGCTAGCGCCAGCACACCTTGCACATTTTGTGGTTTTGTTTCCGGATCATAATCCCAATGAATAAATCCTTTGTATTCAAAACCCGGACGAATTGGCAAATTCAAATTTGCACGATCGATGGTGCACCATAATTTTTCTGTTCCCCAGATGTCCACAAATGCATCATATACTTTCTGAACAGAACGATTGTCCCACAGATATTGGTGATTATAGATTTCCACCATACCTGTATTGGTAAGCTCCTTCATTTTCATTTCTGCACGCGGGGGTGCATACCAGGTAGCCTGATCATTAAGATCTTTTTCTTCAAACTCCCACAACAACTTGGCAAGTCGCTCACAGTTTTCTTTCGGCACTGCATTTTTGATGACGATGTATCCGTTGTGTTTCCAAAACCTCCAATCTTCTTCTGATAACACACGAAGTGATTTGCCGTTGGAGCGGTCGCTTAATTTGATTTTGCTGGAGGTAGCGGTAGATGGGTTGCCAGGAATCTCTTTATGATTCTGGTTGGGAGCCATCGTGGGCGCCATTGTAGGGGCCATGGTAGCGGGAATATTTTTTTCCATGAGGTATTATGTTTTTTTGTTAAGTCAAAAGTATTGTGCTTGATGACCGGAAACTTCTGCTAAAGTTGCCAGTTTTTGTTCTCTATTGATCTTTTGTCGAAGATAATGATATTTTGGGTACATTCATGGTCAAAAAAACCGAAGAATGTCCATGAAGATCAAACTGGAGAAAGTTCAGCCCGATGAGGGAAGTTCGTTCCGGATTTTAAAAAATCCGCGATTGAATGAGCTTTTCTATTGGCACTACCATCCGGAGTATGAATTGATTTTTATCGCTGGCGCTGATGGCACACGACACATCGGTGATCATATCTCGAAATTCAAAGGCAGCGATCTTGTATTTATGGGCCCCAACATTCCACACCTGAATTTTGATTTCGGCATTCGCACCGAGTATGAAAAAATTGTAATCCAATTGCAGGAAGATTTTTTGCAGGAAGCCTTGGCGGATATTCCTGAACTGTCGGACATACGCACCTTGTTTGCAAAAGCGCGAAGGGCAATAGCATTTAATGGAGAAACTAAAAGAGTGGTGGGTGATAAGTTGAAAGAGTTGATGCATGAAAATCACTTTCGTCAGTGGATACTATTGTTGGAAATATTTCAGTTGCTGGCCATCAGTGCAGAAAATGAAGTGCTCAACATTCCACCCATCGAACATAATTATAATCTAAAAGAGCAAGAGCGTATCAAGAAAATCTATCACTTCGTGGAAGAACATTACCACGAGAAAGTAGATATTCAGCAGGTGGTTGACTTATGTAATTTATCCACAGCTGCTTTTTGTCGCTACTTCAAGCGTATGACCAACATGACCTTCACGGAATTTTTAAATCAATATCGGGTGAACCAGGCCAAGAAATTATTACTCAAGAATTATAACGTAAGTGAAGCGTGCTTCGAGAGTGGCTTTACTAATCTTTCCTACTTTAATAAAACATTTAACAAGTATGCACAGGAAAATCCCATGCACTTTAAAAAGCGCCATGTGCACGCCATGAATTGACCCCACAATTAAATACACCTTCTACCCCCAAACCTACTTTCATTTATGATTGCAAACCTTAGTACGCTCGATCTCATTATTGTGCTCGCCTATTTTGGAGTTGTCTTTTATATTGCCCGATGGGCCACACTCAGACGAAAGCCCGACAGCGACACGGCATCAGCTGATTATTTCTTGTCAGGAAAAAGTGAAGGCTGGGTGGTGATTGGTGCTGCACTCTTTGCCTCTAACATAGGCTCTGAAATTATTTTAGGATTGGCTGGCTCCGGTGCCCGTGCCGATATGCCCAGTGCACAATTTGAAATTCTTGCATCATTAGTGTTAATTATTCTGGGATGGGTGTTTGTTCCATTCTACCTCAAGACAGGGGTTTATACGATGCCACAGTTTTTAGAGATGCGATATTCTCCAGCAGCGCGCACGTATCTCTCTGTCGTTTCCATTCTTGCTTATGTGCTCACCAAAATTTCACTCATCATTTTTTCAGGCGCACTCATCTTCGATATGTTTGGCATTCCGTTCTGGACAGGCGCCATCATCATCGTATTGTCAACCGGATTTTATACCGTGCTGGGAGGATTGACTGCGGTGATCTACACGGATTTAATTCAAACCGTTATTTTATTAGCCGGAACCATTGCCGTTACATTTTTTGGATTGCATCAACTGGGTGGATGGAATGAGATGACGAACACCATCGCGGCAGCAAGCACACAGCCAGGCCATCCAGACGTGCAACAATTCTTCAACCTGTGGCGCCCCATGTCGGATACAAATTATCCGTGGACGGGAATGTTATTTGGCGCTCCGATTCTGGGTGTGTGGTATTGGTGTACGGATCAGTTTATTGTTCAGAAAGTATTGTCTGCGAAAGACATCAGTCAGGCGCGCAAAGGCACTTTGTTCGCGGGCTTCTTAAAACTTCTTCCCGTGTTTATTTTCCTGATGCCCGGCATTATTGCCTATGCACTGGCTCAAAAAGGATTGCTTACTTTTTCTTTGGATAATGCCGATCAGGCCATGCCAGCCATGATCACTACGTTGCTTCCTGTCGGATTAAAAGGCCTTGCCATTGCAGCATTGCTTGCTGCGTTGATGAGTTCATTGTCATCTGCATTTAACTCCTCATCTACCCTATTCACCATCGATTTTTATAAACGCTATAAGCCTGAAGCTTCAGAAAAGCAATTGGTGTTGGTGGGGCAAATCGCAACTGTAGTGTTAGTCATCGTGAGTTTAAGTTGGATTCCTTTTATGAGAACCCTGATGGGTGGAGGCATGTTTCATTACCTGCAAAGTATTCAAGCGTATATCTCACCCCCCATTGCGGCTGTGTTTTTATTAGGACTTTTCATTAAACGCATTAACGCACGTGGCGCGATTGTCTCTTTGTGGGTAGGCTTTGTTTTAGGTGTGTCGCGATTGGTGACTGAGTTCATGGCGAAAGAGGGAATGATTCAGATTGAAGACGGAACCTTTCTTCAAATGATGTTGGGTATCAACTTCCTTCACTATGCCTTATTTCTCTTTTTGGTTTGTGGCGTGATATTAATTTTGGTGAGTCTCACCGCACCTCAACAATCCGAGGAGCAATTAAAATTAGTTACCTATAAACATACGCCATCCGTTAAAGGTGAAGGACACTCCACTGATTTTTGGTTAACGATTTTATTGATTGGTTGTGTGATCTTCCTATGGGTGCTGTTCAGTCCGTGGGGATTGGCATGATGTTTAATCATGCTAACGAATGAAATACATTAGCCACAGATTCATATTATCCTTAATCAGTGCATCTGTGGCTTTAATTCTTGACACACGACCCTGGTCTGTGTCTTCACAGACCAGTATATTTTATAAAAGACCGGGAATGAAGAGGCATATGCTTTTTCTTGAGTAATGATTACATTGTATGATCGAATGCCCTCAATCCAAACAATGTCCTTTACATTTAAAGTCGTATCACCGATGAGAAAATCATGTTATGCCATATTGCTTTTCATTTCCATCATCAGTTGCAAAGAAGAAAAACCCACCGGGTGGATTGATAAAGAAAGATTATTAAATCGAGAGGCAAAAGATTGGCTTTCGTTAGGAGGCGATCACATGATGCAACACTATTCTCCTCTCAATCAAATCACCAAAGAGAATGTAACTGAACTTGGCTATGCGTGGGAGTATGATGCCAGCACCATTATTGGCAATGTGCCCAGAGGCCTGGAAGCAACACCGATTGTTGTGGATGGAATCATGTATACCTCTGGGGCCTGGGGAGCCGTGTATGCGCTCGATGCAAAAACAGGAAAGCAACTGTGGATATACAAACCAGAAGTAGATGCATCCTATGGCCGAAGATCTTGTTGTGATGTAGTGAACCGTGGGGTAGCCGTATGGGAAGGAAAAGTATATGTAGGAACGCTCGATGGTTATTTAGTTTGCCTCAATGGCGAGAATGGTTCGGTACTCTGGAGCAAAGACACCTTCACCGATCGAACAAAAGCATATACAATTACAAGTCCACCACAAGTGGCAGGCAACATAGTGATGATTGGCAACTCAGGAGGAGAATATGGAGTACGTGGTTATGTTACAGCTTATGATTTAAAAACGGGAGAAGAAAAGTGGCGCTTCTGGATTGTACCGGGCGATCCGGCCAATGGTTATGAGAGCGCTGAAATGGAAATGGCTGCTAAAACGTGGGACCCTAAATCTCATTGGCCATCTGGTATGGGCGGAACAGCCTGGGGCGAATCAGCCTATGATCCTGAATTGAATTTATTGTATGTAGGCACTGGCAATTCAACGCCCTATCCAATTTGGTTTAGGAGTCCTGCCGGTGGTGATAACTTATTTCTCTCTTCGATTCTTGCCATCAATCCCGACAACGGAAAATTAGTGTGGCATTATCAAACTACTCCGGCTGAGATTTGGGACTATACAGCAACACAAAATATTGTATTAGCAGATATTGACATCGAGGCAAAACCAAGAAAGGTATTGATGATGGCGCCTAAGAATGGATTTTTTTATGTGTTGGATAGAGCAACGGGACAACTGATCTCCGCAGAGAAATACACTAAAGTCAATTGGGCCAGTCATGTCGATTTGAAAACAGGACGACCGGTGTTAACAGAAAATGGACAATGGTATAAAGATAAACCCAGACTCGTAGTGCCGTATCTCGGAGGCGGTCATGTGTGGCAACCCATGTCTTTCAATCCAACAACAGGATTGGTTTATATTCCCGAGCGTGCCGTACCGCAGGTGTTTAAATCATTTGACACCTATCAATGGTTGCCCGATGTTGACAATACCAATCTTGACTATGCGAACATGTATAAGTTTAAGAAGAATGTGCCCGAACAAATAACAAGTGCCGAAGACACTTTGCGATCAGAAAGTTTATTGGCGTGGAATCCGGTAACTCAAAAAATTGCGTGGAAATTTCCTGAAGGCGGGCCTGATGGCGGCACCATGTCAACACCGAATCTGGTTTTTCAGGGAACACGCACAGGTTACTTCAATGTGCATGATGCAAGTACAGGCGAAAAATTGAAATCCATATTTACGGGCACCGGAATTATGGCAGCGCCAACCACCTACAGCATCGATGGAGAACAGTATGTGGCTGTGATGGCTGGCTATGGCGGAGCAGAAACGAGCGGCTACCTGCCCGATGCTGCTTTCTTTCAATATGAAAACAAAGGCAGAATCATCGCCTTCAAATTGGGTGGCGGTGAAACACCACTTCCTCCAAAGCAAAAGAAGATTGAAACGCCCGCGCCTCCTGATGTGAAAATCAAAGAAGAGCTCATCACCAAAGGATTTTCACTTTATGGATTTTATTGTGAAATCTGTCACGGAAAGTTTGGTGATCTTCATACTTCACAGCATCCCGATCTTTCCAAGATGACAGTTGCCAAGCACATGGTGTTTAATGATATTTTATTAAAGGGAATTCTTTCGCAAAATGGGATGGCAAGTTTTAGCAATTCGCTTAGCGAAGAAGATGTGGAGGCGATTCATCAATATTTGTTGAAGCAACAAACTTTTTGGTATGATGTGCAGGGGAAGAAAAATAAGGAAGCAAAACGGAAATAGATCATTGAACTAGAAGATATCAAAAATGAAAATCCAATTAAAATACCAGAGTCTGCTCTTTCTGAACATATTATTATTTGGAGTCCTTCTGATTACAACGGAAAGCTTTGGCCAAAAACCTATAGGCATAGTTGATTCATTGCAAAATAGTGTCAAAAACATTAAAGAAGAGGTCACTAAAATAAAAGATGATTACTATGTAATCGTACCTTATGGTCTTGCCGGAAATGTAGGGGTTTTTGTAAGTCAGGATTATGTAATTCTGGTCGATGATCAGTGGGCTGTACTATCTACACGCATTAAAGAATTGGTGAAATCAGTTACCGATAAACCGATCCGCTTTATAGTTAATAGCCACTTTCATTATGATCATGTGGATGGCAACCGAAGTTTTGGTAAAGAAAAGATACCAATCGTATCACACGTGAATGTTCGTACAAGACTTTCCAAAGATCAACAACTGACATTATTCGGATTACAGAAGGCGCATGCAGCCGATGTTCTGCCAACGATCACCTATTCTGAAACCATGAATTTAGAAGAGCCTGATGAGACTATTGAATTGATACATATGAAGAACGCTCATACGGATGGCGACACCTTCATCTACTTCAAGAAAGCCAACATATATCACACCGGAGATGTCTTTGTCCGCTATGGCATTCCTTTTATTGATGAGAATAATGGTGGTGATATTTATGGTATGGTTGCAGCTGCCAATTACCTGATGGAGCATTCAAATAGTGAAACTAAATTCATACCCGGCCATGGAATAGTTTGCTCCGTGCAGGAAGTGAAGGCGTTCCGTGATTTATTGGTTTTAATTCTGGAACATGTTAAAAAGCTGTATAAAGAAGGTGCTTCTATTGAGAGGGTCTTGAGCGAGGTTAAGATTGACGAGAAGATAGGAGGCGTTGACAAGCCAAATTTCATTAGGCATACTTATCGGATGGTTCAGAAACATGAGAAATGATCTCAAAGGAATCCTCTTCCCTGATCTGTGAGGACAAATATCAAATAGAGGCCACGGGTAGATTTTATTTCTGAAAATGTTTTTTCATCGCCACCGCATAATCTGCAATAGCAAGTTCTGGCGCTTCCAGTTCGGGATGCCATAGTTTCTCCCACTCAAAACTGTAATAACCTTTGTATCCACCTTCCGATAAGGCATCAATCGCTTCGAAGATCGGAACATCGCCTTGCTCAAGGCGTGTGTAGGTGATCTTGTCGTTCCCGAGCTTTGCGTTTTTGATATGCGTGTGATGAATATAATTTTTCAGTTTTTCATAAGCCATCGTGGGTGACTCTTTGGTTATAGTCCACATGTTGGTTATGTCCCAGATCAAACCCACCTGCTTATGCTCAGAGGCCTTCAACACGAGTTGCAGATCATTCACATAAATCAAATCGCCATGCGATTCAATCAATACAACCACGTTACTTCCTTTGGCGTGATTGCCCAGTTCCAGCAAACCTTGGGCGATTAAATCCATGGTTTGGTTTTTTTCCTGGTCTTTAGGAAAATTATTAGGGAAGACACGGATGTAGGGACACTTCAGTTCTTGCGCCAGATCAACATATCGTTTCCCTTCATCGATGTTTTTCTTTCTCTCGTTGCCTTCAGGAAAATGCAAGGTTGCCGATGATCCAAGGTTTACAAATTTCAACCCGTTGTCTTGCAACAGGCTCAGCGATGTTGCCATACTTTGCTTACTGAATTCCTTGCATTGCGTAAGATTCATTTCTCGCATAAGACCGCGCACTTCAATTCCTTTAAAATCATGCTGTGCAGCAAAATCAACAATTTGCTTGAGCGGCCAATCGGGGCAACCTAATGTAGAGAAAGAAAGAAGAGGTTCTTTCTTTTTAGAGACAAAAGCGGAGGCGCCAAGCGATGTAGTTATTAACGCAGCAGTAGTTTGTAAGAAATCCCTGCGTGTGGTGGTAGATGTATTCGTCATGATCGTGGTATTAAAACCAAGTTAGAACAAAGAAAAACCGATGACAAGGATGTCAAGTAAAATTGCAGCACGATAACATCTTTATATTGCCTTACAGGACGTATCGTATTAATAGTTTGTAATTAAAACCCGGCAGCCACAATAGATCGGCAGCAGAAGAGATCAAGCCAGTATCAAAATCCCTTTGGGGAAGTAAATCTAACAGCTGATTTTATTCACCCTGGTTTCATGACGACCGCCTTCGAAAGGAGTAGTTAAAAACTTGTCGATAATTTTTTCGGCAAGATCGCTGGAAACAAATCGTGCAGGAATGCAAAGTACATTGGCGTTGTTGTGCTGACGTGCAAGGGATGCTATCTCTTCCGTCCAGCAGATGGCAGCGCGGATGCCTTGTCTTTTATTGGCGGTAATCGCTACACCATTGGCACTTCCGCAAAGCAACACGCCCAGTTCAAATTCACTTTTCTCCACAGCGCTAGCTACCGGATGTGCAAAGTCTGGATAATCTACCGACTGTGTACCATTGGTTCCGAAGTCCTTAATCTCATGACCACTTTTTTCGAGATGTTTTTTCAACACCTCTTTATATTCAAATCCTGCATGATCGGCACCAATAGCAATTTTCATAATTAGTGAGATTGTTGATCTAATCGAGCTTCGTCCAATTCACGTTTTGTTTTTCTTCTCAATTCAATCGATGAGATTAAAATACTGATTTCATAAAGGAAATACAACGGAATAGAAATCAGGGAAAGGCTCAAGGGATCAGAGCTAGGAGTAATGATTGCCCCGATAACCAAAATAGCGATCACAGCATGCTTGCGAAAGCTCTTCAATAGTGTAGGCGTTACAATCCCTACTTTTGTAAGGAAGAAAATAACGATGGGTAACTGAAATAAAAGTCCGCAGCTTACCACCAATATTGTTATGGTAGAGACATACGAGGTGATGTCAAATTCATTGGATATATCCGGACTAATCGTATAGTTGGCGAGGAATGCGATCGTCATCGGGCATAAAATAAAGTAGCCAAAGGAAACGCCTAACAGGAAGAGACCTGAAATGGAAAACACGGCACCTCTTGAACTTTGTTTTTCTTTTGAATAAAGACCCGGTTTAACAAAACTCCACAACTCCCAAACTACATAAGGGAAGGCTACCACTAATCCGATCACGAAGGAAGCTTGTAACTGCATGGTAAATTGCCCCATCAGAAAACGGCTCTGAATCTTCATGGGGATTGCCTCAACGCAAAGGCCAGCTACTCCTGTCAAATCTCCTAATTGGCACAGCCAGCGAAAGGTTATAAAATCGACATGGCCCGGAGCAAAAATGACGTACTTAAAAATTTCTTCTGTATAGATGAAGGCCAAAATCATCATGATAAAAATCGCGGCCACCGCCCTCACCACATGCCATCTCAGTGCTTCAAGATGATCAAGAAATGACATTTCTGCTTCTTCACTCATAATTTCAAATACTATATAAAAACTCCACCATTGGGCGAAGTCAAATGGTTCAACTTCTTACAAATACAAGGGAAACTTCTTCATGAATGTGTTCACCTTGCGCTTCACGGCTTTCAGATGTTTTGCATCTTCTGGCCTTTTCAATACTTCATCAATCAGATCAACTATTCTAACAACATCTTTCTCCATCAATCCACGTGTGGTGATGGCGGGTGTCCCAATACGCATACCCGAAGTAATCATCGGTGATTGCGTATCAAAAGGAACCATGTTCTTGTTGATGGTGATGTCGGCCTGAATCAAGGCTTCTTCGGCAACCTTACCGGTTAGGTTTTTAGAACGCAGGTCAATCAACATCAAATGATTGTCGGTGCCACCGGAAATGATTTTATAGCCCCGGTCAACAAACGCAGCAGCCATGGCTTTTGCGTTCTTGGCAACCTGCACGATGTATTCGAGGTATTCATCGCTCAAAGCCTCACCAAAAGCTACTGCTTTAGCAGCGATCACGTGTTCAAGCGGTCCGCCTTGCGTGCCCGGGAATACTCCTGAATCCAACACGGATGACATCTTGCGCAATTCACCTTTAGGAGTTTTTAATCCGAATGGGTTTTCGAAATTCTTTCCGATCATGATCAGACCACCTCTCGGACCGCGCAGTGTTTTGTGCGTGGTGGTGGTAACAATATGGCAATGCTCCATAGGGTCATTCAACAAACCACGGGCAATTAGTCCTGATGGGTGAGAGATATCGGCCAGCAACAAGGCGCCAACGCTGTCAGCAGCATCGCGCAATTTTTCATAGTCCCAATCGCGGCTATAGGCGGAGGCACCACAGATGATCATTTTTGGATTCTCGCGTTGAGCGATCTCCATTACTTTATCAAAATCAATCTCTCCTGTTTCCTGCTCAACTCCATAGAATGAAGGTTGATACAGTTTTCCGGAAAAGTTTACCGGAGACCCGTGTGTAAGATGGCCTCCATGGGCAAGATCAAAACCCAGAATTTTATCGCCAGGCTTTAGGCAGGCAAGCATGACGGCTGCATTTGCTTGTGCACCAGAGTGAGGCTGCACGTTGGCCCACTCGGCACCAAATAATTTTTTTATACGGTCAATCGCCAGTTGCTCCACTTCATCAACGACTTCGCAGCCAGCATAGTAGCGTTTCCCGGGAAGGCCCTCAGCATATTTGTTGGTGAGCACCGAGCCCTGGGCCTTCATTACCTGTGCCGACACGAAATTCTCTGAAGCAATGAGCTCAATGCCATGCTCCTGTCTTTGCTTTTCCTTTTCAATCAGGTCAAAAACTACCTTGTCGCGTTTCATAGTTGGATGTGAAAGTTGTTTCTATTAATGAATTATGGGCAGCCAGGTTAATGTTGGGTTTCTGGCTTTTAAATCAGCTGCCAAAAATAGATATTCTGACCAACAAGGTCAGGAATTAATTTATAAAAATGACGGGCATTTTGACCATTGAAGTAAAATATCTGCTTATTTGGGTTAGAATAATTTTGAGCCGTATGCGCTTTGCACTTGTAATCATTGGGCTTGGTTTTATCCGTGCAGGCATTTGGTCAAAAGTCCTACATCACATCACAAAAGGGAAGAAAGTGGTGGTGGGTGATTAATCAGAACCTGCTCCATTTTAATTTCTTAAGGATATTTAATCAGTAACTTGAAAAACAATTCTACCGGTTTATGAAACTAATCCTCCCCGCTTTACTCGTAATGAGTCAACTGGTTTTTGCACAGTCAATGCTGATCGCGGCAAAGGAAAAAGGTAAGCCCTATGGCTACATCAATGAAACGGGGCAATATGTGATACAGCCTGCCTTTGAAAGCGCAGGACCCTTTTATCAAAATCTTGCTGTGGTAAAAAAAGGGAAAAAGTATGGAGTCATCAATAACAAAGGTGAGTTTGTAGTGTCACCGGTTTATGACGATGCCATTGACTATGCACCTGAAGGAAAAATCACAGTAAAGAGTGGCAATAACTGGGGTGTGATTGACGGAGAAGGAAAAATAATAGTGCCGATAAAGTATCCCTACTTGTCAGTTTTTAAGAATGGATATATCGTAGGTGGCACGGTACTCTCAGAAAAAAAATTTAAAGGTAAAATCTGTCCTTTTGTGCTGAATGAAAAAGCCGATACGGTTTTTATTCAGGACGATTGTTCAGACATGCCCGATTTTCTGATGGGCCAGATGAACAAGCAGGGAGCTTATGCGGGTGTGTGGCCAATGGTAAGGGATGGTAAAATTTTATTGGAGAGCGGTTACGAACGTGAACCGATTATTCTGGATATCAAAGGCAATCAAAAAGTCAATCCTTCAGGGATCACCATTGAAACCGCCCATGGATTCAGAGAGGGTTTGCTGCCGGCCATTTTTGCCCCGGAAGGCACCACCCGCGATGGAATTTATATTGATAGTGCCGGCCTTAGTTATAGTTACGAATACAAAAACGCGTTTGATACACTGCGCGCACAGCAAGTATATCCGTTTTTTAATGGCGTTGCCGGCATTGAACAAGAGGGCAAATGGACTTTCATTGATCGGGATGGAAACGTGATCACGAAGACCAATTTAGCAGTTGCTGAATACAAGGCGTTTCCACCGATGCACTTCAATGGGCTGATTGGATTTTTCAAAAAAGGAAAGGCGGGTTATGTAAACCTGAAAGGTGAGGTAGTGATTCCTTTTCAATATGACGAGTATCATCCTTTTGAAGAAGAAGTGACACCGGTTAAGTTCAAAGGACTTTATGGATTGATCCGCAAAGATGGATCATGGGCTGTGCAACCCAGGTTTGAGATGTTGTATCTTTCCCCCTGCCCGTGTTATCAGTAATGCATTATTGGGTTTTAGACTTTCTATAATTTTTTGAGGCGTCATCAATCACCAGCACCCAATCTTGTCCATAGCCTGTGGTAGGAGGAACAAATTCCTGTTCACGGGAATGACCAATTTCAATCCCGACCAAACCTCATCAACAGCACACACTTTAATGTAGACCAATCCATTGGCTACTGCCTGCTGCAGGGTAACATCTTCAGTAATATCGGTTATCATCCCGGAAGATTTTTTTGGCCATGAAATCCCAGATCATTCCATTGGGGACAATTTCATTTTTCACTGAAACCAGATCTTTTTGTAATTCTTTTGCTTGCGTTGTGAAGTAGTGAATAAAATCTTTCTTCGTTTTCTTTTCACGCCTGATAGTAATGTTCTGAGGCAAGTCTTCGAAGAGATCGAAGTAATAATCAGGCGGATTTGCAATTCGTAGGGTGAAGCTTTCTTTGATGCCTAATTTTTTTGTGAGGGGAGTTCCTGAATAACAGGTAGTCTTCATCGGAAAATTTATTAGTTCTCACACTAACCACATCTTTGTGATGTGTGAATCAGTTTGTTTACCAGCTTCCGCTGCTGCCACCACCCCCAAAGCTGCCGCCACCTCCGGAGAAACCTCCACCACTGCTTCCGCCCCAACTGCTACCACCAGAAGTCCAGCTGCTCCAACCGCCACCTCCGGAAGAGCCGCCACCCATATTCGTTCCAATTTTTTTACCCCATGCAGAGCGACCTGCGAGTAATTTGAGAGGAGGAAAACCAAGGATATAAATCAATCCGGGCAAGAACCAGTTCTTCTCACTCACGAGAATAGCCGGGAATATGGAATAAAAGGGAATCAGAAAGGCATACAATCCCCAGCCAGTGCAACCGGGCACGACCAAAGCGAAGAAAGCGAAAATGCCCAGAAAGAGATACAAACCCAGTCCGATCAGAATCCTTTGCTTTGTGGTGAGATCTTCTAAGTCGTTGGTGTCTTCGGCCGTATACTCACCACCAATGGCTTTTATAATTCCATCGATAGCAGCGGTTACGCCACTATCAAAATCACCTCTGCGAAAGGCGGGAGCCATTTCATTACGGATGATGCGGCTGCTCATGGCATCGGTAAGTACTCCTTCAAGTCCTTCGCCTACTTCCATGCGCATCTTATGATCGTCTACGGCAATCAGCAATAAAACACCATTGTCTTTATCTTTCTTACCAAGAGCCCACTTATCGGAAACCTTGATAGAATAATCTTCCAGTGATTCGCTATCTAATGAACTAATGATGAGAATGGCAATTTGATTGGAGGAACTGTCTTCATAGTGAGCCAGTCGCTTTTCAAGTTTATCGATTGTCTCCTGCTTCAACACATGAGCATCATCGTGCACGCGCGCGTTCCACAATTCTGGCACCGCTTTCTGGCCAAAGGCAGAAAGAGAAAGTAACAATGCGCAAATCAAAAATTTCAATCGCATATTTTAATGGAGATCTTACTTCAAAAAATTTAACACCTTAAACTATCTACCACGAATCGCTCGAGCCACCCCCTCCGAAGCCGCCCCCTCCGCCAAAGTCACTGCCGGAGCCCCACGATCCCGAACTTCTTCCGTAACCGCCACCACCCAGCATGGAACCCAACATGGCCGCAGACCAATAGCCTCCCGTGCCGCCACCTCCACCTCGGTTTTTACGCGACATGGCTATGATCAGAATGACAATAAAAACTATGGTGCCAACGGGAGAACGACCCTTACGTTTCTTAACCAATGGAGCGTCATTTACATACGTCCCCTGCACTGCCTGGATGATGGCCATCACACCGGCTTGTATGCCCGCCTCATAATTTCCCTGACGAAAATTAGGGGCTACTTCATTGCGATTGATGCGGCTCGACAGGGCATCGGTGAGCACGCCCTCCAAACCATAGCCGACTTCAATGACCATTTGTTTCTCCTGCATGGCAACCAGAAACAATACCCCGTTGTCTTTCTTCTCCTGGCCGAGTTTCCATGCTTCGGCCACACGCACGGCATAGGAGTCTATATCATCTCCATCCAGCGATGGAATTAAGTACACGGCAATTTGTGTGGAAGTAGAATCGCGGTGCGCTTTTAGTATCGCTTCCAGTTGTGCTTTTACCTGAGGTGAGAGAATTCCCGCTTCATCACGTACCCAAATACCCTCGTGGGCAGGCACTTTGCGCTGTGCCGATGCGGAGAATAAAAGCAAAGCAAAAAATATAGTGGTAAATACTGATTTCATCGTGAATAATAATATGAACTGATTTGTAAAGGGATTAACACATTATTCAAGTCTCAGTTCATCGCCTAATTCATTCACATCATCGGGGGTGATGAGGAACCCTTTTTCATGTAAAATATCACCACATCGTCCGATGGCCGCAACAATGCCATCCGTAATTTTTCCTTTTTTGATTTGCTCGATGATGCTGCGCACAATCATGTCCCATTCTTTTGGATCAACTTCTTTGCTGATTCCCTTATCCGCCATTACAATCACCTCATGTTCAAAAAATGAAATGAAAATCAGGATGCCGGTGCGCTGGCGGGTATTAAATACTTCTTCTTCCAGAAAGGCAGTCTCGGCACGCTTGCGGGTGGCCTGATCCAAATGTATTTGACTTAGCATGAGGCGCTTCACCGGGTTTATGAAGTGCGCTTTCAGGGCCCCTATGAATCCACCTAACATCACAAAAGTGAAAATGAGCATAGGGTCATACACTGCGAGCGAAGGAACGTAGCGATCAAAAATGACGATGAAAAGGAACACGGCAGCCGCACCGATCAAGGCGGCACGGTAGGTGGCAATGCTGTAGAATCCACTTTTCTCTACAAACACGGGAACAATCTCTCCAGAGATTTTGCTCTCTGCATCCCGCACCGCTTTTTTTATACGCTCGAGGTCTTCCGGGCTAAATCTTTCTTGAATGGACATATCTTTTAATCTTAATGGGTCGAATAGGAATTCCAAAGATACAAGGATTCAGCACGATTTATAATGGCCTCCTGAGCGATCAATCAGGTCATTTATTGAAAAAGTTTTTTGCCGAGCTTAATAAAATTATTGCCAGGCCTCGGCCTTCTTCTTATACCAATCAGAGCGGTTTGGATCAAGTTCAGCCAACCGGGTATAGGCATCAACCAGGCTGCTATCCTGTTGCAGAGCTTCTTTATAGAAACGAATCGCTTCCGTTTTTTGATTTTGCTGATCGTAGATGTAGGCCATTACATTTAATAACCCAGCGCTACGAGCCCCTTTGTTGTACGCTTGTTTATACCATACGATTGCTTCGTTAAAGCTATTTTGCGAATAGTGGTTGTCACCGATTACCATAAGGGCATCCGTATTATCCGGGTAAAGTGAAACGCATTGCCTTAATATCTCCATCGACTTTTTGTAATCCTTCTTTTGATAGAGTGTCAATCCTTTATTGTAAAGACCGCTGCTGTTTTTTGGGTCAATTTTTAATACACGTTCATAATAGACGAGAGCCGAATCATATTGACCATCTGCATAAAAACTGTTGCCAAGGTTGGTGAGAGCATCCACATTCTTTGGATCATTGGCTAACAACTCGCGGTTTTCATTAACAGTAATTTCTTCAATGGGTCGAGCGGCATTCTCCTCTCCTGTAGCAAACCCGATGATCATTAAGATCAGCAGAAATCCAAAAATAGAAATCGCTGCAATGACAATGATGAGCTTGGCATTCTTTGGCGTAGCATTAATGGAGGTGGTTTGTCGGGATTCCTGCCACGCAGGACTTGCATATTCAAACTTTTTCTCTTCGTGCTCAACGCGAGGCCGATAATAGAATATCAGGAAGATAAAATAAGAAGCAGCTCCGAAAAAAATCCAAAAAAAGAAACTACCCAGCGGCCAGAACATGGCTAGCAAAAACCCGGATATGACTGCCAGCCGGGTGTATCGTTTTACCATTTTCTGTTTTTCTTCGTCTTCGGAAGTCATTGCTTATAAAATTGGCATAGCGAAGTTAGCAATCGTTGGAATTCAAAACTAATTCATCAATCGGCTGCGATTTATAAATTTATGATGTTTAGCAGATGAAATTTCTCATTATTGCCTGATATATCAATATAAAGGTTACAGAATGGAAGGGAAAGATTTAATTATTATTGGTGCTGGCCCCATTGGTTTGGCATGCGGCATTGAAGCTCAGAAAGCAGGATTAAGTTATGTGATTATAGAAAAAGGATGTTTAGTGAATTCTCTTTATCACTATCCCCTTAACATGACTTTCTTTTCTACTTCCGAACGACTTGAAATCGGAGGTGTGCCTTTTATATCCAATAGCCCCAAACCTACGCGATCAGAGTCGCTGGAATATTACCGCAGGGTGTGCACCAGCTGGAAGTTGAATGTGAAATTATATGAGAAGGTGGAGGAGGTAAAAAATGAAGGGGACGCTTTTAATATCAAAACGACAAAAGACACCTATCGTGCAAAAGCAGTCATACTAGCGCTGGGATTCTATGACTTGCCCTACCTGCTTAATATTGAAGGTGAAGGGTTGCCCAAAGTGAAACATTACTATGATGAACCGCATCCCTACTTTGGTCAGAAGGTAGCGGTGATTGGTGCAGCCAACTCAGCCGTTGATGTTGCGTTGGAAACCTGGCGGAAAGGAGCGGAGGTTACCATGATTATTCGCGAGGATGCCATCCGCGAAAGCGTAAAGTATTGGGTGAAACCCGATATTGAAAACCGCATCAAAGAGGGCTCTGTAAAAGCGTTTTTCAATTCAGAAATATTTCGGATTACACCCAACACCATTGAAATAAAAACTCCGGCAGGAAATAAAATACTAGAAAATGATTTTGTGTTGGCGATGACGGGCTATCAACCTCCTTTTGATTTCATGAAGTCGATGGGTATCACTTTTCATAAAGACGAATATCACACTCCGGTATACAGTGAAGAAACCATGCAAACCAACGTTACAAATTTATATTTGGCAGGCGTTGTTTGTGGAGGACTTAAAACAAATAAATGGTTCATTGAAAACTCCAGAGTTCATGCGGAGATCATCATCCATGATTTAAAGGGGAAAATGACAACAAAATAAAAGTGCACCTGTCGTAGCACTCTTGATGAAATATTTTGAGTCGATTATAGCGCGTTAGCAGTAATTGTAATATAAAAATTGAATTTCACAGAAAATGCCACCGGTGTTTTAGAGAGAGTGCCATTCATCAATATCATTTCTTGTTTGTCTTCGAGAAGTTTTGAGGCCAGTTCGTTAAATCCAGCCGTATCGGATGTTAGTTCGGTTTCAGCCGTGTTGGTAAGGTTCGCAGAGGCGGCTGAGGCAATTGTTTTTCCGGTTGAAGAAACCTTAAGCGCTCCGTTAGTAAAAATTACCGTGTTGGGATTTGCACCCGGAGAAATTGTGTAGGTGACTTTATTCACTTTGAATTCTTTGATTTTGCTGGCATACTTGGCTACTTCAGAATTGGCTGTAGCATCTAAAAGTTGCGTGTCTGAATAAGCCATTCCACCAGGGCTGTCGGCATTTTCATCAATTAAAAAGGTAAGCGGAACTGTAACATTGAAGGAAACATCATCGGCCTTATCAAGAAGATTGCATGAAGAGAATGTGCCAAAGGTAATTAGCAACAGAACGGAAATAAATGATTTCGTTTTCATAATGGTATGAGTGTAATGGATAGTAAAACCCTTTCAAAAACACTTTATAGTATACAAGTTAAGAATTTGCGAATAGAAGAAGTATGATTTTTATCAAATTTATTCAATCGAAATAAAAATGAATTGAGGTATTCGATTTTACATCAGATCAGTTTTTAGCACTAAAATCGATTCCCATTTTAAGCCCAAAAAAGAAATTTCTCCTAAAAGCCGCATTGTAATACCTGCCGCCTGCAGCATTCAAATCATTTCCGAGACTATATGTTTCATCCAACAAGTTATCAGCGCCTGCAAATAATTCAAAGGGGTGTTTATTACTCAATTGATTTTTGTATCCGGCCTTTGCACCCACTAATGTGTAAGCTTTTGCAAACACAGCGTTAGCATCGTTTAAAGGAATCTCTGAGGTATAGTTTGCAGTGAGAGTAAGATAAAATCCCTTTGCGAAAACAAAGTCAGCTCCCCCGGTAATGACTTCTTTTGGTGTGCCTGTTAATTGATTACCCGAAAAGGAGACATTGTCTTTTACGTAATCCTTAAATTCATACTGATTTAAGGTTATGCCACTCCATAATTTAAAAGATGAAAGTATCGAGCTGGAAATATCAGGTTGCCAGTTGAACAACACCTCCAACCCATTTTGATTGGTAGCGCCCGCGTTTACAAAGTAATCGGCACCATCCTCATCCCTTCGTACCACAATGGTTTCATCCAACACAAAATGATACAGCGCCATATCTACAAAGAACTTCCGGTTGGCAAAATATCCTTTTCCTCCAATTTCAATTTGTGTTCCTTTTTCAGGCCGAAGAGTTGTGTTGAAAACACCATTGGAAGGTCGCACCTCCGCTAATGTAGGAGGAGAAAATCCCCAACTCATATTTCCGTAAAGTGAAAAAGCTTCGTTGATTTTTCTTAACAACGCAACACGGGGAGTAATTACCGGGTTATAATTTACTTCTTGCTCCAATGCCGGTGCGCGATTCAGTTGCAACAAGTTATAGCTTACCCAATTTACGCTTAACCCTCCTGTCATTATCCAGTTCTCTTTACTCATTTCGCCTTGCCCGAAAACATTATACTGAAGAGTTCTTATTTCCTCATCGCTTTGTAGCAGACCAGGGTATCCACCCAGGTTCTGATAATTTTTTACAGGGGAATAGCCATGCTGAAATTCGCCTCCGCCCTGAAACGTTGCTTTCCACCCTTTTATTAAAAAGGAAAAATCAGTAACCGTTCGTGCTCCAAAATTTTGCTCAAGCCTGCGCTCATAATTACGGATAGCGGAATTGTTGAATTGAACAAAGTTGCCGTATACACCCGTGCGATTATGAATCTTTTTGGTGAAATGATATTGATGGGATACTCCTGTATAAAATGACCGGAGTGAAACGCCCGCTTGTTGTGCTACCGCTCCGGGCTGTGTACCCGCTGCCGGGCGTGCCTGCCTGGGGTTAGCCTTATACTCTGCTTCGTTAAGTCCACCAGGAGTTTGATAGTATAAATCGGTATAGAAAATCGCGGTTTCTAATTCTTCCTTGTCGGAGAACGAAAATCGAAATGTACTATTGAGTTGGTCGCGCACCATGCGGGTTTGCTCACGATACCCATCGGATTGCTGATGCTGGTACCCCACATAATGACTGGTATTTTTATTTCCTTGAGATAAGGAGAGTTGATAGTTCTTCAACCCATAACTTCCGCTCATCCAGGAGGCAGAAACTAAACTTTCATTTTCAGGTCGTGGTGACTTTAGTAATAAAACACCCCCGGTTCCTGCACCATAAAGACTTGAGCCAGGACCTTTAATTATTTCAATCTGGTTGATGGCGTTCGCATCCAACTGGTTGAGATAGGTATTTCCTCCCGGATCTGTAAGGGGGAGTTCGTTCCAATAGGCTTTCACATTGCGCACCCCAAAAGGGGAGCGAAGCGAACTGCCCCGAATAGAAAAGCGATAGCTGCCTGGCGAGCGTTCTTCCATACGTATGCCCGGAAGATTATTGAGTGCGGAAACCAGTGATGTGTTGCTGAATCGCTGTAAGTCAGAGTTCATCACCAGTCCAACAGAAGCCGGAACTTGTAATATCGGACGATTGGCTTCGTAGGAGCGAATGGTTACCTCCTCAAGAATTTTTACTGAATCGGTTTTCTGTGCATAGAGCCAGAAGCCCGGAAAGAAAATGAGTGTTGTTATAAGTGCCTTCATCAGAAAAAATAAGTAAGCGGGATAATAGTATGAACGAATAAGATAAGCAATTGAAGCCGATCAATAAGCAGTAAGAACATCCTCGAGGGATTTTGTGCCGTCAAAAAAACCAAGCATTTTCATAAGCACACGATCCACCAGTGTATCCGGACAAGAAGCTCCGCTGGTCAGCACAATTCGCAAGGGTCTCTTCTCCGGCAGAAATTCATAGGTCACTACTTTTTGTTTTTTATTATAATTGAAGTGATGAATCTCTGATGGAGATTTTATTTCATTTTCTGAATTGATAAAAAAGGTAGGAAATTTTCGCTCACAAAGATCAACAATGTGTGATGTGTTGGAGCTGTTGTATCCCCCCACCACTATGGCCAGGTCTGCCCCCGATTCCAAAAGTTGGTACGTGGAGCTTTGGTTATCGTTGGTGGCATAACAAAGCGTGTCGCGGGTGTCGGCAAAATGTTCTTTCAGACTTTTTTCCCCATATTTAGAAATCATGAGTTGACGGAAGAAGTCTGCAATTCCCTGAGTTTCACTTGCTAACATGGTCGTTTGATTAACCACCCCTACACGCTGAAGGTGTAAATGCGGATCGAATCCCGGAGAAAATTTACCGGCAAACTCTTCGAAAAACTCTGAACGGGTTTTGCTGCCTAGCAGATAGTTTGCGAGTTGTTGAGCTTCACCCATATCCCTGACAATTACCGATGGGCCGTAGTGGTTGCTATGAGAAAAGGTTGCCTTTGTTTCTTCGTGTTTTGGTTTGCCGTGGATAATAATGGTGTAATTTTCTTTTCCGAGTTTCTCAGCACGATTCCACACCTTTTCTACGAAGGGACATGTTGTATTATACTTCTGTACCTCTACTCCTTTATCGAGCAGTAAATTTTCAATTTCCAGTGTGGTGCCAAACGCAGGAATTATAACAACATCATCCCGACTGATGTTATCCCAGGGAATAAACTGAGATCCATCAGTATCCATGATGAATTTTATGCCGCGACTTTCCAGATCATTATTTACTTCCTGATTGTGGATCATCTGGCTAAGTAGATATACTTTTTTGCCAGGATTTTCTTCGATTGCGCGATAGCTTATTTCAATGGCATTCTCCACTCCGTAACAAAAACCAAAGTGACGGGCAAGCACAAATTGCACTGGGCCAAAGTCCAAAAGAGTGGGGAGGAAATCCTGTTTGCGTAGATCTTTTACTCTGCGCGATTCCTTTATTCTTCCTGTTATGGAAGACCTGTAATATGCCGGTATTTGGAATTTTTTGATAGCTAAGGATTTATATTCCTAACCGCAAAGGTAATCGGATTGTTCTGTACTTATGAATAGGGTCTAAAAAAACAAAGCCCCGATTTTGCCGGGGCTTTGCGTTATGCTGCTTTTGATAATTTGTCTTCTTTGACTTTATTCGTTCGGATTTCTTTGGCTTGTAGATCAAACCATTTTACTTCTACCAAATTTGACTTCAGGTACTTCAGTACTTCCATCACTTTACCATCTACTTTGCTGCGAACGCGTTCGCCTTTCTTAAATAGTTTTCTCATTCAGTTTAGAATTAAGTTTTACATGCGCAATGCGAATATATACTCTCTGGGATAATCTTCATACACTCCGGCAATAGTTATTAAGTCTCCGGCTTTCTTTTTATTTAAAATTTCATCTACTTCTTTCACAGATTTAACAATGACGTCATCAATGTGAGTGATTATGAAACCTTCTTTTATATCGGTATAGCGCTTTATCTTTCCATTGCTGAGGGAAGACACTTTAACACCCCCTGCAAGATCCATTCTTTTCAGGACTTTACTGTCTACATCTTCCAGATCCCATCCAAGAGTAGCCGCTTCAATTTTTTCCGCTCGCTTCACAGCAGTCGTTTTTCCTTCACGGTTTTTTAGGGTAACGGGAATGACCACTGTTTTTCCCTGACGATTTACAGTTACCTCAATTTTATCGCCTGGTCTTTTGCGACCCACATATTCGATGAGTGCGGAACTTGACTTGATGGCGGTCTCGTCTAGCTTTATCACCACATCACCTTCTTTTATTCCGGCTGCTTTAGCCGCACTGATGTCAGAAGCCTCTCCAAATCCGGCAACAAAGGCTCCCTCATTCACTGCAAGTTCATTTTCTTTTGCCAGGTCGCTGGTTACATTACGAATTTCAATGCCTAGCCAACCACGCTGCACCGTACCAAAGGCAATCAGGTCTTCAGTGATCTTGCTTACGATATTGGAAGGTACTGCGAAGCCATAGCCTGAATATGAGCCGGTAGGGCTGGCAATTGCCGTATTGATTCCAAGCAGTCCACCATTAATATCTACCAATGCCCCTCCACTGTTTCCGGGATTAATAGCAGCATCAGTTTGAATAAAGGATTCTATCGCTGTGCGGGCACCCGGTTGACCGTTAATGCCCGGGTTGCCTGAGTTGATAATGTTTATGTCTCTTCCCTTGGCACTAATTATTCCGGCTGTAAC
The DNA here is from genome assembly GCA_964540915.1 of uncultured Ohtaekwangia sp. Taxonomy (GTDB): domain Bacteria; phylum Bacteroidota; class Bacteroidia; order Cytophagales; family Cyclobacteriaceae; genus ELB16-189. Next base: position 22,934 of record CAZIOY010000014.1, read on the forward strand.
GGTTGAGTTCAAATTAAATGGATTTCCAACGGCCAACACCCATTGGCCCACTTTCGAATTATCCGAATTTACAAAGGATAGATAAGGGAGATCTTTCTCGTTGATCTTAATGACTGCCAGGTCGGTATCCGGATCGGTACCAACTACTTCGGCATTCACCTCGCGGTTATCATAAAGAGTAACCCGAACCATGTCTGCATTGTCAACAACGTGATTGTTGGTTACTATATATCCGTCTTTATTAATGATTACACCTGAGCCAGTACTTTGGCTGGGGCCCATGCTCTCAGGCCCTTCAAAGAAGGGACGGAATGCTTCTGGAATTTGTGGATTGCTGCGAGTGGTTTTTTCCTGTATAGATCGGATGTGTACAACGGCTTTGGTAACTTTCTCAGCAGTGCCTGTAAAATCCAGCGGCACAACTTGACCTTGTTCATTTAACGTATACGCTGCCTGCGAAGCGGGCGTACCTGTAATGTGTTCGATTTTTACTGATGATGGTTGTTCTTTCACCAACCATTGGGTGGCTACGATAGTTATCACGCTTCCCAACATCGCAGCCAACAAAAGTGATCCGAATCGTTTCATAGTTATTTAGATAGTTTAATGTGAATACGTTTAGCGGAAACAGGATGTGTTTCCGCTAAAAATTTAGTTGAATAATAGGATTGAATTTTTTTCCGCTCATTACTTCCCGCAAAATCAAAAGAAATACCAGTGGTTATTAGAACGAAAGCCGACAAGCTTTAGGTTCATTTTTGCTGATAAAATTTCCTGTTATTTTAGACAGAGCTGTCATAAAACGCTCAACTAAATCGCCTGATATATTGAGTACCTTTGTTCTTTGACAAAATCTCTTAAAGTCGCGTTACGTGGAAATTCTAGGAACAATTATTCTAAAGCAAGGCCGGGATCATTCAATAAAACGATTTCACCCATGGGTTTTTTCAGGGGCAATCCAGCAGATCACTGATGGCTTAAAGGACGGTGATTGGATAGAGGTGCAAGACTCATCAAAAAAAACATTGGGGTTTGGTCATTACCAAAAAGGAACCATCACGGTGCGGGTGATCTGGTTTGGAGCAATACCTCCCGGTGATTCTGTCTATCGCGCCAAAGTAAAAATTGCTTTTACCCAGAGGTGGGAGACACGGGTTGTTACGGAATATACAAATGCGTTTCGTCTTGTTCATGGCGAAGGAGATGGCTTGCCGGGGTTGATTGTGGATGTGTATCATGACGTAGCCATTGTACAGGCTCATTCGGCAGGTATGCATCGCGACCGGAATCTTATCTCGGATGCTATCAAGATGGCGCTGGAAGAAAAAGGATTTCAGATATCGGCTGTGTACTACAAGTCATTATCTGAAAAATCAGAAAGCGAATATTTGCTGGGAATGGCTGCCGTGCCCCATATTGTGCTGGAGCATGGAAATAAATTTTATGTGGATTGGGAAGAAGGACAGAAGACCGGATTTTTTCTTGATCAGCGCGAAAACAGAAAGTTGCTGGGCGAAATGAGCAAATACAAAACGGTCTTAAATACGTTTTGCTACACAGGAGGATTTTCAGTGTATGCTTTGCAGAACCAGGCTGCGTTGGTTCATTCGGTGGATGCTTCTGAAAAAGCCGTTACCATGACCAGAAAAAATTTAATACTCAATGGATTTGATCCGCAACTGCACGAATGCGTAGTGAGTGATACATTTGATTTTATTAAAGACAAAAAAGATGTTTATGATGTGATTATTCTTGACCCACCGGCTTTTGCTAAACATAAAGATGCCCGCCACCAGGCAGTGAAGGGATATCAACGACTGAACACCGAGGTAATGAAAATGATAAAACCCGGTGGCATCATCTTTACGTTCTCTTGCTCACAAGTAGTTGACAGACAATTGTTTTATGACACCGTTGTGTCTGCGGGCATTCAATCAGGCCGACAAATAAAAGTGCTGCATCGCCTTTCTCAGCCAGCCGATCACCCAGTTTCACTCTATCACTCAGAAGGGGAGTATTTGAAGGGACTTGTGCTCTACGTTGAATAAAACATAGCCACAGATTCACAGAAAAATTAATCTGTGAATCTGTAGCTAACGTTATTTTACTACGGCTGCCGGGGGCTCCGGGTGTTTTGTATAACGCTCAAAAAACTCGATCACGCGAAGCATATGATCCATCATTTTTCCTGGATTTCCACTGCGCGTTAGTTCATGACCTTCGCGCGGATAGCGGATATACTCTACCGGCTTATTCATGATCTTCAAGCTTTTGTACAACATCTCGGATTGAATTACACCTGTGCGCAAGTCCTGATCACCATGAATAATTAACAAGGGAGTATTTATCTTTTCCACGTAAGTAAGAGGCGATTCCGAATCTAATAATGCTTTGGTTTCTTTCTGCCACGGGTAGCCACCGAAATGATCGGGCACCAATCTCCAGGCATTGCCCTCACCCATGAAGGTAGCGAGATCATAAACACCTCTCTGTGCGTTGGCAGCTTTGAAGCGATTGTCATGACCTACAATCCAGGCCACCATGTAACCCGCATAGCTTCCACCTTCTACAAACAGTTGATCTTTATCAATCCAGTTGTGTTGTTTCATGGCTTCATCTAAGGAAGCAAGAATATCGTTGGCGGGTCCATTACCCCAATCTTTGAAATTTCCTTTTTTGAATTTATCGCCATAGCCACCACTTCCGCGCGGATTGCAATACACTAAACCATAGCCCCAGCTATTTTCAAGTTGGTATTCATGCCACATGGAAAAAACACCAGGCCCCCACATGGCTGAAGGACCACCGTGAATATTTAGAATGGTTGGATATTTTACCCCTTCTTTCTTGCCGATCGGTTCCTGCACCCAATATTGAATTCTTGTTCCGTCAGGGCGAGTGAGCCAGTATTCTTTAGGAGAACTTACCAAACGATCTTTCATCCACGCGTCATTCAACTTAGTGAGTTGACGATTGGTCTTGTCTTTCAGGTTGTAGAGATAAACTTCCCATGGATTTTTTGTTTCAGTAAGGGCATACACTACTTTATCACCACGCACATCGAAATCATTGACACCATTGCTATCTCCAAAAATTTTGGTGATGACACCTCCTTTCGCGGGCACGCTGAATAATGGAATGTCTCCTTTGGTTTGAGATGAAAAATAAATGGTCTTGCTATCGCCTGACCAAACATTGCCTCCGATATCGCGATCCAGCGAAGCAGTGAGTATTGTTGGCTTTCCTCCAGTTGAAGGAATTACCGCCAACTGATTTTGTGTGGCGTGACGATTTTCAATATGAGTTGCGTAAAAGGAGAGCAGTGTGCCATCAGGAGAGAATGACGCATTGGAAACACTATATCCCGGCCAGGTTAAAAATTCCTTTGACGCTTTCGAAGCAACGTCAATTGTCCATAGGTCGTTATCTTGTTCGCGATCAGGATGGATTTTATAAACACGTGAATGACAGATGATGGTTTTTCCATCGGGTGACCAATCAGCAGATTGAAAATCCTGGAACCCTTGAGTAAGCTGAATATCCTTTTCATCGGACCCGATTGTCTTAATAAAAAGATGAGTGAAATTTTCTTCAGGCTGAAGGTTAAGTTCGCCTTGCAAGTCTTGTCTCCACACTACACGCGGATTATTATCCAATGTATTTTTTGCAAGCCACGCACGAACTTCATCCAATGAACCATCGGGACTGGTGACAATCTTTTTTCTTTCTTCTGGCTTTAATGCTTTAAAGTCGGGCTCATCGTCTTTGATTCTGCCCGGGCGTTCAAAGGTCCATGGTGTGCTTGCTTCTATTTTTGAAAAGGGGACGCTGGCTGAATATAAAATCTTTTTTCCATCCGGTGACCACCGGGGATTGCCGGCTCCATATTCAGATTTAGTAATTACAGATGCTTCGCCCCCGGTTAAAGGAAGTATCCACAGTTGTGATTTATCTCCATCGGTGCGCACAAAGGCTATTTGTTTTCCATTGGGCGACCATTGTGGTTGATTGTCATTCTTATCACCAAACGTCAGTTGTGTAGGTTCACTTTCCCCGAGCAGATAAAGCAAATATAAATGGCGTGTGTAGTAATAATCGTTTTCATTTTTTACTGCCTTGCGAATAACAGTCATCACCGCTTTTGAGCCGTCCGGAGAAATTTGAATTTGACCGGTGGTGGCGATTTTCATTAAGTCGGATGCGACAATAGGCTTTTTCACCTGGCCTAAAACCAGTGCCGGAAACAGGAACACAATAAAAAGAAAGGGTATTCTCTTTTTCATAGACAACGGATTTTCAGTTTTTAGATTAAGAAATGCTTTGAAAAGTTATTAGGCAGAGGCGACCATCGCAAGGATGTCTTCTACAAACTCGCGGGAATTACTTAAGCGGGGAACTTTGTTTTGGCCGCCTAGTTTTCCTCTCTTTTTCATCCAGTTGTAGAAGGTGCCTTCCGCAACCATGTGGATGGTCGGTGCTACAAGCGCGATGTCTTTGCTCCGCTTAGCGTCATAATCGGAGTTTATCTTTCTCAAGGTGTCGTCAAGGGTGTAAGCAAACTCACCCATGTCTCTGGGTTGCTTTACAAATTCAATAATCCACTCATGACCGCCACGCTTTCCTTTGTCAAAGAAGATGGGTGCTGCCGTAAAGTTATCGATCACGGCACCGGTTTGTTCGCAGGCACGGGTTATAGCAGTTTCCGCATTTTCGATAATCACTTCTTCACCAAAAGCGTTAATAAAATGTTTGGTGCGGCCTGAAATTTTTATTTTGTAAGGAGAAGTGGAGGTGAATTTTACAGTATCACCAATGTTATATCGCCATAGCCCTGCGTTGGTGGTAATCACCATCGCATAATTTTTCCCAACTTCCACTTCAGAAAGAGGAATGGCATCTGGGTATTCTTTATCGAATTCTTCTACGGGCATGAATTCATAAAACACTCCATAATCCAACATGAGCAAAAGATCATCGGAGTCTTTCTCATCCTGAATTCCAAAAAATCCTTCGCTGGCATTGAAGGTTTCCCAGTAAACCATTTTTTCACTGGGTATGAGTGTTTCAAACAATTTGCGATACGGCTTGAACGAAACCGCACCATGGAAGAATAATTCCAGGTTGGGCCACACCTCCAGGATAGAACTCTTTTTTTCTAAGGTGGTAATGTGTTGAATTAAGAGGACCGTCCAGGTGGGCACTCCGGCAATGTGAGTCACATTTACTTTGGCTGTTTCTCTGGCAAGTTTTTCTATTTTCTCTTCCCAGTTATCCATAAGTGCCACCTCAATACTTGGTGTGCGGATGAACTCGGCCCATGGCGGCAGGTTTTGCATGATTACCGCTGAAACATCACCATAGTGCGATGAGGAAGTAGGATCAAATTCATTCACACGGTAGCTTCCTCCAACACCTAACCCCTTGCCCGAAAAAATTTTTGTTTCAGGATATTTGTTGATGAGGATCGAATAGAGATCTTTTCCCCCTTTAAAATGACAATCTTCGAGGGCCTCTGGGGTTACCGGAATAAACTTACTACGGGCATTGGTAGTGCCGCTTGATTTCGCAAACCATTTTGTTTCGGTAGGCCATAACACATTTTGCTCACCACGCATTTGCCGGTCGATGTATGGAAAGAGTTGCTCATAGGTATGAACGGGGACTCTTCTTTTGAAATCTTCATAGTTGATAAGATCATCGAAGGCATACTTTTGACCGAAGTCGGTATAGCGAGCAAAACCGACAAGCTTTTTAAGAACCTCGTCTTGAACATCGTGTGGGTATTTTTTGAAAAGCTCGATCTGATGGATTCGCTTTTTGATTACCCAGGTAAGTATGGAATTAATGATTTGCATGCACCGTGATCTCAAAAATAGAATGCATGTCTGCTATAACCAAGCTTTTGCATTTATTGATTTGAAGGAGTAGCGGAGGCAGATCTGCGCAAGCGGAAGTTCTGGCCAAGATAAACTTTTCGCACCAATGGATCATTGGCTAATTCTTCAGCGGTACCCGTCTTGAAGTGTTTTCCCTCCACCATGAGATATGCCCGATCAGTGATTGAAAGCGTTTCATCTACGTTGTGATCGGTGATAAGTATTCCGATGTTTTTCTTTTTTAATCTTGCTACAATTCCTTGTATTTCCTCCACCGCGATAGGGTCAACCCCGGCAAAGGGTTCGTCAAGGAGCACAAACTTTGGGTCTACGGCCAGGGCACGCGCTATTTCAGTTCTCCGTCTTTCGCCCCCGGAAAGAACCATTCCAAGATTTTTACGAACGTGGGTCAAACTAAATTCTTCCAATAATTTTTCTACTTTTTCTTTCCGTTCTTTTTTAGGGATGTCGCGCATTTCAAGCGGGGCCATCAGATTTTCTTCTACGGTAAGTTTACGAAACACTGATGCTTCCTGTGCCAGGTAGCCAATGCCTCGCTTGGCCCTTTGATACATAGGCAAATCGGTGATGTCTTCCTGATCTAAATAAATTTTTCCTTCATTCGGTTTAATAAGGCCTACGATCATATAGAAGCTGGTGGTTTTGCCTGCACCATTGGGACCCAGCAATCCTACGATTTCCCCTTGCTCTACATACACCGACACGTTGTTTACTACCGTGCGCTTTTTATACCGCTTAATCAGATTGTCGGCTCTCAGTATCATGCGTTATCAAATTTGACATCTCTAATTCTTAATTGAAGGGACGTGATCCCGTTGTAAGTGTTTTCCTCCAGCGTAAAAGCGATGCTAAATGATTCTGCTTTTGCTAATTGATCGTAATGTTCAATCAGATCGAAACCTACAGCATTGAACATGGTTTCATTTCCGGCTTGACCGGCCAGGAATCGGATATGTTTGTCTTTAAAACTGGTAAGTGAATTCAGCACAGAAACATTCTTTGCTTCAAATACAGGCCGTTGATTTTCAGGACCAAAAGGGGCCATCTGTTTGAGTACGCTATAGAATTTAGAAGTAAGTGCATCAAACTGAACGGGCAATTCGATCTCAATGATAGGTGTTAACATTTCTTCCGTGATGGAAGAAGAAACAATTTGTTCGAACCTCTCCTGAAATGCCAGTAGATTGCTTTTATCCAGGGTTAGTCCCGCTGCATATTTATGACCTCCGTATTTTTCCAACAGATCGCTGCAACCGCTGATGGCCTTATATAAATCAAAGTCTCTCACGCTTCGTGCCGAGCCGGTAATTTTATCATTTGATTCTGTCAATATCACAGTGGGGCGATAATATTTCTCTACGCAACGAGCAGCAACTATGCCAATAACCCCTTTGTGCCAGGTTTCTTTGAACAACACGGTAGATTTTGCTGAAAGGAGGGCTTCATTACCTTCAATCATGGCAATGGCTTCTTCAGTAATGTTCAGGTCAAACTCTCTTCGCAGATCGTTTTTGATATTTATTTTTCCCGCCAACGCGTTGGCATCAGCTTCGGTGGAGGCGATCAATAATTCCACAGCGCCCCGTGCATGGGATACTCTTCCTGCAGCATTAATGCGCGGGCCGAGGGTGAATACGATGCCCGATATATCTAATTCATTTTTGATGGCTGCAATTTCTTTTAGCGCCTTAAGACCGGGGCGTGGATTTTGATTTAGCTTTTGCAAGCCAAAGTAAGCGAGTATTCGGTTTTCGCCCGTGATAGGCACTATGTCGGAGGCAATGCTAACGACCACCAAATCGAGGTAGTCAAAAATTTCTTGTTCGTTGCGATACCTCCGGGAAAACGCCTGTATTAATTTAAAGCCCAGTCCGCATCCACTCAACTCTTTATAGGGATATTCACAATCGTCCCTTTTGGGATCAAGCACTGCAACAGCATTAGGAATATTGCCACCGGGCAAGTGATGATCGCAAATGATAAAATCAATTCCTTTATGAGTGGCCAACGTGACCATGTCGGAGGCTTTGATGCCTAAGTCGAGTGCGATGATGAGAGAGAAATTATTTTCCTCTGCCCAGATAATGCCAGCTTCTGATACGCCATAACCTTCCGCATATCTGTCTGGTATATAGAATTCGCAATGCGGATAAAAACTTCGCAGGTAATTGTGAACCAAGGCAACTGCAGTGGTGCCGTCTACATCATAGTCGCCATAGATTAGAATTTTTTCATTTTTATCGATGGCTGATTTGAGGCGAACCACGGCTGGCTCCATATCCTTGAGAAGAAAAGGATCATGCAGGTGATCTAAGGATGGCCGGAAAAATGTTTTGGCGCTTTCAAAATCCGTTATGCCTCTTTGTAATAAGATTGTTGAGAGGTAAGCATTGATATTAATGGACTTGCCAAGCGCCTCAATGGATTCAGCAGCAGGAGTGTTCTTATAGATCCATCGCTTTTTCATGCACTTAGTTGCTTAAAAAATTTATTGCCCCATTCTTACCTTCAACTCCTTCTTTCCCGCTCATGCCTCTTTTCCCATTGACACCATCATTGAATGGCCCCAAACCGCTTGAGCCACCAACCCCACCTTCTCCTGCCAACCCGGCATAGCCGCCATAATTTTTTACAATGAGAAAGGTGTGGATCAACCCACGAACGGTGGAACAATTTTTACATTGAATTGAAAGAGTTCCAGCATCACCGCCATTGCCACCATTAGCGCCATTGCCACCATTGCCACCGTTTCCTCCGGCACATACTCGCGTTCCGGGCCCACCACCACCACCACGGCCACCATCACCGCCATCACCGCCATCACCACCGTTGAGATTGATGGTTAGGGAACCTGCAATATTCAATTCAGTGAAATAAAGAAATAGATTGTTTGCAGGTAGCCCTGATGATCCGGGGTATCCGTTTCCCCCATTTCTTCCCAATAAGCAAGGGCCAACCTGATCAACACCAGCAATTCCTTCTTTCCCCTTTTTTGATGAAGAACCAACACCGAAAATTAGGCACCCCTTGCCAACGATAGTCACTTTGGCATGAATGAAATTATCTTTCTTATGGGGATTTAACACAATTTCTGAAGAGTCACCCATTATTAAAGTATCAGTTACTAAAATATCGGAGCCCTCAATAACATATTTTTCATTTTTCTCCAGAACTAGTTTGGCAAGCCTGATTTGGGCCATGCTTAGGGAACTGTAAACCAAAAAGAGAAATAAGGGCGCAATCCTCAACATAGTCCAAAAGTACATATAGAATCTTTGATAAATAAAAAAGGCAACGTGTTAGCGCTGCCTCCAATTCTGATATCAGGATTCTAATTTGAGGAGGAATTTTTTTCTGTTACCACGCCCTCTAATACATCCTTAATTTCTACACGTAGTCCATCCTTATAAGGAACGATCCACGCGTCCTTCACGCCCATTTCGCGCATATACTTCTTGAACTTATCAGCTTCCCAGTAATCTCTGAAAATACCGATGGTAAATTTTTGCTCCCCTTTTTCGACAGCTTCGCCTCCAAAGTTTGGATTGTTATTAAAGTATTTAGAAAGATCTTTATTCTTGAATGCACCTATCTGAACTTTAAATACAACGCCTCTTGAAAAATCCATGGAGTTGGCGGCAGGTGCTTCTTTTAGTGTGGCAAGTTCAGAATTGGCAGTAGCCAGTTCACCACGCATGCGAGAAATCTGATCTTCTAATTCAGCAATGCGTGAATTCTTATCACTAACCTGCTTGTTCAGCGTGCTTACCTGACTCTTGAGGGCAGAGTTGTCAGTTTCAGCTGTCTGTTTTGCATCCGTGAAGTCTTTCAGGTTAGCTGGCTTCTTAGCGTATTCCTTGGCTTTCTTTTTCCATTCCTTTTTCTCTTGCTTGGAGAGTTGGGCGAAAACTTGCATGCCGGAAAAAATCAGCGCCAGGCAAAGAATGATTACTTTAGTTTTCATTTATGTTAGGGTTTATTTATGTGATAAAAGTAAGAAAATTATTCTGAATATAGGCTTTTCTACTATTAAAGGACATGTTTAGGAATAAACCATCAGGTCTATATCATTCAATAACTCATAGTTAGTCCAGGCTGCCCACCATTTTTTCAGGGCGAACCCACTCATCAAACTGTGCAGAAGTAACCAGGCCCAACTCGACCGCGGCTTCGCGCAAGGTCTTGTTTTCCTTGTGCGCTTTCTTGGCAATTTTAGCGGCATTTTCATAGCCGATATGAGTATTAAGGGAGGTGACCAGCATCAAGGAGTTTTCCATGTGTTGTTTAATGATGGAAAGATTTGGCTCAATACCGATCGCACACTTATCATTAAAGGAGACACACGCATCACCAATCAACCGGGCCGACTGAAGAACGTTTGAGGCGATCACCGGTTTAAACACATTCAATTCAAAATGACCATTTGCTCCACCAAAGGAAACGGCTACATCATTTCCGATAACCTGCGCGCACACCATAGTAAGCGCCTCGGGTTGCGTGGGGTTTACTTTACCGGGCATGATTGACGAACCCGGTTCATTATCAGGGATGATGATTTCACCAATGCCTGAGCGTGGTCCTGAACTAAGCATGCGAATGTCGTTTCCAATTTTCATCAAGGATACAGCAGCACGCTTCAATGCACCAGAAAGTTCTACCATCGCATCATGTGCTGCGAGTGCCTCAAACTTATTGGGCGCGGTGATGAAAGGATAGCCCGTTAACTCAGAAATCTTTTTTGCCACCAGCACATCATAACCTTTTGGTGTGTTTAATCCGGTCCCTACCGCAGTTCCACCTAGCGCTAACTCACGCACTGCCTCCAATGCGTTGTTGATGGCACGCATACTGTTATCAATTTGCTGCACATAACCACTAAACTCCTGGCCTAACGTTAATGGAGTAGCATCCATAAAATGGGTACGTCCGGTTTTTACAATATTTTTATAGTCGGCTGATTTTTTGCCGAGCGTATCGCGTAATTTCTTCATGCCATGAAGCGTAACCTCAACTACCTGCTTGTAACTCGCGATGTGCATGGCGGTAGGGAACGTATCATTCGATGACTGAGATTTATTTACATCATCATTGGGATGTAACACTTTCTTTTCATCCGTAAGGTTTCCCCCACTTAATACATGAGCACGGTAGGCAATCACTTCATTGGCGTTCATGTTGCTTTGTGTGCCCGATCCGGTTTGCCAGATCACCAATGGAAATTGATCATCCAACTTGCCGGCAATAATTTCATCGCATACTTTGCCGATGAGATCTTTTTTATCGGCACTTAAAACACCCAACTCAAAATTGGTCATGGCAGCGGCTTTCTTCAGGTAGCCAAAAGCATAGATAATTTCTTTGGGCATGCTGGCCTCGGGCCCGATTTTGAAGTTGTTGCGCGAGCGCTCTGTTTGTGCACCCCAATACTTGTCAGCAGGCACTTGCACTTCACCCATGGTATCTTTTTCTATGCGGAAACTCATAATGTGTTTTTTTAGTTGAACAAATTTAGTTCTCAAAATCCCATTTGAAAATAAATCGTGTGAAAGTTACTATTCTTATAAATGTCGTAACCCGGCATGCTGATCCAGGATCCAACCGGTAAGACTAAGTCGGGGCCTTGTAGCTGGAAGCACTTCGTGTTCTAATAGATCGCTGCGAAAGCAAACCAGGCGGCCGGCAAGGGGCAGAACATCGATGTGTTTTTCTGGTAGATAAATTCGCAGCTGGCCACCCTCTTCTTCTCTCCAGTTTTCATTCAGGTAGCAGATTACCGAAAGTTTGCGATGGTCATCTTTTTTGAATTGATCAAGATGACGTTTATAATAACTACCCGCAGGATAGATAGTCATGTGCACTTCGTAATCTTTCAGGCTTAAAAAGAGATTTTGGTTTACAAAAGAAATCAATTCGTTGAGCCTGGTGAGATATACCCCTAAAGGTGACTGAGCCAATGTTCTGTCTACCCATTGAATGTAGTCTCCGCGGATCGCCTCATTGATCTGTTTGTCCTGAAGTTTTCCTATTCCTGCTTTTTTAAATTGTAACAATCCATCCCTGAACTCGTCCAGCTGAAGGACGGATTGTACTTCTGCAGGCGATAGAAAATCGTCTGCGATAGCAAAACCATTTTCAGCCAGCCCGTCCGCTATGAAATTAAGTTTATCGATAAGAGTGCTGTTCATGGTGCGAATTTAACGGCAGGAATTAACTTTGACGATATGATTACTTATTTAAAGAAGGTTGTTTCTTTTTCTTTGGTTGCTGCATTCTTGCTGTCAGCGGCTTTTTCGTGTGTTCCTAAAGAGGAGGTTGTCTTTAAAGGAATAAATAATATTTCAGTAGAATCTGACCTGAACAACCAGCCGGTATTAACAGCGGACGCTTTCTTTTATAACCCGAATTCAGTGAGGATGAAGCTAAAGGAAATTTATGTGGATGTAATGGTTAATGGAAAACCCTCCGCGCAAGTGAGGCAGCAGTTTAAGTTATCTATTCGGGCAAAGTCAGATTTTTCTGTTCCAGTTACCGCACAGCTTTCATTAATAGAATTGGGACTTTTAGACACGATTGTAAACTTATTGGGAGGGAAGAAATACCAAATTCAGTACTCAGGTTATGTTAGAATTGCCGTGCATGGGGTAACCATCAAGGTGCCCTTTACTTATCAGGAAGAAATCAGATTGAGGTTATAATGTTCGTCTGTATATAAAAATCAGACCGACATTGCCTGGATAATATTCATACAAACTATGTGGATGACCGCGTTAACTTTATTTTCTGCTACATCAATCGTGTTGCTGATTGGGTTGGCTATTCGAAGCAAGGCCACAAATGTATTGACTGAATTACAAAAAAAGAGAATAGAAGAACTCCTCCAAATTCAAAAAGACAATGAGAAACAGATAAATGAATTGGAGTTCGAAAAGCAGCAATTGTTTAGTGTATTATCTCATGACCTGAAAGGTCCTTTTAACAGAATATTTGCATTGATACAACTACTGCAAAGTTCATCAGACAACTTTCAAAATGACCAAATAGAATATTTGGCAAAAATACACCGGGTGTTAGCAGATGGGTTGGGAATGATTCGCAATCTGATGGATAACCAGAAGTTAGAAAGTAAAGGTATTGACTTACATCTTGAGACGTTTAATCTTGCCTCCGCATTGGGGGTGCTGGCAAGAAATTATAAGGTAATAACTGAAAAAAAGAATATTGAATTACACTTGGAAATGCTGCCTACCATGATGGTGTATGCGGATAAGCATTACCTTCATCGCATACTGGATAATTTATTTTCTAATGCGCTAAAGTTCTCGAGTGAAAACAAAAATATTTTTATTAAGGCGTACGAGGATGGAAATTGGATAAGGGTAGATGTGCGTGATGAAGGCCCTGGTATTAGCCAGGAGGATCAGACGAAACTGTACAAAAAATTTCAAACGCTGACAGCCAGACCTACTGGTGGAGAAACGGCCACAGGGATTGGGCTATCCGTTGCAAAGGCCTTTGCAGAAAAAATGGAAGCGGAACTTTCGTGCGTGAGTAAACTCGATGAGGGGAGTTTGTTTACCCTAAGAGTAAGGAAGGGAAAAATTGTTTAAACAAAACAAAGTTGATGTAAATTCTTACTTTAATTAAAAAGGTAATAATCATCCTCTTTGCCCGAAAGGATGGACATCAATGAATCAATAACATTTTCGTCCTTGATAACATAGTCGCGAATACCACGCTGAATAAAACTCAACACCATATTGCCATCATCCAAAGAACTTAGCAGGATCACTTTATTCTTTTCAGTAATACGCGGTTTAATTTTCTCGTATACATCAATACCGCTTATGCCCGGCAATTTATAGTCGATGATCATTACATCAGGCAATGAACTGGTTAGGGATTTCAGGCATTCTTCTCCCGAATAGAATGTTTTGAGCTCATTGGCAGGATCGCTTTTTAAGGCCTTTCCTATAAACTCAGCGTAGATAGGGTCGTCTTCAATCAGGTAAATCTTCATAACAACGCAATATAGTAATGATCTTTATTTTCGGCACACCAAAACACGTGAATCATAGACATTTCGCCACCCATAAAAACCTCCTTGATTAATCTATGGATCATCTTAGTTTTACTCCAATAAATCTGAAAAGTATGGGAAAGGTTGCCAGAGCAATTATTTTTTTATTGCTGCTATTCGCAGGATGTTCAACCAAAAACGAAAAAAACACAGTTTTTAAAATTTCATTTACAACTGAAATGAGTGACCAGGCCCAGGATGGGCGTTTGCTTCTTATGCTGGCCAATAACGATAAATCGGAACCTCGATTTCAGATAAACGATGGTCTCACCACTCAACTGGTTTTTGGCATCGATGTGGACGGCATGAAACCCGGCCAGGAAATCATTATCGATAGTCAGAATGCATTCGGTTTTCCGATCCAATCAATCAAGAACATTCCTGCCGGAGAGTATTACGTTCAGGCGCTCATCAACCGTTATGAGACTTTTAACCTCAAAACGGGGCATAATGTGAAATTACCGCCCGATCAGGGGGAGGGTCAGCAGTGGAGCCGCAAACCCGGAAATTTTTACAGCAAGGCAATGAAAGTTTCTATCAAGAGTGAGAAAAGCGAAACAATTATTGTTTCCATGGACCAAAAAATATCCCCTCTTGAAGAGCCCAAGGACACTCAATACGTTAAGCATATTAAGATTCAAAGTAAGATGCTCACCGAGTTTTGGGGCAAGCCCATGTATTTAGGTGCGCACATTTTATTGCCGGAAGGGTTTGATGAACATCCGGAAGCCAAATACCCGTTGATGATCTATCATGGTCATTTTCCAAGTGACTTTGGTGGTTTTAGCATGGAGCCACCTCCGGCTGATATGGATACTTCTGATTACTCCCCGCGTTTTGGTATTTATGGATACAATAAATTTGAAAAACAGGAGGCTTATAATTTTTACAAGCAATGGTCTGGCAAAAACTTTCCGCGCTTTATTATTATAGAAATTCAACATGCCAACCCCTACTATGATGATTCGTATGCGGTGAATTCAGCTAACCTTGGCCCCTATGGGGATGCGATTATGAAAGAATTACTTCCTGAAATCGAAACCAAATTCAGAGGCATTGGCGAAGGATGGGCTCGTTTTACCTACGGAGGCTCAACAGGCGGATGGGAGGCATTGGCGGTGCAAATGTTTTACCCGGATGACTTCAATGGGTGTTTTGCCGCCTGTCCGGATCCTATCGACTTCCGGGCTTATAGCCTCGTGGATATTTATAAAGACAAAAATGCCTATTGGTATGAAAGCGATTTCAAAAAACTGCCAAGACCGGCCCATCGCAATTACCTGGGGCAAATTCAAAACACAATGCAAGAAACTAATCATTATGAATTGGCACTTGGCACCAAGTCACGAAGCGGCCAACAGTGGGATATCTGGGAAGCGGTATACTCACCTCAGGGTGAAGATGGTTATCCGAAAAGAATTTTTAATAAGGAAACCGGGGATATTGATCCCGCTGTGGCGGAATACTGGAAAGAAAACTATGATCTCAGGTATATCCTGGAGCGAGACTGGCAAACGTTGGGACCCAAACTAGAAGGAAAGATCCATATTTACTGCGGAGATATGGATAACTATTATCTCAACAATGCTGTGTATCTGATGGAAGACTTTTTGAAGAAAACACAGAATCCATTTTACAAAGGCGAGGTAGACTATGGTGATCGGGCCGAGCATTGCTGGAATGGCGATCAGGAAAATCCAAATTATGTCTCACGCCTTCGTTACAACACACAATATCTTCCAAAGATTTTAAAGCGAATTCAGGAGAGCGCTCCAAAAGGAGCAGATGTAAAAAGTTGGAGATATTAAAGGCAAAGACAATACCGAATAAACTTAAAAAGAGCCAATCTACTTGGCCCTTTTTGCTTTATCCCAGGCAACCGATTGATTCCCTTTTATTACTTTCACAAGTCCCTGAAATACGGAAATATTCATGAACAGGAAATAGTAAGGGACAAAGAAGACTCTAAATCTGATTTTCTTATTTCTAATTGCATAGCCCAAAAAGGCGACAATGTAAAAGGTGACTTGTGCAGCCAGGGCACCTATATAAATCAGACTTCCGGAGGAGGCTAAAATAATATTAGTAACCAGCACAATTGATAGACTGAGTGGAGCCAACGTCCATCGAAGCATGCGATGCGACACATACTGAAAGCTTAATAAACCATATTTGAAAATATTCAGGAGGCCCAGAAAGTACCATACTTCAATAAGGCCTCCAGCCGAAATTCTTACCTTCCGTTTGTGTTCTTCCTCCATGGATGCAGACCCCGTTTCCACAGCATACGCTTGGGGTTCGTAAATAACACGGTATCCTTTCTTTGCAATATTCATCGATAACCGGAAGTCTTCAATCAGCACACCTTTAGGAACTTCTTCAAAAAGGGTGGTTCGGATTGAAAACAACTCTCCAGCAGCGCCAACCACCGTATTCAATTCGGAATCCCATTTTTTTAACTGTGATTCATATTTCCAGTAGGCACCTTCACCGGAACTCGCAGCATTGTCTTCCTCGGCATGGGATACCCGTTTTTCTCCGGCAACAGCCCCTACATTTTCATTTTTATAATGCCTTGCGATACGTTGCAGGGCTTGCTTATTCAAAATAGTATTAGCATCACAAAAGATCACAATAGGTGATTTTACAAAGTGCATTACCCTGTTTACAGCTGCATTTTTTCCCTTTCTGGCATCTTCATGGAAAAGCTGGATCTCCGGGTATTGTTGGATGATACTTCTACTATTGTCTGTGGAACCGTCAGTTACGAAAAAGAGTTTTCTCTTATTCATGGGGTATTCAAGCAGAAGGGTGTTCTCAATCTTCTGTTGAAGAATATCAGCCTCATTAAAACAGGCCACAATGAGCGTGATTTCTGGTAGCTCATCATTTTGGAAGTAAACAGACTGCCGCGGGTGCAGGCGTCTCTTCAACATTACCAAAGCACCCAGGATGACCGGATATCCAACATAGGTATAAAGGATGATGGCAAAGGCAATCCAAAAAAGTAGTTCCATGGTTCACGAATTGAAGACCCAATCATGTGGGCACACATTTTGTAACTTATAAAAGTCGTAAATTTCCACGTTTTTCTCCCCATAGTTAGGTTTCATGATATCGAATTTGAAATTTAAACGGTTTATTAATTTGTATTTGGTGGTGGCAGTCACCCTGCTGTTGCCTGTTCAGGCCTTTTCACAAACGGCCCCTTCATTTACAAGCACCCCGGTTACAAGCGGACTGTACGGCAGCGCCTATGGCTATACAATATTGACCACTGACTTCGAAGCTGATGCAAGGGAAATAGACATTACTTCAGGTACCCTCCCCAATGGATTGACTTTTACTGATAATGGTGATGGCACTGCATCTATTAGCGGTACAGCACTGGAAGCAGGAGATTTTCCATTGAAGTTAAGAGTCCAAGAAACCCTTAACTCATCTCAGAAGGATACACAGACATTCACCATTTCTATATCAAAAGCCACGCTTACAGCGACAGCAAATAATCAGAGCAGAGCCTACGGTTCAACAAATCCCACATTAGTGATCAGTTACACTGGCTTTGTGAATGGTGAATCATCTCCCGTGATAAACACACCGCCAACGGCAGTAACGGGAGCAACCATTACCAGTCCGGTGGCTATCTATCCGATCACAGTAGCAGGTGGTTTGGATGATAATTACGATTTCGATTACGTTTCTGGTATGTTAACGATCACGAAGGCTACGCTTACCGCAACCGCGGATAATCAGAGCAGAGCCTACGGTTCAACAAATCCCACATTAACGATCAGTTACAGTGGATTTTTGAATGGGGATGTTCCATCAGATCTTGACACAGGTCCAACAGCCGCTACAACCGCAACCATTACCAGTCCGGTGGCGACTTATTCGATTACAGTAGCAGGCGGTTCAGATGATAACTACGATTTCAATTATGTTTCTGGTGCGTTAACGATCACAAAGGCCACACTTTCAGCGACCGCGGATAACCAGAGCAGAGCATATGGTTCAACAAATCCCACATTTACGATCAGTTATAGTGGCTTTGTGAATGGTGATGATGTATCAGATCTTGACACAGCCCCGACAGCCACTACAACCGCAACCATTACTAGTCCGGTGGCCACGTATTCGATTACGGTGGCAGGCGGTTCGGATGATAACTACGATTTCAATTATGTTTCGGGAACGCTGACAATCACAAAGGCTACGCTTACCATTACAGCTAAC
>CAZIOY010000014.1:41243-43055 GCA_964540915.1 uncultured Ohtaekwangia sp.
CGCATATATGGTGATGCAAACCCATCATTTAGCGGTACTTATACGGGAGAGAAGAATGGAGAGACCTTTACAGTAAGTGGGAGCACGGCTGCCTTATCAACTTCACCAATAGGCACGTATGCGATTACTCCTTCCGTCAGCGGAGTCACGGTGAGCAATTATAATATTGTTTCCAATAACGGTACGTTAACGATCACGAAGATTATGCTTACGGTCACAGCAGATAATAAAATCAGAATATACGGAAGCGCAAACCCTGCCTTTACAATCACTGTTACTGGTTTTAAGAATGGGGAGACTTTATCCATACTTGACACGGCACCTTCGGCCACAACCACGGCAACACAAACCAGTAATGTGGGAACCTACAACATCGTGCCATCAGGCGGAGTTGATAGCAATTATGATTTTACTTATGTAAACGGTACACTGACAATCACCAAGGCTACGCTTACTGTGACAGCGGACAATCAGAGCCGCCTGTTCAATTCTTCCAACCCTGTTTTCACAATTAATTATAGTGGATTTGTAAATAGTGAATCGCCTTCTGTAATTGATTCACCTCCAACGGCCACCACGAGTGCGGTGCTGAACAGCACCGTTGGCGCGTATCCCATCTTGGTTGCAGGAGGAACAGATAATAACTATTTATTTAGCTATATAAATGGGTTGTTGACTATTACCAAAGCCACTCCTGTGATCACATGGTCAACGCCATCATCAATCACATACGGCACCGCACTAAGTGCGACTCAACTTAATGCAACTTCAAGTGTGTCGGGCAACTTCACCTACACACCAGGAACTGGCGCGGTGTTGACTGCCGGAACTAACCAAATCCTTACAGCCAATTTCACACCCACGGATGCCACCAATTATAATGGAGTAACGGGAACCACTGTGCAAATTACCGTGATTAAGGCGAGCCCTGATATTACCTGGCCTAACCCATCACCGATAACATATGGTACGGCATTGAGCGCGACACAACTGAATGCCAGTGCTTCGGTGCCAGGCACATTTACCTATTCACCATCAGAAGGAACAATTCTAAATGCAGGCACTAATCAGTTGCTAACGGTTAACTTCACTCCAACGGATATCGCAAACTACAATCCGATTAATGGAAGAACCGCTCTGATTAAAGTAAACAAAGCCGCGCCTGTGATTTCGTGGGCAACACCCCTGCCGATAAGAGTTAATCAACCGCTATCAGCCGCTGAGTTAGACGCAACGGCAAGCACAGCGGGCACTTTTAATTACACACCGGTTGCGGGAACTTCATTTAGTTCAACGGGCAATTATACTTTATCGGTAAGTTTTACCCCCACAGATCTTAGCAACTTTAATGTTGTTCCTAATACCAAGGTACAGATCCTGGTGAGTAATAAAGATAATCCCGTTGTTACATGGACGAATCCCACTACAATTACGTATGGTACAACATTAAGTGGCTCTCAATTAAATGCAACCGCCAGTGTACCGGGAAATTTTGTGTATAACCCACCCGTTGGAACCTTATTAAATGCAGGTGGTAACCAGATTCTCTCGGTTAGTTTTACTCCCTCTGATCAGGTCAATTACAACAATGTATCAGCCTCTGTTCAGATAACAGTAGACAAAGCAATACTTACAGCTGCAGCTGTAAATGCGAGCCGTATTTATGGTGCCACAAACCCGGCATTGTCTGCCACCTATTCAGGATTTGTAAATGGTGAGACCATTGCAGTAATAGATACAAAACCTGGGGTTACGGTTGCAGCGATTGCCACAAGTTCGGTGGGCGTATATCCAATCAATGTAATCGGGGGG
>CAZIOY010000014.1:43155-69634 GCA_964540915.1 uncultured Ohtaekwangia sp.
TTAACCGCTACCGCGAAAAATCAAAGCCGGACATATGGATCACCTAATCCAACATTCACCATAATTTATAGTGGGTTTGTGAATGGAGATACCGAATCGCAATTGGACGGAATACCTATTGGCACAACCTCCGCCTCGATCATCTCACCCGTTGGAAATTATACCATAACCGCTTCAGGCGGTTTTGATAATAATTACTCTATTATCCATGCTCCTGGATCATTAGTGATTGGCAAGGCTACCCTTACGGCTATTGCCGCAAATCAAATTCGATTGTTTGGAACGCCCAACCCCCCACTAACGATAATCTATAACGGATTTTTTAATGGAGATTCAATCAATGATATCGACACACCACCGATCGCAACAACAACGGCTACGGCCTCATCTGTGGTAGGCACCTATTCAATTACAGTTGCAGGCGGAACTGATAATAATTATAACTTCAATTATGTGCCTGGCACGTTAACGGTGACACCGAATTTTCCTCCTTCTCTTTTCGATTTTCAAATTGAAATAACGGAAGATCAAACAAGGATGTTTATGTATGCTGATTTTGGAAATAACTTTTCAAGTTTTTCGGGCAGCCCTATAACAACCCTGAAAATTGTTAGCCTGCCGGTTAATGGAACTATACTTTGGAAAGGCACTATTATTTCTGTGGGCCAGTCCGTCACGGTGCAGAATGGACTGATTGATAATTTAGTATATGTACCTAATCTTAACTATAATGGTTTTGACTCCTTTAAGTGGAATGCTTCTGATGGCGTTTTCTTTGCCCAGAAAGACGCGGTGCTTACCATTCGTATTAGTTCTGTAAATGATTCACCGGTTTTAAGCAATATAGAATCAGAGCCGATTGAATATAGTTTAGGAGACCCCGCTGTTCTAATTACATCCAAGGTGCTTATTAGTGATATTGATAATAACTTTATCCACTCTGCAAAAATCCTGATCTCAGAAAACTTTTTTAACGGAGACCGCCTTTCCATGGGTTTCGGTGTAAGCCCTTATATAGTAGCCACCTTCAATCCTGCCATTGGCGAACTGGTGTTAACAGGAAAGGAATCGAAGTCCAATTATGAAATGGCCATCACTAAAGTATCATTCAGTAGTCCTGTATCGGGCGTGGCGGGAGATAAAAAAATAGTAATTACCGTTAACGACAGCACCAGTAACAGCAATCCCGCTTCAAGAATTGTAAGAATCCTGGAGATCTTTCCAGAGGTGGATGTTGTGAATTCTTTTACACCGAACGATGATGGGGTAAATGATTACTGGGACTTTATCAATCTCGAGTATTATTCTAAGATCATTATTTCTGTTTTTGACAGAAATGGATTCAAGGTATATTCTTGTTTTGATGAGAATTGTAAATGGGATGGTAAAATGGATGGCAAAGAACTTCCTGCCGGGACCTATTACTATACCATTGACTTGAATGATGGAAAAAGAAAATATCAGAGCGCAGTAACTATATTAAAATGAAAAAATTGCTGAGGCCTCTATTTGCTATTGCGGTAGTCTTATCCATGGGGATATTTCGCACAAATGCCCAAGAGAACATCTTTACCCAATATTATTTGAATATGCCAGGGGTTAATGCAGGGTTGACGGGATTAGAGGATTATCTGGATTTAAAAGTAGGGGTTAGAGAAGGCTGGAATAATTTTGGAGTGAAAGACAATAACGTTTACTTAAGTGCCTATGGAGCATTAGGTAGTTCCAACCGTTCCGGGCGAAGATCAAATTCGTTGAGGGTGAGTGATCCAGGCAAATTTGAAAGAAATAAAACTGAAAAAGAGTTTAGAAGGAAGCACGCTGTTGGTGGAATGATATACAATAGGAGAGTAGGCCCCTATCAATCGTTCATGATAAATGGCAACTATGCCTACCATTTGCCTATTTCAAAAAAAATGAATTTATCATTAGGAGCTAAAATGGGATATGGTAGCCAGCGGATCGATTTTAGCGGGTTGACGGTGCGTGACGATATCAATGATCTCTTTTATAAACAATTGATTCTGTCGCAACAAGGAAATCAGCAGTCGCTCTTGATTGACTTTGGTTCTGCTATTTATTCAAAACATTTTTTTATTGGCCTCTCAACTCAGAATATGGTTGTATCAAAACTAAGTGGGGATCAACTACTGGATGGCAATTATCAAAAACGTTATATGCTTCATTCAGCGGGTACATTTTTGTTAAGTCAGAATCTGACCATGGCATCGGGGTTCAATTTAATGTATGCCCAGAATTATGACCTGGCATGGGCCGTTAACGCGAGGGTCCGTTATAAAGGCCTTATTTATTTTGGTACAGCGTATGATAGCAATTCAAAAATTTCCGGATTGCTTGGCGTGACGACAGAGAAATTTGATTTGAATTATTGTTATGACCGTTATTTATCTGATTTAAATTCCTTTAATGTGAGTGTGCATGAAGTGGTGGTTGGATTCCCATTATTTAATACAGTTGGGCTGCGACCAAGATTTTGGTAAACTAAAATGAACAAATCATCCATCCTTTTCTTTTTCGTCCTGTTCATGCAGACTTTTCTTGCTCTCTCACAAGAACTTCAGTTTGGCAAGCCAGTAAAATTTGGCTCACAGG
Organism: uncultured Ohtaekwangia sp.; assembly: GCA_964540915.1. GTDB lineage: Bacteria > Bacteroidota > Bacteroidia > Cytophagales > Cyclobacteriaceae > ELB16-189. The sequence continues at coordinate 45,769 of CAZIOY010000014.1, forward strand.
TAAATTCAAATGGAGAGGAAATTAATCCGATAATGTCAAGCGATGGTAAGACGTTGTACTTTGTTAGGGCCTTTCATCCTAAAAATTCCGGTGGGCAATTTGCCGGGTCTGATATTTGGGTATCAAACAGAAACGGACGGGGACAGTGGCTGGCCTCATCCAACAAACTCAAGAAATTGAATAACCGGGATAATAATTCAGTCATAGGCATAAGCAAGGATCATTCTGTGATTTTTCTTTTAAATGCCTATTCAAAAAAGACTGGAATTTCTGTTTCAAATAAAGCCTCATCAGATTGGACGGAGCCCCAGTTGATATCCATTCCGGATATTAATTCGAGGGATTTTGTGGGATTTTATATAAATCCTGACCAGGATGTGCTTTTGATTTCAATGAATGACAAGAGCTCTATTGGTCAGGAAGACATATATGTATCCTTGAAGGATTCCCTGAACAACTGGAGTTCACCCTTAAATATTGGATCAACTGTAAACACCGAAGGATTTGAAATTTCTCCTTTTTTATCACAAGACAAGATGCGGATTTATTTTTCGAGTGATGGGCACAGCGGATTTGGTGATGCCGATGTTTATGTTTCAGAAAGACTTTATGAAAGTTGGACGGTATGGAGCAAACCGAAAAATTTGGGTAAGGGGATCAACAGCGAAAAATTTGATTCTTATTTTTCTATTTATGGAGACAGCATTGCCTACTTTTCAAGCAACCGTGATTCTGAACTGGCCGATATATATCAAGTGAAAGTGGATAAAAGAAAACCGGAAGCGCTTACCCCGAAAGATGAGATCAATTATTTAAGTGATGAAGAAATCAGAAAACTATCAACAAGGAATTTTCAGAACACGATAACATTCAACGAAAATTCGGTGGAACTATCGTTCCTTCATAAAGAGCAACTAAACAATCTAGTGAGCACCCTCATCAAGAACAAAGACCTTCGTGCCCGACTAATAGTGAAAAGCGCAAAAGGACAAGGTGAACTTGAACGCTTTCAATCTCGCTTGCTCGCAGTACTTAACTACCTTAAGAACGCGGGCGTGGAGGGAACAAGAGTCACTTTTGGCTCAGATAGTGATACTGAATCTGCCGGAGCGTTACGTGAAGTTGTTATCATCAAACTCTATCGATAATCTGAATTTTAGTGATTGACTTTTATCATTTTTTTAAAACGACACGTGAAAGACCAGTACGCGACATTAAAAACAGCGGGCTCACGGATAAAGATGGCCTTTAAAGATTCTTATAAATCAAAGACAATGGCCTATTTTGGTCATTAAAACATTATTTTTCAGTAAATTTGCGGTTTATCTAAATGGACTTACTTTATATACTTCGTGTACTTAGACAAAGAATCTGGATACTGATTGGCATCCCAGTGCTATCGGTACTTTTATCCATATTTCTGGTTTCAAAATTGGATGATCAATATAAATCCACCGCCCAAATTGCCACCGGCTCAATTAGTGACGAATCCGTTGATCTGAGTGAACTGAAATCTGGTTCCTATGAAGTAAACAGTCGCATTACCAATATCATCGAATCGATGAACTCGATTCCCATGGTTAGCCTTGTTTCCTATCAATTGATTTTACATGATCTGGAAGAGGCCACACCATTTCGGGAAATGAAAACAGAGGATCTTTACTTTGAATGGAACGATAAGGTTAAACAGGAATTCATAGATATCTTCAAAGACAGATTAGCCAACCTTAAGCCATTAAATACTTTTGAAGAAGAAGACAACAAACTTTTAACCATTTTATACAGCTACCGTTATGATTTTGGTTCGCTGATGGAGGATGATCTCACCATAAAAAGACAGGGATCTTCGGACTTTATCAACGTGGAGTATGTTTCTGAGAATCCATTATTGTCAGCCTATCTTGTGAATACTCTTTGTAAAGAGTTTATACGATTCAACAGAGCGAGTAAGGCAGATAAATCTTCAGAGTCTATTGAGATTCTAGAATCGCTGCTTGCCCAAAAGAAAAAAATTCTAGACGACAAAACAGCAGCGCTTAATACTTACAAAGAGGTAAATAAAATCTATAATATAAGCGCGGAATCTCAGCAAAAAATTGAGCAGTTAACAGAGTATGAATTAAATAAAGAAGCAGAGCAGAAAAGGATCAGCGGGCTGCAACTTTCTTTAGCAACCGTTGAAGCCAGGATTAAACCACAGCAGACGAAGGGAAAAGATGAGATAATGCATGTGAATAAAAGGATCATTGATTTGCGAAAAAAAATCAATGAGGGTGCTGCCAATAACATGGATGCAAGAACCCTGAATCAGTTGAGGGATGAACTTCAATTGGAAATGAGCCGATTGACGGTAATGAATAACGAAGACCAACAAGAAGAATTAAAGCAGTTAATAAAAGATCGGGATACCTATAGTTTAGAATTACAAATTGCAAAATCTAACCTGATGGCAATACAACAATCGTTGCAGAAACTGAAATTTGACGTTTCTGGGTTTGCCGGAAAGGAAGCGGAGATGGCCAATATTCAGTTGCAAGTTCAGTTGGCTTCAGATGAATATCTGGCTGTCCAGGAGAAATTCAACGAGTCGGAAAACAAGGCATTGGTTGGAGGAACTTCAATAAGGCAGGTTATACAAGGGCAGCCAAGCAAAGATCCGGAGCCATCTAACTCACTTTTGCTTGTTGGTATTGCTGGTTTTGGCAGCCTTGCATTGGTGGTTATGGTTGTTTTGGGTTTAGAGTTTGTTGACTTCTCTATTCGCACGCAGGAAAAACTAGAGACGTTAACTGGATTAAAAGCGATGGGCACAGTTAATGAAATTAATAATCATGACTTAAATCTCCCTAAGGCGTTTGCGTTAAAAAATAAAGACGTTGAGATTGATCGATTTGTTCATTCCTTGCGGAAGCTTCGCTTCGACATTCAAAATTCAAACTCAAAGTACTTCCTTGTAACTAGTACTCAGGACAATGTTGGAAAATCCTTTATTACGGTTTGTGTAGCGTATGCACTCAGTCTTACCAGTAAGCGTGTTTTGATTATTGATACTAATTTCAAAAACAACTCCCTTACCAAATTACTCATTCCCAAACCGGAAAAGCAAAAGTTGCTAGGCAAGGGACTTATGGCCAAAACAATGCTTCTTCTCAAAGAAGGAAAAGGTAATGGCCACCATGCAGGTGATGAATCATTTACTCAAGGCAATTTGAATGACGATGAGGCAGGTCATAAGACAATCATTCAAAACACGGTATATCAGAATGTAGATATTATAGGAAATCAGGGAGGAACGGAATCACCATTTGAAATTCTGGCGGGTAAAGACTTTACTGAATTATTAAAAAGTTTGGGAGAGCAATACGATTATATTTTTCTGGAGGGGGCATCACTGAATGAATACTCAGATTCAAAGGAATTGATGGAGTTTGTTGAAAAAATTATCCCGGTGTTTAGTGCCCACTCAAGTTTGAATAGTTTAGACAAGGAGTCCATAAAGTACTTGAAATCTATGGATAGTAAGTTAATGGGAGCTATTCTGAATAATGTCAAATTGAAGGATCTCAAGGTCTAGCAAATGGATAACCGTTAATGAAATCCCTCAAAAACTCCTATTGGATTACATCTGGATTTTATTCGATTGGGTCTCGAATTTTTGCACTCCTCTTCGGCTTTGGAAGTTTTTATATACTTGTCAGGCATTTTTCAAAACATGATTTTGGAACCTTGTCGCTATTCCTCACGATTGTAACCATCATAGAGGCGTCCAGAAACGGACTTATTCAAAATGCTTTAATTAAATTGGTTCATTCTAATGATGATGGAGATGCTGATAAAATAATATCGGCAACCTGGATATTAAATACAGTTTACACGATCTTTATTTTCTTGGTACTTATACTTGTATCGGGATTGGTTAGCGCTCTTTTTCAAGCGCCTGAGATAAATAAAATGTTCCTTTATTATGGAATAACGATCATCCTTTTGATCCCCTTTTCGCAATTCAATTATATTCAGCAATCAAGATTTAGTTTTAGTGGAATTTTTTGGGGGTCATTTGTAAGGTATGGAACGTTTTTCATTTCAAATCTAATTATTCATTTGCTCTCTATCGAGATCACACTTCCTTCACTGGTATTAGTTCAATCTTTCTGTACATTTTTAGGGTTGATTATTTCCTATATTCTGGCCCGCGAGTTTCTGATGGTCAGGTTTGAGTGGAGCAAAGAAGCCTTTAACAAAGTATTTCATTTTGGAAAATATGTAATGGGCACTAATATATTTTCCATGATTTACAAAAGCACCGATCAGTTTACGATCGGATATTTTTTGAATACCAGCGCTGTTGCCACGTATAATGCGGCTGTCAGACTATCTAATCTTATCGAATATCCCACTACGTCTATTGCAGAAATTGTATATCCTAAAAGCACAGCGCAATATGATAAAGGTGGCGAGCAATCATCTAAATTATTATTCGAGCAGTCTGTTGGAATAACAATAGGAATAACGTTACCGATTATTGTAATTGTTGTTCTCTTTGCAGAGCAGATCATTCACATAATTGCCGGCCCTGCCTATGCAGACTCTGTTATTATTTTAAGGTTTACAATTTTATTTGGTTTGTTTACTCCGTTTAGTCGCCAGTTTGGCACTGCCCTTGACTCCTCCGGACGCCCAAAACTGAATTTTTATATATTGTTGGCAAGCTTGATCATTAATATTATAACCAACATAATTGGTATCAGTTATTTTGGATTAATGGGTGCGTGCTACGGCACGTTGGCATCTTACGTAATTATTTTTATTGTAAATAATTACTTTATGAGGAAGATCTTTAAAATTCAGCTTCGTGAAGTATTCAAATATCTTGTTCAATTTTATGTGACAGTATTCAATATTGCTCTGAAGGCACTCAAGCTGAAGTAGAAAATTGTGATGGATAAGATAGAGGAAAAAGATATTGTAATACTTGCCCTGGCTCGTTGGGATGCCCCCTATTCCTCAACGGCCTTTTCAATTGCACAGGAATTATCGAAAAAAAACCGGGTGTTTTATATAGACAACCCGTTTACCATTAGAGACGTTGCGAGAGGATGGCGCTCACAACAAATACGAAAAAGAATTATGTCTCTGTTGTTTGGAATGAATGCGTGCCAGCAACTGCCCGGGAATGAAAATTTTTTTTATGTTACACCGCCTGTGGTGTTGCCTATCAACTTTCTTTCTAGGGGAAAAATCTATAATTTCTTAGCCAGCGTTAATAATTACCGAATATCAAAGGCCTTGAAAAAGGTTTGTAGGAAAAAGCAAATAGCAAATTTTATCTATCTGAATATTTTTAATCCTTTTTATCTCTCCAATATCCAGGAATTCAATCCGTGGCGCACGGCATATTATTGTGTAGATAACATGGTTGAGTCAAAATATATCAGCAAGCATGGTGTTGAGCATGAGCGGAGATTGATGCGTCAATTTAATTTCACGATCTCTACATCAAAATTTTTGCAGAAGTATGCCGCCTTATACACAAGTGAATCGCATTATTTGCCCAATGCAGCTGACTTTTCTTTATTTAAGTCAACATTCTTAATAGGAACTGATCAGCGGCCTGACGAGTTGAAAAATACAACAGCAAAAGTAGTGGGCTATATCGGTAATGTGGAAGACCGTATTGACTTCGACCTTCTTCGGCAAGTAGTAAAAATGAATCCCGATAAGACCTTTCTATTCATAGGGCCAATTAATAGTGATCAGTTTTTAAAAATGGGATTCATCCAGTTAAACAATGTGATCGCTGCGGGCAGGAAGAATATACAGGAATTACCCACCTATTTGAGGTTTATAGATTGCGCTATAATTCCGTTTAAGAAGAATAAGCTGACAGAAGGGATATATCCTTTGAAAATTAATGAATATCTGGCTTCAGGCCGACCAGTGGTCACCACATCTTTTTCTGAGGATATTTTAGAGTTCAAGGACATTATACAGGTTGCCGATTCAGCGTTGGAGTTTAGCCAGGCGATTCAATTAGAGATTGATACGGATGGTGAGGAAAAAAGAAAGAACCGGGCTGCCAGGGCAAGTAAAAATACATGGGAGGACAGGGCTAAAAAATTTCAAAATCTCGTTTCTATTTATTCATAACTTTCGGAGATGGAACGCCAGAAAAACAAATTGCCATTTCACCTGAAGATCATGAAGATTGGTCTGATTATTATGGTGGTTTTAACATTCTTAACGTTCTTTTCTATAATCGTAATATTCTAGCAGTTAAAATCAAGTGGACCTGATTAATCAACGAAATATTGGGGGATTCTGGGACTTTTTGCGAAAGGCAAAGTCTTATGTTATTTGGCCTCTGCTGGTTCTTGGGTCTGTCGTGATTGCCTATGGCACAGTGAAGTTTGGTGTTGGCTTTGGCATTTTGATTTTGCTGGCGTTCATTGGTGTTCCAGTCTTGATTTATTCTATTATCAACCTTCGATTTGGGGTAATAACGCTCATGATTATCTCCTTCTTTCTGTTGAGAATCAACCGCATTGTAGGGAGCGATTATTCATTAGGCATTTTACTGGATGTTTTCCTTGTTGTGATGGTGATCGGATTGATTATAAAAAAAGTACAACGGAAAGATTTTAGCTGGGCCAAAAGTCCGGTAAGCGTGATTGTTTGGATATGGATAATTTATAATATCCTCGAGTTTTTCAATCCGTTGGCATCTAAACAAGCTTGGGTATTTGTGATTCGAAGCGTGGCCATTCTATTGATTTTTTACTTTATTATTCTCGAAGCGATTAATGAGCGTAAATTCTTAAAACTTTTATTGCATGTTTGGATAGCACTCTCTGTCATCGCAGGAATCTATGGTCTCTTTCAGGAATTTCATGGACTGCTGCCATCCGAGAAAGAATGGGTAATGGCCGATGAGTTTAGATTCAAACTAATTTTTAACTGGGGTCGCTACCGGATTTTTTCATTCTTAAATGATCCAACCGTCTATGGCATCTTAATGTCTTTCTCTGGGCTTTTTTGCATTACCCTGTTAACAGGTCCATTCAATTTTATGTACAAATTGATTATGGCTATTTGCGGGGGCATTATGCTTTTGGCCATGGTTTATGCAGGCACGCGAACTGCTTTTGCAATGCTTCCGGCTGGCTTCGCTTTTTATTCCTTGTTAACGTTCCAAAAGAAGACGATTGCCTTTGGGCTTTTGGTTGGCCTGATCGGGGCTGGTATTATTTTCTCTGACATCCGAAGCCTGGGCCCTTTGATGAGCACAAATAGTCTGACCAGGATTAGATCCACGTTCCGACCTTCAGAGGATCCGTCATTTCAAGTGCGCGAACGCAGCCAGGAAATGATTAAGCCGTTTATTCAATCTCATCCAATTGGAGCAGGGTTAGGAAGTGTTGGAATCTGGGGAAAGCGATTCAATCCAAATTCTGAGTTAGCAGAGTTTGCACCCGATAGTGGCTATGTGCGCATTGCCGTTGAGTTAGGATGGATTGGCTTGTTTCTTTATTGTGCCTTTTTTGCCACCATTTTAATTGTAGGCGTACACAACTATTATCTTATAAATGACCCAGAACTAAAAGCATATATGGCCTCCATTGTGGCCGTTGTTTACGCTATTGCTGTTGGTAATTACCCTCAACAAGCCATTATTCAAGTACCCAATATTCTTATTTTTTATGCCCTCATGGCGATGATTGTAAAAATGAAGGACCTCGATGTTTCAACCCTAAAGTAAAGATTTATGAAAACACAGCTGACCATAATTTGCATACTCATGACTTCAGCATGGGCTTATTCGCAACAAATTGATTACAATAAAATTGTATTGAACGAGAAGTTGAAATCATCCTCTTTTGAAGAACAACTGATTCAATTGGCGTGGAAGAATCATCCCTCCAATAAGATGGTGTTGCAGGATGTGTTGATGGCGAAACACGAAAAGAACGTTACGAAACTCGGTTGGTTGGATAATATCTATGCAGTTGGTAACATCAATGAGTTTACCATAAATCCCTCTGCGGATCCATTCAACCGAAGCACTTTCTTTCCCAGATACAACTTTGGAGTTCGTGTAAGCCTGGGTGATATTTTTATCACCCCGATGCAGGTAAAAGTAAAACAAGATGAATTGGTGATTAATCAATTCAAAGTAAATGAAAAAATGATCTCCGTAAGAAGTGAAATACTCTCTTCATTAGAGCGACTTAAAGAGCAATACAAATTATTGCGACTCCGTCTGCGAATGGAAGAGGATTACATGAGCATGTATAACGATTCTGAAAAGAAATTCTCAGCAGGACAAATTGATATGGCAGCTTATCGCGAGGCTATTCAGGCTTACTCCGGTCGCTCGGAAGAAGTAATACAAACAAAATCACAATTTAATCAGGCTAAGATTGCTGTTGAGGCATTAGTAGGAATGAGACTTGAGGAAATTGACGGATATAATGAATACCTGAAACTGCAAGAAAAAAATTAATGTCGATTTTATCTTTTATTGCTGATCTGCCAAACCGATTAGCCCGCGTTACTTCAGGAGGAAGAATGATCAAGGAGGTTGATGGGCTTCGCTTTCTTGCTATTTTCCCCGTAGTTATTCAGCACTTAAGTGAGCGTTACCTGCGCAACTCCCCGGTCGATTTTATTAAAGGCTCTGAATATGAATTTGTGACATTTATAGCGAGCCGTGGGTTTATTGGCGTCTATATTTTTTTTACAATCAGTGGGTTTATCTTGGGGCTTCCCTTTGCGGAGCAGTATCTGAAAGGAGGGCGTGAAGTAAGTTTAAAAAAATACTTCTGGCGCAGACTAACAAGACTTGAACCTCCATACATTTTGGTTATTACCGGGGTAACGATTTTTCTTATTGTTTTTGGTTATTATAAAACAGAGTATATCCTACCTCATTTTTTCGCCAGCATTTTCTATGTGCATAGCATTATATATCAGGAGTGGACGTTCATCAACCCGCCCGTCTGGACGCTGGAAATTGAAGTTCAGTTTTATATTCTGGCTCCCTTTTTAGCGATCATTTTTTTCAAAACCAAATCGTTACTGTTAAGGCGCATAATTCTCGTAGGCGGATTGGTGATCATTATTCTTTTACAACAATATTTTGGAATACTACATGGGCCCACCTGGCTTACTATTCTTGGCCATATTCAATACTTTTTGTTGGGTTTTATCTTGGCAGATATTTATGTTAACGAATGGAGAAATGGAATTCAGAAAAAGGGAATTTATAACTACATAAGTATTTTGGCTTTTCTAGTTTTGATCTTTTCCTGGTCATGGGATTATTTGCTTCTTAACAGAATCATATTTACTTCCTTTCTTGTTGTTCTGTTTTATTCAGTATTCAGGGCAACCTGGATAAATAAGCTTATCACATTACCATGGATAACCGCCATTGGGGGCATGTGTTACACCATTTATTTAATCCATCTCCCCATCATGGAGTTTTTGATTAAGTACACGTCAGCAGTTTCTGTAACCAATAGCTATACCATTAATTTTATTGTCCAGTTTCTCTTGATTGCGCCCGTATTAATGATTTTTAGTATACTATTCTTTCTGGCTGTTGAGAAACCGTGTATGCACAAGGATTGGCCCGAACAATTAGTAAATTACCTAAGGTCCCTGAAAAAAAAGTGATAAGAATCATTAAAAAAGGATTTGGTAATAATGCAGTAATCAAAGAATCACTCACATTAAGTAATTTTAAATCAGTACAGATTATTTATCGAAATGAAATATCAACAGTATGATCTTATTGTTGTGGGTACTGGTTTTGCGGCCACATTCTTTTTAAAGAAATACCTGGAGAAGCGGAAAGAGGCACGGGTGCTTGTTCTGGAACGAGGGACCCTTTTTTCATTTGTCGATAGGCTACAACAAAAAAGAGGAAAGAATCCTGACTACGCTCAGTCACTAACCGGTTATAAGGACTGTATCGCAAATCACAATGATGATAAGCCATGGGTCTTTGATCCTAATTTTGGAGGAAGTTCGAATTGCTGGTGGGCAGCAACATTAAGGTTTATGCCCAATGATTTCAAAATCAAATCCACCTATGGTGTGGGATTAGATTGGCCAATCGGTTATCAGGACTTAGAAAACTATTACACCGAAGCGGAAGAAATTATGGCCATTGCGGGGCCTGATCTCACACCGTTTGTCAGAAATAGCCCTTATCCCCAACCGCCCCATGCATTAACTACCGTAGATAAAGTACTTCAGAAGGAGTATGGCGCGAACTATTTCAGCCAGCCGTCAGCCAGGGCAAGTAAATCAATAAAGCAACGGGGCACGTGCTGCGCCAGTTATGTTTGTTCGTTATGTCCTGTCAATGCAAAATTTACCATTGAGAATTCATTGATGGAGGTGTATAAAGATGAACGCGTGGAGCTATTGTATAATGCGCAGGTTTATTCTTTGCTGCTTGAGCGAAACGTAGTTCGGAAGGTGCAATTCAAACATAACGGCACAGATACCGAAGCGGAAGGCGAAATTGTCGCGTTAGGAGCGAATGCTATTTTTAATGCACATATTTTGCTTGCCGCAGGTGACGCGAATCCTCTAACAGGGAAGGGCATCACTGAACAGCGGGGCTTTTTCGCGAATGTGCACCTGAAAGATTTTGATAATGTAGGTGGCGGATCGGCAATGTCGGCAAATGGTTACATGCTTTATGACGGGGCTTTTCGTTCAGAGGCAGCCTCTTGTTTGATAGAAAATCATAATGGGCCCTTCATTCGAAATGAGTTTGGGAAATGGCGACATATGGCCCGGTTCAAATTTGTACTTGAAGATCTTATTGATGAACGAAACAGGGTTTCTCTTTCTGATGATCCATTAAAGCCGCTGATCGAATTTAAAGGTCATAATAGCTATATAGAGCGAGGAAGGGAATTAGTCATAAAGAAAATGGATGCTCTGTTTGCTTGCCTTCCGGTTGAAGAAATTTTTCCTGATGGTAATTATCAAACTACCGAATCGCATATTCTTTCCTCTGTAAGAATGGGGCATTCAGCAGAGGATAGTGTTGTGGATCATAAGCAAATTCATCATCAGTACAGAAATTTGTTTGTGTTAGGGGGCAGTTCATTCCCTTCGATCACGGCCGCCAATCCAACACTTACAATTTCCGCCTTATCATTACGCAGTGCTGATCTGTCATTTTAATAATTACTATGAAAAGAAGAACAGCAATAAAACTTGGCATTCTCAGTGTAATCGCTGTTGGGGCCACCGCAGCAACATATTCAATGTTTCGCTCTTTTGATTCGCTGATTTTTTCGGTGTTACAAAGCGACTTGAAGGATCTGAAATTACATGAAGCTGATCTGAGAAAATATGCCCAGGAAGCGGCATCCCTTAACCCATTTAATTTTTCGCCATCGAAAGTAAAACTGATTTCACTATACAACGAGTTGCAACGGATTGGGATAAAGACAGGGCCGTACTACAACAAGTATATTCAATATCGATCGGAGATTGTTGGTAATTTTCTTTTGTCTACCGATTTTTTTTGGAGCAGATTGAATGTAAACGATGAAATAAAATACAGTGGAAGAATTTTTACACCCTATAATTATCCTTGCGGTAATCCCTTTTCCAATCGCTATTATTCCTGATTTTCCCTTGCACTAAAATAGTGCTGAAGACTTTCAGGCGTTCCCAGATCCCACATGTGAGTGGCTACAGAGACTCCAACAAAATCACCCCGGTTGATATACTTTTGATAAACCGGAATTACATAATACTCACCTTTAGTCTTTTCTTTCTTTGACAGAATTTCATCAGCTAAATCACAAAACTCTATTCCGTTGGAAAAATAATAAAGCCCGGTGCTGGCATGATCAGAAATACGGACTTTTTCAGCCACTTCAATAACTCTGCCTGTGGAATCAGTTTTGGCAAAGCTCCAACGTTCACCGGGCATATTCGCAACGGATATGAGGCCCTTACAGTCAGGCCTTTTATTCAAAATGTCCTCATGAAGGTTAGAGATAATGATTGTGTCGGAGCTAACAATCAGGATATCTTCATTTAACCGGATATGTTCTTTGGCAGCCACAACGGTGCAAAGTTGCCCCTCTGTGACATCTTTTAATCGAATGATTTCAGTCGGATATGGGCTATGTTTTTTTATGAGCTGACACGCATCATAGTGTTCATCATGCTCTTCCAAAGTAATAACGATCAGTTTTCTAACCGGTAGTTTCGCAATACTCCCCAGGGCTACTGCAAACATGGGGGTGCCGTCAACAGGAATTAACGGTTTAGGTTGTGAATAGCCACTGCCAGAGAATCGGGATCCTCTGCCGGCCATTGGTAAAACAGCAATCATCTGTCCTTGCCCATTTTTATCAGATATTCTTCTTTGATAAGGTCCCATGTTTCAAAGCGCACAGCCCGATCATCAATGTATAGGTCAGCGTTGGGCTTGCCAAAGTAGATTTCATCATATTCGACCTGATGATTTTCCAGCCATTCAAGGGTGATTTTACCCACGTTTTTCATCACTTTACCCAGGTTGCCTTCGCAGGTTGCCATGTTCCGGGCGGTTTGAATGATGATATAGTGCCCCTCTTTTCTCAGTTCTCTTATCTTTTCGACAGCCCCTTCGTGCACCGGCAAATCCTTGTATGATTCACCAGTTTTTTTGATAGGGCAGATCGTTCCATCGAGGTCAATTACAATGCGCATAAGTCTCTATTTGTTGCTTTTTAAGGTCGATAATTGATTATATTTCGCATGTATTCTATGAAATTTTTATACAAGATAATAACGGTGGCGGTGGGAATACTCTTCCTGTACACCATTTTTAACTTAATTCTTAAAACGCAAGATCTTAATGTTTTGCCATATTTAAATAGACTTGACCCACTAAAGGTTGTTTTATCCTGTGCGGCTTATTTGGCGTCCCATTTTTTGCGTTCCATCCGGGTGGCCTTAATGGTTGGCAGGCAAGACTATGGCCTGATCAATTTAATAGGGCAGCAATATTATACGAATGGGATTAACCTGATCTTGCCATTTAAGCTAGGTGAGTTTTATAGAATACTGGAGTTTAACAAAATCATCCGCGATTCGGAGCGTACCTTTTTAACCATTGTCGCTGAACGAGCACTGGACTTCTTCATTCTGTTTGTAGGGCTCTTTGTCTCTTTGTATTTTGTAAACTATAATCCCGTTAGCGTTAAATTTACAATCGGTGTAGGGGCAGTTTTCATCGGGGGTGTTTTGCTGTTGTACTATGTCATCCCTGAAAACATCCGATCGCTCAATCTTTTTATTGCGAAAAGATATTCGAAAAAATGGACCGTTCGGGTTCTCTCCATTAGTCATAAGATCTATACAGTAATTAATAGTATTAAAGACATTTTTCGCACCAAGGCTTCTTCCATATTAATATTGACAGTCGCCATTTGGTCATTGGAATTGATGGGCTTGTTTTTTGTAACCGATTACCTGATGGAGTGGAAGTACATTGTGATCCTTGGCTTTTTTGTTTTCCTGTCTTCATTAATTCCATCGGGTTCGCTTGGCCTGGGCGGCTTGCAATTAGCGTTCTTTCTTGTCTATAAGGTGCAACCCGATTTTCCCTATCTGGCCCTGTCAATGGTGTATCAGTTTTTTATTTTCTTCCCAGCCATTATTTTGGCCTTTATCATTTATATAATAATGAAATTTAGGAAGAATCGAATTATTACTTAAATAAGATGGAGTAAGTTATCAATTCAATATGGAAAAAGAGGTTGCAATATATTTTGATTTGATGGATGTTCCTCAGGAAATCCAATCCACCATACAGATTAATCACTGGGGGGATATGATTTTTAAGAAGAGAAAACTTTCAGAGAATGCCAGAATACTTTTTAAAAGCCACAACGAAAACATTGCTTTTTTTCATCTTAGTACATTAGAAGACCTGGATAAATTAATAGAACATCTTTCACTAATTACCTATAAAAGATATTTCTTTATCAATTCATCTTTTTGCATCACAGATTCAGACGAGTTTTTACTTTTCCTTGAAAAAGTAAAATTTGTAGAGGAGTCACTTGCCATCTACAGAAATGAGGACATCAAGTCCTTTTTGTGTTTAAAGAAGGATGAAATTATTCCGCTACTCAGATTGCTGAGGCAGGATCCCTCAAAGCTTTTTAATTCACTGAAAGTTCAATTTGATAGCAAGGTGGAGCATTTTCGCCTGGAACAATTTTTTATTGACATAAGGAACTACCTGGATTTCGTTCAGTTTCTTCATAGCAATTTTGGACTGCGCTATTTCAACTCTATTGAGCAAAAGGACGATATTATTATTAAGAAATCGACTGATAAGAAAAAGATGAAGATGGAGTACGCCTACTACCATCTTCTGCCAGAATCTATAAAGCATTACTTTCTTCCCACATTCGCCTATCACGAAGCTGCGGATTATGCGCAATATAGTCTGGAGCGATTGAGCGTACCTGATTTGGCAATCCAATGGATACATCTCTCCATAGATGACGATCAGTTTCAAAAATTGCTAGGCAGACTCTTTGGCTTTCTAAGCGCTCGTGAAAAACGAAAAATTGATAATGAAGTCATGCGTGCCCATTGTGATTCACTTTATTTAGGTAAAGTTGAATCACGTTTTGAAAAACTCAGGAGCATGCCGGTTTATGAAAAGCTGCAAAAGATATTCAGTTCATCCACAGCGTACCCTTCAATTGAGGCGCTTTACGATCGATATAAAATCCTCTACACCAAAATATCAAATTCCAGGAATTTTGGAATAGAGCAAGCGGTGGGTCATGGTGACTTTTGCTTTTCAAATATGTTGTATGACAAAAGACTTAATCTTTTGAAGTTAATAGATCCCAAAGGCGCGCTTACCTTAGAGGATGCGTTTATTGATTCATATTATGATGTTGCTAAACTGTCGCATTCCATTTTGGGTAATTATGACTTTGTTAATAGTGGGCAATATGAGTTGCGCTACGATACTAAAATGAATATCCGGCTTGAGATACGCTACCATGAAAATATTTTGAGAAAAAAGAAATTATTTCAGGATGGACTTATTGACCGGGGTTATGATTTGAACATAGTTAGGTTGTGTGAGCTGTCGTTGTTTTTAAGTATGCTGCCGTTGCATGTTGACAATGAAAAAAATGTGTTGGGCTTTTTGTTAATTGCATGCTCAATTCTTGATGAATTAGAAAAAACTAAAATATGAATAAGTATACCCGTTACTTAACTTTTATACTGATCATTGGATTCAGTTTGATTCCTCTATTTTTTAGTTTGCCGTTCAGGATACACCTTGATGTATCCTGGGAAGGCACCTATCGATTATACCTGGGGCAAGTGCCATACAAGGACTTTGGAATGCCCATCGGGTACGGTTTTTTTATTTTTCCGCTTCTTGCCTTTTATGTTTTTGGCCCCACCCTAAAAGCTCTCTTAATTAGTCAGGCTATTGTAAACATAATTACCACATTCACCTTCAGGGCAATTGTTAAGAAACTTGGGCTCAATGAAGAGCGGTCTTTAATAGCCATTCTTGTATTTCTGCTTTCCTATTCGTTTATGTATTTCTGGCCGTGGTACAATTTCACGGCTATCATGTTTGAATTAATTGGTTTGTACTTCCTGCTGCTGCTATCAAATTCGGAAAGTGCCAAAAGAAATTATATGTACCTGGCAGGATCTGCATTCTTTATCTTCTTAACCTTCTTCACAAAACAGGACTATGGTGGATTGGCATTTACCTTTGCGTTGATTATAATTGCCTACATTTCATGGCTTAAGAAACGTTGGATTTTCCTTCCGGCTTTTATTTTATTCTACGCGGTCAGTGTCGCACTGATAATTCTGCCGTTCATAAGCACTGATTTTTCATATTGGTTTAACGTAGGACAGCCTCCTCACAACAGCCGCATTTATTTGTATTCAATTTTTGAGGTGATTATGCTCGATTCGCAGTGGGAGAAATTTTATCTGGTAGTTCTGGCGGCAGTTCTCATCAAGAAATTTTCGACTGGCACTTTTGATATGAGGGATAGTAAATTCATAATCTCTTTTTTGATGGTTTCGGGCATGATCATGGAGGCGCTTATCACCAAATCAACCAGTGGCAACTCATTGGAAAACACCACCTATTTTCATGCCTTTGGGATCGCCTTTCTATTAGTGCAGTTGCCTGATGATTTCATTCCACAGAAAATAAGGTGGATTATTCCTGCGATGTTTGTGGTTTTCATTTGGTGGTCGGGCGAATATTGGAAATATGCCGGACGCATATTCAATTTTAGTAAACCAGTGATGCGTGGTAAAACTCTTTTAGATGCATCTTTTCAAAGTTCATGGAGATCAAGCGACCTGAAGGCGTTCAAGGGCATTAAACTTCCTTCAGAAACGATTAATGGATTGGAGCGTGTGCAAAGCTTGTCGTTATTTAAATCCCAAAAAGAGTTGAAAGTGTTAAATATGACCGAGCTTACTCCTTTAGCATTGGAGTGGAACTACACCCCCATGAAGGGCTTGCCTTTATGGTATCATCAAGGAGTAGCGATTTTTCCAAAGCAGATTGATGAAATTTGTGCTTCCATTGCCAACAAGGAATTTGATTTGGTAATGTTTGAAACCATACCGAGCCTCACCAATTTTTTTCCGAACGATTTAAGAAATTGCCTGATCGATCATTACAAGCTAAAAGATAAATTTATTGCGCCACGAAAGGAGGGAGACTCCTTTATCGAAGTGTATGTTTTACCCGAATCTGATTAGAGAACTTGAAATTATCTGTTGTAATACCTTGTTATAATGAGGCTGGTAATATTCCCTTAATTATTAGTCGGTTTAAGGAAGTCTTGCCTGACGATATTGATTGCGAAGTTCTTTTAGTGAATAATGGATCTACCGATAACTCTGCGGAAATTTTTGAAAAAGAACTTACGGCAATCAATGACCCGCGATTCAAGGTTGTAGATGTTGCTAAAAATCAAGGTTACGGTTTTGGTATATTAACCGGCTTAGCGAGCGCACAAGGCGATGTGATGGCATGGACTCATGCGGACATGCAGACGGATCCGAACGATGTAATTCGTGCTTTTGAGATCTACATCCAGCACAACAATCCATTATTATTTGTAAAGGGCAAACGAATGTCTCGTGATTTTGTGCCTCTTTTCTTTACGTGGGGCATGGGGCGCATAGCATCCTGGGCATTGGGCGAAAAACTGTATGATATAGGAGCTCAGCCAAAATTATTCAGCCGGTTATTTTACACAAACCATTTACAAAAAAATGCTCCATGGGATTTTTCATTGGATCTTTATGCCCAGTATTGGGCTCAGCGGGAAGGAAAGATCATTGAGATACCTGTTTATTTCACGAAACGAGTGTATGGCGAAGCGAAGGGTGGAGGCAATATTAAAACACGAATCAAAGTGACAAGGAGGGTTTTTTCTTATATCCTCAATCTTAGAAAAGAGCTGAAAAAAGACAATTAAGAAGCGTCATTCTTTCTATTTCCTTTTTATTAAATAATCTTTAACATACCTTTATTTAATCGTTAAGCTTTTTATCAACACTACTTTTTTTTGGTATGATTGACATTAATGTAAATCTCAAAAAGTTTACGCTCTTCCTGGTTGTTGCCTTTTTATTGCTTTTGATAGCGCATGTTATTGTGGTATTCTTGAAATACAAGCTGATGCCGGAAAGTAATTTGGCAGAAAGACTGGATCAGTTTTTTGATTTTGACCGTGAAGTAAATTTTCCGACCTATTTTAATACGATACTACTTTTTCTATCGGCTCAGACATTCTTACTTATAGCACTTCAAAATACGCATACTAAGTTCTATTATAAGACATATTGGTACATTCTGTCGTTTGCTTTTTTGTTTTTAAGCGTTGATGAATTTGTAAGGATACATGAATGGTTTATCGGTTGGATGCCTCAATTATTCGGCTTTGGAGGAACAGGCATCTTAAAGTTCGCCTGGATTATTCCTTATGGTATTCTGGCCATCCTGTTTGCTCTTTATTCAGTAAAATTTTTACTCTCTCTCGAAAAACCGTTCCTGAAGGGGTATGTGATCTGTGGGGCCTTATATCTTTTAGGTGCGATTGGTATAGAATCAATCGGTGGAATGGCGTATGAACAAAATGAGGAGGCAATCACTTTTGAATATATTCTATTTTATACTACCATAGAAGAATCATTAGAGATGTTGGCGTTGATTCTATTGCTAAATTACAATCTCAAATTCCTGATGATTAAAAAAGACAGCCTGGGAAGTACGGCAATGTAAATATTTTCCTGTTTGACCTTCAAAACGGAAAACGGATTTTGTGGAAAGTTGTAAATTGAAGAAAAGATAAAACATTTACTCCGTGAACATTGTTAAAAATCCCAATTGGGTCACACAGCAACTACTGACTTATTCAAGGATAGACGATATTCCACAGTCTTTTTACGATAAGATAAGTGAAGGGTTAACTCTTCTTGGTCAGAATAGAAAACCCGAGGTGTCAATCGTAATTCCAATCTGGAATGAAGAATTAAATATCGTTCAAACTCTTTTAACCATTTCTCAAAATGCAACAACGTATCCGACAGAGGTAATAGCGATTAATAATAATTCAACAGATCGGACACAGGAGGTATTGAATAAAATCAAAATCAAGTCGTTTGTTCAGCCCATTCAAGGTTGCGGGCCAGCCAGGCAACTTGGTCAGGAGATAGCTCAGGGAGAGTTTGTATTAACTGCTGATGCTGATTGTTTTTATCCAAAATCATGGATACAAACGATGGCGGATAAATTGAGGGAAGATAAGGTTTCGTGTGTGTATGGCCAGCATTCGTTTATAGGCAGTTCAAGATCGCAGCGATTTGGGTTCTTCATGTATGAAACATTGAGAGATGTGTTGATCGAGATACGCCATTTTAAAAGACCCTACCTAAACTCTTTGGGGATGACCATGGGTTACAAAAGAGAGCTTGGAATGAAGGCAGGATTCGATCCAAGAAATGTACGTGGCGAAGACGGAAGATTTTGTTTTGATATGATGCGCTTCGGGAAGGTTGTTAAAGCCCCCCGCAGCGTAAGAGTATGGACGTATCCCCGAACATTAGGCAAGGAGAAAAGTTTGTTTCAGTCTTTGGTAAGCAGAGTCATAAAAGAATTGAGCCGTATAACTGAGTTCTTTTATAAAAAGTCGGCACATGATACGCACGCTTCAGAGAATTATACCCCCTTTTTAGATCGATTGTTTAAGAAGAAGAAATAGGACAAGCTGATAATAAAAGAGTCACAAGTGAATGTGACTCTTTTACGTCTGTTACTTAAATCGGACACCTACTCTTCCTTGAGGACCCTGATCTTATTTTTACCAACGGACAGGTAATACATTCCTGGTGGCAAATCGCTCACATCAATGACCACTCGGTCAGCGCCATCCGTGTAATAGGATTTGATGATCGACTTAACAGGATCAATGATATCAATCCGATTCACTTTTTCACCTTTCGTATCCACGGTAAGATTGTCTGTAAATGGATTCGGATAAACCATTAATACTTTGTTTATAAAAGCATCTTCTGTTTTTTCACTCGCTATTGAAAGAAGAGTGGCTTGAGGAGTTGTAACCAGTTTTTCGTTGGAGAACTTTCCATCACCTCCGCCAATGGCACGGATTCTGAAAAAATATTGTGCATTGGGCTGTAATCCCGCATCAATATAACTGAGCTCGTTTTTACTTGCTTTACAAACCATTTTATATGCTTCGGTGGTATATCCATTCACTGCTCTTCGGTACCTCCATATTTCATAATATTCCTCTGTGGGAGAATCACTCCATTTCAGGGAGACCTGCGTTGATGAAATGACAGCAGGTGTTGATTGTACCGGAGGAGTTGGGCTGACATGCGGAGTCTTGTAAAAAACGGTGATCACATTTGATGGTTGACCAATGATTCCGTTACTTTCCTTTACCTTAACGGTGTAATCTCCGGCAGCAGTCGAACTGCCCACACCCGTTGCTATGGTTCGGGTATTAGTAGAGGATGTTGCTACCTGACTTCCGTTTTTATACCAGATATATTCACTGTAACCCGTAGGGGCAATCAGATTAAGAGTATTGGAGGCACTTATGTCAATAGGCAGAATAACAGATCCTGTATTAGCTAACACAGGATAAAGTAATGAAGCTTCTCTATACTGTACTTTAACAGGAAAAGATTCATACCATTGGTTGTCATTTCGTTTAAATTTTACTGTATACGTGCCAACTTGTGAAGTATTAAGATAGCGAGTGGTTGCTCCTCCAATATCAGTTCCGTTGAGTGTCCATTGATAAGCAAGGAATCCGGCTGAGAATCCCATTTTTAGTATCTCACCCTCAGAAATGAGTGGGGCACCACCAAATACATAGATGTTGCGTTTGTCCTGAGCCAGCATCCAGGAGAAGAAGTCGGGTTCTGCATAGGATTGATACCAGGTACTATGGGCCGTGGTCGGGTAAAGTGTATAGCGTGGATTACCTCCTTTACTTTTAAAAGTATTAATTACGGTTTGCGCAGCGGTCGGGTTAGGATTAACGTCCAAACCACCTTGAAACATCCATATAGGCGTAGTGAGTAAAGTGTTACTCATCTCAGTTAAATTATTTGGCAGGCCCGACATGGGTAAAATAGCGGTTACTAAATCAGGTCGTTTAGTGGCAAGATCCCAAGAGCCTTTTGCGCCATTGGAAAGACCATGCATATAAATACGATTGATATCGGCATTGTAGTTGGCAATCATATATTCAATGATCTTAAACATCATCTTGCCATTCTGATTAAGCAAACCCAGGTTCCAACCGCTCTCCCAGGCACCACTATGATTGACCTGCGCGAAAATCACAATACCCGGAAATGCTCGTGAGTCTGAAGCATTGCGAAGTACAGCATCGCGGTGTGCTTCACCACCGTGCAAAAGATTATGTCCGTTGTTATCATAACGCAGATCAGTAGGTAAATAAACAAATCGTCCTTGCCATGATCTGCCAGATTCACCAGCTCCATGGAGCATTACGATCATAGGATATTTTTTTGTGCTGTTTTTATTGTAGCCGGGAGGAAAAATAGCGCGCCAGTTCATAAACTCTATCATATAGCCGCTGGCGCTAAGACTGCGATAGTTGAATTCCTTATACTTGCTGTCGTCCCATGTAACCATTTTATAATAATGGTTCAACTTATAATTACGCAGTGAAATACCGCTGTCGTATCGCACCGTTTGTGCTGAAAGAGAGATTGACATCATTGCCAACATCCCGAAAAGAATAGACCTGAACATATGAATGAGATTTAAGTTTTTGGTAAATAGACGCGCCTCATTTATTTGTTTAACATTTAAAATTTCAATTTAGATTCATGATTTTTAGCAGGAAAAAAGCAACAATTTTAAACTATAAAAAGGGGATATAAATCAGTTGTATTTGTAGAACGAGTTGACCGATCTTTTTTTGAAGTTCTGAATGATGTTTCTTTTGGAAAGAAGGTTGAGGATGACAGAAGAAAGCTAGTGTTGCGGTTGAACGTGCAATTAGTTGACTTTAAAATCCATAAAAAAAGGAGGACCCTTTCGAGTCCTCCTTGAATAAGGTGAGCAAAGTATTTATTCCTTTTTTAACAAGCGGACTCTTGTAGTTCCGATTGACATATAATAAATACCCCCAGGTAAATCATATAACTCAATGCTGGTTTCCATCGTGCGTGCCTCAATGGTCTTCACCAGTTGACCCATATGGTCGTAAATCTTTATTTCACCGGCCTCAAGGGAGCCCTTCGATACACTTATTCTGTCAGAGAAGGGATTAGGATATACGGTTACTTCCGATGTTGTTATTATTTCTTTTTCACTTTCTGACATCGATACATCTACGTTTTTAGAAAGTCGGGCTGATGAAGAATTTGTATCTCCAATCAAGAACAACTTATCAGCAGGTATCAATTGCTTCGAGGCAATACCAGCTGGATCATAACGTACCTGCAATACTTCACCACCCCCATTTTCAAAGAATGTTACCTTGATTGGATATCGACCAGTCGTATTAAAGGTATAGTTTCCTGATTTTTCAATGGTTCCATGCAAACCATCATTGTCAACCACCATTACCCCATCTATGTACAGACGGCTTCCGTCATCAGAAGCGGTAAAGAAGGTATACGTTCCAACCACGTCAATTTGAATAAAGCCATCAAATGAAAAGACGAACTGATCATTTCTATTTCGAACACTTATGTCAAAGTTGTTTATAACTCCTGTTTTTGTTGGTGCTGCATTGAAGTCGATAGTAGCCAGACTTGATGGTGCGCTGGCCGGCTCATAGTATGTATACATAAGCCCTTCGGTGGCAACATAAAATGTAGTTGTAGTAAGACCCGAGCGGTTTCCGCGACCATCCACGGCCCGAACACCAACCGTATACGTGGTGCCTGGTAGTAGATTTGTCAATGTATAAGAAGTGGCTATTGTGGTGCCCACCAAAGTGGATCCGGTAAAGACTTCATAAGAAGCAACCTGGACGTTATCAGTAGATGCCACCCATGTAACAGTAGACTTCAGGTCGACTACGGGAGAGGCCTGAACATTTGTTGGAGCAGTAGGCAAGATAGTGTCTTCAGGAAGGGTTACTGATTTCTCATTCGAAAACCTGCCGTCATTTCCTCCTATTGCCCGAATGCGATAGAAATATTGGGCCATCGGTAATGCTTCCGAATCAACAAAGTTTAACACATCCCGATTTACTTTTCCCACTAACTTATAGGCTTGTGAAGTGTAACCATTGAGGGCTCTTCGGTATCTCCATATTTCATAATAATCCTCTCCTGGAGAGTTTGCCCAGGTAAGTGATACCCGTGAAGAAGAAAGCGCCACAGCATTTGCTTGTACAGGAGCGGTTGGCCCCACATGAGGAGAAGTATAGACCACTTTAATTACGTTCGAAAGCAGGCTTTGACATCCTGAACTCTCTTTCACCTTGACCGTGTAGTCGCCAGCCGCAGTAGAACTACCGGTGCCCGTTGCTATGTTCCTGGTATTAGTTGCTGTGGTTGCAAGCAATGCTCCGTTTTTAAACCAGCTATATTCACTAAATCCTGTCGGTGCTACCAAGTCAAGGATATTACTTGCGCTGATGTCGATAGGAAGTACAACAGAACCTGCGTTGGTTAAGGTTGGAGGGAAAACAGAACCTGGTTTTTGAGCAACATTAACCGGGAAGGATTCATACCACTGGTTATCGCTTCTCTGAAATTTCACGGTGTAGGTACCTGCCTGGCTTGTTTCCAGGTAGCGACTTGTAGCACTGGGTATATCGGCTCCATTAAGAGTCCATTGGTAGGCAAGGAATCCTGCTGAAAATCCCATCTTCAAAATGTCGCCCTGACAAATTAAAGGATTTCCTCCGAATACGTAGATATTTCGTTTATCCTGTGCCAGCATCCATGAGAAGAAATCAGGTTCTTCATAGGCCGCATACCAGGTACCATGGCCAGTGGTTGGATATAGTGTGTAACGAGGATTTCCCCCTTTGCTGACAAGTGTATTAATTAGCGTTTGAGCTGCAGTCGGATTAGGATTGGTATCAATACCACCTTGAAACAACCACACTGGAGTTGTAACGTGGGTATTTGTCATCTCTGTTGTATTGCTGGCTACTCCCGACATAGGCAAAATAGCAGCGAATAAATCGGGTCGTTTGGAAGAAAGGTCCCAAGTGCCTTTTGCACCGTTGGATAATCCATGCATGTATATACGATTGATATCAGCGTTATAATTGTTGACCATATA
>CAZIOY010000015.1:0-64641 GCA_964540915.1 uncultured Ohtaekwangia sp.
CATCGTTAATTTTGTAGTCGAATTGGTATAAGTAGCCGACTTGTAATGTTGTTGATTTCTTTCAAAATAGGGTTCTTTGTTAGTAAAAAACAGTTCGTTACTAACACTGATTTGATGAGGTTTATAATTATTTCTTTCTTTGCCAAATGGATAGGATAAACCTAATCTATATCTGAAACGATTGCGATAACCATTACTTGTAAATCTAAATTCTGCCCGGTATCTCTGTTCTATTTTGAGTTTGCCCAACGATTGAAAAATAATTATTTGTGGCCAAATTCTAAATTCATCGTTGTTTTTGGGTAAAACGAAATCGTAAAAATGGATTACTTTTTCTGTTTGATTGTATGCCTGTCGATTGTTGCTGTGTCGTCCGATACATTTGCGCCAAACGTTTTGAGGATTTGCGATGGGTGGGTTTTCAGCACAAAAATTCATGCGGTGCACGGCACTTTCTATTACCATAAAACTTCCAGTGAAGAACGAAATCCCACTTATTGCAAATGTACTGTCATGCCCTGTGCCCATATCCATATATTGTAGTCTTTATTCTATTAACTTATTTGTTTCGGCAAAAGGAATTTCTAAATCCGTAGTATAAAAGATTTCATTTTCGAAATTTGCATCCATAACTTCTAATTCTTTACGCAATGATGTTATAATAAACATTCGAATTACCTTGTATTCTACCGTTTCGCCATCATAACTTTCACTTGTCGTTAAAGTCAATCTTAACCCAGAGTCAATATGTAAAATATTAAATTCAAACATGCGATAAATTTCGTCTGTTTCCTTGCGTTGAGATTCTTTGTATTCGGAAGTGACGTAATTTTTAAACTTACTTTTGTCATAGACAGAAGTAATAGGGGGTTGCCAAACCATTAAACGCTTTAGTCCAATTGTCGATAAAATTTGGTCTTGTTTATTTAAGTCAGCTTTCATATTAGTGAGGTATTGGCATTGGGCATAACGTATACACTACAAGGTTCCGTGTATACAAACCCCGTAGGCTGTAAATGCGAAGGTGAAATGGTTTTATTAAAGATACGTACGTACTTAGTATCAATCAAAGAAGGCATCTATTAATGAATGCTATCAAGCGAGGCACTATATTTTTTACGAAAACCACAATGCCACCGCCATCGCCATGACAGAGATGATCATCACGCGTTTGATCCACACATCCCCGGCCTTCACAGACCACCTACTGGCATACCACCCACCCAATGCGTGGCCTATCGCGAGGATCAATCCAATCGACCAATTTATTTTCCCTTGAAGGGCAAAGACAATCACAGATACTCCGGTATATACAATCGCGGCAAAGACTTTTACATAATTGCTTTTTACCAGGCTTAGGTTGTTCACTAGACTCAATACAGCAATAACTAAAAAGCCAATGCCAGCCTGAACAAATCCTCCATACACCCCAATGAACAAAAAGAAAAACGCACCGGTCCATTGTGCTTTCGGGGTGAGTTTCTCTTCTCCTTTGGATTTGAAGGGATCGTAGAGAATCAATCCTACGGCCAGGATCATCACCACCACAAATATCTTTTTGAATACTTCATCAGATACTTGCGAAGCAAGAAAAGCACCGAGCAGTCCGCCACCTAAGGAAGCGATGCCCAGATAAATAGCATACGGCCACGGCAGTTCGACACCTTTGCTTCTGAAGCCGCCAACAGCAAAAATATTTTGAAAAAGAATGGCTACACGACTCGTTGCATTTGCTATGGTGATGGGCAATCCTATAAATGTGAGAATAGGAACAGAAAATAATGATCCGCCTCCGCCCACGGTGTTAAGGAAGGCTGCGAGAAATCCCACCATGATGATCAGAGGATATTCGTACCAGCTCACTTCACTTTGGCGTTGCGAACAATCTTGGAGAAAAGACCCGGCATGTATCGATCCAGGTAAATCGCGGATACTTCTTTAAGGCCACCAATGTAAACTTCCCTCTTTTTGTTTTCGATAGCGCGTATCATTTTTTTGGCAAACTGTGGTGGCGTCATTCCTTTTTTATGTGTGTCGTCCTTCTTGTTTTGTGGGGTGCCATCGCCAAGCAACGCAGCAATACTCAAGTTGGTGTTGATCCAACCCGGGCACACCATCGTCACGCAAATATTTTTGCTGTCTTTCCATAGTTCGGCCCGCAGAGAGTCAAAGAATCCATGCAAGGCGTGTTTTGCGGCAGCATACCCGGAGCGATATGGGGTGCCAATTTTTCCCATCACGCTACTAATCGTTACAATGTGTCCTGCCTTTCGGTTTAGAAAATGAGGCAGTAAATATTTTGTTAGTGCGATGGTGCCAAAGTAATCGACTTCCATAATCCTGCGGTCTACCTCCAATTCCGTGTCTTTAGCAAGACTGCGCTGGCTGATTCCTCCATTGTTGATGAGTATATCGATGTGACCGAAAAATTGCATAGCCGCTTCGGTATGTAATTTTAATGTAGATGGTTCGCTCAGGTCCAGCGGGAGTATTCTCACATAAGGCTGCGCAGCCGGGTGACAATTGCCTTTTACGCGTTCTAACTCTTCCTTTCTTCTTGCGGATATGATTAAACATGCGCCTTTTTTCACCAATTCATAGACCAACGCTTCGCCAATGCCGGACGATGCACCAGTTATCCAGATTACCTTGTTCGTTAACTTTCCCATTATTTCGCCTGCGAACTTATTTTGTGATCTTCAGAATATACCCAGATAGTGTAAATGCCTATGGCAGTTCCAATGGGAAATGAAAACAGTTTGAAGCAACCAAGTACTAGTAAGAGCGTGAGTGCCCAGCTTTTATTATTGAGAAGACCAATGCCACCAATTATGGAGGGGATTGAAAAAATAATAATAATCCCTATAGCAATCATGCGAATGAAAGGAACGATCCATACAAAAACCCATTGTGCATCGGGCCCCGCCTCATCCATAATAAAAGGAATGATGACCGATATGAATGCCGACACGAACAGCATTCCTAAAATTTGCAACGAGCCCGAAATAATGTAAAGGATTGAGAGAATGCGTTTATGAATTTCCATAGGATGTAATTTTTAGAAAGTTAGACATTACCAATTACTTCTTTTTGTAAACCACAAAATCAAATGCATAGGCATGCCGGGCATCGGCTTCATGATGGGTACGTGAATGCTCCTGCCATTCAATTTTATTGAACGAAGGAAAGTAAGTATCACCATCCACGTTGGCGTCAATTTCAGTAAGATAAAGATGATTGGCATAGGGCATTCCCAACGCATAAATTTCTGAACCGCCAATGATAAAGAGTTCACTTTCCCCAGCTACACGTGCCGATTCAATTCCTTCTTCCAGGGCATTTACGATTCTGCAACCAGGTGCTGAGAAATCCATTTGCCGTGTCACCACAATGTTGGTTCGGTTGGGAAGAGGCCTGAATTTTTCAGGGATGGATTCATAGTTTTTCCGGCCCATGATTACATGATGCGCTTTGGTGGTTTGCATAAAGTACTTCATGTCATCCGGTAAGTGCCAGGGAAGGTCATTGTTCTTGCCAATGACACGATTTTTAGTAAGCGCTGCGATGAGTGATATGATCATAGTTTATTTCCTCTGAAAAATTCCTGGACGTTCATCCTCTTTTTTCCTTCCGGTTGAAATTCCTCAATAGAAAGCCATCCATCAGGAGTCTTGATGTGAAGGTAGGTCTTATTGTCGGTACTATATTGACCGCAGTTGACAGTCGACTGTTGACTGTCAACTGCAACCTGATGGCACTTGAATATTTTAAATACTTTCCCATTCAAAACCGTCCACGCGGCAGGATATGGACTTAGTCCTCTCACGAAATTTCTAACCTGTTCACTGGGTTGATCCCAATTGATCTGACACGTCTCTTTAAAAATTTTAGGAGCATGTTTAGTTTCTGATGATGTTGTTTGTGACACTGAGGGATAATCACCTTGTTCGATTGCTTTTACTGTTTTCAAAACTAAAGCCGCGCCTTTGTGCATCAGTCGTTCGTACACGGTGCCAACATCGTCATCTTCTTTTATGATTTCTTTTTCCTGGAAAATGATACTGCCTGTGTCAATCTCATGCTTGAGAAAAAAAGTGGTGACTCCTGTTTCTTTTTCTCCGTTGATGATCGCCCAGTTAATCGGAGCTGCCCCGCGATAGTGAGGGAGTAGTGAACCATGTAAATTAAAAGTCCCTAACTGCGGCATCGCCCAAACCACTTCCGGCAACATGCGAAAGGCCACTACGATCTGAAGATTGGCATGGTAACTTTTCAATTCTTCCGAAAACTGTGGCGACTTCAGATTGGTGGGTTGAAGGACTGGGACATTGTACTTCAGTGCACATACTTTAATGGGTGAAGGCGTTAATTTCTGTCCGCGGCCCTGAGGTTTATCGGGTGCGGTAATCACAGCCACCACATTGAATTTATTCTGTACCAGTATTTCGAGGCTGGGTACTGCAAATTCGGGCGTGCCCATGAAGATAATTCGGAGTGTATTCATTCAGGCTGCAAATATGGGTGAAAATGAAAATATTTTAAACCTCATGTTTTGATATATCGTATTATGATGTATATTCGTTCTATGTATTCAAAGGAACTATTAAAAGGCACGATTTCGGCCATTATCCTTAAGTTATTATCTGAGAAGGAGAAAATGTATGGATATGAAATCTCGATGAAAGTGAAAGAATTGTCGCAAGGCAAGATTTTACTTAAAGACGGTTCTCTCTATCCGGCACTTCAAAAAATGACGAGTGACGGATTGCTTTCCTTTAAAGAAGAAATAGTGGGTGGTCGTGTGCGTAAGTATTATTACATCACGCAGCATGGGCGCAAGGAAACGGTTGCCTACGTGAAGGAACTTCAGGATTTTATTGCGACCTTAAACAGAGTTGTTTTCCCGGAATTTAAAATCTATGAAGGTATCGCCTGAGCAAGTAGCACAGATCAAACAAGTAATAGGGCAAAGTGCGATCACCATCGATACACTGAAAGACGACCTGTTGGATCATCTTTGTTGCATGGTGGAGAATAGGATGGAAAAAGGAATAGAATTTGAAATTTCTATGCAGGAGGCCATGCTTGAACTTGCTCCTGATGGACTTGATGCGATACAATGTGAAACGATATTTCTATTAAACTCAACTAAAATAATGCGTATGAAAAAGATCATGTATGCTATTGGCTTGATAACTTCCATCGCTTTGACGATGGGAATCTTGGCTAAATTATTGCGCTGGCCCGGTTCTGAAGAACTTTTTACCTATGGATTTGCCGGATTTCTTTTGTTGTTCTTACCGATGCTTGCCATCGATCGCTACAAGTATAATCTTAGCAAGTCGATGTCTGAAAAACTAAGAATTGGATTAGGGTATTCAAGTGCATTTTTGCTAGTGTTTTCAATAGCCTTTAAACTATTTCATCTGGATGGAGCTAATTTATTATTGTTAAGCGGCATGTGCCTTTTCAGCTTTGGCTTTCTTCCTTTTCTGTTTTTTAGCATGTATAAGAAGTCACTTTCCTGATTCAGCATTAAATCCGGAATGTATTTCCGGATTTAATCTCTCAGATTTTTACGCATGTACTTTTTACAGATCGGGCATTCGGTCCACACATGACCACGTGCCGGGCAAAATTCTCTTCCGAAATAAATAATCTGTAAGTGTATTTTGTTCCACTTGTCTTCAGGAATCAATCGCTTCAGATCTTTTTCGGTTTGCTCTACACTCTTTCCATTGGTTAATCCCCATCGATAGGCTAATCGGTGAATGTGTGTGTCGACAGGAAAGGCAGGAATTCCAAACCATTGTGTCATCACTACGGATGCAGTTTTGTGCCCCACGGCTGGAAGTTCTTCTAAATATTCAAATGTATTCGGCACATGGCCTCCGTGTTTGTCAATTAAAATTTTCGAAAGTCCATATATCCCTTTTGATTTCATCGGTGAAAGCCCGCAAGGTTTAATGATCTCGCGAATTTCTTCCACCGAGAGTTTAATCATGTCATAAGGATTATCGGCAAGCTTAAAGAGGGAAGGGGTTATTTTGTTCACACGCTCATCCGTACACTGTGCAGAGAGCAATACTGAAATCAAAAGTGTGTATGCGTCTTTATGTTGAAGCGGAACTTCTGGTTTGGGATAATACTTATCGAGTATTTTTAAGATGTCGCTTACTTTTTCTTGCTTGGTCATTGGCTATATCTCCAGTAATATTAAATCAAGGGTTTTGATGGAAGTAAAGCCTTTATCAAAAGTAATGAGTGGAATATTTTATGAATTGAAGTTGCCGCAATGATCGCGTCAGGGACTTTAATTTTAAACTCTTGCTTCAAAGAAATGGTTATTTTATTTATTTCTTCGGAGTAGGATTCCCTAACGCAAGCGGACAGCATCCCATTAATGCTTCGCAATTCCCGATTAGAAATCCCGAATTTTCCCTTGCGTTCAATTTCGCTAATAAATGAATAATGCCATTCGGACTCTAATAGTGGCTTTAAGGACGGGTGTTTATCCAGGAGAAAAATGAAGGCATTTGTGTCAGCAAGATATTTATCCCCATTCATCCCTTACTTTTTTTTGATAAGCAAGAGGATCTCCGTACGCACCCGGTAACTTTCCGTAGAAATCAGAAAGTTTCTTTTTCTTTTTTTTTCTGGCAATTGAAAGTTTCTCCAAAGCCTTTTTGGTTTCTTCTGGTTTTTGCCTGGATTTGATTCTCAAAATCATATTATAAAAATAGTGATTTTGTCGGTTTTAATAATTACAAAATCAATTTCCTCTTATTTGATTATTGGTTTTTATGTAATACCTCAAATCTATACGGCTTGTAGCTTGAAGCCTGCAACTTGTGGCTATCTTACTGATACAACAAATACTTCATTCTCTTTGCTTTAAATGCATCCAACCCGGGCTTCCAACTGACGCGGATTTGTTCTTCGCTCAATCCGTTTTTGATCTGCTGTTTCAATTGCGTAGTTCCAGCCAGTTTATCAAAGTAAGGCGTAAAGAATTTTTCCTTATCGGGATATTTCTGATAGAACAGTAACAAGTAGTGTAAGTCCACTTTTCGTGCGGGAGCTACCGATCGTAAATCCATACCATAACAAAGTTTGTTTTTCAGTGGAGGTTCAATGGAAACACCTTTTATAGGAACGGGCGTGAAGGTAAATGTCATATCTTTTAATTCCGGGCTACCCAACACCTGAAAGGGCATTGGTGTTCCCCTTCCCAATGATATTGAGGTTCCTTCGAAAAGACAAAGTGAAGGGTATAATCGTATGGCCTGATCGTTTGGCAAATTAGGTGACGGCCTTACGGGCAACGAATAATCATCTTCATGTTTCCAGTCTTTCATTTTGATCACGGTGAGGTTGCATTTTTCGCCTCCTTCCAACCAGCCCTCGCCATTGATCATTTGCGCAAGCTCGCCCACGGTCATGCCATGGGTGATGGGAATCGGATGCATGCCAACAAACGATTTTAATTCCGGTTGCATGATGGGTCCATCCACATAACTTCCGTTGGGATTGGGCCGATCGAGAATGATTAATTGCTTGCTGTTTTCTGCACAGGTTTCCATCAGGTAGTGCATCGTGCTGATGTAGGTATAAAAACGGGCACCCACATCCTGTATATCGAAAATCAGAATGTCCAGATCTTTTACCTGATCGGCAGTGGCTTTGTAGTTTTTACCATATAGAGAAACTACCGGTACACCCGTTTTGCTGTCAATTTCATCTTTCACATGTTCACCATCGGCTGCGTCACCGCGAAAGCCATGCTCCGGGCCAAAGATTCTTTTTACCTGTACTTTGAGGGCAACCAGTGTATCGGCCAAATGAGTTTTGCCAACGAGCGAAGTATTGTTTACGACCAACCCAACGCGTTTATCTTTCAGTATTGGAAGTAATTGATCTAATTGCTCAGCGCCTACCGAAGCCCTGGCTTTTGTTTTTTGTGCTTCACAGGTGGAGAGGCCCAACAAAAAAATGGATAACACCCAAATCCTGATCATTTCTTTTTATTTTGGCGAAGTATAAATCCAAAATTAAGCCATTCTTTGAACCTTTCGTATTTCATATCAAAAAGAATCCGCCAGGGGCAGGATAGTAGTTTTTCTTCGATCATACATAAGATTGCCGTGGCCAGTATTGCCATAGGGGTATCCGCTGCGATTGTGTCGTTTCTGATCATGCAGGGGTTTCAATCGGAGGTGAAGAACAAGATCTATACGTTCAGCAATCACTTGCTGATCACCAAGTACACCATGAACAATGCCGTGGAAGAGCAATCCTTTAAATACACAATGGATTTGCAACAACATCCACAGCAATTTGGATTTGTTACGCATGTGCAGGAGTATAGCCACAAGGCCGGTTTGATTAAATCCGATGACGAAGTGATGGGCATTGTGTTTAAGGGAATTGGAAAAAGTTTTAATAAGGAGCAGTTTTCAAAAAATTTAATCGAGGGTGAGTTCATTCACTTTCCGGATTCGGGGTATGCACGCGAGATCGTGTTGAGCCGCATCATTGCGGACAAGATCAATGTAAAAACCGGGGATGATATTGTTGTTCATTTTTTTCAAAACCCTCCGCGCTTTCGCAGATTGAAAATCACAGGCATCTATCAGACCAACCTTTCCGATTATTTTGATGGTAAGATAATCCTGGGAGACATTCGACTGGTGCAGCGATTAAATGATTGGCCTGAGGATGAAGCGGGCGGGTTGGAAGTAAACGTAGATTTGAATTATTTCAGCAGCTTTGATTTGTGGCGCAACGCATTGGCTCATCACATCGAGGGAATTGATGAAGGAATATTAAGCAATCCTGAATATACAGGTAACCAATTTTTAGGCAGCCTTTCTGCCTTGTGGGATTTTAAATATGATCACGACAAAGCAGCACTCGAAGCTTCGGCACGGGAGATTGGTATATCCATGGATTATGATTTGTTTATTGAAACAGTACGCGATAAATACATTCAGATTTTTGAATGGCTTGATTTGATCAAACGGCAAGTAAGAATTCTATTAGTGATTATTCTGGTGGTGGTGTGTGTGAATATGATCTCGGTAATATTGATTTTGGTGATGGAGCGCACCCAAATGGTGGGTATTCTCAAAGCGATGGGCGCACAGGACAGTCTTGTTCGCTCGGTGTTTGTGTTTAATGGCATGAGTTTAATTGCCAAAGGACTTCTGTACGGCAATGCTATCGGACTAGGACTCTGCTTTCTGCAGGATTATTTCAAATTCATTCCGCTCGACCCGCATGATTATTATATGGAGCATGTACCCATTGAGTGGAGTTGGGGCACGGTGGTGTTTTTAAACTTAATTGTGTTTGCCACAGTAACGTTGGTCTTATTACTACCTACGCGATTCATTACCCGCATTAATCCGATTCAGGCGATCCGGTTTGATTAAGGTTTAATTTCTCACCTTGAGAATCAATGAACTTTTGGCCTACGCAACAATATACTTCTTAAACCAGCTCTGTATGGTCATCTGGATCACACCCAGGAATGCTTCTTTAAAAATACCTACTGACATTTTACTTTGTCCACGAGTGCGGTCGGTGAAAATGATGGGAACCTCATTGAGGTGGAAGCCATATTTCCAGGTGAGAAATTTCATTTCGATCTGAAAAGCATAGCCGATAAATTTTATTTCGTCTAAAGGAATGGTCTCCAATACTTTTCTGCGATAGCATACAAAGCCCGCGGTGGTGTCATGCACAGGCATGCCGGTAACCAGTTGCACATACTTGCTGGCAAAGAAGGAAAGTAACACACGCCCCATGGGCCAGTTCACCACGTTCACACCACTGGCATACCGTGAGCCGATGCTAAGATCATTACCGCCTTCTGAGCAGGCGAGATATAATTTAATAAGGTCTTCCGGGTTGTGCGAAAAATCAGCGTCCATCTGCAAGACATAATCATAATTATGCCGTATGGCATACCGAAAGCCTTCAATATAAGCGGTACCTAGTCCCAGCTTTCCATGGCGGTGCATTAAATGCAGTCTGGCTTCAGTCGGTGTATTGTAATTTTTCTTTAGGTCTTTTACGATGTCAGCAGTTCCATCAGGCGAATTGTCATCCACAATGAGAATATCATAGTCTTTGCGAAGCGACATAATCGCATCAATGATCAAGGTGATATTCTCCTTTTCATTATAGGTAGGTATAATGACAATTGCGTTATTCAAATCCTTTTGGTTTATAAGGCACGTATTTAAGCAAAGGCCACATCCCTCTGGAGGATTTTGACCAATACAAAGCACCGCCTCTAACAAAACTAAAAAAAAGTGGCGGCTAAACAATCCCTGTGCCTGTAAACCACTATACAAATTCTAATACCCTGTACAGAAAGTAGGGAATGTGTATTATTGGGCTCAAATTGAATGAAAAATGAATCGTTGTGTTTTTTTAGATCGTGATGGAGTGCTCAATAAAGACAATCCTAACTACAGCTATAAGGTAGAAGAATTTGAGATTTTACCGGGTGTGGTAGAGGCTCTTGCTTTATTAAAGGCTGCCGGTTATGTGTTAGTTGTGGTCACCAATCAGTCGGGTATTGCCCAGCGCATTTACTCCGAGGCGCAAATGAAAGAATGCCATGATTATTTACAATCGGCATGCGCCCATCGCATTGATCATTTTTATTTCTGTCCACACCATCCTTCAGTTACTGCTTCTCTGGCACGCAAACCCGGCACATTGATGTTTGAAAAAGCCATTACCAAGTTCAAGATTGATGTGAAAACTTCCTGGATGGTGGGCGATAGGGGCAGAGACATCATACCAGCCCGCCACCTGGGTATTTCTACGATACAAATCGGCCACGAGATTGAGCCCATAAACAAGGCCGACTTTGCTGTCAGCGATTTGTTGCAGGCCGCTCAACTTATTCTTTCAAAAAGTTAATATAAGGAAGGCGTCAGACCGTTCAAAGTGGTCTGACGCCTGATGCTTTTGAATTACACCGCTTCTTCTACCTTCAATTGCTTGGCAAGTTTCTGCTGAATCTCGTAAGGCACGGGTATATACTCTGCAAATTTCTGGTTGAAGCTTGCTCTGCCCTGCGACAGTGAGCGCAGCGTAGTTGAATATTTATTTAGCTCGGCCAATGGAGTTTTTGCGTTGATTACCTGGAAGGGGCCTTTCGCATCGATGCCCACAATCAATGACCTGCGCGTTTGTAAATCGCCCATCACATCGCCCATCATTTCTTCTGGCACCAGCACTTCAAGATCGCAGATCGGTTCGAGCAACTGAGGCTCGGCTCTCATGAAGGCATCTTTGAAGGCCATCATGCCGGCAATTTTGAATGAAATATCATTAGAATCTACCGGGTGCATTTTACCATCGTAAACCATCACCCGCACATCGCGTACGTAGGATCCGGTAATCGGCCCTTCTTCCATTTTTTCCATTACCCCTTTTAATATGGATGGAATAAAACGAACATCAATCACACCACCTACGATGCAATTATAAAATACGAGTTTGCCGCCCCACTCTAAATCAATCACTTCCTTGCCTCTTATTGAATATTCAGTAGGCTCAGGCATGCCTTCGTAATAGGGTTCTATTTTCAAATAAACTTCACCAAACTGGCCGGCCCCACCCGACTGTTTTTTATGGCGATAGTTGGCAAGGGCTGGCTTACGAATAGTTTCGCGATAGGAAATGCGGGGAGCAACAAATTCCACATTTAATTTATAGGTGTTCTCCAGATTCCACTTGCACATCATGAGGTGCATTTCGCCTTGCGCAGAGAGGATGAGTTGTTTTAGTTCTTTGGAAAATTCTACCGTGATAGTAGGATCTTCCTGGTGAATCTTCGCCAGCACTTCTCCGATTTTTTCATCATCCGTTTTTGTTTTGGCAATCACAGCTGTGCGTATGCGTGGCTCGGGAAAAACAATCGGGTCAATGGTAACATCAAATCCTTTGGTGTGAAGCGTTTGGTTGGTGTAGGTGTCTTTTAGTTTTAGGGTAGCGCCAATATCTCCGGCCACTAACTTATCAACCGGGTTTCTGTTTTTTCCATCCATATTAAAAAGTGAATGGAATCGTTCCAACGCACCGGTTTGACTATTGATCAGTTCGGAGTTGCTGGTTACTTCTCCGGAAATCACTTTGAAGAAGGAGAGCTTGCCTAAGTTTAATTCCAATTGAGATTTGAAAACAAAAAGTGCGGTGGGCTGAGTAGTATCAAAAGGAATTTCTTTTCCATCGGTAGTAAGTTCGGGCTTCGCTTCGCGGGGTGTGGGCGCTACGTTGTCGATAAATCCCATCATACGGCCGCTGCCCATATTCCTTTTGGCCGACATGACAAATACAGGAAAGACATGGTGATGGATCATTCCCAGTTTTATTCCTTGCCGCATTTCATCTTCATCAAGCGTGCCTTGTTCAAAATATTTCTCCATCAACTTCTCATCATTCTCGGCAGCTTTCTCAACTAGCTCGTTGTGAAGTTGATTTGCTTTTTCTTTTTCAGATTCAGGTATAGGCAGTTTCTCAGGCTTTCCACCAGCAGCGGCAAATTTGTACATCACCATTTTCAACAGGTCGATGATGGCATTGAAATTTTCTCCCTGGTTAACAGGGTATTGCATTTGAGTGACTGCGTTTCCATAACTGTTTTTTAGTGAGGCCAGCGCTGAATCAAAATCAGATTTTGGATGGTCAACCTGGTTGACGGCAAAAATGATTGGTTTCTTAAACCGGTCTACATAATTCCAGATCAGCTCGGTACCTACCTCGACCCCATTTTGAGCATTGATCACCATGACGCAAGTATCTGCCACGCGTAGAGCCGAGAGCATCTCACCTACAAAGTCATCGAACCCCGGGGTGTCAATGATGTTGATTTTATAATCTTTCCATTCGGTGTGCATGATGGTGGCAAATACAGAGTTGCCACGTTCTTGTTCTATTTCGTGATAATCACTTACGGTGTTTTTTCCTTCAATGGTACCTCTCCGGTGGATGATACCCGCCTCAAATAACATGTCTTCGGCCAGCAGGGTCTTGCCGGCCTTTGGCGCTCCCAACAGAACAATGTTTTTAATGTGTTTTTCATCATAGACTTTCATGGCTGTATGGTTTTAAGGTTAGCAGTGCCGCAGAATGCGCCAGAAGGACAATCAGAAAAACAGGGCATTTCGCGCGCGTTTAATTCGTTTCGCAACCGGAACCCGGCTGCTACTTACGTCAAGCGAATTAGTAAATGAAAATACGGATATACTATGACATTAATCAACTTTGATGTTGATTAACATCACCCATTGCCATGGCTGGAAATTAACAGGGTATGAGAGGTTTTAAAGTTTTACCGGCTCCTCGCGCTCACTTTCGTAGCCTAGCAATTTCATCATGCTCTTGCTGGTTTGCTCAGACGCAAAGAGTTCGGTGGTGATTTCGCCATCTTCGTTGCGGTTGATAAGCACGTGCTTGGGTGCCGGAATGAGACAGTGTTGAATGCCGCCATATCCACCCAATGATTCCTGGTATGCACCGGTGTGAAAGAAACCGATGTACAACGGTTCTTCATCGGTGATCATGGGTAAGAACACTTCACCAGTGTGCGCCTCAGAATTGTAGTAGTCATGGCTATCACACGTGAGACCTCCAATGTTTACTTTGTGATAGGGATCATCCCACTTGTTGATGGAGAGGAGAATGTATTTTTGATTGAGGCCCCACACATCCGGCAAGTGCGTGATGAAGGAACCGTCAATCATGTACCACAACTCTTTATCGTTTTGTAATTTCTGATCTACCATGGAGTACAACACGGCACCACTTTCGCCTACCGTGAAGCTGCCAAATTCTGTGAAGATGTTTGGCACAGGTACATTATTCTTCTCACAAATCCACTTGATGTTTTCCACGATCTGTTCGATCATGTATTTGTAGTCGTATTGAAAAGTGAGGGATGTTTTGATCGGGAAACCACCTCCGATGTCAATTGAATCCAGCGTATCGCAGATTTTTTTCATCTCGCAATACTTGAAAATAAAACGGCTTAGTTCACTCCAGTAGTAGGCGGTGTCTTTGATGCCGGTGTTGATAAAGAAGTGAAGCATCTTCAAAGATGCCTTATCACTTGGCAGAATTTTTTCTTTGTACAAGGGCACAATGTCGCTGTAACGGATGCCTAAGCGTGAAGTATAAAACTCAAATTTCGGTTCTTCGTCAGCCGCCACACGAATGCCCACCTGGTAAGGGCGGTTTACATTTTTTTCGTAGGTGTCAATCTCGCTCAGGTTGTCCAAAATAGGAATGCAATTAAAACCATCGTTAAGCAATTCCGTGATGTACTGCTTATACTGTGGCATTTTAAAGCCATTGCAGAGGATATACGTTTCCTTTGAAATCTTTCCACGCTCATATAAGGAACGAGCGATTGGAATATCATAGGCCGAAGAGGTTTCGATATGCACATCGTTATTCAGTGCTTCTTCGAGAATAAAATCATAGTGCGATGACTTGGTGCAATAGCAATACGTGTACTTGCCATTGTATTTGAAGCGCTCCATGGCATTGTTAAAAGTAGCCTGGGCAAAACGAATATTCTCACTGATGCGAGGGAGGTACGTGATCTTCAATGGGGTGCCATATTGTTTGATGATGTCCATGAGAGGAACATCATTGAATAACAATTCGTGGTCTCTTACCTTGAATTCTTTTTGAGGAAATTCAAAGGTTTGTTCAATCAGCTCGCGGTAGCTCTTCATTTTTCGTTAGTGGTTGTTCGTTAATGGTTGATTGGAGGTCTGCCGAGCAACGAACAACGATCAACCAACAACCTGAAAATAGGGTGCAATATTGTGATAATTTTGCCATCTTTGCAATACGCTACATCAGTCATGGTAAATCGCTTTCCACGTTTGCTTTTTGTCCCTGTCCCCACAGGGCTTCATGCGTTGCCTGATTTCTAAGGGCGATCTAAAACCGCCTTTTTAGGCATTTTTGCGATTACCCCATTATTCTTAATAGACTTTAATTAGTAGTTCCTGTGAAAGAGATCAAAATCATAGAAGTAAAATCTGAGATAGGTGCAGGCACCAGGGGTGCCAGCCTGGGCGTGGAGGCCATGAAAATCGCCAGCCTCGACTTGAAATCTGATTTATTCAGAAGGTACGATTCCGTTGAGGTAGAAAATGTGAATGAACTCCTCTTTGATGGAGCCGAACACGCGCACGCTAAGTTTATAGATGGCGTGCTAATCATGGAAGAACGTGTTTGTCTTGAAGTATATGAGCAGATTTTTGATGACTATTTCCCGTTGATCATGGCGGGTGATCATTCAACTGCGTACGGTACTATTTCAGGAATTAAGAAGGCTTATCCTAAAAAACGAATCGGTGTGATCTGGATTGATGCTCACGCGGATATACACACTCCCTACACTACGCCATCGGGCAATATGCATGGCATGCCATTAGCGATGGCTTTTGGCTTTGATAATTACGAATGCAAGG
This sequence comes from uncultured Ohtaekwangia sp., assembly GCA_964540915.1. Taxonomy (GTDB): domain Bacteria; phylum Bacteroidota; class Bacteroidia; order Cytophagales; family Cyclobacteriaceae; genus ELB16-189. The sequence continues at coordinate 15,510 of CAZIOY010000015.1, forward strand.
TGAATGACCCACGAGGTGAAACCGTGGATTATTGGGAGCAGATCAAAAATGTGGGCATGCAAGGACCAAAAATTTTACCGGAAGACCTGGTGTACATTGCCGTGCGCGATCTGGAGAAACCTGAAAATTATCTTCTTAATAAATACAACATCAATTTCATTGAAGTAGAAGAGGTAAAAAAATTGGGAGCAGCAACCATGGCAAACAAGGCCTTGCAGATGCTTGATCATTGCGATGTGATCTACGTTTCTTTTGATGTGGATAGTATTGATAGTCGTTTTTCTACGGGCACGGGCACTCCTGTACCTAACGGACTTACCGTAGAAGAGGCAAAAGTCTTAAATGCCGAACTTTGCAAAGATTCGAAAGTATGCGCCTGGGAAATAGTAGAGATTAACCCAACGCTTGATACCGAAAACCGAATGGCCGAAAGTGCATTTGAGATTTTGGAAGCATCAGCAAACGCTATTGTGAGCCGTCCTGTGATGGCCGAGTGATCAGAATTTTTTATTTTTAGATCAACTTCGCACCAGTGGTCAAAGTAAATCTAAGCCATCTTTTCAGATTTTATCTTTGTTTAATACTCATCTTTCTTTCAAAGAATAGTGCGGTTGCTCAATATGAGACCGCTAACTGGATATTTAGTGATTATACGCTGAGTTTTATTAGTGACAATCCAGTAGCAACAGCTCCCGTTATTAACAATTATACCGGAGCGTTTGCATCTTACTCGTCCGATAGCGGAAAAATTCTGATATCTACCGATGGCAGCAAAGTATGGAACAGTAAAGGAGAGATCATGAAAAACGGAGAGAACATCACTCCATACCGAACTAATTCTATAATTATTCCCAAGCCTGAATCGGATAGCTTATATTATATCTTCAGTTATAGCGCATTTAATATCCCCGGAAATAACACCAATTATTATAGCTCTATTGTCTATGCACTAGTTGACCTAAAGGCAAATAATAAAAAAGGAGAAGTGATTGAGAAAAATAAACTGCTCTACAACAGCTTGCATGGAACTTTTACCATATCAGGAAATTGCGAAAGGACAAAATTCTGGCTGGTGGGTGACGTGGATGCTAATGTCATTGAAGGGAGTGACAAAATGTTCATTTTTAAGATTGATAAAAACGGAATCAGTGAACCGTTTACATCGAGGCCTGTTTCGTTTGGTAATAGCGCTTACTACAAACTGTCTCCAGATGCTGGTAAACTGCTTTTTACAGTGAATGGACCTCCAGGCCCTACAGGAACTTTGATTGCTGATTTTAAGCCAGAAAATCTCCCCGCTGACCCAATTGCAAATATCAAATGGATACCCGGATTTGGTTCAGGAGAATTTTCTTCCAATAGCCGGTTTGTATATGTAGTTGAAAATTATATAGCTAATACTAGCCGCATCATACAATATGATATTCAAACAGGTAAATCTGTTGTCCTTTTTTCTGGCTCCGAAATTTTGGGAGTGCCTCAAATGGCGGCCAACCATAAAATTTATATCCCGGTAGGTGAGGCAAAAAAACTCATGGTGATCAACAAGCCTGATCTTGTCGGGCCATTATGTGATTTTAGTGCTATGGGGATTACCATACCAAGAGAGTCATTTGTGCTGCCAACATTTGCTTCTAATCTTTTTTTTAAAGGACCATTTCCGGCAAATGCAGGTTCCGATAAAACGATTTGTGCTGTTGAAAGTGTCGTGATCGGAAGTTCTGAAAACAATGCAGTCACATTTTCTTGGGAACCAACCACCTATCTTGATGACCCAAACAAACTTCAACCCACTTTTCATTATACGGGATCTGATAGCGGACTCGATTTATTTACCTACAAGCTTACTGCGTATTTTGAAGGCTGCTCTAATTCAGATCTGTTAGTAATTCGATTAGTTTCCAAACCTTTGTCACCTGTTATTTATGGCAGCAAATCTGTTTGTCCTGGTGTTGAAGGTGTTGAATATTGGACTGATAAGAAGGATGGCTTTAGCTATCAATGGAATGTTAACGGAGGAACGATTGATGGTGAATCAAATTTAGATTCTCTTAAAATTGACTGGGGCTCATCAAACCCAAATGCTCATGTTGAGTTACAGGCTATTGATCAGTATGGATGCAATAGTGATTTCACATCATTTAACGTACAAATAAATGTAGAACTTCAAACGGAAACACCTCAGGGATTAGATTCTGTCTGCGTTAACCTGACCAATCAGAATACGTATCAAATCACTAAAGCAACGGGATCAATTTATACATGGGGAGTTTTAGGTGGAGAAATTATGAGTGACCCGAGTACGAATAAGGTCATTGTGGATTGGGGAAGTAACGCAGTTAAAAAGATTTGGGTGAAGGAAAAAAGTGTGACCAATGAAGCGGTTTGTTTTGGCAATTCTGATACGCTGAACATCACCGTATTCAAAGATCCAGCTTCAATTAATCTTGACTATATAACCGTTGATGAGTTCAATGAAAAAATAATTAATCTTCAGGCGAGCACATCTTATGCAAGTCGCATCAAAGAAGTGAGCCTACTCTCTATGCGAGAAGGATCTGGGATTTGGGAACAAATCGGCAAAGTTTCGGCAACTCCGATCATGCACTTATCAAAGAATAATTTCCTTACCGATGATTACAACTATCAATTTCGAGTAGATTTTTTAAATAAGTGCGAGGAGAGATATTCGAGTAAGATTCATAAATCAATTCGGATAACTGCCAGAGGCGATGAAGAAAATAATTTAATTGATTTGCGCTGGAACAGTTATAATTTCTGGACAGAAGCAGACGTAAATTATGAGATACTTCAGTCAATAAAAGAGCCGCAGGAATACCAAAATGTAGCAACGATAATTGCTGATACGAGTGCCACACTAAATGCTGAAGAGAGTTTTAATTATTTCTTAAGACTGAAAGCGGTGAGGAGTGATGGTGTCTACACTTCTTTGTCAAATGAAGTCAAACTCGATTTTGAACGTGAATTGGTAATACCCAATGTAATTACTGCCAACCAAGATGGATTTAATGATACGTTTGAAATAAAGAATATAAAACTATATCCTCAGAACAGGCTCGTTATTTTAAATCGCTATGGCAAAGTGCTCTATGAGCAATCGGGCTACCTGGGAGACTGGAATGGTGGCGATGTGCCTACAGGTGTTTATTACTTCAATTTACTTTTGCCTGAGAAGCAAAAAGAGTTTAAAGGATGGTTGCACGTGATTAGATAAAACAAATACAATCACGTTATCGGTTTTCTTCCGCCAATGCCGTCAACGCCTTAACAGTGCTCATCATGTTACTTCGAATAACAGGATCGGTAAACATGCGAGGTATGCTGCTAGGCATAGATAAAATACGATACGTTACTTTTACCTGCTGAGGGGCTACTTGCTCCACTCTCCAACTGCCAGCCAGTTCCATGCGGGTAACCCCATTTTTTATAGGAGCTAGTTTAGGATTAACCACCGATTGAAATGCAATAAAGAGTTCTTGTCCCGGAATTTTCTCAACCAGATCATAGCGAAGAAAATGGTCCTGATCACTTACCGGCCATGGGATGTCATGATAAGAATACTCAAACCAAAAGGAGGTATCGGGTTGGGGATGTACGTTGAAATCACTCACATGCTTTTGCCAGATTTTAATACTGGATTCATCTTTGAGGATGGAGAGAATCTTATACATGGAAGTATTGACCAGAAATTCGCACTTAACTTCGCGCGCTTTAACTGCAGGCACTTTGCCAGGAAAGGTGATCCAGCGTTCATAAATAAAGATCGGAGAATCTTCTTTGACAAGATCGAATTTCTCGTCTTCTGAATCCTGAGCTTGTATCGGTCCGATGAAAGTCAGGAAAAAAACAAATAGGGAATAAACAACTAAAAGGGGCTTTCTAACAAAAATCACTCGCAATAACATCATCTCAATAGTCAAAGATAGGTACTTTCAATTTACGACACCCATAATGCACAAAACCCTTGCCATCTGTTAATCAATTTTTGCAAACGGAACCCATAATGCAGATTAAAACGGAAAATTTTGTCCTTGTCAGGTAATGGCTATTGCGTATTTTCGCAACAAATTTTCAACAGCCATGAGCCAAAACAGACCGATCTCCAACTTTATTGAAAAAAACTATCTCCATTTCAATGCCGCTGCATTGGTGGACGCAGCTAAAGCCTATAAAACACACATTGCCGCGGGCAAAAAGATGCTGGTTTCCTTGGCCGGTGCAATGAGCACAGGCGAGCTTGGTATCAGCTTTGCAGAAATGATCCGTCAGGATAAGGTGCATATCATTTCTTGTACGGGTGCCAACCTGGAAGAGGATATCATGAACCTGGTAGCGCATTCTCACTACAGACGTATTCCAAACTATCGTGATTTAACGCCTGAACAGGAGTGGGATTTACTTCAAAATCATTTGAACCGTGTAACGGATACCTGCATTCCTGAAGAAGAAGCTTTCCGCAGATTGCAGGCTCACCTGTTTAAGGTTTGGAAAGATGCTGAAGATAAAGGCGAGCGTTTGTTTCCGCATGAATTTATGTTCCGCATGATCAACAGCGGTGTCTTGAAACAATATTACGAGATCGATCCCAAGAACTCATGGATGATTGCTGCAGCAGAGCGCACCATGCCCATGGTAGTTCCTGGATGGGAAGATTCCACCATGGGAAATATTTTTGCTTCTTATGTATTGAAAGGAGAATTGAAAGCTTCGACCATGAAGAGTGGTATTGAATACATGGTGTGGTTGGCCGATTGGTATACCAACCATGCTGGTGAACACGGAATTGGTTTCTTCCAGATTGGTGGAGGTATTGCCGGTGACTTCCCGATTTGTGTGGTGCCTATGCTACATCAGGATCTTGAACGCGATGGCGTTCCCTTCTGGAGCTACTTCTGTCAGATCAGCGATTCAACTACGAGCTACGGCTCCTATTCAGGCGCGGTGCCTAATGAAAAAATCACTTGGGGAAAACTCAGCATCGACACTCCGAAGTTTATCGTAGAAAGCGATGCGACCATCGTGGCGCCATTGATGTTTGCTTATATTTTAGATATGTAAAAGCTTCGAGCTTTGAGTTACGAGCTTTGAGTTAAGAAAAGCATAAGCTCGTGGCTCGCAGCTCGCAACTACCCTTATGACTTTAGATTTAACCCTTCGCATCGAAATACAAAAAGCAGTTGCTGCACTCTTCAATCAGTCAGTGGAGCAGGTACAATTGCAGCCTACCAACGCTGAGTTTGAAGGTTCGCATACGTTGGTATGTTTTCCGCTTACAAAAATTTCAAAAAAAGGTCCGGAAGAAACAGCAAAGATGATCGGTGAACACTTGCTACAGCATTCTGGTATGATCAGCCGGTTCAACGTAGTGAAGGGTTTTCTTAACGTGGTGATCAGCGATGCAGTTTGGCTACAGGTTTTTGAATCGATCTATTCCGATCCTTCATTTGGGATCACTCCTCCAACCGGAAGAGAGATCATGGTGGAGTATTCTTCACCCAACACCAACAAGCCCTTGCACTTAGGTCATTTGAGAAATAATTTTCTGGGCTATTCTGTGGCCGCGATCTACAAGGTATTGGGATACAATGTTCATAAAGTTCAGATCATCAACGACCGCGGTATTCACATCTGCAAATCGATGGCCGCGTGGAAATTATTTGGCAACGAAGAAACTCCGCAGAGCAGCGGATTGAAAGGCGATAAACTTGTTGGAAAATATTACGTTGAGTTCGATAGGAATTATAAGGCGCAGATAAAAGAACTGGAAGAGAGTGGAGTAAGCAAAGAAGAAGCGGAGAAGCAAGCGCCTATTATGAAACTGACTGTGCAAATGCTGCAACAGTGGGAACAAAAAGATCCGGAGACATTAAAACTCTGGAGCACGATGAACGGCTGGGTGTATGCTGGATTTGAAGCCACGTACAAACGCATGGGCGTTGACTTTGAAAAATTATATTACGAATCAACAACGTATCTCCTTGGAAAGGATGAAGTGTTGCGAGGTGTTGAGCAAGGAGTATTTTTCAAGAAAGAAGATGGCTCTGTGTGGGTGGATTTAACGGCAGATGGACTCGATCAGAAAGTTTTATTGCGTTCGGATGGCACCTCTGTTTACATGACACAAGATATCGGCACCGCCATTTTGCGTTTCCGCGATTTTCCAAAAATTGAAGGACAGGTTTATACCGTGGGCAACGAACAGGAATATCATTTTAAAGTGTTGTTTTTGATTTTGGGCAAACTCGGATATGAGTGGGCTAAGAAATGTTACCACTTGTCTTACGGCATGGTGGATCTGCCCACGGGTAAAATGAAAAGTCGTGAGGGCACGGTAGTAGATGCCGATGACCTGATGGATGAAATGGTGGAGGAAGCCGAGAAGCAAACACGTGAATTGGGAAAAATCGAAGAATCTACCGATCAGGAGATCAAAGATCTATCAGAGATGATCGGATTAGGTGCCTTGAAATTTTTCTTACTGAAAGTGGATCCCAAGAAGCGGATGATGTTTGATCCCAGCGAATCGATACAGTTGCAGGGTCACACAGGTCCCTTCATTCAATACACCCATGCTCGAATTAAAGCAATTTTAAGAAAGGCAGAGTCGATGGGCATTCATGCCGATTCGTCTTCGTTGAAAAATGTTACCTCGCTGGAACCTGCTGAACGCGAAGTAATTTATAAGATCAATCAATACGCGAACAAATTGCAGGAGGCGGCAAGAGACTATTCGCCAGCTATTATTGCCAACTATGTGTATGAATTGGCGAAGGAGTACAATCAGTTTTATCAGGCCATTCCGATCTTCAACGAAAGTGATGCTGCCAAATTGAAATTCCGAATCGCCTTTTCTCAGGTCACCGCCAGCACGATTCAAAAAGCAATGAGAATACTAGGCATTCATGTGCCAGAGAAAATGTAAAACTTCGGTTCCTTGGGTGGCTTCAGGACTTTGTCTTTCAAAAATCAGTGTTTTCAGCCACGAACATTCCGGCAGGTAAAGTTGTTAGAGTATCACCAATCAATAACCTATGAAACTAATTTTCAGCCTTTTTCTAGTGGTCCTAATGAATGCCCAATCGATTTATGATTTCAAAATCAACTCTCTTGATGGCAAGACCATTGATTTCTCCGCCTACAAAGGCAAGACACTATTAATTGTGAATACTGCTTCTGAGTGTGGAAACACTCCACAGTATTCCGATCTGCAAAAACTACATGAAGCCTTCGGAGACAAAGTTGTTATCCTTGGATTCCCGGCTAATAATTTTGGTAGTCAGGAGCCTGGCTCCAACACAGAGATTGCTTCATTTTGCAAGAAAAACTATGGCGTTACTTTTCAAATGTTTGAAAAGATTTCGGTGAAAGGACAAGATCAGCATCCTTTATATGCTTGGTTAAAGGAAAAAACAGGACAAGAACCTGGCTGGAATTTTAGTAAGTACTTGGTGAAACCCGATGGCACCGTTAAGTTTTTTAAGTCATCAGTGAAGCCAATGGATAAAGAAATCACCAGTGAATTATAAATTTATCTTTCACTCTTGAGTTTGATACTAACTTCAAATACAGCACATGAAATTAAAAATCGTTTTACCAATTCTGATTACCATGGGTCTTGCAGCATTTTTGACTAATAAGTTATCCGGCAACAATATAAAGCCTGCTGGTTCTATCGCAAATTCTATTTATGAATTCAAGATCAACAGTCTTGAAGGAAAGGAAATCGACTTTTCGAAGTACAAGGGAAAGAAATTATTAATTGTAAATACTGCCTCAAAGTGTGGTAAAACTCCGCAATATGCCGGATTGGAAAAATTGCACGAGCAGTTTGGGGATAAAGTGAACGTATTAGGTTTCCCGGCTAATAATTTTCTTTGGCAGGAACCCGGTTCCAGTGAGGAGATTGCAGCCTTTTGTGAAAGGAATTATGGAGTCAAGTTTCAAATGTTTGAAAAAGTTTCCGTGAAGGGAAATGATCAACATCCTTTATATCAGTGGCTTGAGGCCAAGACAGGCAAACGGCCTGATTGGAACTTTGCGAAGTTTCTGGTGAGCGAAGATGGCACCCAGGTCACTTTTTTTAACTCCAGCATTCAGCCTTTGGACGAATCTATCGTTTCTAAAATTCAGTAATTTCTGATCCCAGCTCGTTCAGGGTATCTTTTGTACTATTCAACAATTCTTCAGTTACTTTTTCTTCAGTAGGGATTAAACCTGGCACTTGATTCGTTGTCCAATCGAGGTAAATTAAACTAATATACCCTTTATGAAGAGAATTGCAGGATTTTTATTGTTGTCTGTTTTTTGGCTGGCTTGTAGTGATGATAATCAAACGGCAAAACTTGAGGTAAGGCTTACCGATGCCCCGGGAGATTATCAGGAAGTGAACATTGATATTCAGAGCGTGGAGGTGCACAGCAGTGAGGGAAATCAAAATTCAGGTTGGACTACACTGGATGTAAGAGAAGGCGTTTATAATATCCTGGAATTAACCAATGGCTTAGACACGCTGCTTGCTACGGCTGAACTTCCGGTGGGACGCATTTCTCAAATTCGTTTGATTCTTGGCGGTAACAATTCGGTAAAGATTGATGGTGTTACAAAACCGTTGAGCACACCATCGGCACAGCAATCAGGACTGAAATTAAATCTTCAGGCAGAATTGACCGAAGGGATTACCTACACCATTACGCTTGATTTTGATGCTGCGCGTTCTATTGTTGACAAAGGTAACGGAACCTATAGTTTGAAGCCTGTGATACGCGCTCTGGAAACAGCAACGAGCGGTGCAATTAAAGGAACGGTTACGCCTCTGGCGGCAGCACCGGCCGTATTTGCCATTGCCGGAACCGATACCGTTGCTACCGCTTATACAGATGCAACAGGAAAATTTATTTTGAGATCAATTCCTGCTGGAACATACACCGTTAGTTTTGATCCAAAGACCGGCTATCTTCCAATGCAGAAGGAAAGTGTTAGCGTAACAGTAGGTAATATTACCGACTTGGGCACGGTGACTATTCAGCAGTAGTATAATTTTTGATGTTATCATAAAAGAAGCGAAGAGTGATTTCTTCGCTTTTTTCATTTATACCTCATTGTAATCTTTCTTTCATTCCCTTTACTTTGATTTTTTAAAATATTATAAGGTAATTCTCTCCACCTCCTTCTGAAGGTGATACGAATTTCTAATCAATCTTACGATTGAAAAAAAGGTTTCCGGTTTCACCGGTGAAAATTCCCGGTTTCACCGACTTTCGCCTGCCAATGGCCTTTTTGCATAATCCAATTGCATTTGCACACGTTACTTTTGATACAACAAACGCAACAGCTATGACTAACGAAAGAAAAAAATTTAGCAGCAGCTTCTGGGTAGGCGCTGTTATTTTGGCAATAGGCAGTTTCTTACTGCTCGACCGCATGGATTTATTATACTTTCCCGGATGGCTCTTTTCCTGGAAAACGTTTTTGATAGCACTAGGAGTGATCATCGGCATCAACAAGCGATTTGAAGGCATCGGTTGGTTGATCCTGATTTTGTTAGGTGGATTTTTCTTGATTGATGACATTCCCGGATTCCCATATGATATCGATCGCTATGCTTTTCCGACAGGCGTAATTATCGTGGGCTTGTTTATCCTCGGTCGTGCGGTGAGGGGTTCAAATTCTCGTGAAGCAAGGAAAAAAAACTGGGGTGATGGGATTGTCAGTATGGATGAGGGGGGTGAGGATTATTTTGATTTGACCACCGTATTTGGCGGAAACAAGCGCAAAGTTTTTTCTAAAAATTTTCAAGGTGGAGAGACGACTTGTATTTTTGGAGGTACGGATATCGATCTTTCCCAAGCAGATATTAATGGTACAGTAGTGATTGATGTGGTTCAGCTTTTTGGTGGTGTGAAATTAATTGTGCCATCGAATTGGGAATTGAAATCGGAAGTAACCGCGATATTAGGGGGTGTGGATGATAAACGTAACTCTCCACAAGCGTATGGTTCAGGCAAGAAGCTAGTGCTCACCGGCTTTGTCATGTTTGGTGGTATAGATATTAAAAGCTACAACTGATAAACAGTAACACCATGAATTGGTATCTGGCTAAATTGATTTTTCAAGTGAGGAGTGGGGAGGGAACTCACACGCCTCAGTTTGACGAGCAATGGCGATTAATTCGGGCAGATGAGGTAGCGTGGGCCTTTGAAAAAGCTTCCGTGCTGGGCAGATTGGATGAAAGTAGTTTTCTTAATGAGCGAAATGAAATGGTGTTATGGAAATTCATTGAGGTAGCCGACATTCGCCTGGTCGGATCATTAGAAGATGGCGCTCAACTTTTTGCTTCTACGGAAGAACCTCTGGATGCGAGCGCGTATATTGAACAGGTAAAACTCAAATCTCAAAAAGCATTTGCATTAGCAAGAAATAGCGAGATAAATTTGTCAACTATGTTATCATAAGACTCCTTGAATACAAAAATATCTTCCACCACCACCCGATTGCCCGCTCTTGGATTTGTTTTCCTGTGGATGGGTTTTCATGCGTGGGTACTTCATCATTATTATGGATTTGATTGGATTATATCCGCCTGGGACTCTTGTGTTTTTAATTTCACGATCGTCTCACTCAGTGTATTAATTGGTTACTTAAATCGTTACTTCCCAAAGAGTGGCGAGTATCACATAACGGTAGGAGCTGCAATAACGCTGTCGTATCTGGCTGAATATAGTTCAGAAAAGGTCCTGCTGCCACTTGCCGAAGGAAATAGCGAATACATTCATTTCCTTAATCAATCAGAGCCCATCCGTTGGATGATTGCATTCTTATTGATTTCTTCAGCGGGATTAATTTACATTTTTTATAATCGTTGGAGAGAAGTGCAAGGCGCGCATGATCGCGAAGCATCCACACAAGTGATGGTGAAGGAAGCAGAATTGCAAAAACTTCAACTGCAGCTTCAGCCTCATTTTCTTTTCAACAGTCTTAACTCTATTAATGCGCTTATCATTACACAACCCGACAAAGCCGGTAAGATGGTGCAGCAGCTTTCTGATTTTTTGCGCACCACATTAAGACGTGCGGATGAACAGTGGATAACCATTGCAAAAGAAATTGAATATCTTCAATTGTACTTGTCGATAGAAAAAGTACGCTTCGGGCATCGGTTAGATGTGCGCATGAATCTGGATGAGCAGATTGAGCTCTGGCTTATCCCTCCATTATTATTACAGCCATTGGTAGAAAATGCCATTAAGTTTGGCTTGTATGGAACCACCGGCAAGGTAGTTATTGACTTATCTACCAAACGTGAGGGCGATTCGCTTCTAATAGAAATTTCTAATCCGTTTGACGAAGATATGCAACCCGCAGAGGGCAGTGGCTTTGGTCTTAGTGGATTACGAAGAAGACTTTATCTGCTGTATGCTCGAAACGATTTATTGGTTACGCAAATTGAGGATAATAAATTTTTAGTTCGATTAATTTTACCAGAGAAGTATGATTAAAGTTATTTTGATCGATGATGAACCCTTGGCTTGTGCCGTCATCAAAACCTATTTGAAATATTTTGATGATATGGAAGTAGTGCAGGAATGCAGTGATGGTTTTGAAGGCGTGAAAGCAATTCAGCAACACCAACCCGATTTGATTTTCCTGGATATACAAATGCCTAAGATCAATGGCTTTGAAATGTTGGAGTTATTAGATACAAAACCTTCTGTAATTTTTATTACGGCTTATGATTCCTATGCCATCAAAGCATTTGAAGCCAATGCCGTTGACTATTTACTGAAGCCAGTTCCCGAGGAACGCTTTCGCGAAGCCGTATTGAAATGGAAAAGTAAAGTAACACCCGTTGCGCCCAAGCAGATCGATACGGTGCTCAACACCATGTCAGCTACTGCCGCTCAGCAAAATCGTGTAGTGGTAAAAACAGGAAGCAAAGTAAAAATCATCTCCGTTCATGATATTCAGTTTATTGAAGCCGATGATGACTTTGTAAAAGTAATAACGGCAGAGGGAGCTTTCTTAAAAAACAAAACGATGAGTTTCTACGAGCAGACCTTAGACCCACAACAATTCGTTCGGGTGCACCGCTCGTATATTGTGCAGATCAATCAGATTACTAAGATCGAACCTTACCAGAAAGAATCTCACCTCGCTATCTTGCGCGATGGAAAACAAATTCCGGTAAGCAAAACCGGATACACAAAACTGAAAGAAGTGCTGGGAATCTGATGGACAACGCAGAAAGCATCAAGCGTGAATTAATAAACACGTGTCTCGCATTGGTAGAGCAACGGATCGTCAATGCGCAACAGGCAATGAAGGCTGCTCAGGAATCCGCGAACACCGAGGAGAAAAGCAGTGCGGGTGATAAGTATGAAACCGGTAGGGCCATGGCGCAAATTGAAAGAGACAAGGCGGCTCAGCAATTGAATGAAGCCATGCTGCTTAAGAGCTCGTTGAGTAGGGTAAGTCCTAACCCCTCAGGCAATCAGGTTTCGCTGGGGAGTGTCGTGAAAACGGATAAGAACCATTTTTTTCTTGCTATCAGTATGGGTAAGCAGCGAGTAGCAGGCACTGATTATTTTGTTGTGGCCCCAGCCACCCCCATTGGCCTCATCGTGATGGGCTTGCGTTTGGGCGATCAGTTTTCATTCAATAACCAACTTCATACGATCAACGAAATTCTATAGGGTAAGCTATCAAATTCAACTTATTTCTAGTTGATTTGTTGTTTCAAGTATGAACATCAAAGCCTGGCTTCACGCATTTCGTTTACGCACATTACCTCTCGCGCTTTCTTGCATTGGCATGGCCGGTTTTCTGGCGGCAGAAATACAGAAATTTGACCTGGTAATTTTTTCTTTGTGTTGTATCACCACGATTTTTCTGCAGGTACTTTCAAATCTGGCCAACGACTATGGAGATTCCGTCAACGGGGCAGATCATGTTGAACGGAAGGGGCCAGCACGTGCCGTTCAGTCGGGGGCAATTTCGTTAGTGCACATGCGCAATGCGGTAATCGTGTTTTCTTTATTGAGTTTAGTGAGTGGTATAGTTCTTCTATGGCTTTCATTTGGCACCAACTGGTTAGCGATACTATTCTTTTTCGGGTTGGGATTACTAAGTATTCTGGCAGCTATTGGCTATACAGTCGGTAAAAAACCGTATGGTTATATTGGCTTGGGAGATATATCCGTTCTCATATTTTTCGGTTTGGTTGGGGTGATGGGGTCGTTTTATCTCTTTGCTCATCATATTTCCTGGCAGGAAGTATTGCCTGCCTTAAGTTGCGGCCTTTTTTCTGTAGCCGTATTGAATGTGAATAACATCCGCGATATTGATTCTGATAGGATGGCGGGTAAATATTCCATTCCCGTGCGCGTTGGTAAAAGGAAGGCATCTCTTTACCATTGGATACTTTTATCAGCAGGGCTATTGAGTGCTGTGATCTACACCTTACTTAATTTCCAATCCATCTGGCAGTTTCTATTTATTTTGTCGACTCCATTATTGATCAGAAACGGAATGGCGGTTCATCAAAAACCATCTTCAGAGCTAGATCCTTTTTTGAGGCAAATGGCTTTTTCTACCTTATTATTTGTTCTTTTGTTTGGGGTTGGATTAATAGTGTAGCTATTTGAAACGATGATTTTTTTGATCAAATTCGAAGAAGATTATGGCTAAAGTTGAATTTAATATCGCGTGCACACTGTGCGAACATTTAAAGGATTCACTCTTTAACGGATTGAACCCGGAGGATCTGAGCAGGATCAACAATCACAAAACATGCATCCAATACAAAAAAGGGCAGAATATCTTCTATGAAGGAACCCGCCCGACAGGGTTGTATTGTATGAATGGTGGTAAGGTGAAAGTGTATAAAAATAACGTTCAGGGTAAAGAATTCATCATCTATATAACAAAGCCTGGGGATTTTCTGGGTTATCGGGCCCTGTTAAGCGAAGAATATTACCAGGCAACAGCTACCGTTTTGGAGGACGCTAAGATTTGCTTTATACCCAAGGAGAGTTTTTTTGAAGTACTTCAAAAAAATCCCATGTTTATGAAGCGGGTGGTTCAGGCCGTTTGTCACGAAATGGGCATTATGGAGGAGAAACTGGCGGAACTGGCGCACAAGTCAGTACGCGAGCGCCTTGCTGCAAACTTGCTCATGTTGAAAGAGACCTATGGCATGGAAGGTGAAGGAAGTTTCTTGATTGATTTGGCACTTTCACGTGAAGATCTGGCCAGCATAGTAGGCACCGCCACCGAAACGGTTATTCGCTTGCTTTCCGAGTTTAAATCCGAGGGGCTCATTTCTTTTGAAGGCAAAAAAATCCGCGTACTCGAGCCTAAAAAGCTAGCCAAGCAAGCCGACCTTATACTAGCGTAATTCCTAAAAAAAAGGGCCGAATAAATTCTTTTTTGACCCTATTTAACTGATAAAAGTCATCTTTTTCGTTGATACCCATCATTATGGGAGGGTAGTGGTTTGTCCTACATTTGGATAATCAAATAAACCGCTACAAGTCATGAAAAAGATATTGGTTCCATGCGATTTTTCCGATCCTGCGGTTCAGGCCTTCAAGATGGCCGTAGAAATTGCAAATCAGAGCAACGGTGAAGTGGTGTTACTGAACGTTGTAGAATTACCGGTAATGCATGAAAGTGTGCTAATGCCTACCCTTTCCTTTGAAGAAGCTTTTATCAAAGACATGAAGGAACATGCCGAAAAGAACTTTGCCAAGATGAAAGAGAAGTGGGCTAAAGAAGGCCCCAAAGTTACTTCGTTTGTTGAATTCGGTGGCACTACAACAACCATTCGTGATTTTGTAAAAGATAAAAAAATTGATCTGATTCTCATGGGCACTCATGGTGCCAGTGGAGTCAAAGAATTCTTTATTGGCTCCAATACCGAAAAGATTGTTCGCACGGCAGGAGTTCCCGTCATGGCAATTAAAAAACAAGTCAAGCTGACCGCTGTAAAAAATATTGTGTTCCCAACCACAGGGAATATGAATCAGGAAGAGTTGACCGTGCAAGTAAAGGCATTGCAAAACTTTTTTAAAGCCACACTGCACATACTGTATGTGAATACACCGTCATCATTTAAGAGAGATATGGAAATCAAACCTCAATTGAAAGCGTTTGCCAAACGCTTTATGCTGAAGGATTACACATTGAATGTATGGAACGACTTCAGTGAAGAAGAAGGATTGAAGAATTTTGTTTATGAAACAAAAGCAGATATGGTAGCGATGGCTACCCACGGACGCAGAGGACTCAACCATTTGATGAGTGGAAGCATTGCAGAAGATGCAGTCAACCATATCAACTGCCCTATTTGGACTTATAAGATCAGCTAAAAAAAATATTTTCGTTGTGAAAAAGCATATACTATTCCCTGTAGACTTACAACCAACCAGGTTTCATCTGTGTGACTATGCCAACTTGTTATCGCATGTAGATCAGAAGCGATTTTCAGCTTTTTTCCTGAAAGATTTTACAAAATCCGCAAAGGGAAAAGCTACTGTTATCAATGAGCAGGATAAGACAGCTTTGCAGAATTCTCTTCAGGAGGAAGCGAAGACATTGGATCTGGACATTAACTTCATCAACAGCCAGTCTAATTCAAGCGGCCTGATGAATCAAAGTAAGTTTGCCGACCTTGCTATAATCAGCCCGATCACGCATGATAACATGGGCCAGTTAATTCAGTCTTTTCCAGATCATTTTTTTGAAGATATGGGATGTCCTATTTTCCTCACGGAAGATCTCGTGCACTCGTATGAGGAAATACTGGTCTTGTTTGATTATGATCAATCGGGTCTTGCTGCCTTGAAATCATTCCTTACGATGTTCGGAAAAGTATCGACCAAGAAAAAGGTAACGATCATTACCGTAAGCCCTGACGATGCACCTGAAATTCATCTGGAAAAATATCTGGTAAGTTACCTGCAGAAGGTATTTGATGATGTAGGCATTGTGCCATTTAGCAACAAGAATTTAGCCGATCAGCTGGTGTCGTATGCCGAAAAATTAAATAAGCCTTTATTGGTAATGGGTCATGCCGCTGTTAATTTGCTAAAGAATAATCAACTCGCCACTAAATTGGCAGATTATCACATGTCTATCTTTTATTCTAATCACTAAGCATGGCGTTTGAGGTAAAAGAGCAAGTAGTATGTTATCACTGCGGTCAGCTTTGCGAAGAGCAGGGATTTAAAAGCGAAGACAAAATCTTTTGCTGTTATGGATGTCGTACGGTATATGAGATACTGAACGAGAACAATCTGTGCGAATACTATTCATACGAATCAACCCCTGGTATTAATTTAAAATATGTTAGCGAGGATACTTACGCGTATCTCGATGAAGCTCCTATAAAGAAGAAACTGCTTACATTCAATTCTGACTCTTTTGCAAGGGTCAGTTTTTTTGTTCCTTCTATTCATTGTATTTCCTGTATCTGGTTACTGGAGAATCTTCAGAAGTTGAGTAAGGGAGTGGTGAAATCGGAAGTCAACTTTGCGCGCAAACGTGTAGCCATTGATTACAATCCTTCTGTGGTAGCGTTAAGTGAAATTGCCAGGGTTATGGCTTCCTTAGGGTATGCGCCACAAGTAAATTTAAGTGAAGAGAAAAAAGAAACGACTTCTTCCAAGGACTTGCTGATGAAGTTAGCGGTTGCCGGATTTGGATTTGGCAACATCATGTTATTAAGCTTTCCTGAATATTTAGGTTTGGAGGGTACGGAGACCACACTTAAAAATCTTTTTTCATATTTGAATATCGCCTTGGCGGTACCCGTAACCTTTTACAGTGGTCGTGATTATTTTTCCAACGCGCTGCAAAGTTTCAAGCAGCGACAAATTAATATTGATGTGCCGATCGCAGTTGGGCTGGCAGCTTTATTTTTTAGAAGTGTCTACGATATACTAAGTCATACAGGTGCAGGGTATCTCGATTCATTGGCGGGATTAGTTTTCTTTCTATTAATTGGCAGATGGTTTCAAAGTAAGACGTATGAAAGTCTGGCTTTTGATCGCGATTTTCGTTCCTACTTTCCGTTGGCTGTTCAAAAGAAGAACGGAAACGAATGGAAGCCCATCGTTATCTATGACTTGGAAAAAGGTGATACCATACGCGTGCGCAACTGGGAGGTGATGCCTGCCGATAGTTTATTATTAGATAGTGAAGCCTATTTCGATTACAGTTTTGTTACCGGTGAATCCAAACCAGTAAGGGTGAAGGCTGGTGAACTAGTGTATGCAGGTGGCCGATTGGTTGGTAAGCCAGTGTCCCTGGTGGTAGAAAAGAAGACTTCGCAGAGTCATCTCACCAGTTTGTGGAACAAGGAGATATTCCAAAAATCCGGGGAGAGTAGCTATAGAAAAATGATTGATCTGGCAGCAAGGCGTTTTACCTGGGTAATATTGGCAGTGGCATTGATTACTGCTGGATATTGGTATTGGGCCGATGCTTCGCAAATGTGGTTGGTGCTCACTTCTGTATTAATGGTGGCCTGTCCTTGCGCATTAGCTTTGGCAGCTCCCTTTACCTATGGGAATATGTTACGTGTATTTGGCCGTCACGGATTTTATTTGAAAAATGCCGATGTAATTGAAAGGCTTTCAAAAATTGACACGGTGGTTTTTGACAAGACGGGCACGATTACCAACGGTGCTGCCCAACTTGATTTTATAGGAGTAATGGATGATCGTGAATTGGCTTGGGTGAAAACACTCACATCTTCTTCTTCACATCCGCTCAGCAATTTAATAACCAAATCGATTGCGGTTAATTCATCTTCACCGGTTGCTGATTTTTTTGAAAAACCAGGGCGTGGTATTGAAGGAAATATGGGTGGTCACCACATTGTGGTTGGTTCTGCTGAGTATGTAAAGTTCACGGGTTTCCTACCTGAAATTTCTTCCAAGGTGTTTGTTTCCATCGATGGTCAGGTTCGTGGATATTTTAAAATTGAAACTTCCGTAAGAGAGGGAATTGAAGAATTGATGAAGTCATTGCATTCAAAGAAGGTCGCCATGCTTTCCGGTGATTCAGAAGCGGATCACGATAGGATGAAAAAGGTTTTTCCTGCAACCGCTTCATTATTATTCAATCAAAATCCACATGATAAGTTGGAGTACATCAGTGCACTCCAATCAGCAAGCAATAAAGTATTGATGTTGGGTGACGGACTGAATGACAGCGGGGCATTGAAGCAAAGTGATGTGGGTGTGGCCATCACCGATGACACCGGTGTGTTCACGCCATCCTGTGATGGTATTCTGGAGGGAAATAAGTTAAGTCAGCTGAATAGATTTATTTCTTTGAGTCGCTCAGCAACCAGTATCTTAAAAACCGGTTTTGCTATTTCATTTTTCTACAACATCATTGCATTGTCTTTTGCTGTGAGCGGGCACCTTACTCCTCTCATTGCAGCGATTTTAATGCCCATTTCAAGTATAAGTGTGGTGGGATTCTCAACTTTAGCTGTTAACTTGGTAAGTAATAAAACACTACGGTCATGAACATCATTATTGCCCTTATTTGCATTAGTCTTACCGTAGCACTTATTTTTCTAGGTCTTTTTTTATGGAGTTTAAAATCAGGTCAGTTTGATGACACCTATGGCCCATCTGTGCGCATGTTGTTTGATGATAAGAAGAAGAAAAAGTGAGCCTGATTAAGAGGGATATCGCACTCCGTTATGGAGCTTCTGTTCTGTCTTTAAAAAAAGATGATATATTATTTCACGAAGGGGATACAGGAAATTTTTTTTACCAGGTAGAGGAGGGCACTATTAAAATGGTGACTTACAGTCTTGATGGAAAGGAATTTATTCAAGGACTTTTTTATCAAGGTGACTGTTTTGGTGAGCCTCCGTTATTTTGCGATTTTGCATATCCTGGCTCGGCAGTAACATTGATTGGTTCAAAAATTTTACGAATTCCGAAGGATCGTTTTTTCAATTTGCTCAAAGATAACTTTGATATTCATCTTCAGCTTGATCGCATTTTATGCGAGAGGCTCCGATACAAAAATATGATTCTCTCGGAAATATCTTTTTACGATCCGGAGCATCGTATCCTTAGTTTGTTGGGATATCTCAAATCAAAAGCCTCTGCAACTGAGCAACCGTTCCAGGTTCCGCTTACCAGACAACAACTTGCCGATATGAGTGGAATGAGAGTGGAAACCGTGATTCGCACCATTAAACGCATGGAAGAATCGGGTAAGCTTCAGATCCTGGACCACAAGATTTTCATCTGATAGCGGTTTGATCAAACACTGAATTTTTCAAAAAACGCATATCCTAAAATACGCTCAGCTTTTTCGCTGATAAATATCACGTTGTTTTTATGATTTGAGTCATAAGAAGAAAGTTACTTCCTATCTAATTTGCCTTCAATAAAAAAAGCACCTAGGTGCTCTTTCAAAACAAAAAAACTATGAAAAAACTAGTATGGTTCTCCGCCACAATCTTCCTGCTTTTAGCCTGCAGTCCAGGCAAACTGAAAGAAGAAGCCACAGAAAAAAAAGATGAAAACCCAGTGGCTGCCGTTGCCGATCCTGCAAAAGGACTTGGTCAGATTAAAAATGTTACCCTGCACACTCCACTTGAGCTGGACCGCGTGAATCGGGGCAAAGCTATTTATGATATGAAATGTTCTGCATGCCATAAGCTCACCGATCAACGTGTTGTCGGTCCGGGATGGTTGGGTGTTACAAAAGCCCGCAAACCAGAGTGGATCATGAACATGATCTTGAATGTGGAGGTGATGCTTGACCAGGATCCGGAAGCTCAAAAACTTCTTGAACTCTGTCTTACCCGCATGCCCAATCAAAACGTATCGATTGGCGATGCACGCGATCTCCTAGAGTTTATGCGCCAAAATGATGGTGAAAAATAAATAAATAAACCATCAGGCAATCCATTTATAAACTGAATCACTTACCAAAAAAAAACTATATGAAAAAGGTATTCTTGCCTATGTTAGCTATGCTCGCGTTCTCTTGTAGTCAACCTACTACGAATACAGAGACTGAAGCTGTGGCAGAAGCGCCAGGCGCTGGACAATCTGCTGTAAAAGATGATGTATCACAACAAGATGTAGTACGTATCGCAGTCAACTCACCGGATCACACCACATTAGTAACAGCTTTGAAAACTGCGGAATATGTAGATGTGCTATCGAATGCCGGACCCTTCACAGTATTTGCTCCCACGAATGCTGCATTTGAAAAATTGCCTGCTGGAACTGTGGAAGGTTTGTTAAAACCTGAAAGTAGAGATGCACTCCGTAATATTTTGGAGTACCACGTATATGTGGGTGTAGTCACTGAAGGCATGATGCAGGATGGCATGACGTTGAATCAGGTCAATCTTGATAATGTCAAAATTGGTAAGAAGGATGGAAAACTCACGGTTAATGGAGCAAACGTATTAGGCTCAGCCCGAGGATCAAATGGAATTGTGTACATCATTGATGCCGTGTTACTACCTCCCGAAAAGAAATAATTAAATCAACTCTATATAAATAAATAACTATGAAAACATACACGATACATCGGGTACTTTCGGTACTCGTAGTTTTAGCCACAATTGTTCTTTGGCAGGGATGCAAACCTAAGGCACCTGGCAGCATAATCAATGGTGATGCAGCATCACAGGCCTACGTTGCCCCAGGAAAATATGATGAATTTTATAATGTTGTGTCCGGAGGATTCAACGGACAAATGAGTATCTACGGACTTCCTTCTGGAAGATTGTTCCGCATTATTCCCGTCTTCTCACAATTCCCGGAAAACGGCTGGGGCTATAGTGAAGAAACAAAACCGATGTTGAATACCTCACATGGATTTGTGCCCTGGGATGATTTGCACCATATCTCATTATCGTTAACAAAAGGCGAGCACGATGGACGTTGGGCATTTGGAAATGCAAACAACACTCCTCGCGTTGCCCGTGTGGATATGAAAACCTTTAAGACTGTAGAGATTTTGGAATTGCCTAACAGCGGTGGTAATCACTCATCTCCATTCATCACCGAAAATTCAGAATATATTGTTGCAGGAACCCGCTTTAGTGTGCCTGTTGGCGACAATACAGATGTGCCTATCAGTTCATTTAAGGAGAACTTCAAAGGGTACATCAGCTTTATTTCAGTCGATCCAACTGATGGGGAAATGAAAATTGCTTTTCAGTTGAAGACACCCGGTGTAAGCTTTGACCTGGCCCGCGCAGGAAAAGGTCCATCACATGGTTGGTTTTTCTTCTCTACGTATAATACAGAACAAGCTTACACACTTTTAGAAGTAAATGCTTCACAAAAAGATAAGGACTTTATCATGGCTGTGAACTGGAAAAAAGCGGAAGAGTATATCAAAGCAGGAAAAGGCACAACAGCAAAAGCAAAGTATGCTCACAACGTATGGGATGAAAGCACCCACACCGGAGTCTCTACCATTATGGATGAAGTGCTTCAGTTAGATCCTGCCGAATTAAAGGATATCATTTATTTCATTCCTTGTCCTAAGTCACCACATGGTTGTGATACAGATCCTACCGGTGAGTATATCGTAGGAAGCGGAAAGCTGGCAGCATTGATTCCTGTATTTTCATTCGCGAAAATTCAAGCAGCTATTGCCAACAAAGAGTTTGAAGGTGAGTTTGCCGGTATTCCGGTGATCAAATATGAAGCAGCGCTGCATGGTGAAGTGAAGAAGCCAGGCCTTGGCCCATTGCATACCGAGTTTGATAACAATGGTAATGCCTATACATCGTTCTTTGTATCATCTGAAATTGTAAAATGGAATGTGAAGACTTTGGAAATTCTGGATCGCGTTCCTACGTATTATTCGATTGGTCACTTGTCTGTACCTGGAGGCCCAACAACAAAGCCTCATGGTAAATATGTGGTTGCTTACAATAAGATTACAAAAGATCGTTATCTGCCTACAGGTCCGGAGCTAACACAATCAGCTCAGTTATATGACATCAGTGGTGATAAGATGAAACTCATCCTGGATTTTCCTACTACCGGTGAGCCTCACTATGCCGAATCGATACCAGCGAGTTTGGTGATGCCTAATTCAACTAAGATTTATAAAATAGAAGATAATAAGCACCCCTACGCCTCCTTGGGTGAAGGAATGACGAAAGTAGAGCGTAAAGGAAAAGAAGTGCACGTATATATGACGGCCATTCGTTCACACTTAACACCCGATAATATTGAAGGAGTAAAGTTAGGCGATGAAGTTTTCTTCCATGTAACTAACCTGGAACAAGACTGGGATGTGCCACACGGCTTTGCTGTGAAGGGCGCAAATAATGCTGAAATATTAGTCATGCCAGGAGAAACGCAAACACTGAAGTGGAAACCTCTCAGCACGGGTATTTTCCCTTTCTATTGCACAGACTTCTGTTCTGCACTACACCAGGAAATGCAAGGCTACATTCGTGTGTCTCCTGCGGGAAGTAAGGTTCCTCTAAAGTTTTCAACCGGTAAGATCGAAGACCAGGCAAGTGGCGCAGGTCAGTAGATCACATCTGCCCACGACTAGTCGGGGCGGTTTGTTTTCATAGTTTACAGGTTGAAGGTCCCGAATGCCGTCCTGACTTTACGTCAGGACGGAGCGGGGCTACACTAAAAAGAATATTTATATGAAGCCACTTAAACCCATATCGCGCGCGGTGATTGCAACTGCTGCATTGCTCATGATCAGTGCCTACTTTGTGCCACTATGGCAAATCCTGATGTGGGCTCCACAATACCCCGAAGGACTGGAAATGGACATCTGGATCAATGATATCAAGGGTGATGTAAAAATCATCAGTGCGCTCAACCACTACATTGGCATGAAGCACATTGAAGTGCAGATGTTTCCTGAGTTTACCTACATGATTTATATCGTTGGTTTTCTTATTGCCTTTGGATTGATCACAGCGCTCGTCAACAAACGATTTATGTTATGGACGTATGTTATTATACTTCTTACTACAGGCATTGCCGCGTTGGTTGATTTCTGGTTATGGGGATATGACTATGGCCATAATCTGGATCCCACTGCCGCTATTATACTGCCCGGCATGTCTTATCAACCTCCATTGATTGGAACAAAACAACTTTTGAATTTTACTGCATTCTCAGGTCCGGATATTGGAGGATGGATTTTTGTTGTATCTGCCTTGCTGGTAATTGGGGCTCTTGTTTTTGAAATTTATAAAAGCAAAAAACAGGCATGAGGGTATTGTTAACTATACTGCTTGCTGCCTTCACATACGGATGCACCGTTGAGCCGGAGCCATTGGTTTATGGAACCGATATGTGTCACACGTGTAAGATGACCTTAATAGATCCCAAGTTTGGTGCCGAGATTGTTACCAAAAAAGGAAAGGTATATAAGTTTGATGATGTCAACTGTATGCTGGGTTTTTATCATTCTGATTTTGAGGAACAAGGAAACATTGCGCATTTGCTCGTTGTTAATTTTGCCCAACCGACTAAATTAATCGATGGCACAAATTCATGGTATTTAAAGTCAGAGTTAATCAGAAGCCCGATGGCGAGCGGGATAGCCGCTTTTGCTACGGATGAAGAATATTTACGTTATAAAAAAGAATGGAAAGCCATATTAATGAGTTGGGGAGAAACCAATACCCAGTTTAAGTAGTATTCGTTTTCAATTTTGAAGCGCCACTCAAAATGAAAAAAGTACAATTGATATTATTTGTTATCACCTTTTTTTTGTCTGCTCAATTTGTAGCAGGTGAAATAATTAAAGTGGGTTCCTTACAAAAGGTGACCCGAATTAAAGAGGGCATTGCATTGGCAAATCCGGGCGATACGCTGCTCATAGATCCTGGTATTTATCGTGAAGGCAATATCTTATTGCAAAAGTCGCTTACGCTGATCGGTGAGGGGTATCCCATATTAGATGGTGAGAATGAATATGAAATATTAACAGTTCATACTCAAGGTGCTATAATCAAAGGATTAAAGTTCATCAATACAGGCACGGGAAGCATTGAGGATAAAGCAGCCATAAAAATTCTTGATTCCAAAAATCTTCACATTCTTAACAACCAATTTGAAAATACCTTTTTTGGTATTTATCTCGCCAACTCTTCAAACATCTGGATAGAAAACAATGAGTTGAAATCGGACGCTGAAGCAGAACATCAGATTGGAAACGGCATTCACCTTTGGAAGTGTCAGTATATCACCATTAATCAGAATAAGATAAAAGGCCATCGTGATGGTATCTATTTTGAATTCGTGACCAACTCACTGATCACCAATAATTACAGTGAAGGCAATATGCGCTACGGACTTCACTTTATGTTTTCTCATAATGATGAATACCGTGATAATACCTTTATCAATAATGGTGCAGGAGTGGCCGTCATGTACACGAAAGGAGTGAAGATGATCAACAATCGTTTTATTCATAATTGGGGATCTTCCTCCTACGGACTGCTTCTGAAAGACATCAGTGACAGCTTTGTAACAGGTAATGAATTTATGGAAAACTCTGTCGGCATCCATGCCGAAGGGAGCAGTCGTATTGAATTCAGAGAAAATGAATTTATCAGGAACGGATATGCTTTCAAGCTGCAGGCCAGTTGCGATGATAATGTGATTGAGCGTAATAACTTTCAGCAAAACACATTTGACCTTATTACTAATGGAAGTTTGGTATTAAATAGGATTGAAAGTAATTACTGGGACCGCTACGAAGGCTATGATCTCAACCGCGATCAGGTAGGTGATGTGCCCTACCGGCCCATCAGCCTGTATGGAATGATCGTAGAAAGAATGCCAACCGCAGTGTTGCTGTGGCGCAGTTTCCTTGTGTTTTTATTGGATCGTGCAGAGAAAGCGATTCCGGTGATCACTCCCGAAAATTTAAAAGACAACTTACCCTCCATGAAGGCTTATGATTTTAATTAATAATTTGTGTAAGAAATTTGGCAAGCTCACGGTGCTTGATCAGGTAAACCTAAGTTTAATTGCCGGTAAGAGTTACGCATTGGTGGGCCCAAATGGATCTGGCAAGACTACTCTCATTAAAGGTGTATTGGGTATGGTGCGGCCTTCTTCCGGTTTGATTCAATTCAACGGAAAAGATATTGCTAATGAGTGGAAGTATCGTGAGCAGATCGGGTACATGCCCCAGATCGGAAGGTATCCTGAAAACATGCGCATCGGAGAGCTGATCGATATGATGAAGAATATCCGTAAGGAAGTGAAGACGGTAGACGAAGAGTTGATTGATGCGTTTAAACTCTATAAGATTTACGATAAGCGGATGCATACCCTTTCGGGAGGCACACGCCAAAAGGTAAGTGCTTCTCTTGCTTTTCTATTTCATGCACCTGTTTTAATTCTGGATGAACCAACAGCAGGGCTCGATCCTGTTTCTGTAGAAATATTGAAGGAAAAAATATTGCATGAGAGACGCATGGGAAAGCTGATCATCATTACTTCCCACATTCTCAGCGACCTGGACGAGCTATCCACCGAGATGGTTTACATTTTCGAAGGGAAGATACAGTATAACAATTCGATTGACGCGTTGAAGGAAGAAACCCATGAAACAAGATTGAATAAGGCGGTGACCACCCTGATAAAGCAAAAGG
This sequence comes from uncultured Ohtaekwangia sp., assembly GCA_964540915.1. Classification (GTDB taxonomy): domain Bacteria; phylum Bacteroidota; class Bacteroidia; order Cytophagales; family Cyclobacteriaceae; genus ELB16-189. The sequence goes on from CAZIOY010000015.1 coordinate 41,182, forward strand.
AATTATTGAACTCCATTACCGAACAGATATGACACGCGTAATACGATATATCTTCAACGACATTTTAAGAACCCGCTTCATTCTTTTTTATACGGGGTTCTTGTTGCTTAGCACCTTTGCCCTTTTTCAGCTTGATAGTGATTTTGGCAAAATAGTTTTGAGCTTACTCAACATCGTATTGATGGTGGTGCCATTGGTAAGTGTGGTGTTTACCACCATTCATTTTTTCAGCTCCTATGAATTTATAGAGTTGATGCTCGCCCAGCCAATCAATCGAAGAGTCATTTTCTTAAGCGAATATCTGGCGGTGGCATCTTCCCTGTGTATGGCTTATCTGATAGGTGTGGGCGTTCCCTTTATCATGTTTGGGGCAGGCCAAAACGTGATTTCACTTTTAGTCACCGGTGTTTTTCTTACCCTGGTTTTTGTTTCGCTTGCTTTTCTGTCTTCGGTACTCACACGTGATAAATCAAAAGCCATTGGCATTGCGCTCCTCTTCTGGTTTTATTTTTCTTTGATCTATGATGGTTTCGTTCTTTGGATTATCTACAGCTTTAACGATTACCCGCTGGAGAAAGTAACATTAACGCTTATTGCATTTAATCCGGTTGATCTGGCACGCATCATCATGTTATTGCAACTTGATATTTCAGCATTGATGGGATACACCGGAGCGTTTTATAAAAATTTCTTTGGTAGCAATATGGGCGTGTTATTTTCTTCTTCCATACTTTTTCTATGGGCTATTATTCCGATTTATATAGCATTGAGGATATTTAGCAAGAAAGATTTGTAATTAGACTTTATGCTTTAATAGATTCTTATGTCCTATTGGCGAATACCTTTTATGTTGGCAGCTATCTTTAATTTGATAGCAGGTATCTGGGCAGGATTGATCCGGTTGGGATGGGATTTGCCCTTAACACACGTAGCCGTTCATCATGGAGCCATTATGGTGGGTGGGTTTTTAACTACTTTGATTGCTCTTGAAAAAGCTATTCCTCTAAAACGAAAGCTTGCCTTTGTTGTACCCGTTATCAGTGCGCTGAGTCTATTGATGGTAGTGCCTGGCTATTATCATGCAGGTTTATATTTTCTTCTGGCGGGAAGTGTGGGCTTGTTTATTATTCATGCGTATTATTTATATCTCCATCCCCGCGACCTTTCTATCATGTTGATGATGGTTGGAGCCGGATGCCTGATTACCGGAAATGCCATGCTTATCCAAAAACAATTTTATCCTGCTGCGTTTCCTTGGTGGATGGGATTCTTATTGTTCACTATTACTGCCGAACGAATTGAGTTGTCAAAGTTTTTACCGGTTTCAAATAAGATGAAAAATCTTCTGATGGGTTTTATGGCGCTTTTTCTTTCAGGCGTAATTATCCCATTTCATGGTGTTGGAAAATATCTCTCCGCGATTGCCATGATATGCATTGCCGTATGGATGTTGAAACACGATGTGATGCGCATAGGATTGAAAAAGACAGGCTTAACCAGATTTTCATCGGTTGCTCTTCTTATTGCTAATGGATGGCTAATCATCAATGGTGTGCTATTAATAGCCATGCCCGATACAGCCTACTCCTATGATATACTTGTTCACAGCTTTTTTATCGGATACGCCTTTGCCATGATTTTTGCACATGGACCGATTATTTTACCAGGTGTTTTAGGTATGACCAACAAACCCTATCATCCTGTTTTGTATGGCTGGCTCTTTCTCGTGCAAGGTTCCCTTTTACTCAGACTTATCTCAGATTCACTTTTTAGTATCGAGTGGAGGAAAGTAAGCGGTATTTTTTCGGGGATTGGTATTCTCCTTTACTTTGTAACACTTGCAGTAATGGTTGTTCGCGCACAAAATAAAATGAGGTATAGAAAATGAAAGAAATTATGCAACGAGAGGATATTATTCTACTTGTGAACAACTTTTACGAAAAAGTAAAACAGGATGATCTGCTGAGTCCGTTATTTGCCCATGTCAACTGGCCTGCCCATTTACCCATCATGTATAACTTCTGGTCTTCCATGTTGTTGGGCGAGCAGAGTTATCAGGGCAATCCTTTTCAAAAGCATGTGGCATTATCGATTTCGGCTTTACATTTTGACCGATGGCTTGAATTATTTTACCAAACCGTGGATGAAAACTTTATCGGAGACAAAGCAAGTGAAGTCAAAGACAGATCGCGAAGTATTGCCGGTGTATGGCAATACAAACTAAGTCAGTTGAAAACGGATAACGGAAAATAATTCTTTAAATAATTAATTCTCCAATCCAATCATCATAAACGCACCCCAGTAAATGGGTTCCGGATAGTCCACCCGCAATTCTTTCTTGGCATTCACGAAACTCTGACGAAGATTATTGGTGACAAGCCATTTTCTATAAAAGTTCAGTATCAGTTTTTGCGTAGCCTCATCATCTACTTTAAACATACTCATGATCAAAACCTTTGCACCGGCTACTAGGAACGCCCGTTGTAAACCATATACACCTTCACCATTAGAAATATCTCCCAGGCCAGTTTCGCAAGCGCTTAATACAACCAGGTCGGTTTGATCCAGGTTGAGGCTCATCGCCTCATACGCTGTGAGAATGCCGCTTTCCATATTGTAATTGTATTTGGTTTTATTGAGTACGTCACCCGCACCAGTGAGTAACAAGCCTGTTTTCATCAGTGGGTTTTCTGTCATTTGCGCTTCGCTCTCCGTTAATTCTGCGAGTTCATCCTGGTCAACTGAGGGCGTATAAAACCCATGCGTGGCGATATGGAAAATTTTGGGGCTGGATAAACTCTTCACCTGGTCTTCGCTGGCTGATGTTTCTACATACTCATCCGTAACCCACCCGTTTTTCTTAAGCAGCGTCTGCAGTTCCTCCACTTCTTTTTCGGTTCCTGGCAGTGCGGGAATATTTCTATTGCTCGAAGCGGTGAGGTAAAAGGTAGGGTTTCCAAACATAGTAGCTTTATTAGCCGTTACTGCTTGTTTCTTTTTAATCCTGCGAAGGTGCAGATCTTTCGTGTTGCTCACCATTACGATGTTTGAATTATCAATTATATATTTTCCATCGGGTGTTGGTATAGCCTCCAGGTTGATCTGATTGTAAACACCATCGGGTGATAGATATACGGTTGCGGTAGTTCCGATTTCGTTCTGGATGGGTTCCCAAAATGATTTGTAGGAATACTCATCCGGAATTTTACTGGTGATTGAATTGCGATAGTAGCGGAAGAATCTTGTTTCCAACCGGTAACCTTCCGGCAAGATGATCGCTTTAGGCCTGGAATTATCACCCTTCACGTATAACGCTACATAAACGATTGAATCGGTAAACGAATGATTGAAGTGCCGATAGCGAATCATCTCAATGGCTACTTCATTTTTGTTTAACGCCTTTTGTACATTTTGATAGGTAATTTTTTTGTTATCGAAGCTTTGACTGAATAACTCAGACTTTTCACTGATTTCGCGTTCAAGTTTTTCTATTTCCGAAGTAAGTGCATTCGGATCGATACCGTTTTCTATCAGCTGATCTGTGCTCATCGACAAGGCGATGGTTAGAAACTCTTTTTTCTGAATCCATTGCAAGTATGAATTTTTCAGACTTTCATCATTGCTGGTTAAAATACGTTCGCGGATTTTTATGGACGAGCTCAACAGCATGGCTTTGGTCAGCAATTGATAATCAAACACTTTTCCAGTAAGGTCCCGGAAATCTTCAAGTTGGCCGAAGGCTAGAGTATTATAGAATTCGAAGTCACCTTTAATCGTATTCCAATACTTGGCTTTTTCCCGTTCACTCAGCGCAGGAAAATATTGTTTAATGAAGATTTCATAATTGTTAAGGGCCTGTTCTATGTTTGATTTTGCTCTTTTAAAGTTTTTCTCCATATAGTAAACTTTCGATTGCTTGGAGAGAATTTTGACGTACTCAGGATGGTTGCGATTGAAATACTTTTCATAGATGTCGCGTGCTTGTGAGTAGAACTCTTCTGCTTTTGTGTAATTTTTTGTTTGATAAAATAGATCACCGGTCAGTGTGTAGATCGAGGCAGCATTAATATTTGTTTTCGTGCCTGTCTTTTTTCGCCAGATTGCTTCTGCCTGAGTGAGTGCTGATACCGCCTCTGGGTATTTTTTCTCTGATATTTTTACAATGGCAACATTCTTTAAAATATCTGCGTATTGTGGATTTTCTTTCCCCAACCTTGCACCCATAATCTCCTGTGCCTCAAACAGGATTTTTTCTACTTCGCTGGGTTTGTCACCTTTGTAGAATTTAATAATGCCCAGTTGTGCAAGCGATTTGGCAACTTCAATGTGATTACGGCCAAATTGTTTCTCCTGGCTTTCGAGCGCTTTAATGATATTCCGTTCAGCATTCTCATAATCGCCAATAGCGTAATCGATATCACTGTGAAGTTTTTGAGTAGGCGCAGTTTTAGTTGATTTTTCGCCATATACACTGGTGGCTATTTTATTGGCCCGGTCAGCAATTTTGGTTGCTTCTGTGTAATCTCCCTTTGCCAATGAAAGTTTCCCCATATTAACAAGCGGGTCAACCAGGCGAACGGAACTGGTTCCGTATAGTTTTTCATATTCGCTGATCAATTCAATCAGAAGCTCCTGAGTGCGGGAATATCTTCCTAATTGAATAAATAAACTTGATAGCTCTTTATTCGTATTAAGATCATCGGACCCTGAAATTTTATCGGCATTGCCAATAATTTTTTTAGAACGGTTCAAAGCATTTTCCGCCTCATCAAATAAACCTTTAATTCCAAACAGGGCAGCTTGTGTTTCAATCGCTTGGATCAGGTAAACTTTTTTCTCCTCATCTTTTCTGAATTCCTGTAGAATCTTCAGGGATTTTGTTAAGTTTTCTTCTGCTTTTTCATATAACCCGATTTTGATCTGAAGTTTGGCAATGTGGTTGAGCTCGATGCCATATTGATAATCTTCATCGGTGTATTTAGAGCGTGCCACAAACGTAGCTTTCTCCAAGGCCTGATTTGCTTCGGTGTATTTATCAGTTAGTTCATACAAGGTAGCTATGTGATTTAATATTTCCAGGTGGTCTTTATGCCAGGCCCCGATTTGTTTGGATATAATTTTCGTATAGCTCTCTTCATAAATACGCGCAGCCTCATTGATCTTATTTGTGTTGTCGAGATAAAAATTAGCGAGTTTTAGTCTGGCCAGATGCACCTCGGGCGCTTCGCTTCCAAATAAGCTACTTTTGATTTCGATGACATCAGTCCGATATTTTTCTGCATTGGTATAATTCTTTTTGTAGATCGCCAAACCATAGAGAAACTCGGTTACGTTTACTGTCACCATGTTATTACGCGGCAGGGTGGTGGTGTTTGCAATCAGGTTATTGGCATCTGTTTCTAAGGTCTTGGTTTTATCTTTGTCCAGCCGCGCATCAAATTCTACTGCTTTCAATCGCACGTGATAAATGCTTGAGGGCTTATAATTTTTATTGATCATCTTTTCATATTCAAGTTTTGTATTGAATAAGGCGGCTGATCGATCATCTCTTTGCAATTCCTTGATGGTCTCTTCAAAAATACCCATAGCCAGGTAGTGTGTGGGCTTATGTTTTATTTTAAGGTTGGCCAAGGCAGTACTGTATTCAAGCTCCCTAGGCAAATTTTCATTTCCATTTTCAATAAGGACATTTGCATTTAGAAATTGATTTTTAACATACGCCATGCTCGATTCGCCCATGTATCTCTTAATCCAGTTGGCAGCAAATACAAATACTGAGTCAGAGCTTTTCAAACTTCCTTGTTTACCATAGGCGTTGCCCATCAATGTTAATAATTTTGCGTATTCGTTATAACGAGCGGCTATTTCTTCATCGGACAGTTTCCTGCTTGTAAGATTCCCCTTACTATCTATGACAGTCTCTTGTTTTACGGCACGGCCTACGTAGAATTTTTCTTGTTCTTTAAGTATTTCTAAGGCTTCACTATAAAATCCCTGGCCGGTCAGCGCTTCGGCAAGTGCCAGATTCCATTGGCCTTTAATAACATCGGTTACGTGCGCTCCACCCTCAAATAACTTTTTAGCATTGGCGAGATAATTTCGCGCTTCGAGGTAGGAGCCATTCAGGTTATGCAACTCGGCTCCACCAATCAGGATGAGAATATGTTCCAGGCTGTTCTCCTGATTGATAGAAATACTTGTGTTTACGGCTGTAAAAAGATTTGATTCAAATTCTGAAATGTAGCCGGAGGCACGATTGTATTTAGCATTGAGTAAATAATACGTGGGAGTGTATACGTTGTGCTTGCCTAATTTCTTAAAAGCCTTCGTTTTGAATTTTTCAAGAGAACTTAGCGCTTTGGAATAATCGCCCACTTCATAACTGGTTTCTGCAGCCTTAAGCATTTTATCATACTTGCTTTGGCTAATGGCCCTACCATAGCTGAACACAGCGATCAGGAGTAAGAAATGAATGCGTTTCATAAGTCTGAAATTTTACAAATTAAAATTAGTCATTTCTTTTGGCTGATGCCACTATTAAAAATCAATCGGTAATTCCAAAAGGGATATGTGAGAATAGCAACGGAAGTACCGAATGATCAGAGGGTAATTATTCACCCAATAAATTCAAAAGAATTTTTTTTGCCGATTCTGAAACGGGTGTTCCTGGTCCAAAAATTCCCATCACACCGCTTTGATTGAGGAAATCATAATCTTGCGATGGGATTACGCCACCCGCCACAACCTTGATATCAGGTCTGCCGATTTTTTTTAATTCGTCAATAAGCTGTGGAATTAATGTTTTGTGGCCAGCGGCAAGGCTGGAAGCGCCAATCACATGCACATCGTTTTCCGCTGCCTGTTTCGCAACTTCTTCCGGTGTTTGAAAGAGTGGTCCTATGTCGACATCAAAACCTAAATCAGCAAAACCGGTTGCAATCACTTTTGCACCACGATCGTGTCCATCCTGCCCCATTTTTGCAATCAGAATCCGCGGCCTGCGCCCATCTAATTTGGCAAAGCGATCGGATAGGGCGCGAACTTCTTCCAATTCTTTTTGATTTTTCATTTCACCTGAATATATACCTGAAATAGATCGGATAGTTGCTTTATAACGGCCAAAAGCATTTTCCATTGCCAACGAAATCTCTCCCAGCGTGGCCCGTTTTCGGGCAGCAACAATGGCAAGTTCCAATAAATTTCCTGTGCCACTGCGTGCGGCTTGCTCTATGCCATCGAGCGCAGAATTTACTTCGTCTTGATCTCTTTCACTTTTTAATTTCTCTAGTTTTTCAATTTGCTCTTTGCGAACAGCTGCATTGTCTACGTCAAGAATTTCGAAATCGGGAACCTCATCGGTTTGATACCGATTCACTCCAACAATGACATCACGCCCTATGTCAATCCGTGCCTGCTTGGCGGCAGCAGCTTCCTCGATGCGCATTTTAGGAATACCGCTTTCAATGGCGCGGGTCATGCCGCCCAGTTCTTCTACTTCTTCAATAAGACTCCAGGCTTTGTTAACCAATTGCTCTGTTAAATATTCAACATAATAAGACCCTCCTAATGGATCGACTACTTGTGTGACACCCGTTTCTTTCTGAATGAACAACTGCGTGTTGCGTGCGATGCGTGCAGAGAAATCAGTGGGAAGTGCAATTGCTTCGTCTAGTGAGTTGGTATGTAGAGATTGTGTGCCACCTAAAACAGCAGCCATTGCTTCGATGGTGGTGCGCGATACGTTGTTGTAAGGATCTTGCGCAGTCAAACTCCATCCTGAAGTCTGGCAATGGGTTCGCAAGGCCATTGACTTGGAATTTGTTGGTTGGAATGATTGAACCATCTTAGCCCACAGCACCCGTCCTGCTCGCAGCTTGGCAATTTCCATAAAGAAATTCATTCCAATACCCCAGAAGAAAGAGAGGCGCGGGGCGAAATCATCAATGGCAATACCGGCTTTTAATCCGGCACGAATGTATTCGAGTCCATCCGCTAGGGTGTAAGCAAGTTCTATGTGTGCCGGTGCGCCCGCTTCGTGCATGTGATAGCCACTGATGCTGATGCTATTGAAGCGGGGCATGTGTTTGGAGCAATACGAAAAGATATCGGAGACAATCCGCATGGAAGGAGCAGGTGGATAGATATAGGTATTGCGCACCATGAACTCTTTCAGAATATCATTTTGGATGGTGCCATTCAGCTGATGGGGTTTCACACCTTGCTCTTCAGCAGCTACAATATAAAACGCCATGATGGGAAGTACGGCTCCATTCATCGTCATCGACACAGACATTTTATCCAGTGGAATCTGATCGAATAATATTTTCATATCCAATACTGAGTCGATGGCAACACCGGCTTTACCAACATCACCCACTACACGCGGATGATCAGAATCATATCCTCTATGCGTTGCGAGATCAAAGGCAACGGATAATCCTTTTTGGCCAGCGGCAAGATTTCTTCTATAAAATTCATTGGATTCTTTAGCGGTAGAGAAACCCGCATATTGGCGAATGGTCCAGGGCCGTACCGTATACATAGTGGCATACGGTCCTCGTAAGTACGGGGCAATTCCAGCTGAATAATCTTTTAAATAATTATTTTTTAGATCATCTGAAGTAAGCTCGGATTTTATTTCAATTTTTTCAGGAGAGACCCAAGGCTCATGATGCCCTGAATTTTCTTCAGGGTTGAACTGATTGAATTTTATTTTAGAAAAGTCGGGTCTCGTCATTTCATCAACGATTGAAATTTACTCCACGCTTTTTCAGAAAGCTGAACGGTAAGTGAGTCGATATAATAGGACCCTGCGGTGGGGTCTGCCACTTTTGAGAAATGAGATTCTTCCCGCAGGATGGATGAAACATTCCTTGCCACCCGACTCATCGTTTCATTGACATTGTCTTCTTGTTCTACCGTCAGGCTATCACAACCTCCCGCTATGGCCGCCATGGCTGCAGTGGTTGATTTGATCATATTGCCATGGGGATGGTATGCATCATTTATCCAAACCGTTGAGGTTGCATGAATGTGAAGTGGTTTGGCGGTTGAAACACCATAGGCACCTTTAACCTGATGCCATAAATTCCTTAATGACTTTATCTTCGCAATCTCAAGAAAGAAATCGGTGCCCACAGAAACTGAAAATGTTATTTGATCGAGTACGATGTGGGGATTTATTTTTTTTTCAGATAGCGTATTCACTAATTGGACTGCCTTCTTTAGAGATTGCGCTATTTCATCGGTGGCATGGTACTGTGGTTGAACCAGCATCCCCAATGCGTAGAATTGTGTCCAATGCTCAAAGCTTTGAACGATTTCAGCATAATTTTCCGGAAAGGTTTTCCAGAAAATACAACCCCTGATTTTACTCGTATCACAATTGCTTGTTGCGAAAATCCTGAAACCGTGTAGCCAATTTGGTGGCAGGTCACCCAACAGAAAAGAAATGGAGCAATCAGCCAGACTAATTTTATTTAGGAGAATAGCCGGATTTATATTTTCTGACTGACAATTGAATAAAATACCATCGGCACCGGAGTTTAAATAGGAAAGTGCTATTTCATTGGCCTTATGTTCATCAGTTACTAAAATTTTTGGAGTATTCATCCAGCCTCTTGATCCCAAATAGGGATTTGAAGATGGTTTCAGAACAGGAGGATTGCTTGCTTCCTTTTGTGAAGCAGAGTAGAATGGAAGAATTTCAAGATCCCCTTTGCGAATACCTAGTTTTTCGGTAGGTTCGACCCCCTCTAACTCCTGACGGGCAACTTCCAACCATTCTTTATAAGTTGGATAAGTAAAAGAAAAGTTAGGTTTATTTTCTAATGTTGCGGAGTTCATGAATTCGAATGAAATAGCGGATTCAAGTTGAATTTTAGTTACGAGGATTGCAATTATTTTATGATTTTAGTCATGTTCTTTCGACAAAAAGAAATCTGAATAATCAAGGCTGATTTTTGTTTTTTTGTTCTTTATTTTTTTTACACCTTTGTCTCCCTCCCAAAAAAATTACGAGGATTTTCACAAAAATTGGAAGCTTTTATAAATGGTAGTTGACTGTGCAACCGTATGGAGTGATTGTCTCGAAGTAATTCGAAAAGATGTTGACGAGCAAAACTTCAACACCTGGTTCAAACCGATAAGCCCACTTAAAAGTGAGGCTGATGTGCTTACCATACAGGTTCCCTCACAATTCTTTTACGAATGGCTTGAAGAGCATTATGTTCCTGTGTTGAGAAAGGCTATACATCAGGTGATTGGCCCAAACGGCAGACTTGAATATTCGGTAGTGGTGGATAGTGGTAATCATAAAAACCCTCCCTTGTTGGTGAACTACCCGAATGGTAACGGTACGAAGCGCTATCCATTTCAAGCAACGCATGGAAATGCAGGCCATGAAGATTATTCACCATTCAGCTTTAAGGCGCTCAACCCACAAACGGTTAATTCCAGACTGAATCCCAGTTATACGTTCGATAATTTTGTAGAAGGTGATTGTAATCGTCTTGCACGATCCGCAGGTGTTGCTGTGGCCAAGAAACCAGGCGTTACATCATTTAATCCATTGATGTTATATGGTGGCGTAGGTGTTGGTAAAACTCACCTGGTTCAGGCCATTGGGAATGAAATAAAGCGAAACCTTCCTGAAAAGATCGTTTTATACATCGATCAAAATGATTTTACCAGTCAGTTTTTGAACGCGCTTCAAAATCATAAAATTCAAGAGTTCCAAAATTATTATCTGCAGGTTGATTTGCTGATCCTTGATGATGTTCAGTTTTTGGCGGGTCGCGAGAAGACGCAGGAGATGTTCTTCCATATTTTCAATCAGCTCCATCAATCGGGCAAGCAGATCATCATGACTAGTGATTGTCCTCCCAGAGATTTGAAAGGATTTCAGGAGAGACTGTTATCCCGCTTTAAATGGGGACTTACTGCTGATCTTCAGGAGCCCGATTTCGAAACCAAGCTCGCGATCATTCATAACAAGATGCAGTCTGATGGAATTGAAATTCCAACGGAAGTTGCCGAATACCTCGCCTACAGTGTTGATACGAACCTTCGTGATATGGAGGGCGTGCTTAACTCACTGCTCTTTCACGCCACGTTGCTTAAAAAGGACATTGATCTTGAATTAGCCAAAGAGGTGCTGAAAAATATTGTGAAGGAAATTCAGGCCGATGTGAGTGTAGACTTTATCCAAAAAACGGTGGCGGATTACTTCAAGGTAAGCCTTGACCAGATGAAGAGTAAAGTGAAGAAGCGTGAGATTGTGATACCCCGCCAGGTGTCCATGTATTTCTGCAAGCGCTACACCCAACTTACGCTTGCTTTAATTGGCGAGAATTTTGGCGGCCGCGATCACAGCACGGTCATTCATGCGTTGGAGTCAGTGGAAGACATGATGAAGACCGATGCCAACTTTAAGAACATCGTGGATGAACTTACCAAGAAGTTCAAGACCCGCATGACAGGTTCAAATTAATTTCTTTCCTATTGAAGGTAGAATGAAATCGGAACTTCTTGTTTCGAGCTATTGACTCCAACCATATACACCCGCCCTTTATACTTGCTGAAGAATTCAATCACATCTTGTGGGTCTTTTACGCGCTGCCGGTTGATGTACACGATGGTAAAATTTTCTTGTAGTCCGAGTCTCTTGAATACCCCGTCTTTAATTTTGAAAACCTTCACACCGTAGTCAACTGCTTCAAGGCTGGCGCCAACAGTCGCATCAACAAATATTTTTCGTTTCACCAGACTGGTATCTCCGTTCTTGTTCAAGAGCGTAACAGTCGAAGTACTGGTTTTATCATTTCGTACAAACGTAACTGAGATTTTATCTCCGGGGTAGTGATAGCTAAGCTCTTCTTCAAAAGCACTCTCGCTGTTGATCTCTATATTATTGATTTTAATAATGATGTCGCCTTCCTGCAGGCCGGCATCATCAGCGGCACCCGCGCGATCTACTTTTCCAATCAGCACGCCTTTAAATTCTTTCACATCAGCATTGAGTTCATACTTCTGTGCATTCTGATAGTCATACTCAACCACTTTACCACCAAAGATTGCTTTTTGAGGAGCTCCGTATTTAATCAAATCATCCACTACTTTTTTAGCTATGTCGCTAGGCACTGCAAACGCATAACCGGTATAAGATCCGGTGCGGGAAAGTATCGCAGTGTTTATGCCGACTAAATCCCCATTTTTATTAACCAATGCTCCACCACTATTGCCCGGATTAATTGCCGCATCCGTTTGGATGAATGATTCTATCGGAAAACGATCGTCAACAATATTGATTTTCCGGCCTTTGGCACTTACAATTCCTGCCGTTACCGTTGAAGAAAGGGAGAACGGATTACCGACTGCGACTACCCATTCGCCTACCGAAAGATTTTTTGAGCTTCCAATCGTAACAGCTGGCAGGTCAGTTTCTTTGATTTTTAAAACTGCAATGTCAGTGGAAGGATCGGTTCCGATTAATTCAGCTTCGTATGATTTCTTGTTATAGAGTACTTGAATTTTTTCGGCCGCTTCGATCACGTGATTGTTGGTGACAATGTAGCCGTCCGTTGAGAATATCACACCCGATCCGCTGCTCACCTGAGTTTGTGAACCACTTCCCCCAAAAAGAAGATCCCAATAGGAATAGGCAGGGCTTCCTTGTGAGATACTGTTGATATACACTACGCTGGGGGTAGCCTTGCGAGCTGCCAGGCTGAAATCCACAGCTTCGGCAGGATTATTATTCTCTGAGTGAGAAGATTCAATACGGTTAGGTTGGTAAACTTCAGCGGGTTGATAGTCCGATACCTGGTATTGTTTTTCTTTTTGCTCGCGCGATTCTTTTTCTTTCTGGTAAGTGAAAAAGGTATAGGCGCCCGCCAAACCGGCAATAAATCCAATGACCACAATCTTTAACGCATTCATAAAGCCGAGTTTTTTGTATTCCAACGATCGATTTGTTCAGTTGTTACCTGGTTAAGGCATTTCTTCTTACTCAAAAATTATCCCAAAAGTAAAAACCGGAAGGTTTGTCAGCACTTTTTTTGGCTTGCAGCCTCAATCGGATACCCTTACTTTTGCATGATATGGGTATACGTTCGGTGCTGGCAAAACCTTTCGCGGCTTACATCGCAAAGGAGACAAAAGAATGGTCACTAAAACCTGTTCAGTTCCAACGCAATGTATTCAATCACCTGATCGAGGGAGGGAAAGGTACTCTTTTCGGAAAAGATCATGGCTTTGAATCCATTAGAACCCACGAAGATTTTAAAAAGCAAATTCCTATCCGGGATTACGAAGACCTCAAGCCTTATGTCGAAAAGGTACTGCATGGTGAGGCGGATATTCTCTGGAGAGGCAAGCCTGCCTACTTTGCAAAAACGTCAGGGACCACTTCTGGCACCAAGTATATTCCCATTACAAAAGAGTCTATCCCCAATCACATCAATAGCGCACGTAATGCTTTATTGAGTTATGTTCATGAAACTGGTAACGCATCTTTTTTAGATGGCGGTTTAATATTTCTGTCTGGCAGTCCTGAACTTGATGAGAAAGCCGGAATAAAAACCGGAAGACTTTCAGGCATTGTGAATCATCACGTGCCAGGTTATCTGCGCACCAATCAAAAACCAAGTTATGCTACCAATTGCATTGACGACTGGGAAACGAAACTGGATAAGATTATTGATGAGACGATTCATGCAGACATGACTCTGATTTCGGGCATACCGCCCTGGGCGCAAATGTATTTTGATCGCATCGTAGCACGCACAGGCAAAAAAGTGAAAGATGTGTTTCCCAACTTTTCGATGTTTGTGTATGGTGGTGTCAACTTTGAACCTTATCGCGCCAAATTATTTGAAACGATTGGAAAGAAAATTGATTCGATTGAAACTTACCCGGCATCGGAAGGATTTATTGCCTACCAGGATTCACAACGTGCCGAAGGATTGCTCTTATTATTAAACTCAGGAATATTTTTTGAATTCATCCCTACCGAAGAATATTTTAATGATAATCCACGCAGACTTTCTATCGAAGAAGTGGAGCTCGGAAAAAATTATGCAGTGATCATCAACAGCAACGCTGGCTTATGGGGGTATTCCATTGGTGATACGGTGAAGTTTGTTTCTAAAAATCCCTACCGCATTGTAGTGAGCGGACGAATAAAGCATTTCATTTCGGCTTTTGGCGAACACGTAATCGGTGAAGAAGTGGAGAAGGCTATGAAGTTCGCTATGCAAAAATTTCCGGAAGTGGAGTTGGTGGAATTTACCGTGGCACCCAATGTGGCACCCGCTGAAGGAATGCCGCACCACGAATGGCTGATTGAGTTTGCGAATCCTCCCAAAGACTTAGCAGCATTTTCGCTGGAACTGGATAATCAATTGCGCAGCTTGAATGTCTATTACGATGATTTGATCTCCGGTAATATCTTACGCACACTCATCATCGCGCCCCTTCGCAAGACTGCTTTCATCGACTATATGAAATCGCAGGGCAAGTTGGGTGGACAGAACAAAGTTCCCAGGCTCGCCAATGACAGAAAGATTGCCGGAGAGCTGATAAAAATGAAATCCTGATCTACATAAAGAATTTACCGGACATATAAGTAGGTGAATTTTTAGTAATTAAATAAGTACATTGAAGCACCTTTCCTATTGCGGAATAGCTTTCAAAATTAGTGTCATGTACTTATCTCCTCCTTGTCTATTCTAACAGAAATAATTACCACATCCATTCATAACTACTACGGGAATGAAAAAAAGCAAAATCATCAGTTCAGACAATAACTCTCGAAGAGACTTTATTAAAAAATCGGCCCTTGTTTTGGGTGCATTTGCGATCGTGCCTCGTCATGTGCTGGGGGGCAAAGGATTTCTGGCACCGAGCGACACCCTTACCAAAGCAATCATTGGTGTAGGCGGCATGGGGCGCGGGCACATTGAATATGAAGGCACAAAAGTGCTGGCCATGTGCGATGTGGACAAAACCCATCTTAAAGATGCCATTGCGCTGGCGGGTGGAAACGTAAGAGGCTACTCCGATTTCAGAGAGCTATTGGCGCAACCCGATATTGATGTTGTTCACATTGCTACACCTCCGCATTGGCATGGCATCATGTCGGTGATGGCGGCCCAGGCAGGTAAAGATGTGTGGTGCGAAAAGCCGATGACCCGAACCATTGGCGAAGGTAAGCGTGTAGTGGAGGCCATGGAACAATATGGCCGCATGTTCAGGCTTAATACCTGGTTTAGATTTCAGGATAATTTTTATGGACTTGGTACTACGGTTAAGCCATTGAAGAAAGCGGTGGACAGTGGAATCCTGGGCTGGCCTTTAAAAGTTACGATCAGCGGTGTTACTGGTTTTAACTGGAAATTTTATTGGGTAGGAAAAACGGATTTAGATCCTATGCCAGTGCCATCCGAATTGGATTATGATATGTGGCTGGGACCTGCTCAGTATAAGCCGTACAACCCACACCGTGTGCATAGCACCTTCAGAGGATATTGGGATTATGATGGAGGAGGATTGGGAGATATGGGTCAACACTATATTGATCCGGTGCAGTATTTTTTGGGAAAGGATAATACCAGCCCTATACGAGTAGATGTTGATTGCCCACAGCAACATGATGATGCAGTAGGCACCTGGAGACGCATTGAGTTTACCTACGCGGATGGTTGCAAAATTATTCTGGATGGTGAAAATAAAGACACCAATGTGCCTTACATCGAAGGACCTAACGGGAAAATTTATCGTGGATTTAAATCAGACATTCCCAACATTCTAAAAGTCATAGATACATTCCCAGACCCGGAGCCACAGATGTCAGTTTTTTCTGAATCGGTAAAAAGCCGCAAGAAGTTTGGATTGAATGAACTGAATGGCCATCGCTCTGCTACGATTGTGAACATGGGTAAGATCGCGCTTCAGTTAGGAAGGTCGTTGAATTTTGATCCGGTTAAGCAGGAGTTCATCAACGATGAAGCCGCCAACCGTTTGATCAACCAACCCATGAGAGGTCACTGGAAAATCTAATCACCACTTTTAGACTACATTGAAAATGAAATTAAATAAAATCACACGTATCATTTTTCTGATCTTAATTTTTGCGCCACTGTTTCTTTCGGCTCAGGATCAACGATTGGTGAAGACCAAAGTAGCGGATGCATTGGCCATATTGCCTGCCACTGACAATCAACAGGCAGCACGAATATTTCAGGATATCATTAGTCTCGGAGACGAAGGTTTACAATTGGTAACCGATGGCGTGCAGCCCAATGGTGTAGCAGAAGGAATTCCTTCCCGTTATGCGGTATCATTACTTACCCACTATGCTACTACAAAAGATCAGAAAGCAAAAATTGAAAGGGCTTATCTCGCTGCCCTGAAGAAGGCAACCCATGCAGAAATAAAATCCTATTTCATGGATAACCTGAAAGTAGTTGGTTCAAATGAATCGGTGGCGGTGCTCAAAGAATACATCGGAGACAAGGAATCCTATGATCCGGCAATATCCACACTGGTGCGCATTGGCAGTGAAGATGCCAGCAGGGCGTTGATGAATGCACTTCCAAATCAGCCCGCGACAACACAAGTGAGATTGATTAAAGCGCTGGGTGAATTAAACTACCAGCCAGCATTGGCCTCAATCACGGCATTCGGGTCAAGTGAAAATGCATTGCTGAAAAAACAAGCGTTATGGACAATCGCGTTATTGGCCGATGCCAGTTCTTACCAGGTCCTTTTACAACAGGTAAAAAATGTTGGTTTTAAGAATGATCCCACGGAAGCTACCACCGCATTGGTTGAGTATCTTCATCAGATGACCAGCAAAGGTAATAGTGTGCTGGTTAAAGAAATCAGTAAGGCTGTGATGGACAATACGACCGATGCCTCACAACAACATTTCAGATTAGCTGCCTTAAAAGCACTTGCACACGTAGATCCGCAAGGATCAGTTTCAATGCTGATCAAAGAGCGTAGTCGTTATGATGCTGAATATCAAAAGGAGGTTTTGAAGATTGCGGTTTCATCGGCCGGTTCACCAGCAGCGCTTACGCTGTGGCAGAAAGAATATAAAAAATCAACAGGTTCTGCACAGGCAGATGTTTTGTCGATGATGGCGAAGGCCAATCGCAACGATGGCTTTGTTGAAACTATGTTAGTGCCGGCTCTTTCTTCATCCAATCAACCAACAAGAATGGCAGCAGCTTCAGAAATTGCCAGCTATAGAAATAAAAATTTTACACCGGCCTTATTGGATTACCTGTTGCGATCAACCGATGATGTAGAGATCTCGGCAGCAAAAGCAGATCTGCTTCAGGTGGCGGATAAGGACACCGATGTCTTAATAGCGCAAAAGTTAGAGGCCGCTCAATCAAAAAATAAAGTAGCACTATTGGAAGTAATATCGGCAAGACGGGCGGTAGATCATTTTGCTGTTGTAGCAAAGCAAACTTCATCGGGTGATGCTGCGGTAAAGGATGCAGCGTATAATGCATTGCCCAATGTGTCGTCTGCAAATAACGTGAGCGAGCTTTTGAAGATGTTATCAGCTTCAGAAAATGATAAGGAGTTAAAAGCCATTCAGTCGGCCATTATTTCTGCTCTTGATAAAAATGCAGTACCATTGATCAACGCAGCCTACCCAGCTCAAAAAGTAAAACTTCTTCCCGTAGTACCGTATTTGAATGATAATGGTGCATTGGAAAAAGTGACCTCTGCTTTTTATCAAGGCAGTGAAAAAGAGAAGCAAGTTGCGTTTGATGCATTGAAGAACTGGCAAGACAGCGGAGCAATCAGAACATTATTGGCAATTAGAAAAGATGGGAACGTAAAACAATATCATACCCAGGCACTTCAGTCCTTTGTTTCTCAGGTGGGTAAATCTTCCTGGCCGGAGGATCAAAAACTGTTGATGTTGCGCGAAATGATGACGTTAGCTTCGGGTAAAAATGAAAAGTCTGCGGTGATCAGGGCAGCCGGTAATGTGAGAACATTTTTATCACTCATGTTTGTTGCCGAATACCTCGATGATCAGGAACTGAGTAGTGCAGCTAGTCGTGCTGCCATGCAAATTGCGTTGCCTACCTCCGATGCCAAACCAGGCCTCACCGGTATTGAGGTTCGTAAAACCCTGGAGCGCATGCTTGATAAACTAACGGGAGAGGACAGTCAATATGAACGCATTGATATACTCACTTACCTTGAAGGACTTCCCTACACGAAAGGATATGAATCGATCTTTAATGGCAAGGACCTTAGCGGGTGGCAAGGTTTAGTAGAGAACCCAATCGCGCGAGCCAAAATGACCAAAGCGGTGTTGGCAAAAAAACAACTTGAAGCCAATGCGAACGTGAAGAATAACTGGAGTGTAAAAGATGGCATGATCGTGTTTCAAGGAGATGGAGCCAATCTTTGCACCACACGCCCTTATGGGGATTTTGAGATGATCGTGGATTGGAAGATTTCTAAAAATGGTGATAGTGGAATTTATTTGCGTGGCTCACCACAAGTTCAAATCTGGGACATCTCTCGTGTGCAAGACGGTGCCCAGGTGGGTTCCGGTGGTCTGTACAACAATCAAAAAGAAAGGAGCACACCATTAGTGGTAGCCGATAATCCAATCGGAGAGTGGAATACTTTCCACATTAAAATGGTGGGGGATCGCGTAACGGTTTATCTGAATGGTGTACTCGTGGTGGATAATGTAGTCATGGAAAATTATTGGGATAGAAACCTTCCTATTTTTTCTGAAGAAGCCATTGAGTTGCAGGCACACGGAACAGACCTCGCTTTCAGAAATATCTATGTAAAAGAATTAAGTTCTAAGCCCTATGAGCTTTCCAAAGAAGAGAAGGAGCAGGGTTTCGATGTATTGTTCAATGGAAAAGATCTGAACAATTGGGTGGGCAACAAGACCGAGTATGTGGTAGAAGATAATACCATTGCTATTTACCCGACAAAGGATGGTCATGGCAACATATACACAGAAAAGGAATATTCTGATTTTGTTTTTCGTTTTGAGTTCCAGCTTACGCCAGGCGCCAACAACGGACTTGGCATTCACGCCCCGTTGACCGGAGATGTTGCTTACGCTGGAAAAGAAATCCAGATACTGGATAACGATGCGCCCGTGTATTCAAAGTTGGAAGTTTATCAATATCATGGTTCAGTCTATGGTGTGATGCCTGCTAAACGAGGTTATTTGAAACCAACCGGTGAGTGGAACCAAGAGGATGTCTATGTAAAGGGCGATTACATTAAGGTAACATTAAATGGTATTGTAATCCTGGAAGGAGATATGAAGAACGCTTCTAAGAATGGAACACTGGATCATAAGGATCATCCGGGATTGAATCGACACACAGGTCATATCGGATTTTTGGGTCATGGTTCGGTGGTTAAGTTCAGAAACATCCGAATTAAGGATTTGTCAAAATAAATTGCATTCGCATGGCATCCATTTCTTCAACACAACGATTGTATTCGCTCGATGCCCTTCGGGGCTTTGATATGTTTTGGATAATGGGCGCGGAAGAAATTGTTCATGCGCTCTCTAAGATTACAGGTTCTCCCTTCATGGAAGTCCTGTCGAATCAACTGACACATCCTGATTGGCATGGCTTTCATTTTTATGATTTAATCTTTCCGTTATTTCTATTCATGGCGGGTGTGGCCACACCGTACTCGATTGGCAAAGAATTGGAAAAAGGAAAGTCAAAGAATCAACTATTGCTTCGGGTGATCAAAAGAGGGCTGATCCTTGTGCTTCTCGGAGTCATTCACAACAACGGTCTTGAACTGCGCCCGATTGCCGACATTCGTTTTGGCAGCGTATTGGGAAGAATAGGATTGGCGTACATGTTTGCCAACATCATCTACTTGTATACAACGCAGCGTGGTCAGATTATCTGGTTTTGTTCTTTGCTGATGGGATATTGGCTACTATTATTATTCAATGCTGCACCCGGTTTTTCCAATGGAGATTTAACCATGGAAGGAAATTTTGCTTCGTATCTCGACCGTCTGATTATGCCCGGTAAACTTTATTTAGGTATTCACGATCCGGAAGGACTCACTTCAACGATACCTGCCATCAGTACTGGGTTGTTGGGAATTTATGCTGGCAATTTGTTAAAGAACAGCCCGCTCACCATGCAACGGAAAGCGCTTCAGCTGTTGGTGATGGGCATTGTTTCCCTTATCCTCGCACAAGTATGGAACCTGGTTTTCCCGATTAACAAGAATCTTTGGTCCAGTTCATTTGTGCTGCATGTAGGTGGATGGAGTCTTCTTTTATTATCCCTGTTTTATTACATCATTGATGTGCGGGGTTATAAAAAGTGGGCATTCTTCTTTAGCGTGATCGGTATGAATTCCATCTTGATTTATATGTCGGGGCAGTTTATTAAATGGGACTACACGACAGAAGCAATTTTTCAGTGGCTGATCCAACTGGTGGGTGATCCCCTTAACATTCTGATGTTTGCCATCTGTTATGTAATGGTGAAATGGACTTTTTTATACTTTCTGTATAAGAAGAATGTCTTTTTGAGGGTGTAGCTTTTTCAACTCCTTTCTTTGTTTCTGCTACTAAATTCTGGTTTTAAATGAAGAAGGCCAGAACAGTCAACAGGATTGCGGTGTTAAGATGGAAAGTTTAAAAAATACCAATCTATTTACCACTTTTGCATACCATCAGGTATCATGAACTTTGCTTAATTCATTTTAAAGAACGTTTCTTTGGATCACACGAAAAAACACATAGCCATACTCGGTTCAACAGGAAGTATCGGCACACAGGCGCTGGAAGTAATTGTTGCTCATCCCGAAGCATTTCAAGTGGAAGTGCTTACCGCACAGAATAATGCTGATCTTCTCATTGAACAGGCTAAGAAATTTAATCCCAATGCAGTTGTAATCGTCAATGAGGACTCTTATCAAAAAGTGAAGGATGCACTGCTTCCCTTGAATATTAAAGTCTATGCCGGTGAGAACGCCCTGGCTTCGGTGGTGCAGATGGATACCATTGACCTTGTTCTTACCGCCTTGGTTGGTTATGCAGGATTGAAACCAACGTTAAAAGCCATCGAAGCAGGAAAAAACATTGCATTGGCTAATAAAGAAACATTGGTGGTTGCCGGTGAATTGGTCACCCAACTGGCCAAAAGCAAGGGAGTTAATATTTTTCCGGTTGACTCAGAGCATTCGGCCATTTTTCAATGCTTGGTGGGAGAGTTTCATAATCCCATTGAAAAAATCATCCTCACTGCTTCGGGCGGACCTTTTAGAGGGAAGAAGAGGAATGAGTTGATGCAGGTAACAAAAGCACAGGCATTGAAGCATCCCAACTGGACCATGGGAGCTAAAGTGACTATCGACTCTGCCACTTTAATGAATAAGGGTCTTGAGGTGATTGAGGCAAAGTGGCTTTTTGGCCTCAAAACAGAACAAGTTGAGGTGGTGGTACATCCTCAGTCGATCGTGCATTCACTCATTCAGTTTGAAGATGGCTCTATAAAGGCACAACTGGGCCTTCCGGATATGCGTTTACCGATCCAATTCGCTATGTCTTACCCAACACGACTGAAAAGCAACTTCCCAAGATTTGACTTTGCGAATTTTCCTGCGTTAACGTTTGAGAAGCCTGATACCGAAACTTTTCGTAATCTTGCACTCGCGTTTGAAGCCCTGGCTCGTGGAGGAAATATGCCTTGTGTGCTGAATGCAGCGAATGAGGTAGCGGTGGCTGAATTTTTGCAAGACCGCATAGGGTTTTTGGAAATGGCCGATGTGGTAGAACGATGTTTGGAGAAAATGCCTTATATCCCTCGTCCTACGTTAGAGGATTACGTGAGTACAGATAGAGAAACAAGAATTAAAGCAAAAGAACTGATAAACTGATGGAAGGAATAATTATGACGGCCCAGCTTCTGCTGAGCCTTTCGATTTTGATAGCGGTGCACGAGTGGGGTCACTTTATTACAGCCCGTATGTTTAATATCCGGGTAGAGAAGTTTTATCTCTTCTTTGATTTTCTCTTTCCGATGGCCAACGTGCTCAATTTCTCGTTGGTGAAATTCAAAAGAGGAGATACTGAGTTTGGAATAGGATGGTTTCCCCTAGGCGGCTATGTGAAAATTGCCGGCATGGTGGATGAAAGCATGGATAAAGAGCAGATGAAAGCTGCCCCTGAACCTTGGGAGTTTCGTTCTAAGCCAGCCTGGCAGCGATTGATTGTGATGCTGGGAGGAATTATCGTGAACGTGATTGTTGGCGTTATCATCTTTATTGGACTTGTCTATTTTCTTGGCGACCGGTTTATTCTCAATGACTATGTAAATAAAAATGGTGGCGTGCAGGCATTGGATCTGGCGAAACAAATCGGTATTCAAACCGGTGATAAAATCATTAAGATCAATGGGCAGGATTTTGAATATTTCGATGACTTGGCAAAACCCGATGTGCTCCTTTCTCAAAATTCTTCCTACACGGTCTTGAGAGGTTCGGAAGAAGTAAATATTCCGATACCAACTAATTTCATCGAGCAGTTCGACAAGAAAGAAGCGATCATCAACTTTGTGTTGCCACGAAGAGCCCCTGTCGTGGAAGAAGTTTCACCCAACACCATTGCCGATAGAATCAAACTTCAAAAAGGAGATCGCATTGTTGAAATACAAAACAATCCAATTACCTATCATGATCAATTAACTGCGGTAACCCGCAATTTCAAAGGCGATACCCTTCAGTTTAAAGTGCAACGTGGTGAGCAGGTATTGGAATTCAAAGAATATTTTAAAGATGCACCGGGCATCGGCTTTTATGTGCCCAGCCAGATTGTGCCGAAGGAAGGTGAGAAAAATGTCACCTATTCATTGGGTGAATCGTTGTGGTTAGGACCTGCAAGAGCATTTGGTGTAATTACAGTTCAACTAAAAGCATTCCGTAAAATTTTCACGGGTCAGATTTCATTCAAGAAATCCTTGTCGGGTCCCATTGGTATGGCGAAGGCATATGGCGGCACCTGGGACTGGGAACGCTTCTGGCGCATGACCGGTCTCTTATCCATGGTGTTAGCATTTATGAACTTATTACCGATACCAGCATTGGATGGTGGTTATGTGGTGTTCTTACTTTATGAAATGATCAGCGGTCGTGAACCATCAGAGAAATTCTTTGAGAATGCCATCAAAGTAGGCATGGCCATATTGCTGGTGCTGATGGTGTTTGTGTTCTACAATGATATTGCCAAGTTGATTACAGGAGGATAAAGAATATAATTCGTTGATAGTAAAAAGGGCATTGGGAGATGCCCTTTTTGTTTGTGATCGCTTTACTATTGATGTGGGTTGAAATCATTTTTGAGTAGGCGAAAGTGTTTATATTGTGGTGCATATAAGGATGTAGGACAGTAGTGTCTGATATTCACACGTT
>CAZIOY010000016.1:0-61725 GCA_964540915.1 uncultured Ohtaekwangia sp.
CTCGGTTACCGGAATTAGATACCGATGAAGAAGATGCCGCTACAAGCGCAGCCAACGCTAACAAAAAAAGTATTCTCCAGTTTCCGCATTTATTGCTGGGTGTTCTTACATTGTTTCTTTATGTAGGAGTGGAGGTGATTGCGGTTGATACAGTATTTGGATTTGCAACTTCGCAAGGGTTGGAGGCTTCACGAGCCACTTACTTTGCCAGTTTTACCATCATGAATATGCTGGTGGGTTATATCTTAGGCATTGCGTGTATTCCAAAGATTATTCAACAAGAAACAGCACTTAAACTATCGGCTATAGCAGGAATAATTTTTGCCTTAATAGCTTTATTCACCACTGGTCTGTTTTCCGTTGTTTTCATTTCGTTGTTAGGATTAGGGAACTCGTTGATTTGGCCCTCAATTTGGCCCTTGGCCATTGATGGTCTTGGCCGTTTTACGAAAACAGGTTCGTCCTTATTGATTATGGCAGTGGGTGGTGGTGCAATACTCCCACTTTTATATGGTCGCCTGGCGGAAGATTACAATCCACAGGCTGCCTATTGGATTGTAATACCTTGTTATCTCTTCATTCTTTACTATGCAGCAATGGGTAATAAAATCAGAACACGTTAATCAGTCGCTTCTTTACTCTATGATTGAATAATCTATTCAATCACAAACTGCCTTTTTCTTCCGGGTTTAATGCTGGTGAGGTCAGCAATCCTAATTGGCATGCCTGTTTCGCAGCTGTTGCGGGCTGCAATACCAATCAATATTGAAAGTGCCCCATCCCGCACACTGGCTGCCTGATGGAACGGATCAGAAGTTGTTACACGTAAATATGTTGTTTTTCATAGTAATGAAGTAGTAGAGTTTCTGAATTCCGTGTCTTAATTTAGTAAAATAGAAATCGAGATCATGAAGCATTTACAAGACATGTTGCTATTGGGTAACCCACTACTTTATCAGAAATCTGAACCTGTCTTGCAATCTGAGCTTATTTTGGTGAAGGAGTGGGTAGCTGATTTGCACAATGTAATGGAAGAAATCCGTGCGAAATATCATTTCGGGCGGGCGATTGCCGCACCACAACTGGGTATCATGAAGCGTGTGATTTACATGAACATTGACAAGCCAGTTGTCTTCATCAATCCTGAATTCACTTTTCTCAGTAATGAAATGTTTGACGTGTGGGACGACTGCATGTGTTTCCCCAACCTGCTTGTGAAGGTGAAAAGGCATAAAGAATTAACGATTAGATACCTCGATGAAAACGGGCACACCCAGGAATGGAAAATGAAAGATGATCTTTCAGAGTTACTTCAGCATGAGTATGACCACCTGGATGGAATCTTGTGCACGATGATGGCCATCGATGAAAAATCGTTTAAATGGCGCCCATAAAAGTCAGATTATAAACTCACGTCCACCTGAGCAGGATTAACCTCAGGCCTCATCACCCAAAAATTATTAAATCCTTCTCCTACCTGTATGCTCAACAGGCCATTGGCAAGCATATCGAGAATGGCAAGGAAATTAAAAATCAGTGAGATGCGTGTGGGTGCTTTTTCAAATAGTTCTGTAAAAGCTACGCGGGCTTTTACCGTTACTTCATTTAAGATAAATTCCTTTTGACCTTCCATGGTATAGGGATACTGGATTACCTGGTGAATCGGCTTGTGCTTTTCTTCTTCGGCACGCTTCAACACTTTTTCAAAGACGGTAAGCAGTTTGAATAAATCCACGTCCTGAAGTTCAGCCTCCACATTAGTGACTTCAGCCAGAGACCGCAGCTCTTTCATCAGGTTGCCCCGCTTCTCCTTCATCAACTCGGTTTCTTCCATCCTATGGAAATGTTCTACTACTGACTTGTATTTTTTGTACTCCATCAGGTGTTTGATCAACTCTTCGCGAGGGTCAATCTCATTACCCTTCTCATCCAGCTGAGGACGTGGTAAAAGCATTTTGGATTTGATACGCATCAGCGTAGCTGCCACTAATATGAATTCACTGGCAACTTCAATGTTTAATGTTTCCAGACGCCTGATGTATTCAAGAAAATCTTTGGTGATTTTTGAAATGGGAATATCATTGACATCTAACTCATCGCGCTCAATAAAAAATAATAGAAGGTCAAAAGGGCCTTCAAACAACGGGAGTCGAATTTCAAAACTTTCTTGTTCCATAATCATAATTGGAAGGCAAAAATAATCAGGATTTGAGGATTTTAGGGCTTTTAATTTCGGCTGCGAAGTACAAATTTCGGCTGATTGGAGAATTGCCTAAATTTGCCATTGTTGGGCCACAGAAAATCATTCAAAACAGTTACCTTTTGGAATTGTTTAGGGTTTATAGATGGCCAACCCCATTAGCAAATGCTTATAACACCTGGAAAACTGCTGGCGCAGATAAACAGCCCTGATGATCTGAAAAAGCTTGATCAGGCACAATTGGTTCAACTGAGTGATGAGTTGCGCAACTTTATCATCGATAATGTGTCGGTCTATGGTGGGCATTTTGGCGCCAGTCTGGGTGTGGTAGAATTGACAGTAGCGCTTCATTATGTATTTAATACTCCAACCGATCAGCTTGTTTGGGATGTAGGTCATCAGGCATATGGACATAAAATTTTAACGGGCAGAAAAGACGTTTTTCATACGAACCGCTTTTATAAGGGCATTTCAGGGTTCCCTAAAAGAATTGAAAGCGAATATGATGCATTTGGTGTGGGTCACTCATCCACATCGGTTTCAGCCGCTTTGGGTATGGCCACAGCATCAAAGTATCTGGGTCAGGAAGCCAAGCAACACATTGCCGTAATCGGTGATGGAGCTTTAACCGGTGGTATGGCCTTCGAAGCGTTGAATCACGCGGGGGTGTCAGATACCAACCTGCTCGTCATACTCAACGATAATTGTATGTCGATAGACCCCAACGTAGGGGCTCTTAAAGATTATTTAACCGACATCACCACCTCCAGAACCTATAACCGACTCAAGGATGATGTTTGGAATTTACTTGGCAAGCTCTCTCACTTTGGAAAGAACGCGCAGGAGATTGTGTCGAAAGTGGAGACGGGTATTAAATCCACTTTGCTCAGTCAAAGCAATCTTTTTGAGTCACTCAATCTTCGCTATTTCGGTCCGGTAGATGGTCATGATGTTGATCACCTGGTTGCCGTGTTGCGCGACTTAAAAGATATAAAGGGTCCAAAGATTTTGCATTGCGTTACTGTAAAAGGCAAAGGCTACGGACCTGCGGAAAATGGTAATGCCACCACCTGGCATGCGCCTGGTACATTCGACAAAATTTCTGGAGAGATCCACAAAAAGATTCATGAAACTCCACAGGCACCCAAATACCAGGATGTATTTGGGCATACCTTGGTAGAGCTGGCTAAGCAAAATAAAAATATCATAGGAATAACTCCTGCTATGCCTTCTGGGTCTTCCATGAATATCATGATGAAAGAAATGCCTGACCGTGCATTTGATGTAGGCATTGCAGAGCAACATGCAGTAACTTTTTCAGCAGGGCTTGCTACGCAAGGTCTTGTACCATTCTGTAACATTTACAGCTCGTTCATGCAGAGGGCCTACGATCAGGTGATACATGATGTGTGCATCCAAAACCTTCCCGTAAATTTCTGTTTGGATAGGGCCGGTTTTGCCGGTGCAGATGGACCCACCCACCATGGGGCGTATGACATTGCTTATTTCAGGTGCATTCCCAATATGATTGTTGCGGCACCCATGAACGAAAAAGAGCTTCGCAATCTTATGTTTACGGCACAGCTTCCAAGAACGGAAAAAGCATTTTCAATACGCTACCCAAGAGGACAAGGTGTAATGCCCAATTGGCGCACCGTGTTTGAGCAAATAGAGATAGGAAAGGGAAGAAAAATCAAAGACGGAGAAGGCATTGCACTATTAACTTTTGGTCATATAGGTAACTATGCCATTGAAGCGTGTGAACAATTAGAAAAGCAGGGCATTAATCCGGCACATTATGATCTGCGGTTTGCCAAACCATTGGATGAGGAAATGCTTCATGAAGTATTTGCCAACTTCAAAAAAATAATCACGATAGAAGACGGCTGTATTCAAGGGGGTATTGGCAGTGCCGTTCTTGAGTTTATGGTGGATAACAATTACACAGCTCAAGTAAAAAGATTGGGTATACCCGATGCTATTATTGAGCATGGGGAGCAAATAGATCTGCACAAGGAATGTGGCTTTGACCCCGATGGCATTGCTAAGGCGGTCAAGTTGATGCACGTTTCAGTGAAAGCGGCCGTCTGATGATTTTTTTTGTGGGCAGGTCGATAACCCGATCCTACTAGTTCTTAGTTCTCGGTTTTGGCGAAACCCAGAGATTTGTTTTGGCTTTGCGAAAAATTACAAAACGTCATTTTAGCCCCGAAATGCTAAGGAGAAATTGTTCCTTTGGAGATTTCAGGAAAAATGACCTCAGCAACCTCAAAATCAGATTTTTAGCACTTCCCGGATCGCTTAACAAGGGGATGTTAGAGTCAGGTCATGAGTGTTTGAAAAAATTGGATGATTTATTTTGGGCCTGGGTGATTGCTTACAGGAAGTCAGAAATTTGAAAATTTAATCAAGACATCCTAAATTGTGTCTAATTGTATATATTTGAAAACTTGAAAAAAGTTCTACAGAATAGCTTACCATTAATTGAAATCCTGAATTAAACTGAAAAAAGTCATGAATGAGTTAGAATTGGCAGCTGATCCCCACAAGTATGATGCTTGGAACACTTTGGCTCTAAACCTGGCCTTTGTATTTTGGGCCGTAGGGTTGCTTGTTGTTTTGGGTTATATCATAAAGCTATCCTCTGTGAGCGGAAGCAAGGACAAATATGATTTCATTAATCGCAATGAAATTAAATATTTATGGATTGCAACGATAATATTGATTATCGGGGCGTGCTTCTTTGTGAATGCTAATGTGGTTGAATTAACTACTCTTTGGGTGTTTGTTAGAACATTCACCACGGCAATGATGGGTATATTAGTAGCCCTCATTATTCAGAATTTGCTTAAATTCTACTATCCTTTCTTTATTGAGAAGCGCCTGAAGGTACTTCGTTACAAGCCAAGGATTTCTCCAAAATCGGGTAGGCCAATGAAGCTTTTAAGTGAGGATGAAGAAGATTCTCACTTGGATGAAGGTATGATTGCGGAAGAAAATGTTTTTTCTGTAGATTATGATGTGTGGATGGATGAAGAAACAGGCTACAAGCAAATTGAAAAATATTCAGGTCACCTGCATGCCATCCAGTGCCCTGAGTGTAATTATCAAACCTTTAAGGTAATGCGCGAGGAGATAATCAAAGCTCCTTCATATACTGAAGAAGGTGAGTTAATGAAGCATTATCAGTGCTCATATTGTGGCTACAAGGCGAGAAAAACGGTGGCATTAAAGCAGCAGGTTAAACTGGAAGAAGCTGCTGGTTCATCAGCCGCAACCGCATAACTTATAAAAGTATTAATAAAGAGAAACCCCGACTTGTCGGGGTTTTTTATTTTCAGGAGTTGCTAGGAAGTTTAATCTGATCGTAATAGAACTTCATGCGGGAATGACGGGTGTCAAGCAGTGAGATTCTATCGACAGAAGAATTTTTGTGATCTACAAAAACCTCGAGGTAATCATTGCCAAGCAGGTATAAATTTATTTTATAGCGATAGTAACGGATAGCCATTACGAAAGTGGCCTGCTCATAAAGAACACTTATCCTTTTTTCTAATGGAAGGCATTTTAGTTGGTCCCATTTAATCATTTAATAAATTTATTAAAAAAGATGTCCTCATTCAAGGTATAAGTCAGCTTAAGTATTTCTTAAAAAATCTTTGGTTCTTTGCCAGGCTAACAGGTAGAAACTTCAGTACGATATTCCCATCAGGTGTTGATAGAAAATTCTATGGAGGAAGGGATATAGAAAAGGCCCAATAGGGCCTTCAATATTTGGGGTGAAAGACGGGGCTCGAACCCGCGACCCCTAGAATCACAATCTAGTGCTCTAACCAACTGAGCTACATCCACCGTTTTTACTTCCGCAAAGTTAGACGAGCCTTCTGAAAATGCAAAAATGATTTTCACTCTATGGGCGATGGAAAGTCAGCCGTTCTCCGGACTTACCTTCATTGATTTGGCCATTTGAATAGGCCAGATACCCCGAAACCCAGGTATGCCTGACAGTAGAATGGAATGTATTCCCCTCAAAAGGAGACCAGCCACATTTGGCTAATATATTGTTCTTATTGACTTGCCATGGGTGATTAGGATCTACCAATACCAGGTCGGCAAAATATCCTTCGCGAAGAAAACCTCTTTTTTCAATCTCAAAAAGAATGGCTGGATTGTGACTCATTTTCTGAACAATCTTCTCGATAGAAATCTTTTTTTGATGAACAAACTCCATCATGGCAACCAGCGAATGTTGAATTAAGGGACCACCTGAAGGGGCCTGAAAATATTTATTTGCCTTCTCCTCCAAAGTATGGGGAGCATGATCGGTGGCAATTACATCGATCCGATCATCCAACAAAGCACTCAAAATTTGCTTTTGGTCTTGCTCTGTTTTAATGGCAGGATTCCATTTGATCAGCATACCTAACCGATCATAATCGTGATCATTAAACCAAAGGTGATGCACACAGGCTTCTGCGGTTATTTTTTTCTTTTCAAGTGGAATACTGTTTTCGAAAAGATCGGTTTCTTTGGCTGTGGAGATGTGAAGTATGTGAAGTTTAGTACCATGTTTTTTAGCCAAGCCTACAGCGAAGGAAGAAGATTTATAACAGGCCTCTTCACTACGAATGTGTGAATGATAGTTTACCGGCATATCATCACCGAATCGTTCTTTAAATTCAAGGGTGTTTTTTCGAATGGTAGGCTCATCCTCACAGTGTGTAGCAATCAGCGAAGGGAATCTTGAAAAAATATCTTCCAGTGTTTTAGGATCATCCACCAACAGGTTTCCGGTAGAAGACCCCATGAAGATTTTAAGACCACAGACATTTTTCAGATTGGTCTTAAGTACTTCTTCAAGATTATCATTCGAAGCGCCTATATAAAAAGAATAGTTGGCTAGTGAAGTGCGTGCTGCAATTTGATACTTGTCTTCAAGCAAGGATTGTGTAAACACCGGTGGAGAAGTATTCGGCATTTCCATAAAGCTGGTAACCCCTCCGGCCACAGCCGCCCTGGACTCTGTAAAGATGTTGCCTTTATGAGTAAGCCCCGGTTCACGAAAATGAACCTGGTCATCAATGACTCCGGGAAGGAGAAAATTTCCCTGCGCATCAATCGTGCGGACTGCCGGTGAGTTTATTTGCGTATCAATCTTTTCGATGAATTGGCCTTTTATCAGCACATCGCATTCAAAGACTTTGCCTTCATTGACTATTTTCGCATTCGTGATTAGCGTAGAGTTCATTACCTTGTAAAGTTCGTAAAGATAACCAATAGAAATTGTGAGTAGCTCGGCATCATGGAGTGATTTTAAGCTTAACAAGCAACTGTTGGATGCAATTGCAGAGTCTGGATTTCAACAACCCACTGAAATTCAACAAAAGTGCATTCCTCTCATTACCGGTGGCCAGCAGATCATAGGCATAGCGCAAACAGGTACAGGTAAAACAGCGGCCTATCTATTGCCTCTGTTTATGAAGCTCCGCTTTGCACAAGGCAACGATGTTCGGGCTCTCATTTTGGTGCCCACCAAAGAACTAGTGGTGCAGGTTGGTTCGCAAGCGGCCGCCTTGGCCAAATACACCGATTTGAGGATAGTGGCAATCTATGGTGGAGTAGGACCCAAAATACAAATTGAAGAGATCGGCAAAGGCCTTGATTTATTGATCGCTACGCCCGGACGTTTCTTGGAGTTGTATCAGCGCAATGAGCTTCCTGTAAAGCAAATTAAAACATTGATATTGGATGAAGGCGATCGCATGATGGATATGGGCTTTATGCCACAGCTTCGCAAGATATTTGAAGTGATTCCATCCAAAAGGCAAAATCTTTTATTTTCTGCCACATTCCCAGAAAAGATGGACAGGCTGGTGAATGAATTTATTGTGTTTCCGGTTCGTGTGGAAGTGACACCACAGGCCACCGTGGCTACTAAGATTTCTCAGGAGTTATATTATGTGCCCAATTTCATTACCAAGATTAACTTTCTTGAATATCTGTTAACGCATGATCAGGATTTGAACAGGGTGATGATTTTTACACGCACCAAAGACGCAGCTAACAACGTGTATCATTTTCTGGAAAGAAAAAAACTAGGTCCTGTAAAGGTGGTGCATTCCAATAAGAGTCAGAATACACGCATCAATGCGATGAATGAATTCAAGCAAGGGAAACTGAGAATATTGGTATCTACGGATGTGGCTTCACGGGGCATCGATGTGACCAATGTTTCACATGTGATCAATTTTGATGTGCCGATTGTGTATGAAGATTACGTTCATCGCACAGGCCGCACGGGCCGCGCATTTCAGGAAGGCAAAGCAATCACGTTGGTCACGGAAACAGAGAAATATCATATTGATAAGATTGAAAAAATTATTCGTGAAAAAATCAAGGTCAGGAAAATGCCCATGGATGTGATTGTTGCGGATACTCCGTCTAAGGAATCACACGACATGGCCCGCGAAATCGACCGGCAGAAACGCTATCAGGATCCTGAGTTTAAAGGTGCGTTTCACGAAAAGAAAAGGAAGAAAAAGAATTAGCTATGAGCGGCAAGCTTTGAGCTACGAGTGAATTGGCTCGCAACTCAAAGCTAAGAGCTCGAAGCTTTTATTATCCGTTCATCGAAATCAAAAACTCCTCGTTGTTACGGGTGCCCTTCATGCGGTTTTGCAAAAATTCCATGGCTTCTACGGAATTCATATCAGCCATAAACTTGCGAAGAATCCATACGCGCTGAAGTTCTTCTTCTTTCATCAGCAGATCTTCGCGTCTGGTACCTGATGCAGGAACGTCAATTGAAGGATACATTCTTCTGTTTGAAAGTTTGCGATCCAATTGTAATTCCATGTTACCGGTTCCTTTAAATTCCTCAAAGATTACTTCGTCCATTTTGGAACCGGTATCGATAAGGGCCGTGGCGATAATGGTTAGTGAACCTCCGTTCTCAATTTTACGGGCAGCACCAAAGAAACGCTTGGGTTTATGCAAAGCATTGGCATCCACACCACCGGAAAGAATTTTTCCTGATGAGGGAACCACCGTATTATAAGCACGTGCCAGGCGGGTGATTGAATCGAGCAGGATTACTACATCGTGACCACACTCCGTCATGCGCTTGGCTTTTTCCAATACAATGCTGGCTACTTTCACGTGACGTTCGGCTTGCTCATCGAAGGTGGAAGCAACGACTTCCGCCCTCACGCTACGTGCCATATCGGTAACTTCTTCAGGTCGCTCATCGATAAGAAGAACGATCAGGTATACTTCCGGATGGTTCTCGGCAATAGCGTTGGCAATGTTTTTCAGCAACACCGTTTTACCGGTTTTGGGCTGGGCTACAATCATACCACGTTGGCCTTTTCCAATAGGAGCGAAGAGGTCGAGAATTCGGGTAGAAAGATTATCCGGAGTGGTGCTGAGTTTTAATTTTTGTTCCGGAAAAAGCGGAGTAAGATATTCGAACGCAACCCGGTCGCGTATTTCTTCAGTGGTCTTGCCGTTGATGCTGTCTACTTTTAGCAATGCAAAATATTTTTCTCCTTCTTTTGGAGGCCTGATCTGGCCCTTTACGGTATCGCCTACTTTAAGACCAAATAGTTTTATCTGTGAAGGTGAAACGTAAATATCATCGGGGCTGGCGAGGTAGTTATAATCGGAAGAGCGGAGGAATCCGTACCCGTCCTGCATAATTTCCAGGACACCTTCATTGGAAACTACACCATCGAAATCGCGGATGAGGTTTTCCTTTCTGGGTTGTTGATGTTGATTAGGATTTTGATTGGGGTTCTGGTAAGGTCTTTCTTCACGCACTTCTTTGCGCACAGCTTCTACTACCGGGGCAGTCTCCTGAACTTCATCCAATTTTGAGATCTCCTTAGTTTCTTCATTATTGAAGCTTTGCGGCATACTTTCATTGGAAATCTCTTTCTCTTCAGCCTTTGGTGCAGCGACAACTTCGGGAGCAACATTTTCTCTTCTGCGAGGGCGCATTTTGCGGTCAGGTTCATTGGCAGCGGGCATCTGCTTTTTAGGAGCGGGCGCTTCTTCAGGTTTACCCGAAATTGCTTGCTGGTCAAGGATTTTGTAAACCAGATCTTGCTTAGCAAGTTTCTTGGCATTTTTTACGCCCATGCCTTCTGCAATTTCTTTTAATTCAGAAAGGAGCCTGACGTTCAGGTCATCAATTGTGTACATGTGAGTTTAAAAAAGGATTAGTTATGAAGGAAAAATTTTATTGTGTTAGGCTACGCTGACAGATAGCAAAAATCAAAAACATTTAACGGTTGTTCGAAAAGAGATCGTAAGTACAGGGTTTTTAACGTTGATGGCCTGATCGGCCTGCGATGATGGTGCAAGTATAGTTCAAAATTGATTATAATCAAATCAGGTGAAATAATATTGGCTAATTTTGGCACCTTAATAAACGAGTATGTTAACACTTCAGATTTTGCGTGATCAGACCCAGGCCGTGGTGGATGGGTTGAAAAAAAGAAATTTTAAAGATGCCGAGACCCTGGTGCAGCAAGTGATAGAAAACGATCGATTGCGAAGAGAAACTCAAAACACACTCGATACCCTTAAGGCGCAATCGAATGTGGATTCGAAGAAGATTGGGGAGTTAATGAAATCAGGCAAAGCTGAGGAGGCCACTGCCTTACGAGCTTCTATTGCGGCTGATAAGGACAAATTAAAGTCGCTGGAGGAAAGCCTAACCGATTTTGAAAAGAAACAACAGGAAATATTATATAAGATTCCCAATGTCCCCGCTTCGCTTGTTCCGGCAGGGAAAAGCGCTGAGGATAATATTACAGTTCATCAACATGGAAGCATACCCGTATTGGCTGCGGATGCAATACCTCATTGGGAGTTGATAAAGAAGTATGACATCATTGACTTTGATCTGGGTATTAAAATTGCCGGAGCGGGATTTCCTGTCTACAAAGGAAAAGGTGCCCGATTACAGCGCGCTTTGATCAATTTCTTTTTGAATGAGGCGGGGAATGCCGGATACCGGGAGATGCAACCGCCCATTGTGGTGAATGAAGCCAGTGGCTATGGAACAGGACAACTTCCCGATAAGGAAGGACAAATGTATTTTGTGAACGAAGATGGATTGTATCTGATCCCCACGGCCGAAGTGCCCATCACCAACTTGTATCGCGATGTGATTTTATCAGAGGAAGAACTTCCCGTAAAAAATGTGGCCTACACACCTTGCTTTCGCAGAGAGGCAGGAAGCTGGGGCGCACACGTGCGTGGATTAAATAGACTTCATCAGTTTGATAAAGTTGAAATTGTTCAGATAAGCAAAGCGGAAGATTCTTACCGCATTCTCGATGAGATGTGTTTGCATGTGCAGGGATTATTGGAGAAACTGGAGTTGCCGTATCGTAAGCTATTATTGTGTGGAGGTGACATGGGCTTTAACTCTGCCATCACCTACGACATGGAGGTGTATTCAGCAGCACAACAACGCTGGCTGGAAGTGAGTTCAGTAAGTAACTTCGAAACATTTCAGGCTAATCGCTTGAAATTGCGTTACAAAAATAAGGATGGTAAAATGCAACTATTACACACCCTCAATGGTAGTGCCCTGGCGCTTCCGAGAATCGTTGCCGCATTATTAGAAAATAATCAGACACCAGAAGGAATTAGAATCCCGAAAGCATTAATTCCTTATACTGGATTTGAAATGATCAATTAGAATTAAAATACTGTTTATAAAAAAAGCTATCTCATTGTTGAGTTAGATTTTTTATTGCCTTAGATTAGGCGATTCTTTTCTTCAGGCCAAATTGGAAAACAAAGAATAGAACCACCAGTAACAATAACTGTACAAGAGCTGTAATAGCAATTGTATTATTCTCAGTGCCATTCCATTTGCCATAGATTCCGTAAAGCGCCCATATCAATACAAGCAAAAAAGCGGGCTCGCGAAAGCGTGCTGATATAAAAATGCCGAGCGCACTGGCAATCGTGATCATCGTTATTGTCCATGTTATGGGAGATAAAATTCCGCCATCCCATGAAAGTGAAACCAGTAAAGCGGAGGCGTTAGCAATGGTGGCTACACAAATCCAGGAGAAATAAAATATAAACGTCAGTTTGATAAATATCTTTTCTGTCAAGGAGTTTATAGTAAATGACTGTAGTAATAAAAATATTCTGGTGAGTGAAAATAACATGATCAGCATGATCAGTACCGAAGCATACATGAAGAGGTAATGCCAGGCGAGAATCCAACTCATGTTGGCCAGTGAGGAAAGCAAAAACCAAAGTGACAGTTCATTAAAATATGGCTTTGATAAAATTTTCCATTGAACGATCGCAAAGCCAATCAACAGAAGATAGATAACGCTCCATATCGAGAAGGTAAATCCTGCTGGAGTAAACAAGTTCGGGTAAAGTTCTGAAAGCTCACCGGTACTCATCCCGTTGATCGGAAGCATGACGGCAAGCGTATTTATGGTGAGCACACCCGCTAAGGCGAATAGGTTTAGCGTAGCTAGTAATTTTGAATTCATAGGTCGATAACATTTAAATGGTTTATAAGTTAAAGAATTAATAGCGCAACAGCATTCATTTTTCGAATTAAATGCAGTTTGATTGCCAATTGTCGACTTGTTAATATTGTCATCTTAAAATCATCCCAATGAAACATTCATTATTCATATTTTCTATCTCATTTGTTACTATTATCATGTCATGCAACAATCCACCAAAACCTGAAACCATTTCCAAGTACCCTGTTTCCGCTAAAGTGGATACCGTTGATAATTATTTTGGCGAGGCGGTGCCAGATCCTTATCGCTGGATGGAAAATGATACCACGAAGCAGGTGGCTGATTGGGTGACCTCTCAGAATGAAGTTACGTTTGGCTTCCTTGAAAAAATCCCATATCGCGAACAAATCAAGAAAAGATTAGAGGCGCTTAACAACTACGAGAAAGTCGGTTCACCCTTCAAGCGCGGTGATTATATCTATTTCTACAAAAACGAAGGATTGCAAAATCATTCTGTGCTGTTTCGCAAGAAAGGAGAGCAGGGTGAGGCTGAAGTTTTTCTTGATCCTAATATATTTTCAAAAGATGGCACTACACGTTTGGCCGGAGTATCATTTTCAAAAGATGGCTCCCGTGTTGCCTTTCAGATTTCCAAAGGTGGTGCCGACTGGACCGAAGCAATCGTAATGAATGCTATTGACAAAACTATTTTAGAAGATACACTAAAGGACATTAAGTTCAGCGGCATTTCCTGGCAAGGCAACGATGGATATTATTTCAGTACTTATGAAAAGCCAAAGGGCAGTCAGCTTACGGCAAAAACAAACAACCATAAACTGTACTATCATAAAGTAGCGACACCACGCAGCGATGACAAGCTCATTTTTGGTAATGATAAAGATCCACGCAGATATGTAGGTGGTGGTCTTACGGAAGATGAACGCTTTTTAGTGATATCTGCAGCGACCAGCACAACAGGTAATGAACTTTATATTCAGGATTTGAGTGACCCAAAAGGCAAGTTGATTACGGTGGTGAATAACTTCGATAATGAAAACAACATAATTGGAAATGAAGGCAGCCGACTGTTGATTCAAACCAATTTGAATGCCCCTAACAATCGGGTCGTTGAAGTGGATTTTTCAACACCAACTTCTGAAAA
Source organism: uncultured Ohtaekwangia sp. (assembly GCA_964540915.1). Taxonomy (GTDB): domain Bacteria; phylum Bacteroidota; class Bacteroidia; order Cytophagales; family Cyclobacteriaceae; genus ELB16-189. The sequence continues at coordinate 13,874 of CAZIOY010000016.1, forward strand.
CTGGAAAGATGTAATCCTGGAAACGGAAAATGTGTTAAGCGCATCGACAGGCGGTGGTTATTTGTTTGCTGATTATACAGTTGATGTGAAAACTCAGGTAAAACAATTTGACTTGAAAGGTAAATTAGTTCGCGAAGTGGAGTTGCCGGGTATTGGTTCAGCGGCTGGGTTTGGTGCAGAAGAAAAGGATAAGGAATTATACTATTCCTTTACTTCATTCACCTATCCGACCACTATCTACAAATATGATATCGCTACCGGTGCATCTTCTTTATACTATAAACCCAAAGTGGATTTCAATCCCGATGAGTATGAAACCAAGCAGGTTTTCTACACCAGCAAGGATGGAACCAAGGTTCCCATGTTTATTGTGTACAAAAAGGGCATTGAATTAAATGGTAAGAATCCAACATGGCTTTATGCTTATGGTGGCTTCGGTGTTAGCATGACCCCGGGCTTTAGCCCTTCGCGAATTGCGTGGTTGGAAAATGGTGGTGTATATGCACAACCTAACCTACGCGGTGGTGGTGAATATGGAGAGAAGTGGCACCTGGCCGGCACCAAGTTCAACAAGCAAAATGTGTTTGATGATTTTATTGAGGCTGCTGAATACATGATTGCTGAGAAATATACATCGAGTAGTTATCTCGCTATATCAGGAGGATCTAATGGCGGATTGCTGGTTGGAGCAACTATGGCACAGCGACCCGAGTTGATGAAAGTAGCCTTGCCAGCAGTTGGCGTGATGGATATGCTACGCTATCACAAGTTCACGGCTGGTGCAGGGTGGGCGTATGATTATGGTACAGCGGATGACTCGAAGAAAATGTTTGAGTATTTGAAAAAATATTCCCCGGTGCATGCTTTAAAAGAAAATACTATGTATCCGGCCACGATGGTAACTACGGCCGATCATGATGATCGAGTAGTGCCTGCACACTCTTTCAAGTTTGCGGCCACGTTGCAGGAGAAAAATGTAGGCGCAAACCCCGTCCTGATTCGCATTGATACCAAGTCGGGACACGGGTCCTCCAACTTATCCAAAGCAATTGAATCAATGGCTGATCAGTATGCTTTCACCTGGTATAACATGGGCATTGTGCCACCCATGGTGAAAAAGGATATGTAAAGTAAGCATAAAGTGAGAGTAAAAAGCTGAAAGAGATAACGCTTCAGCTTTTTACTTTTCGCTTTCAACTTTATGCTTTGCAATTTTTTCAGCAGCATTCCTCCCAACTAAAGTGATAAGCTCTTCAACGTTGGCTTCCTTAATTTTCTTCACTGATTTAAAGTGGGCTAATAATTTGTCAGCAGTCTTTTTACCGATGCCAGGAATATTTTCAATTTCAGTAACAAAAGTTGTTTTGCTTCTTTTTTGTCTATGAAAAGTGATGGCAAACCGGTGGGCTTCATCGCGTATGCGTTGAATGAGTAATAAAGCTGGAGATTTCTTGCTGATCAACAAAGGCACCGAATCTTCGGGGTAATAAATTTCTTCCAGTCTTTTAGCAATACCGATAATTGGTATTTTTCCGTACAAGCCAAGTTCTTGCAATGCTTCACAGGCACTGCTTAATTGTCCTTTCCCCCCATCCACTATGATTAATTGTGGATACTCGCTCTCTTCTTCCATGATTCGCTTGTAACGCCTGCCTACAATTTCTTTCATCGAGGCAAAGTCATCCGGGCCAGTAACGGTTTTGATATTGAAATGACGATATCCTTTTTTGTCGGGCTTGCCATCTACAAAGCGTACCATGGAGGCAACCGGGTTAGCCCCCTGAAAATTTGAGTTATCAAAGCACTCAATGATTTTGGGATAATTCAGCAGGCGAAGGTTTTCCTGCATGATATGAAGCACCTTATTCTTCTTCGCTTTCTGTTCCTCCTTATCAATCTCTTTTTCCTTTTTCAGGTAAAGAGCATTTTTGAGTGATAAGTCGACCAGTTTCTTTTTGTCACCGATCTGAGGAACTACGTTCTCAAAATCATCCGATTTAACGGTGAGCGTGCGGTTGGTGTATACTTCGGGGTTGTTGCTTTGATACGTACTGCGCAACTCCTGCACCACCAGACTTAGGATGTCCTCGTCTGCTTCGTCCAGTTTCTTTTTGACTTCTATATTTTTTGAAAAGATAATAGAGCCTTCTTTTATCTGCAGGTAGTTGACAAAGGCATGGGTTTCCGAACTGGTAATCGTGATCACATCAATATCGGTGAGTTTTCTATTCACCACCAGTGACTTGGTTTGGAATTTTTCAACCAACTCCAGTTTGTATTTATAAAGTCCGGCTTTTTCAAATTCAAGGGCGGCAGAAGCTTCATTCATTCTTCTTGAGAACTCATCTTCTACTACGCTAAGATCTCCTTTCAAAATATTTCTGGCTTGCACAATTTCTTCCAGGTAGCTGGCTTCCTCTTGCAATCCTTCGCACGGACCTTTGCAGTTGCCAATGTGATACTCCAGGCACACTTTAAATTTTTTCTGTTCAATATTTTCCTGCGAAAGCAAAAGTGAACAGGTGCGTATGGAATAAAGCTGGCGCACCAGTTCCAACACGGCCTTCATTGAAACTACGCTCGTGTAGGGCCCGAAATACTCACCCTGCTTGGGTAGATATTTTCGGGTATAAATAATTCTGGGGAATCGTTCTTTTAAAATGCAGAGGTATGGAAATGTTTTATCATCCTTCAGCAGGATGTTGTACTTGGGCTGGTTTTGTTTAATGAAATTATTTTCAAGCAGCAGGGCATCAAACTCTGAGTTGGTCATCGTGAACTCAATCCGTGCAATTTCTGAAACAAGCTTTTCAGTTTTACGATTGTATTGCGACTGCTTGTTGAAGTAACTGGAGACTCTTTTCTTGAGACTTTTTGCTTTGCCTACATAAATCAATTCTTCTTCGCGATTATAATACCGATAGATGCCGGGGGAATCCGGCAAGGAGGAAATAGCTTCTTTTAGTTTATCAGGGAACACGAGGTGAATTTACGATTCGCAATTTACGATTGGACTCCTCTAATAAAGCTATTTCGTAAATCAAAAATCGCGACTGTGAATTTTAATTATCAAATTCCCAGGCTTCTTCATCGCGCATCTGAAGTGAGTCAGGCAGATTATGTTTCCTACAATCCAGCGTCATATCGAGTCCACTAGTTGGACGCTTAAATTGTCCTTTGGCAATGCCGGTGGCCGGATCACTATAAAGTTTCATCATGTATTTGGCCCAGATGGGTCGTGCCGACTGACCACCCTGCCCGAAGGTCCATGATGGGAAATGGATGGCACGCTCATCGCCACCTACCCAGGCACCGGAGACAAGATCATGCGTAAGTCCAATGTACCATCCATCAGAAGCATTATTGGTGGTTCCGGTTTTACCTCCAATCTCATTGTCGGTGCGAAGCTCACGAGGCAAACCGAGCGATGTTCCCCCCTCTTCTTCCGTTCCGCCCCGCAACATATAAATCATCTTATAGGCAGTTTGATCGTTGATGGCTTCGCGGGTTTTAGGGTTGAAACTCTCAATCACATTTCCATTCTTATCTTCTATGCGAATGAGAAATATTGGCTCCGTGCGAATGCCTCCATTGACAAACGTGCAATAGGCGCCTACCATTTCGAACAATGAAACATCGCTGGTGCCCAGGCAAAGCGAAGGAACTGCATCCAGATGACTTTCAATTCCGCAACGATGTGCAAACTCCACCACGTTTTCTTCCTTCACAGCCTGCATCATTTGGGCGGTAATGGAGTTTAAGGATTGCGCCATCGCCTGCCTGATAGTAAATGTTTTACCGCTGCCTCTTGTACCGTCAGCGTTTGGCGGATACCAGGGTGGCTGGCCCGGAATATTAAACTGGGGAGAAATATCTTTCATCGGATGGCATGGTGAATAACCATTTTCCATAGCCAGTCCGTACACAAAAGGTTTAAAGGTCGATCCCGCCTGGCGCTTTCCTTGCATCACGTGATCATACTTAAAGTATTTGTGATTTACGCCACCTACCCAGGCTTTGATGTGCCCGGTGTAAGGGTCCATCGACATAAACCCGGATTGCAGAAAGCGCTTATAATAATTCAAGGAATCCATGCTGCTGAAAAGGGTGTCCCGCTCACCCGTTACCGTAAAAATGGTCATCGGTTTTTTCAGGTTGAGCAGAATTTTCAGGGAGTCAGAATTTTCACCATATTTCTCTGCGTAAATTTTATAGGCATCGGATTGTTTTATTCTCTTTTGAATAAAATCTTTGATTTCCTTACCATCATCATCCACCCATGGGTTTCGATTTCTTTTTTTCCACTCATCGAAAAATTTTTGCTGATAGGGCCCCATGTGTTCATTCATTGACTCTTCAGCATATTTTTGCAGGCGGCTGTCAATGGTAGTGTGGATTTTTAATCCGGAGTTGTATAAATCAATGCCCCGGCTGTTACAATATTGAAGTAAGTAATTGCCCAGCACAGTACGGAAATACGTGGCCAGCCCCTCATTTTGATTTTGAACATTGTATTGGAGTTCTATTGCTATGGCTTTAATAGAGTCATACTGCTCACGAGTTTTTATTTTATACCCATGTCGATATATTTTATTGAATATTTCATTGCGCTTTCGCAGAGAGTTACCTGGATTGCGCTTCGGATCAAAAAAGGTAGCAGCCTGCAACATGCCAACCAGTACAGCCGATTCCTGTAGGTTTAGGCTATCCGGTTGTTTGTTGAAGTAAGTTTCTGCGGCTACTTTAATTCCAAACGTATTGCTGCTGTAGGTTGCCGTGTTTAAGTACATGGCAATGATTTCCTCTTTGGTAAAATTCTTTTCCAGATTTATGGAGATGATCCATTCTTTCGTTTTTTGAATTACACGACTGGGTATTTTTCCAAGGTTGCTTAACCAACCATCCAGGCTGCGATCCGGATTCATCGTATATAGGTTTTTGGCAAGCTGTTGCGTTATTGTACTGCCACCTCCCTGCGGGTTAAGCGTGAGCAACCCAAATAGCACCCTCAAATAGGCACGAAAATCTAAACCGGAGTGATTATAGAAACGATGATCTTCCGAGATGAGTAGTGTATTGACAAGATCTTCAGACAATTCCTCATAATGAACCTGACTACGGTTGTAACGAAAGTATCTCCCCAGCGAAACGCCATCGGCAGAGATAATTTCTGATGAGAGATCATTTTCGGGATTCTCCACTTCAATCAGGCTTGGCATTTCGCCATACGCGCCAAACAAGTTGATGCTTACGGTGAAGATGTAAAGTGGAAACCCCAGCATGAAACAGATGAAACCAATCCAGATATATTTAATTGCCTTTGAGATCCACGGCTTCTCAATTTTGAGAAAACTATTGATTTTGCTTTTGATAGTTTCGATCAAAGAAGGTGAGGTACTCATCCAGTGCTTTGGTTCGGTAAAAAATTTGAAAATTGTCTTTTGTAATTACAAAGCTATAGAATTTATAATTGGAAAGAGGCTTCGCGTTTGCAATCTGGGCGAGGAATTTGTCGAAATAACTGAGTGCCGCTTTCCGGCTTGGAAATTCTGTCACCAGAGTAATAGTTTTTTCATCATTTAAAATCAGGTTGCTTGTGTTGAGCTTTAATTCTTTCCATTGTGTTTCATTATAGCTTTCTATTGTATTGGACACCGGATTGGTAATCCGGTCGTTCGTGTTGTATACGATAATAAAATTATGCGGCCTCTCCAGCGAGGTGCCGAACTGAATGCCCTTTGATCTTTCCAGTTTTTCGAGCAGGGTCTTTGATGCGGCCAATAATTGTTCCGCGTAGGGTTTCAATGTCCCATCAGGATATTTTCTTAAGTACTCACCCAACTCAAACTGATAGCGGGTTACATCTTCGGTTTTCCCGGTAATCATAATTTTAAGAAGTTCCAACTGAGGCGTGAAGCTGGTTTCGCCTTCCTTCATGGCTTGATTAATTTTTTCGGTTGCCGCCCTTAGATTATTAGCCTGAAAAAGTGAATAGGCTTCTTTGTAAATAAGCTTTTGTTTTTCTGCAGCCACACTGTTTTCCCTGAGGTAATCAGGATTGACAAGAATTCGCGTGAAGGTTGAATTGGGATGGTTTTCTTTTAATAGCTGAACATATTGATCGGCCCGCACCTTATCATTTTCTTTTGCAATCAGATAAAGTTTATATAATACTTCCGGTTCATATTCAGATTCCGGAAAACGCCCCAAGAGTCTTTGATACAACTGTTGCGCATTCTCTTTTTCATTTAATTGAAAGTAATAGAGATCACCCAGTTTGAAGTATCCTTCTTCAATTTTGGCCAGCGCTGCTTGCTTTTGCTTTTCAGATAGGGGTAATTGTTCTATCAGTTTGCCAACCTCGTCCACTTTTTCTGTTGTTACTTCTGCATTGGGTTGATCGGGTTGCGTGACATCAGCTTGTGTTACGGGTGTCTGCAGGTCATTTATCACCGATGATTTGTTTGATCTTCTCCAATTGTCCTCCAGAGACCTTGTTCCCCATATCCTTTGGAACTCCGATTGACCTAATGCTACCGCAGAAGGATTTCCAAAATACCAATCGGAAGTGGCGGAAGACTCTTCATTGAAAAAGGCGCTCCCTTGACTGCCGCCCGATGTGGTGGCGCTGCTCCGTTTCCGTTTTTTCTTTGAGGTATCTTCTGTTATTTTTCTGCTTTCTAAAACTGAGTCGAGTTTGGTTCGAACGGTGAGTGAATCGAAGGAAGCCAGGTACAACAGACTATCGTTCCAGGTGATCGCCTCCGTATACTTGGCAAATTCACCCAAAACCTCTTGCCGTTTTTTTATGGATTCATAATTCTCAAAATCTTTTGGTAAGGCTGCAATGGCGCTATCATAGTAAAGTTTAGCAAGACTGTATTTTTTAAGTGAGTCAAACTCCAGTTGACCGATTCTAAGGAATGCACTTCCTTGAATTCGTTTATTGGTTCCGGCATGCGCAGAAAGTTTGAAATTATCGATGGCTTCCGAAACGTTTCCTTGCTTTCGTTCAAACTCCCCCAGCTCGTAATAGATTTTGTCCCTGAACTCCTGATTTTTTAAATCACTCAACATTTTCGTAAACTGATTGCGCAATTGTTTTATGTCTTTCTTGTCGTCAAGGCGGGCTACCTGGGCCATGTTGAGTCGCGCGTAAAAGTCAATTTCATAATCAGGGCTGGTGCTCACACACTTGCGATAATAATTATAAGCCTCCGAGTTGAATCCCAGCTTTTGATAGACCTGCCCGATGATAAAATAGATTCTTCCTATGCGATCACCTTTTATCAGAAGGGAATCCGCTGAAGTCAGGTTGCGCACCATATAATCATAATTATTGCGCACCTGGTAGTAGTAGGCTTTCTCCAGATAGAGTTGTTTTTGATTTTCTTTGTTTAGCTTTTCCTTTTCTAGAAACCGAAACGTTTCTTCAGCACGATCAAAATCATTTTGTTCAGTAAAGGTGCGCAGCAATTGCACCAAGGCCCGATGTCGGGTATTAGCATCATTGCTCTTGGTGTTCACGTACTTAAATGTTTGAATCGCATTTGGATAGTCGCAATCGAATAAGCGCGCTTTGCCAACTAATATATAGTTATCGTCTAACCACTTGCTATTGGGGTGCCGCTGAATGGAGAGCGAAGCCATCTTGATTATTTCCTCTGTGTCTTTGGAGTAACTCTTGGCCAGGGTTGTGTCGAGCCTGGGAAAGAGTCTTAAAATCTGGTTGGGGTCATCATCCAGGCTTTTTAGAATTATTTTTTCTACTTCCCATGTTTTTTCCCTTGCATAATAATAACCGTTGTAGTGTGCGGTCATATTGTGATACACATTGCTGGTAACATTTTTTTGCTCAATGGAGCAACCTCCCAATAGGCCGCCTAACAGGAACACTCCAAAGCAAAACGCAACGATTTTAAAACGCAAAATCACAGATTATAAATTTCCACTTACAAACGTAAAAAACAGATATTCAATATTATAATCAATCGGAATATCTAATTTTGTCAAAAATTAATCATTTGAAACCAAAAAAGACCTTATCAGAACGTCTCACCACAAAATATCAGTTGGTCATTCGTAATGAAGAGAACCTGGCTGAGAAATCTAATATTGGCTTTACCTACGCCAAATTGATGGTCCTTTCTGCTACGTTGTTTCTGGTTCTTTTCATTGGCAGCCTGTTTCTTTCCAAGACCTTATTAGCAAAGTGGTTTGATCCGAAACACGCTCAAATGGAGGCGAACAAAAAATTATATGAGTTGGCCATCAAGGTAGATTCGCTGGCGATTGAAGTGAATCAGAAAGACATGTTTATCCAAAACTTTCAGCGCATATTAAGCGGGGATACTTCCAGCGGCTTTGCCGATCCTGCGCAAGCTTTAAGCGGAGACGTAAAACCTGTAGAGGCGGTAGGTAATTTAAACCTGGCCGCTTCTGACTCATCCTTCAGAAAGGAATTTGAGAAGAGCGAATTTTCAGTAGTATCGTTGACCAGCGCAAAATATCGTGAGTTGGAGGCGATATTTTTCTTTACACCCATCACGGGTTTTATCTCCGATCATTATGATGTAAAGAAAGGACATTATGGTGTGGACATCGTTGCGAAAAGCAATGAGCCGGTAAAATGCCTGGCCGATGGCATGGTGATCATGGCATCCTGGACACAGGATTCGGGGAACGTGATAGCCGTGCAACACAGAGGCAACCTGGTTTCCGTGTATAAGCACAATGCCGGATTATTGAAAAAAGTTGGTAATTTTGTCAATGCCGGTGAAATTATCTCTATCGTTGGCAACAGTGGAGAAATGACCGATGGTCCGCATTTACATTTTGAAATGTGGTATAATGGCAACTCATTGAATCCGGAAGATTTTGTTACCTTTTAAAAACTACCAGACATGTTAACATCGAAAGAGCAAAAGAGAGCGGCTGAAGAGATTAGCAACTCAAGCAATGTGATCGGAAAAGGAACCGCGTTGGAGGGCAACATTGAGACCTATGGAAACATCCGAATTGAAGGTAAAGTAATAGGCAGTATCAAGTCAAAATCGAAGATCGCGCTCGGTCATTCGAGTTATGTGGAAGGGAACATCATTGCACAAAATGCCGACATAGAAGGAGAAGTGAAGGGTAAATTGGAAGTGTCGGAACTGCTGGTACTGAAAGCGACCGCCAAAATTCATGGTGACATTTTAACTGGCAAGCTAGTGGTTGAACCCGGTGCCATGTTCAATGGCAGCTGTAAAATGGGAGCCATTATTAAAGACATTAAAATAGGAGAAAATGGTATGCATGCCCTTCGCTCCGGAGAGGCCCGTGTGAATTAATCTTAAATAACATTTGACATTAAAGCCACAGGTTCTCTGAATTTGTGGCTTCTTTTTTATGGAAGACAACAAGAAAAAGCCGGTCAATACATTTCTAAAATATAGTGGATTGGGCTTGCAGATGATGGTATCTATTGGAGTAGGAGCGTGGCTGGGTTTGAAGCTGGATCAGTATTTTGAATTAAAATTCCCTGTTTTCTTACTCACGTTTGTGTTTTTGATATTTGGCGGACTGATGTTTCAGCTTTACCGATCTTTAAATAAAGACTGACTTTGCTGCGTTTTATCGTTAGTGTTTCTATTGCCACGCTTTTACTGGCCCTGATCACCTGGACGGGATCACAGCAAGGATGGTGGGCAATGCCCACTTCCTGGATTGAAATTCTGGTTTTTATACTCTTTATAAGCCTGGTGATTTATTATAAACTGGATAACCTCAAGGCCAGGCAACCAGAAGTCTTTACGCAGTTCTATCTGCTTTCGATTGTCCTCAAGATGGTCGGCAGCCTGGCGCTTATCTTTTTTATAGTCTGGGATGACCCCACTTCAGCAGTCGGAAATGTGGTAATCTTTATAATCAGCTATCTCACACTCACCTTTTTGGAAGTGTTCTTTTTACTTAAGAGGTCAGCCACTTAAAGTTGGTGAGAAGACTCCCAAAATTCCAGCAAATCATTTTTTTTCAGAAAGGATAATTGATACTTTTGCAGTCCAAATAAAAGCCTTTGTCCTGATCATAATGAAAAAGCCCTTTTTTGCAGTTAAATCATCCTTTTTGACCCTCTTTTTCATTGTTTTTTCCAGCTTTATCAGCCCTGTTTTGGCTTCTGATGAGGTAGGCCACGAGCCAGAGCCGTTCAACGCCAGTGAGGTAATTTTGCACCACGTATTGGACGACCACCAGTGGCACATCGCAGACTGGTTGGTAATTCCACTTCCCGTTATCGTTTATTCTGAAGAAAAAGGTCTTGACTTATTCTCATCCAGCCGGTTTTATGATGACCACCACAACGTGGTTGAGTATAACGGTTATAAACTGGAGCATAGCCATATTTACCTTTCAGATTCCGGTAAGGCTGTTTTTGACATTTCAATCACCAAGAATGTGGCCATGCTTTTAATCAATGCCACATTGCTTCTGTTGGTATTTACATCGGTAGCGAAGGGGTTCACAAAAAATAAAGGCAATGCCCCCAAGGGTGTGCAATCTTTCTTCGAGCCCATCATTCTTTTTGTGCGTGATGAAATCGTTAAGCCAAACATTGCCCATCACTACGAAAAGTTCTTGCCTTACATGCTTACCCTTTTCTTCTTTATCCTGTTTGGTAACTTATTAGGATTGTTGCCCGGTGCAGGTAACCTTACGGGAAATATTGCTGTAACCATGACCTTGGCCTTGATTACATTCCTGATCACCAACTTCAATGGAAATAAAGGTTATTGGGGCCACATCTTGTGGACACCCGGAGTGCCGCTTCCTTTACGCATTGTAATTCTCCCCGTGGAGATAATAGGGATTTTCACCAAGCCATTCTCCTTGATGATACGTTTGTTTGTAGCGATTACCGCGGGTCACATTGTATTGTTAAGCCTTATTTCATTGGCATTTATTTTCGGAAGCATTTATGTAGGATTAGCCTCCTCATTAATCGTATTGTTTATTAACCTGATCGAGTTATTGGTAGCCGGTATTCAGGCGTATGTTTTCACGATGTTCTCATCGATGTACATAGGTATGGCAGTACAGGACCACGGACACGATCACTAAAAAATAGTAAAGAAATCCATGCTGAGGTTTCAGTATGGTGTTGTTTAACTTAAATAAATAAAACTATGTTGTTCGCACTTTTATTGGACATTGGCAATGCAATTATGGGCGCTGGTATCGGTGCTGGTCTGGCTGCAATTGGCGCTGGAATTGGCATCGGTCGCATCGGTGGTTCTGCTATGGAAGGTATGGCTCGTCAGCCTGAAGCTTCTGGCAAAATCCAAAACGCAATGCTTGTGATCGCGGCTCTTATTGAGGTTGCTGCGCTCTTCGCACTCGTTATTTGCTTGTTGATTTCATTCAAAACAGCTTAAGAAAAGAACCCGCCACAGCACTGGGCTGGGCGGTTCTTTTTTATTTAACGTGAACACAGAAAAAGTTAAAGTAAAAAAAGTATGGATTTGCTAACCCCTGGCCCCGGCCTCATTATCTGGCAATTATTTGTGTTTGTTTTGTTGGTTATCCTTTTAGGAAAACTGGCGTGGAAACCAATTCTTAGTTCTTTAAAGGAACGTGAGGAATCAATTCAACAAGCGCTCGATTCTGCTGAAAAAGCAAAAGTAGAGATGGCTGCTTTAAAGTCGGACAACGAGAAGTTACTTCGCGTAGCCCGCGAGGAGCGCGATAAAATTTTGCGTGATGCCCGTGAAGCAGCTAACCGCCTGCACGACCAGGCTCAGACCGATGCCAAGAAAAATGCCGATAGGATTATTGAAGATGCAAAGGCAGTCATTCAAACCGAGAAGAATGCTGCTCTTCGTGATGTGAAGGCTCAAGTGGCCATGTTCTCTCTAGAGATTGCAGAGAAATTGATCAAGAATAATCTGAAGGACGACAAAGCCCAGAAGGAATTAGCCGATACATTCATTAAAGATCTTAAGCTGAATTAATTCATGGCAGACTCACGGGTTGCTTCCAGATATGTAAAATCACTGCTCAGTTTAGCTGTTGAGCAGGGCGTGGTCGAGGCGGTACATACCGACATGCAGTTCTTTGAGAAAGTCTGCCACTCTAATCGTGACTTTGTGCTCATGCTCAAGAGCCCGATTATCAGGCATGAAAAGAAAAAAGAGATACTGCATAAACTTTTTTCAGGCAGGGTTCATGCTCTTACCATGTCCATCATTGATATTCTAACAAAGAAAAATCGCGAACCTCTTTTGCCCACTATCGCCACGGAGTTCCACAATGCTTACAATGTGTATAAAGGAATCGGTAAGGCCTCGGTTATTTCAACCGTTCCAGTGGATGATGAATTGAGAGCTGAATTAGTTGCCATTGTGAAGAAGCTTAAGAATATGAAGCAGGTTGAACTGGAAGAGAAGGTTGACAAAGATCTGATCGGTGGCTTTATACTTAACGTAGGCGACAAACAAATCGATGCATCGATCAAGAACAAATTGAAAGTCTTGAAGAATAAGTTTAGTGAAAACCCTTTCATCAAGCAGTTCTAATCATTACAATATTGAATTTTTTAAAATTTTGAATTAAAGAGATATGGCAGAAATCAGACCCGAAGAAATATCCGCAATACTTCGCGAACAACTTTCTCAATCACGTACCGCAGCCGAACTGCAGGAAGTAGGAACCGTGCTCACCATTGGTGATGGCGTGGCCCGTATTTACGGACTTACAAAAGTGCAAGCTGGTGAGTTGATCGAATTTGAAAATGGATTAAGAGCACTTGTGTTGAACCTTGAAGAAGACAACGTAGGTGCCGTATTGTTGGGTGATGCTACCGGAATTAAAGAAGGTGCTATCGTAAAACGTACCGGTCAGATTGCTTCAGTAAAAGTGGGTAACGGCTTGTTGGGTCGTGTGGTGAACACACTCGCGCTTCCTATCGATGGCAAAGGTCCCGTAGAAGGAGATCTGTATGAAATGCCCTTGGAGCGCAAAGCCCCGGGTGTAATTTTCCGTCAACCGGTAAATGAACCTCTTCAAACAGGTATCAAGGCAATCGATGCAATGATCCCGATTGGTCGTGGTCAGCGTGAGTTAATTATTGGCGACCGCCAGACCGGAAAGACTGCGGTAGCCATTGACACCATCATCAATCAAAAAGAATTTTACGAAAAGGGCGAGCCGGTTTTCTGTATTTATGTAGCCATTGGCCAAAAGGCATCTACCGTTGCATCCGTGGCATCTACGCTTGAAAAAGCAGGCGCCATGAAATACACAGTTATTGTTTCTGCTTCGGCTTCTGATCCGGCACCTATGCAATTCTTTGCACCATTTACGGGCGCAGCAATTGGTGAGTTCATCAGAGATACCGGAAGACCAGCATTGGTTATTTATGATGACTTGTCAAAGCAAGCGGTTGCTTACCGTGAAGTGTCTTTACTTTTGAGAAGACCTCCGGGCCGCGAAGCATATCCTGGTGATGTGTTCTATTTGCACTCACGTTTACTGGAGCGTGCAGCGAAAATCATCAACAATGATGAGATCGCTAAAAATATGAACGACTTGCCGGCAAGCATTAAGCATTTGGTAAAAGGTGGCGGTTCATTAACTGCGCTTCCTATCATTGAAACCCAGGCGAATGACGTATCGGCTTACATTCCAACCAACGTAATCTCGATTACAGATGGTCAGATATTCCTTGAGACTAACTTATTCAACGCGGGTGTTCGTCCTGCCATTAACGTTGGTATTTCCGTATCACGCGTGGGTGGTTCTGCTCAGATCAAGTCAATGAAGAAAGTTGCCGGAACATTGAAGTTGGATCAGGCTCAGTTCCGTGAATTGGAAGCCTTCTCTAAATTCGGTTCTGACCTGGATGCAGCAACTAAACTTACTATCGAGCGTGGACGCAGAAATACCGAAGTGTTAAAGCAACCACAATATCAGCCAGTACCAGTTGAAGAGCAAGTTGCCATGATTCTGGCTTCAACCAAGGGATATATTGACCGCGTGCCGGTTGAAAAGGTGAAAGCATTTGAAAAAGAGTTTATTGATTTATTGAAGGCTCAAAACAAGCAGATACTGGATAATTTCCGCTCAGGTAAATTTGAAGATGCCGATGTGGTGGTGGTGAAGAAAGTGGCTACTGAATTAGCCGCTAAGTATTAATTTGAAAATGAATTAATTTGAAGATTGTTAAATCTTCAAATTATCTACTAAAAGATATGGCGAGTTTAAAGGAAGTAAAAAGTAGGATCACCTCTGTAATTTCAACGCAGCAGATCACCAAAGCCATGAAAATGGTGGCGGCCGCTAAGTTGAGAAAATCACAGGATCGTATTATGCAGATGAGGCCGTATGCCCTGAAGTTATCGCATCTTTTTCAAAACCTGTCTGCCGCTGAGCAAGATGCCCAGGCGTGGTATAACCAACAGCGGGTAGAGAGTAAAATTCTGGTGGTACTCATTAGCTCAGATCGTGGACTGTGTGGTGCATTTAACAGCACCATTATCAAGGCCGCTATCCGCATGGCATCAGAGAAATACCATGAACAGTATGCGAAGGGCAATGTTACTTTCCTTCCAATAGGTAAGAAGGCCTTTGAGTTTTTCAGTAAAAGAAATTATTCTATCGTAGCAGATTACTGGAACGTGTTCCATGGTCTTTCATACGATAAAGTTGCTGAAGTAGGGGAGTTCATGATGAGTTCGTTCAGAAACGGTAATTACGATAAAATTGAAATCATTTATAACGAATTCAAAAACGTAGCTACTCAAATCCTGAGAACAGAACAGTTTCTTCCTGTTCCTCACGTAAAGAAAACAGCAACCGTAGCGGATACCGATTATATCTATCAGCCAAATCAATCTGAAATTATCATTGGCCTCGTTCCTAAATCATTAAAGATTCAGCTCTATAAAGCAGTGCTTGATTCTAATGCTGCTGAAAATGGTGCTCGCATGACGGCCATGGATAAAGCCACCGAGAATGCGGGTGATTTATTAAAGGATTTGAAGCTGACCTATAACCGCACCCGTCAGGCCGCCATCACGAAGGAAATCCTCGAGATTGTAGCAGGTGCTGAGGCGCTGAAGTATGCATAATATTTTTAGTTAACGTAAAACGAAGCTCCCTGTATTTGCAGGGAGCTTTTTTGTTTGTGTGACTCTTTGTTGACTTAGTTACTTTTACATATTCATGAGAGAAGTGATTAAACTTTATCGCCTTTTCAATATACTAAGTCTGGATGTTGCTGTCGGAGCGGTAATAGGATCTCTTTTCTTTGCAAAAATTTTTGAGATAGTCCCTTCTATTCCTTCATTGATTTCATTGGGACTTACGGTTTGGATTATTTACACGGCCGATCGCTTGCTGGATATACGAGATGTAATGGGTGAAGCCGCATCGGAGAGACATCGCTTTCATCAGCGCTATCAGAAGAAATTGGTGCTATGGTTGGCCATGATAATGATCATTGATTTTGGTCTTATCTTTTTCTTGCCAGCCACCATACTAAAACATGGAATAATACTCGCATTCGTGGTTGCGATGTACCTATTATTCCGAAAACGTCTTCATATTTCAAAAGAACTTCTTGTAGCAATACTTTATACGACCGGGGTACTGCTGCCCGTTTGGCCGTCAAGTAATATGAGTTCTGATAATTTTCTGCTCATACTTCTGTTTTTTTTAATCGCACTGCTCAATCTTATTGTTTTTTCATGGTTTGAAAAGAAAAATGATATAAATGACAAACAAACTTCCATGGCCACTATAATTGACGAAAAATTGATCCGCTCTGTTCTGATAGGTTTATTTGTTATCACATTTTCAGTTTGTTCTTTCCTGACTTTACAACTGGCATATTACTTTGTAGCGTTGATTTTTTTTGTGATGACTGTGATTCTCTTGTCAATCTTTTTGTTTAAGGGATTTTTTTTAAGGAACGGGTACTACCGAATGGCCGGTGATGCGGTCTTCCTGCTTCCGCTTATTTACATATTGCCATGAATAAGAGAATAGCAAAGGGCTTTGATTTTCTGGCACCCTTTTACGATGTGCTGGGCCGGCTTTTCATAGGCAAGAGTATTATTATCTCACAACTTTATTTTCTGAAGCGCTTTAAAGAATGCAAGCATCTCTTAATAGTAGGAGGAGGCTCTGGATGGCTTCTGGATTTGTTATGTAGAGAATGTCCGGATGTGCGTATAGATTACATTGATGTATCACCCGGGATGTTGAACAGGGCGAAAAAAAGATTAAGGAATAACCAGCGAATTAATTTTATTCAAGGTGCGGAGAACGATATTCCAGATCGATTATATGATGGTGTGATAACAAATTTCTATCTTGATATGTTTGATGAGAAAAGGTTAAACATAGTAATAGGGAAAGTAAAAGGGTCATTAACAAAATCTGCTTTTTGGGTTGTAACAGATTTTGTGATTGCGCGAAGAGGGCATGAGCTGATGTTGTGGTGGATGTACCGGTTTTTTCGGATCATTGCCCGGATCGAGGCAACGCGTTTGCCCGACTGGCAAAGTCAGATGAAGGTAGCAGAAGGTGAACTTTTGGAAAGTAAGAAATTTAAAAATGGATTTATTACGGCTAATCTATATTCAGTCAACAACTTAGTAAAATAGTAGTCCTTACTCTAAAATCTAAATCATGAAATACTTTATAATAAGTTTTCTGTTCACATGGGTTATATCCTGCGACCAGGAGAAAGGCAATTCACAATTAGGGCCGCCTGTATTGCCAGCCCAACAATTGCATGCAGCGTTTTTGATTGTTGATGGAGTTTATAATTCAGAATTGGTTGCCCCGATGGATGTCTTGCAACACACAATCTTTCATAACGAAAAAGGTATAAAGGTTTTCACGGTTTCCAATCAGAACGAACCGATCATCACATTTGAAGGATTACATATTGTTCCGGATTATTCATTTGAAACAGACACACTGCCTCCTATTGACATTTTAATTGTGCCCAGTGCCCAGCATAGTATGGATTCTGATCTTGACAATGAAAAGCTCATTGCGTTTGTAAGAAATGCCGGGAAGCAAGCCTCGTATGTTCTCTCTCTTTGCGATGGCGCATTTGTTCTGGCCAAAGCTGGGTTGCTGGATATGCATCAGTGCACCACTTTCCCCGGTGACATCGAAAAATTCAAAACGACATTTCCACAGCTTACCATACATAAAGACGTGAGCTTTGTGCACGACCGCAAAATGATTACTTCCGCGGGTGGGGCCAAATCCTACGATCCGGCCTTATATCTGGTGGAACTACTTTATGGCAAAAAGACTGCTGATGGCATTGGCAAAGGACTCGTAATTGACTGGGACTTGAGCACGATTAAACATATTCGGGTGAATTAATTTTTATTTAGCCATCAATCTTACGTGACTCTTACGTCAGTCAAACGAAAGAGCAAAAAGTATTATCTTGTGCGTTCACTTTCGTTTAAAAAAGTTGATTAAGAGTATGCCATCTTCACCAAGTATGCAACATATTATTGACAACCTTCCTGTTGTTATTTTTGAGTATACTGTTTTTCCTGATGGATTAGGAGATTTTACCTATTTAAGTCCTGGGTGTGAAACCATTTTAGGTGTAAACAGGGAAATATTATTAAGTGGGGTTTATCCTTTGCAAAGGTTTATACACAATGATGATCGCGAAGAATTTATTAGACTAGTTGAAGAGTCAGTTAAGGAAGAAAAATCATTTAAGTGGGAGGGTCGGGTTTTCGTAACGAGAGCAGACATTAAATGGGTAGAAGTGACTTGCGTTCCGGTTAGATTAGAGGGAGGAAAAATAGGGTGGAGTGGAGTAATCAGTGATGTCCGTCAACGGAAAGAACTCGAGCAAAAGCAAAAGGAATCAGATTTGCGATATCGCAATTTGGTAGAATCCCTGCCACTTGGCGTGGGCATTCATCAGAAAGGCAAACTGGTTTATGCCAATGAATATGCAGCATCTCTGTTGGAGGCTTCCAGCGTGGATCAGTTAATTGGAAGGTCCGTGCTGGAATTTGTTCATCCGGAAGAACTTCCTGCTGTTAAAGAGCGAATGAAAAGTGTGATGATGGGTCAGCGCATATCGGGTGTCAAGGAAAGATTTATTACGCTGAGGGGCAAAGAAATATTTGTGGAGACCTCTGCACATCCCTTTATTTTTTTTGGAGAGCCGGCTGTTCAATTGATTGTGAGAGATATTACGGAACAAACGAAAGCTCAGGAGACCATTCGGAAAACCGAACTGCTTTTTTCAGAACTATTCAACAGCTCACCGATGGCCATTGTATTGCTGGATAGCAATGGTAATGTAGACCGTGTAAATAGAGGCTTTGAGCAAATGTTTGGGTTTACCATTTCGGAATTGAAAGGCAAAAGTTTGAATGAATTTATCGTGCCACCCACGCTGGAGGCGGAGGGAAATGATTTGAATTCTGTGATATCCAGTGATCAAGTGGTGCGAATGGAAACTACTCGTTTGCGCAGAGATGATGTACGCCTGTCAGTAATTATTTATGGAGTGCCTGTTCATTTTGAGGATGAGACGATCGGAATTTTTGGTGTATACGTTGATATTACATCGCAGAAAATAATAGAAGAAGAACTCAAGGTGCGAAACACAGAGCTCGACAATTTTGTGTATAAAGTCTCCCATGACTTGCGGGCACCACTATCTTCCGTATTAGGATTGGTGAACCTGGCCCAGCATCCTCAAAATGAAGATGACCCAAAAGCGTATCTCAGAATTATTGGTGAAAAGGTGAATCAACTGGACCACTTTATCGGTGATGTGCTGAGTCATTCGAAAAACCTGAAATTAGAAATTAAGAACGGTCGAATTCGCTTTGATGAAATTGTAGACACCGCTTTCCGTAACTTAAGTTATATGGAGGGGGCTGATCAGATTCGTAAGGAAGTGCAGATATCGGGAAGTGATTTTTATAGTGATCCCTGGCGGGTTGAGGAGATATTCAGAAACCTGATTTCTAATGCCATTAAATATCGAAAGATGAATAACTCCTTGCATGAGATAAAGATTGCCATCACAATAGAGCAAAACGAGGCATTGATTTCTTTTAGAGACAATGGCATTGGCATTACAAAGCAAAATCTGAACAAAGTATTTGATATGTTTTATCGTGCTAGCGAGCAATCGGGTGGTTCGGGTCTTGGTTTATATATTGTGAAGAATGCCGTGGAAAAATTACGTGGTCGGGTATCGGTGGGCAGTGAGCCGGGCCTGTATACACTCTTTGAAATTGTCTTACCAAATCAGAAGAATTCCAGTTTATAGCATTATTTTTAGGTGCTATGCAAATAAAGGAAGTGCTCAGCGAATCTGAGAAGAAAGAGTTCCTTCTTCTTCCGGTTCGGCTCTATAAAAATACCCCAAATTGGATACGGCCACTGGATGCGGATGTGGAAGGTGTTTTTGATAAAGTAAAGAATAAAATATTTCATCATGGTGAATGCGTTCGCTGGATACTGATCAACGATCAGGGTGACGTGATCGGCAGAGTAGCCGCATTCATTAATCAGAAAACGGTTAACAAAGGTAATGATCAGCCAACCGGAGGCATGGGCTTTTTCGAGTGCAGTGAGAATAAGGATGCGGCTTTCATGTTATTTGATCAGTGTAAAAAATGGCTTCAGGAAAAAGGCATGGAAGCCGTGGACGGTCCTATAAATTTCGGAAACCGCGACCGCTGGTGGGGGCTTTTGCTGGAAGGATTTGACCGTGAACCCAACTATCAGTGCAATTACAACTTTCCGTATTATCAAAAGTATTTTGAGGAGTATGGATTTCAAGTATATTTTTATCAACTCACCTTTGGACGCCCAATTCAGGGTCCTATTGACGCCCGATTGCTTGAAAAATCTTTATTGGTTGAAAAAGACCCTAGTTACCGTTTTGGTTATGTAAAGAAATCTGATTGGAATACGCTACCTGAGCAAATCCGAACTGTGTACAATAAAGCCTGGGCAAAACGAGGTGAAATCCCTGAACTCACCGAGTCGCAGGCAAAGCACCTGGTGCAGCAGATGAAGCCTATCATGGATGAAAAATTAATCTGGTTTGGCTATTACAAGAATGAACCGATCGCCTTCTTCCTTTCTTTACCAGAAGTAAATCAGGTTTTTAAACATGTGAATGGGAAATTGGATTTAATCGGTAAATTGAAATTTGTATGGCATAAGTTGATGAAGACCAATACAAAAGCATTTGGAATTCTATTTGGCCTTGCACCCGAGCATCAGGGAAAAGGAGTGGATGGAGCCATCATAGAAAGTTTCAGAAAGTTTGCTCAGGGAGGCGGTATACACTATATAGAATACGAGATGAATTGGATCGGTGATTTCAATCCTAAAATGATTCGGGTGGTTGAACAAATTAATGCTCCTGTGGTGAAGAAGCATGCCACGTATCGGAAACTTTTTGATGCGACCAAGCCATTCAAAAGAATGCCGATTATTAATTGACAGGAACTATGCAAAAGCAGGAGGAGGAGAGTCATTCAAGTTTTTTATTTCGTAATCTATTTAAGGGCCTGCTTTGGTTTGCTGTTATTATTACGGCTTTCATTTTCATGGAAGAGTACATTCAGGCCAACTTCAGAAGTCATATCGGTGACATTAGAGCTAATCCAGGTATTCTGTATGGAGTATACACATTATCGGAAGTCATCTTTGGTATACTTCCTCCTGAATTTTTCATGATGATTTGGGTGCTCGATAATATCGAAGTCACCGGATTTATTATTAATCTTTCCATTCTCACTGTTATTTCCTACGGAGCAGGCGTATTGGGATATTATATAGGGAAGAACTTTTCTAAGACTAACTTCTATCAGACCCGAATTCGTGAAAAGTATCTGCAGCAATATGAGAGTAAGCTTAAAAAATTTGGTGGTTATCTGGTGTTTGTAGGTGCGATTACACCCGTACCTTTCTCAGCTACCTGCATGTTGGCTGGCTCGGTAAACATGAACTTCAAATACTTCCTTTTGATTTGCATTACCCGTGTAATACGATTTGCCGTGTATGGCTGGATGGTATGGTCGTTCCCTAACTGGTTCAACGGTTGAAAAGAAAAATGCCACTCACTTGAAGTGGCACTTAATACATGCCTCAGATCTCCCTTACGCCTTTTTAGCAGTGCAAGTGTTTAATCCTACAATCGCATAGATGGGGCAAAAGCTAATCAGGCTTGTTAGTACAAAAATTCCACTTAAAGCTACGAGCACTAATCCAACGGTGCCAGGTACAATTCCTGTAAAGTAAAGTACAGCAAAAACAGCAGCGAGAATCACACGGATAATTCTATCTGCACTTCCAACATTCTTTTTCATAAGATTTTTAAAATTTTAGTTGTTGATGGTTTCGATTGTCCAAACCAATAAATAAGCAATACTCAGGCAGATGATGCATACGAGCATAAACTTTAGCAGCTTGCTTTTCATTTCCTTGATTTGTTGAATCAAAGGTAGATTTTGTACAAGTCCTTAACCGGTGACAAGTGTCACCACGTGTGCATAAAAACTTGTAATGACTTGATTTACAGAGATTAAAAAGTCAAATTATTTCAATTCCATTTTCGCTTTGCCGGATTTTTCCTTCTTTCTCCAGCTTCTTAAGCACGCGAGTAATAACCTCACGCGAAGTGCCGAGTTCTTGCGCTATTTCGCGATGACGAAGATCCAACTGTTTTGTTGATTTGACTCTACTTTTTTCTTTCAGATATTCAAAAAGCCGGCCATCCAGTTTTTGAAAGATGAGCTGGTTGAGTGTGTCAATCAATTCGGAATAGCGTGAGTTATATAAATCATAAAACAAGGTATTGAATGCGGGGAACTGATGCGTCCATATTTCTACTTTGTGGGACGGCAGTAAAATCACTTTGGTAGGCTTCTCAGTGACTGCAAAAATTTTACTTGGCTTGTTTTTAATGCCCGCCAGAAATGACATGACACAACTCTCGCTGGGTTCGATATAATACAAAAGAAGCTCCCTGTCCTCGTTGCGGGTATACACTTTGATGAGTCCTTCCAGTACCAGCGGAATCATCTTAACGGATTGTCCTTCCCGTAAGATTTCAACACCACTTTCAAAATCCATGATGAGGCCATCTTGCGCGAAGACTCCTTGAAGTTCTGTGCCAACAGAGGGTAAAAATTTCTTAACGAGAGATATATCAACGGCCATGAATCAAAGTTACAAAATCAAGGTCTTAGTATGCTTCTTTCTTTTGCCACACGTTCAATAAGTGGCTTGCTGAAATAAACCGGAAAGTGTTTGTCACTGGCCCACAGAGGAAATAAGTTTTTATAAAACGGACTTGATGCATCTCCACTTTGACCCGGTGAATTGGTGAACATCGTTTTATCCCAATCTGATGCATCTACGACAATTCTGAATGTTGCGCCATGGGTTTGATTGTCCGTATTGCTGGTTACACCGGGCGTAGAGCCATAGCCACCGCGTGGCAGTGGGCCTACTTCTAATTTTTTGCGCGTGGCATCATCCACAGCATTGCTCAGAGGATGTTTGATGAGCACATGATGATAGGCTGCTTGCCCATATTGCCACTTCTTCACATCAGGCCCCAGTTTCTTATTCAGTTCAGCAACGGCTTGCTGAAGACACGAAATCAAAAACGCATCGCGGTCGGCAACCGGATCTGCTCCGAATTCAGGACGCGCAGTAATGATCCATTCAATGGACTTGCTGAGTGGAATCGTCTTGATAATGCCTTTTCCTTTTTCAGGAACAAAGAGTGATAAAATGTTTTCAGAAATTTTTCGCTCCCACATCACATAGATAGCAGCCTCGATAGAATTTGCATCGAGAATATAGTTCCACGACAACAATTGATTTCTGGCGGATTCAACTTTTGGATCCGATGATTTTAAGTCTTTTAACAACGGCACCAGGTTTCGCGCAGGTAGAGAAAGATAGTCGAACTGCAAGCGCATCATGTCGGCCAACGATTTTTTTTTTCCAGAGCCAAGCACTTCGTTGATGCGATCGGCTCTCCATGAATCAGCCCAGCTCCATCCCACCGCATCGCGATGAGCGTAATTATGCGGCACTAAATTTTCATTGGCGGTTGCCCAAAATCCTTTTTCAGGATTATAAACATGGGGCAAGGATTTAATGGGAAGATAACCACCCCACTCATAGCGGCCATCACCAGGCACAGGCACCAGTCCGTCCCAATTTTTTCTAATGGGAGCAATGCCAACGGTTTGCCAACCGATATCTCCCTTCTTGTCAACCCAGATCATATTCTCACCAGGAAGATGACTGTAGGAACATCCTTCACGAAACTCTTCCCAATTCGTAGCCTGATCAATGCGCAAGCTCGCCATATAAGGAGCTCCACCCACTTCCATCCACGCAGCGCGAACTGCGTAGGCAACATTGGCATCAGCATCTACGAAAGTGACAGGACCATGTCGCGTATATTTATGCTCAACGTAGACATCGGCTGCACCTTTTACTTTCACAGTATCTTTCAACACCCGCAGGTCTTCCCAACGACCCTGATACTTGTATTGATTTTTATTTTGCGGATTTAATTCATACACGTATAGGTCTTCACCATCGATGGCAAAAATCGTGAGTCCCCAGGCACCATGATCATTGTGCCCTATGGAAACACCGGGAATCGTGGGTTCACCACCGCCTACCACATTCCAGCCGGGAGCATTTAAATGAACCATATATCGAAGTGAAGGAACCGACAAAGCCCTATGCGGATCATTGGCTAACAAGGGAAACCCACTTTGTGAAAGCTCACCACTTACGATCCAATTATTGCTGCCAATGTTTTCTCTCTCTTGATTCATCACTTGTGCGTACGCTTCTTCATCAAGCTTAGACAGGTATTGATATTGTTTTAAATTGGTATTAGCCGAAAGGGAAAGATCGTGCGGTGTAAATGTCAAAGGTTTTCTAAAGGCGGTATACAGTTCAGCGATCTCTTTCGATAAAATTTTTTGGTTGATAACTGGATCTAATTCCATGCGGGCATCACCGGGTTGAAGTGCTTTTAGTTCTTTTACTTTCTGTGCACCCAATGCAACTACGGCTTTTGCATTGCTTACTTCTTCATCCAGGTTTCCCAATAAGCCCTGATGGCGTGAGATTACTATTTCCGGAGTCCACAACCCAGGTTTGATGTTTAGCAAACTAAATTCGACTGGAAGTAATTTTGGATTGGCTAAAGCTTCATTTACATAGGCATTAATTCCTTCTGTGAATGCCCTTATGATCTGATTCCCATGAGGGTGATAGTGATAAAACTCTTGTTCGATGTTGCCGCGAAATTTAAAAAGTCGTGCACCGATATCTCTTTTGATTTGACCAGGTCCTAGAATTTCTGAGACGGTTCCCGTTGCCTGCCTGCGCCACAGTTCAAATTGAAAGAGGCGATCTTTGGCCGCACAATAGCCCTGTGCAAAAAAAAGATCGTGTTCGTTTTGCGCATAGATGTGATTAATGCCATACGCATCGCGAATGATTTCTACCGATTGCTGAAGCCCGGCCGTTTTAATTTCAGTCGACTGTGCGAAGGAAGATGAGGATATGGCAACACAAAGAAGAACAAGTAATTTATTCCACATAGCTTTTTATTAAAAGGATAAAAGAATTTATGAACAGAAAATCAAGACGTAGCAATCTTCAGCACAGCATCGATAAGCCGATCGAGATCTTTGGTGGTTGTATACACATGCGGAGTTACTCTTACTGTGTTTACATTTTCCCACTTGATGGAAGTGGTGTGAATTCCATAGTCACTCATTAGTTTAGCAGAAACCTCACCTACATCCATGCCATCAATGCTGAATGTGCCCAGTGCGCAGGAGTACTCAGGCTTCAGCGAGATATGAAGTTTTACACGAGGGTTTTTAGTGACGGCATCGCACCAATATCTTTTCAGATAATGCAAACGCTCTTGTTTACGTTTTCCGCCAATGGCAGTATGAAAATCAATCGCCTGACCAATGGCTTGTTCTGGAGCGAACGAACGCGTTCCCAATGCTTCAAACTTTCGGATGTCTGGACTTAATGGTTTATCGTTTGAAAAAATGGGCCATGTTTTTTCGATCAGAGGTTTGCGCACATACATCAGGCCGGTGCCAAACGGAGCGCATAACCATTTGTGCAAACTCGTGCCGAAATAGTCACAGTTCAAATCAGAAATTTTATAATCGATATGTGCAAAGGAATGTGCTGCATCCACAATGCTGATGATGCCACGCTTGCGTGCTTCGGCACATAATTTGGCAGCAGGAAGAATTTGTCCCGTCCAGGTGATTAAATGGGTGATATGCCAGATTTTAGTTTTGGATGTGGTGGCGTCCACATAGGCTTTGATAACCGTTTCATCATTTTCAATGGGAAGGTTGAGATTGATCCAATTGATTTTTACACCCTCGCGCATTTCGCGTTGTTTCCAGGCATGGATCATATTCGGGTAATCCTGTTTCGTCATCACAATTTCATCACCTCGGTTCATGTCGATGCCCCACGTAAAGGTGCCCAATGCTTCGGTCGTATTTCTGTTGATGGCTAATTCCTCATGACTTACTCCGGCCAGGTCTGCCAATTTTCTTCTGAGTGGCTCGCGGCCGCGATCTAAAATTTGCCACATATAGTAGGAGGGCGCTTCATTGCTTAAATGATAATAGCGGTCAACGGCATCCTGTACTACTTTGGGCTGTGGACTCACGCCACCATTGTTGAGGTTAAGAATATTCGGAGAGACCGTGTAAGATTGAGCTATGCGGGCCCAGAGTTCTTCATCAGTTGCGGCATCAAAAGGTGAAAGTTTATTCAGTGAGAACAATGCATCAGAGATGTCTTCAGAGATAGCCTGGCTAACGAGTGGAGTCAGGGATAAGGCACCTGCGGCTCCTACTGCTTTTTGAAAGAATGATCTGCGGGTTGACATATGAGTAACGGTTTTATGATCAGGCAATAGCATTGAATTTAGAATTATTTATTCTGAATTCATACTTGCTTTTGCTGAAGGTGGAGAGGGTTGTTGAAAGGAAGAATCCTTACGTGGATTATTGAATTTTGTCTAATGCACGAAGCTTGTCTGCTTTCCACGCAGTAGTGGCCACGACAACCAACGTCATGCACCCACCAAAAATCACCGAGGGCACTACACCCATCAATCGCGCAGCCACTCCCGACTCCAGCATGCCAATTTCATTAGAAGACCCGATGAACATGCTGTTCACTGCAGACACACGACCCTTCATGTTTTCAGGCGTTAATGTGTGAATCAGTGTGCCACGCACGATCACACTTACACAATCAAACATGCCGCTAAAAATCAATAGGGCCATTGACAAAATAAAACTGGTGGAGAGAGCAAACCCGATCATACAAAACCCAAAACCCGCCACACACCACAATAAAATTTTGCCCATGTGTTTTCGGATAGGATTGTGTGTCATGTACACGGCCATAACCAAAGCCCCAATGGCAGGCGCAGAACGCAGGAAGCCAAGGCCTACGGCTCCTACGTGAAGAATTTCATCCGCAAAGATGGGAAGCAGGGCAACGGCTCCACCAAACAACACAGCAAATAAATCGAGGCTAATGGCGTTGAGGATGATTTGATTTTTGAAAACGAATTTTATCCCCGCCTTTATTTTTTCGTAGATGCCTTGCTCTTCGCTGGCAGGCGGTATAGGTCGATTGGGAATAATGGAATAGCAAATCAATGCAGCAATTACCAAAAGAACATCAGCCGTATAAGCCGCAGTGATTCCAAAGAACCCATAGATTAATCCGCCAATCATAGGGCCACCCACCGCAGCACCTTCCCAGATGGTGCTATTCCAGGTGATGGCATTCTGATAAAGAGACCTGTCCACCAATTGCGGCATGAAAGAGAAATTGGCGGGCGAGAGAAACCCGCGCGCCAATCCGGTGAAGAAAATGATGGAGTATATTGGAAAGGTGCCGTTATTCAAAACGAAAGCACCCAGATCGGTAGTGAAGTAAAGAAGCGCCCCCGAGCAAAATGCTAGTAAGATCACACAAAAGAGAATGATTTTCTTTCGCTCAACAATATCAGCCAGATGGCCCGCATACAATGAAACGGTGATGGCCGGCACGGCTTCGGCCAAACCAATCAGGCCAAGCGAGAGTGGGTCTTTGGTAATTTCGTAAATCTGCCAACCAACCACCACACCTTGTATTTGGATGGCGAGCGTAATAAAAAGTCTTGAAAGAATGAATAACCGAAAGTCGCGAACCTGAAGGGCCGCATACGGGTTTGGTTTTAATTCCGTCATCGAAGAATAAGATTACACTAACAGTCTGTTGACTGCCTCAATGGCTTTGGCAGTTCTGGTTGCCCGGTCACCACTGATTTCAACAAAGGGAACTCCGGTTATTATAATTTCATTTTTATAGATCGTCCACAATTGTTCACGCTTATCCGGATGTTCACGCTGTGGATCATTTTGCCAGGGCAAATCAATATTACAAAGAAGGTAAAGATCGTAGGTGCGTGAATTCATCCTGGTTATTATTTCCTGATCGCAATTACCAAACTTGAATTCACTCCAGATTTTTATGGTGAGCAGGTTGGTATCGCAAATCATTACCCGATTGGCATCAACCACCCACTCATCTTCCATGCGCAGTTGACCATGGGCTATTTTTGTCAGATCATCTTGCTGGTAGGGATGGTTAAGCTTATCCAGGTAAGCGCGTGCATACTCTTTCACCCAACATGTTTTATAGTATTCTGCTAAATATTGAGAGAGGTCTGATTTTCCTGTACACTCAGGACCGGTGACACACACTTTTTTTATGGTAGTGGTGGTTTGCTGGGTTACAAACATGGCTTGCTTTTTCAGCAAAATAGCCATTTATAAGATACCGAACTTAAAATCGTATACAGATAAAATCCGATTGTGTTTAAGTGGTCATCAATTCTGTTGGAAGTTGAGGTTTCTAACGCCAGCTGCCCAGTATAAAGTTGCTTTCATCTTTTCGTACTCCGCTTTTAGCTTCAATAATTTGGATTGCGATTGAATCAATTTCTCCTGCTGGATGTTGATTTTGAATAAGTCACTTTCACCATTTTCAAGGTTAAGAATTTCTGCTGCGAGCAGTCGCTCATAGTTTTCTGCAACGGAAGACTGTTGGCTTAAAATACGATTCGTATTCACCAATTGATTGTACGTTGCATTTATCTGGTTGATAATCTCTCGTTCCGTTTGGGTTCGTTCATATTCCGTGCTTTGTATTTTGATTTTTGTTTGAGCCAGTCTTGCCCGCTCTTTTCTGATCAGAATGGGCATGGCAAAGTCAAGACCAAATTTATAATCATTCAGAAAAGTAAATGATTGAAATTCACCTTGTGGATTGAGCGGCTGATTCAGAAAATTATAACTAAGATCAAGCTTTGGCTTTAGGTACTCTGCGGCAAGTTTACGATCCACTTCCAGTTGGCTTATTTTAACATTTAGTTTTAGCAGGTCAGGATGATTTTGTTTCGCCTGAAACGTCAGGTCTGCCAAAGTTTGTATGGAAAGTAATTCACCATCGCTTTGCACCAGCACGGGTGCAACATTGTTTGAGAGTTGGAGCGGGTTATCCTTTTCGTCCCACAGGTAGTTAGAAATTTTTATTCCAGAGTTTAAAAAATCAAGATAAGCCTCTTGGCGCTCCACCAGTCGCTGTTGCAAAATAATTTGTGCCTGCACGGTGTCAATAACGCTTGCCTCACCATATTGCGCATTCAACTTCACGCGGTTAAAAATTTCTTCGGCAATAACTGCGTTGCGATCCAGAAGACGATAGTTATAAAATGAAAAATACCATTGCCAGTAATCCCTGGCGGCTTCCAGTAAAATTTCATTGATTAATTTAAGTTGTTCTGCTTCGGCCATTTTGGTGAAGAGCTTGGCTTGTTGCATAGCCGCTCTGCGGTCATCGGTAAACAGGCCACGACCAATGGGCAATGAAATTCCAGTGAAGAGCTGTTTTTTATCATCCGCAGCAGGCAATGAACTTTCTGAATCAAGATAAGCACCGGAGTTTCGTTCTATGCCAAATTTAGGATCAATAGGAAACCATGTGGGCACAGTGAAAGAAGCTGACCATTTATTATAATAGTTCTTATCATCATACTCTTTCATATTCAAGCGCGTCTCAAGTTTGGGATCGAATGCACCTCGGGCAAGACGCACTTCCTGCCGAGCCATTTCGGGCAACAGATTAGTTTGCTTCACAATAGGATGATTCTCCAGCATGGTAGCATACAGGTTCTCCAAACTAAATACAGTTAGCGTATCAGAAAGCACGAAGAGAGAGTCAAACGCTTTTTGAGCGTTTGATTTGAAACAAAGGGGACTGAGTAAGAGAATAATAACTAACTTTTTCATTCTCTCTGTTTTTGGGTTTTTTCAAATGTTTTTGCGCTCTTATCTTTTTCTGTAGATTCATCAAGTGGCTCTTCATACAAGCTTGGCGGAAATCCATTTAACTGACGCCATACTTCATACCATACAGGCACGTTATCTAACATCACCCAGCCTTGGGTGCCGGATCCATTGCGTATTTGCTTGGGCCACTTTTCATCGTCCTTATCGGGTACCACTAAAATCCGAAACTCACCGGGTTTTGAATTCACATAATCAATCACTTCCACCTCACCACCAAATGAGCCGACTGATACACTGGGCCAGCCGCTGAATTGCAAGGCTGGAAATCCGTCAAACTCAATGCGCACTTTGCGGCCCTTGCTGATCAAGGGCACGTCCATGGCCTTCACATACATCTCAACAGCGACATCATCGGATTGAGGCATAATGGTGGATACGGGATCCCCTTCTTCGATGGTTTCACCGATGCCTGCCTGGGTTGCTTTCACTACGTAACCGCTCTGTGGTGCAAGAATAAAATACTGCTGGCTGCGAATCTCCATATTCGAAAGTTCGTTGCGCAGTTTGGATAGTTCGGCCTGGGTTTCAAATTGTTCAGCCAGCGTGTTATTAAGATCCGATTCAGCTTTGTTGATTTTATCGAGGTATTCCGCCCGGGCGCGATCAATTTCCATTTCAGCGTTTACGAAATCGGCTTCAGCACCCTGATATTTATATTCGATATCCTGAAACTTTGTAAGAGGAATGTTGCCGGCTTCAAAAAGCTTTTTGTTACGCTCGTATTGATTCTTTGCATTCGCAAATCGGAATCTTTCCGCTTCGAGCTTTGCTTTTGTTTGTGACATTTTGTTTTGCATGCCATCCTGAAGTGCATTGATTTGTCTTTTCAATGCTTGTGCTTTCATATCTTTTGATTGCAAACTATTTTCCTTTGATCCAATTATTTCGCGCAAACGTGCCAACATTTGTGGATCAAAGTATTTTTCTTTCACCTCACTGATGATGGCGATCGTATCTCCCTTGGTTACGAATTGTCCTTCCTGTACTTTCCAGCTCTGTATTCTGCCGGCAATGATGGTTTCAATAGTTTGCGGACGGTTGCTGGGTGAAAGTGCCGTTACTTTTCCTTTTCCGCGAATGTTTTGCTGCCAGGGCAACAGCAAGACGATGAAAAAGATTGCGGCTATGCCAATTAACCAGCGGGCCAATATTTTACCTGCCATGGGCGTATCCAACGAACGCAAGGAATACAATCTGTCCTGCGGTATCATTTTTTCTACTGATTGCGATGAGATATTAAGCATGGTAATTTAAATGAGGTCGTTGAATAATTGATTATTTGTAAGCTCTTCCATAGATCCTTCCATGCGAATCGTCCCTTCCTGCATAACAATGATACGATCACAGGCGCTCATGATGATCGGGTCCTTGGAAACAACAATCACAGTGCAGAGTCTTTGTGAGTTGGTTACACAGGCGAGCAATTCCATTTTATCTGATTTAGATAGCGTGGTGAAGAAATCGTTTAGCACAATTAGTTTTGGTTTTTTTGCCAAACAACGAGCAAGAATAATTTTATGAATCACCGTTTTGGATAACCCCTTTCCACCGCTGATCAGATGTGTTTCCAATCCTTTTGGTAACGCATTGATTTTGTCACTCAGCCCCACTTGTTCAATGGCCTGGATGGCATCATGTACTGTAGTGCCGGGTTTGCCGAGGGTAATGTTTTCTAAGATGGTCCCATCAAAGATATCTTCTTGCGAAATATTTTTTGCTACCCGGTCGCGCATGTGCGTAAGATCAAGATCGCGGAGTGAATAGTTGTTGATGGTTACCACACCTTCGTAATCTGTAAACATGCCTGTTAAGATATTCATCAAGGTGGTTTTTCCTGAATTACCTTGCCCTGTAATGCAAATGGTTTCTCCTGCTTTTATGTCCAGATCAATTCCTTTCAGAGCATAATATCCGGATTCCGCATATTTATATTTAAGGTCTTTGGTTCGCACGCTAAAACCTTTGCTTTCTGTTACTGGAAAATCAAATCCACCTACACGTTCGATGGGTAAATCGGTAACATGGGCCACCTTATCCACCGCGGTGAGTAAGTCATATACGACATCCGTATACATGATGATTTTTTCAACGGCATTCAGAATGAGGATGATCACAATCTCGGAAGCAACGAATTGGCCTAATGTAATTTGCCGGTCTACCACCAAGATCGTTCCCATAATTAATAAACCACCCGTGATCATTGCCTTGAACAAGACAATAAAAGAGAATTGTGTGATCAAGACGCGAAAGTGAATCTTTCGGTTCTTAAGATAGTTGTTTACGTTATAGTCAGTTTTTCTGATGGGTAAATCAGTACTGCCGGCCAACTTAAATGAATGGATAGCCCGCGCCAGTTCTTCCAACCAGTGGGCTACTTTATACTTGTATTTTGATTCTTCAATAGAAGATCGGAGTCCGCGTGGCCCGGTTGTATAAAATATAAGGAATAACACACCCAAAAGGAAAACACCAAAGAAGATAAAATACGGGTGATACAATGAGATGAGAAGAAGACCGAAAAAGATTTGAAAGGTTGCCGATGACAAGTCGATCAGCAGTTTGGGTAATCCTTTTTGAATGGTCATCACATCAAAAAAGCGGTTCACCAGCTCAGGGGCGTAATTCTTTTGAATGGATTCAATGCGTATGCGGGGTATGCGAAATGCAAATTCCAGAGATGCTTTGGTGAAAATCCTTCTTTGTAAAAACTCAACCAAGCTGATTTGAACAATCTGCAATGCACCGCTGAGTAAAACACCCACGATCACTAATCCGATAAGTACATATACCGAGCTAAAGAACACACCACCAGAGATTAATTCGACCGTTGTTTGAATGCCTAGTGGCACTACCAGCCCGATGAAACCAATGACGATTGCATAAAACAGGATATATAAAATTTCTTTACGCTCGGTGCCCAACAGTTTTAATAGTCTTTTTACGGGACTGGGCTTTTCACCTTCGTGTGCATCCAAACCAACCGGGCTTTTATAGGCAAACACTGCAAAGAACTCAATCTCACCCTGATTATTTTTCAGAAAGGGAATGACTGAAATTGAGGAGACTTGATCAACAGAAGTATTTTCTGCGCTAAAGTATGTTACATAAATTTTTTTCTTATGGACCGATAACAACACCGGCTTAATCCCATCGCGCTGAATAAATGCCAGCAGGGGTGTATTTTGGTTAGCGAAGAATTCCTGGAAGGACGTGTCATCCAGGTGGTATTCCATAAACCATACCCGGATCTTATTTCCGGCTTCAACCAGGTCGCGTTTAAATTCAATAAGATCAGTTTCCGAATAGGTGCGCGGGTTCGCCTCCAAATGATGGATATCATCTGTGGAAAATTCATGTTTCATCGTAATAGCAACCTCACGAAGACATCGTACGATTTGATCGTTGTTAAGCATGAGAAGAATTCTTTTGCTGAATGGATTGGAAGACAATAGTTTCTAAGAAATGCCTGAGCGTATCTTGAGAGTTTTCATTTCGATTGATATTCGTAAGCGAGGGCAAGTGTTCGGAAAAGAAAACCTGTTGCTTGGCGGTCAATAAAATTGTACTCACCAATGAATTAGGGTAGGGATAATCCGGATTCACTTCCGTCACCCAGCCTGCTATTTTTTTACAGAGTGATTTGAATCCGCCAAAGAGACCTTCTTTGTTGTCGTTATCTACCCATTTGGTAAGAAAAGTTTTATCCAGTTCGGCAACAACAATCCGGGCGAGTGACTCCTCATTGACGAACTCAAAATTGGGGTCATATTTTTTTTCTTCTGCAATTACTTTTAGGCAGGCCTTTAACTTTTCTTTCGGGTCGGCAATGCCACTGGTGAAAAGATCAATCCGGTATTCCATCCAACTCCAATACCAGGAAATCAGGTATAGCAAAAGGCGATGCTTGTTTTCAAAGTATCGGTAGACAGAAGCCTCCGTTGAATTGATTTCTTCAGCCAGTTTCTTAAATGTGAAATGCTCAAAGCCAAGGCGGTCGATGAGATCGATACTTACACGTACGATATTTTGGCCCAACAGGGTATGTTGTGGATCGCGAAGATAGAGGTGCTCGTTCAGCTTAAAGAGAAGATTTGGCATAATTATAATAGTATTGCTATCATAACTGTAAGTAACAAAAAAATGTTTCAATCTATCCACAAAAAAAGCAGGATGTACATGATTTTCTTTCATTTTTTGTTAAAAACAGTGTTTTGTTACTTAAAAAAATTAATAGCATCGTGGTCGGTTGCACAAAATCACTGACTTTGAATCCACCGGACTTCTTTAAATCGGCAAATCCGCCCCTTACATCTACCAGGTTTCGGTAACCCCTGGCCCTTAAAATCGAAACAAAAATCATGGATCGATATCCACCGGCACAATGCACGTAATAGGTCTTGTCTTTTTTGATTTGGTGGAGGTTGTCATTCAGATAATCCAACAGAAGATTTTCGGCATCGACAATGTGCTCAGAGCGATATTCGCTATCCCTGCGACCGTCTAATAAAACAGACTCCGGGTTTTCATAAAGTGCCTTGCTTAGCTCTTCCGTGTTTACCGAAACAATGGAGTCCGTTTCTTTCCCGGCATTTTTCCAGGCGTCAAAACAGTGCATTTGTAAGGTTTGGAAAATGATTTGATTTTTAATGAATGATGAGGCGAAGGGAGGCGATTAAAATTCAGAATGAAATTTTAACTGCAATTAGAGTTTACTGAAATCAACGATGAATGAACCGGAGTATTTATTTTTCACCTCGCTGAGAAAACTTTCCGCTTTGGCGCGCGTAGGAAATGGCCCGATGATGAGGCTATAAAACTTAACGCCATTCAAGATCTTTACCTGAACAGCCACTTTCTTTTTATAGGATCCTTTCAGGTTTTCCGATAAGCGCAACAGGTTTACCAATTCCTGGTAGGTGCCAATCTGAACACCAAAGCCTTTTGGCTTAATGCTTGCCACTTCGAAATTATAATACTCGTCTTCGTCAACCGAAACATTGTCGATGCTCACAGGTTGTGATTTTGATTTACCGTCTCCGGCATCCACCACTTCCAGTTTTACATCGGCAATTCCAAGATTGATAAAACCTAGTTTTTCTGCTGCTGATCTTGACAGATCAATAATTCTTCCGTCAACGTATGGACCCCGGTCGTTTATTTCTACATCAACCGTATTCCCGTTCGCCAGGTTGGTCACCCGCACAACAGTTCCAAAGGGCAATGTCTTGTGGGCAGCGGTAAGTTTGTTGTGCTTATATTTCTCTCCACTGGCGGTGGGTTGACCTTCAAATTTATCGGCATAGAAAGAAGCCTTGCCTGTTTGACTTTGACCCATAGAAAAAAGAACAGGGCCGAGGACGCAGAAAATCAGTATGTAACACTTATTCATACAACAAATTTATAAGGCTTTATCGGAAAATGAAGAATTTGTAAAAATCCCTTTGAAACGCAGTTATGAATCCTTATCGGCCTTTCATTGGTTGCTAAGTCAATTAGATTAACTTTGCCCGGCAAATAATGAATCCTAATCTTATTTGCCATGGCCCACGATCCTTCCAAGTTTTTATTTGAAGCGCTTACCTATGATGATGTGCTTCTTGTGCCCTCGTATAGCGATGTTCTGCCTCGCGAAACCAGCACGGCTAGTTATTTAACAAAGAAAATCAAACTCCATATTCCGCTTATTTCCGCTGCGATGGATACCGTAACCGAAGCGGATTTGGCCATTGGCATGGCACTGGAAGGTGGTCTTGGGTTTATTCATAAGAACATGACCGTCCTGCAGCAGGCTGAGCAGGTGCGCAGAGTGAAGCGCTCTCAGAGCGGTATGATCCTGGACCCGATTACGCTGCCAATTAATTCAACCGTGCGTGATGCCGAGAAAATTATGCGGGAATTTAAAATTGGCGGTATTCCAATAGTGGACGGAAATGGCAAATTATTAGGCATCATTACCAACCGCGATCTGCGTTTTCAAAAAGATATGGCCATGCCGATTGAGCAGATTATGACGAAGGTAAATCTGATCACGGCACCGGAGGGCATTACCCTTGAAAAAGCAGAGGTGCTCTTGCAACAATATAAGATCGAGAAGTTGCCTATCGTCAATAAGAAAGGAAAGCTGACCGGATTAATCACCTATAAGGACATCCTGAAAAAGAAGAACAAGCCTAATGCCTGTCACGATGAGTTTGGCAGATTGCGAGTTGGCGCTGCGGTTGGTGTAACGGCCGATGTTTTGGAAAGAATTGAGGCACTCAAAATCTCAGGGGTAGATATCATCAGTATTGATACCGCTCATGGTCACTCAAAAGGTGTCATAGAGGCTACTAAGAGAGTAAAAAAGAAGTATCCTGAACTTGAGTTAATTGTTGGAAACATTGCTACCGGTGACGCGGCCAAGGCATTGGCCAAAGCTGGAGCTGATACTGTGAAAGTTGGTGTAGGCCCGGGAAGCATTTGTACTACACGTATTGTGGCGGGGATTGGATTGCCGCAACTTTCGGCTGTATATGAATCCGCCAAGGCCTTGAAAGGGTCTGAGGTGAAGGTGATAGCGGATGGGGGTATTCGCTTTTCGGGCGATATTGTAAAAGCGCTTGCGGCTGGGGCTGATAGCGTAATGATCGGTTCATTATTGGCTGGTACCGAAGAGGCACCTGGGGAAGTGATCATCTATGAAGGAAGAAAGTTCAAGACCTATCGCGGCATGGGTTCACTCGAGGCCATGGACGATGGATCGAAGGACAGATATTTTCAGGATGCCGAAGATGACATTAAGAAATTAGTACCCGAAGGAATATCGGGCAGGGTTCCTTTTAAAGGATCGGTGGCCGAGGTGTTGTATCAATTGGTGGGTGGTTTGAAAGCAGGTATGG
Organism: uncultured Ohtaekwangia sp.; assembly: GCA_964540915.1. Taxonomy (GTDB): domain Bacteria; phylum Bacteroidota; class Bacteroidia; order Cytophagales; family Cyclobacteriaceae; genus ELB16-189. The sequence continues at coordinate 50,256 of CAZIOY010000016.1, forward strand.
GCTATTGCGGAGCCAAAAATCTGGACAAATTAAAATCAGCCAAGTTCGTAAAAATCACCGCTGCCGGGGTGCGCGAAAGCCATCCGCATGACGTAACCATTACGCGCGAAGCGCCTAATTACAGTCGCAAGTAAAGCCCGCCTTACATCTTGTTGTTGTTTGGTGCGTATTAACTATAATTGTAGAAAGCAATTTTAGTTAACTGAGATTAACTTAACGTTCGACTGTGCTCAAAGGAAAAACCATAGTACGTCTCACCTTTTTAGGCTCCATTGTCGTATGGGTGATACTGCTATTTTCTGACCTCACCATTTTATACAGCGATTTGAAAGGCTTGCCTTCCGGTGTTCCATTGTGGCTCCCCAGGCTCATGCTTGATCTCTTCATCATATGTCTTTTCTATTATTACAAATACAAAATTGAGCTTGACGAAACCCTGAACTTTCCAGACCTGCTATGGAAAGTTTTTGCAACAGGGCTCATCGCAACCGTAGTTTCGCTGGTATTGAGATTGTTGGAAACTCTGTTGGGCACTACGGTGCTGGTTTCTAATATTTTATTCACCGATTTCATCTATCAGATTAACCTCGCCTTATTTCTAAGTTTTCTGCTCTCTGCCTATGCCGCCTGGAAGCGATTGATTCTTTATCAAAAATCAAAATGGCTGATTCGCACGTGGACCTTCTTTGAATTTGGGTTGTTTTTTATTCTGCTCTACGATAGCGTGCAATTCAGTTTATCAGAAACACTATCTACCCTTATGCTGGTGGTGATCGGATTGCTGGTGCTGGTTTTATCCGCCAATATGCGATGGGTTGCCTATTTGAATTTTAAACAGAAGTGGACCTGCCTGTTGCTTTTGCTCCTCTCATTTTTCTACCTGGGTTACTTTATCTACACCGTGATCAGGCTCTCTGATTTGATCAGCAATCAATCGCCCTCATTTTTCGATTTTAATAGTCATGTGTTTAACATGGCGTTGTTAAGTTTCGTATTGGTGTATAGCATTTTTTCATTTTTAGTTATTCTATTCAACCTCCCCACTTCATCGGTGTTTGAACAAAAACTGGAGGAGGTTATTAATTTCCAGCGCATCAGTCAGTCTATTCAAACAGAGCAAAATGAGGAAAGTGTTTATAATATTCTTTTAGAAAGCTCGGTAAGTTCAGTGTTTGCCGATGCTGCCTGGCTTGAAATTCAAAGCGTGAATGATGGCCAGCGATTATACACCTTTAAAATCACCGATCGCGAATCAAAAGAGATACGTGATCATTTAAAAAATCATAATGTAAAAGGAGCATTGGAACAGAGCAGTGACCGCACGCGAAATCTGTCGCGTCATCTTGCTTCGTTGAAAGGGTCACGCTTCCGCTCGCTGCTGGCATTCCCGATCATTGTTAAAAACCAAACGATTGGCACACTGGCCCTGCTCAAAGAACTTCCGGATGGGTTCAACAAAGAAATGACTCGCATCGTTTCGGCATTCGCCAACCAGGCAGGCATCTCTATTGAAAACTTCCGATTGATGGAGGAAGCTTTTCAAAATGAGCGTTACAAAGAAGAGCTTAAGATTGCCAAGGCAGTTCAGAAAAGTTTGCTTCCAAACAAACTTGAAGGCGATCCTGATTACGATATTTCTTCCTTTGCCGAATCGGCTGATGAAGTGGGCGGAGATTATTATGATACACTCCGCATCAATGATCATGAAGTAGCTCTTATCATTGCTGATGTTTCAGGGAAAGGAACGACAGCGGCATTTCACATGTCGCAGATGAAAGGGATTTTTCATAGTCTTGCTCAGCAGGAATTAGATCCAAAGGAATTTATGGAGCGTGCTAATCGCGCCCTGGTTTTCTGTCTGGAGCGCGGCTCGTTTATCTCAGCTTCTTATTTTGTGATCAACACGACACGCAAAGTGATTCGCTATTCACGCGCTGGGCATTGTCCGGTATTATATCATCGGGCCGCAGACCGAACAACCGAATACTTAAAGGATAAGGGAGCGGCACTTGGAATGGTGCGAACCAAAGACTACAGCCGGTTGGTTCAAACCAATGAGATACCGTATGCACAAGGTGATATTATGCTGTTGTATACCGATGGTATCACCGAAGCAAGAAATCACCGGAGCGATGAGTTTGGATATGAGCGATTGGCAGAAGCGCTCATTGAGGTGACCCATCAAAGTGCTTCGGAAATAGAAAAGCATGTCATTCAGAAGTTGTATGAGTTTTCAGGTTCTAAAGAGATCAATGACGACTACACTTCCATGACCGTTAAGTTTAGATAAGAGTGTCAGAACATAAAAAAAATTAAACCGTTTAACATAAATACCCATGGTTCATATTAAACGAATTCAGGAAGAAGGAGCAGACATAATAGCAGTGATTGGGGAGATTGACGCGAGTTCTTCCATTGAGCTCGATCTGGCAATAGCCAAAAGTGTGGGCGAAGGATTCAGAAAGATTCTCATCGATTGCACAGCATTGGAATATATCTCCTCAGCCGGGTTAGGAGTCTTCATGTCCTACATTGAAGAATTAAAAGATAAAAATATACCAATGGTGTTATTTGGAATGAAAGAAAAGGTGGCCAACACGTTTAGCATTTTGGGGTTGGCTGATTTACTTTATATAAAACAGAACAAGCAGGAAGCTAAGACATTGGCCAATGAGTTATCAGTATAACATAGGGTGTAGCCTGAACAACCTAAAGGGTATCCGGGAGTTTGTGCGTCATTCGCTCAAGCACGAGGGTGTGCCCGAGGTTGAAATGAGTGCCATCGTACTGGCTTTGGATGAGATGTGCTCTAACCTGATGATCCATGCTCATCATTGTAATCCGGATCATCTTCTCGAGTTGCATATCGATACACCCTCAAAAGGCAAACTGATATTTGAAATTATTGACGATGGTTCCGTCTTCGATATCAATGAATTTCTTGAGCCTGAGCTGGACAACCTTATCCATCAGAAAAGGAAAGGCGGCCTTGGCATCCGCCTGGTGAAGGCCATTATGGACAATGTGGAGTATTTGCGCAGAGATAACAAAAATGTGTGTCGCCTTACCAAAGAAATTAAACCTTGATGAACTCAGTGCCTCCTTTCAGGTGGAGTGCCGGTTAGTTCTACACCCGTAAAAATCCTATTTTTGCAATCCTATTAAATACTTGTAACTCTGAATTATGCGGATAATTGTTTCTGTTTTGATTGTATTTTTGACGTTCACAGCCATCGCGCAGGTTAAACTGGAAAAGAAGAATTTAACTCTGTTTACCGTTAATAATGCAGAAGTCACTACCGATGAGTTTTTACACTTGTATCGTAAGAATTCACTGAATAAAGCAGAGGACTCCAAGGAGGAAAGCGTAAAAGAATATCTTGATTTGCTGGTCAATTTCAAATTGAAGATAGCAGAAGCGCATGCCCGTGGTTTGGACACCACACAGAAATTTAATAAGGAATTCAAAACCTATCGCGAAGAGTTAAAAAGACCCTACCGGGCCGAACCCGATGCGCTCGATAAACTCACGAAGGACACTTACCAGCGACTGACCGAAGAAGTAAAGGCATCTCATATCCTGATTATGGTGAAGCCGGACTCACCACCTTCTGATACCCTTGCGGCATTTGAGAAAATTACGATGGCCCGCAACCGGGTAATGCAGGGCGAAAGTTTTGAAAAAGTTGCCGGAGAGATTTCAGAAGAACCATCCGCTAAATATAATTTTGGAAGTCTTGGATATTTCACAGCCATGCAAATGGTGTATCCTTTCGAAGAAGCCGCCTATCAAACCATGCCTGGTGAAATTTCTTCTATCGTAAGAACCCAATTTGGTTATCACATCCTCAAAGTGTATGATCGTCAGCCTGCTCGTGGTGAGGTGGAAGTATCGCACATATTATTGCGCACAAATGCACCTGATGACAACAAGGTAAAAGGAAGAATCTTTGAAGTGTATGATCAACTAAAGGCGGGAAGAAATTGGGAGGAGGTATGCAAAGAATATTCGGATGATGCCGCCACTAAAAATACGGGAGGAAGACTGCGAGCCTTCGGCATAGGAGCACTGGCATCAGTGCCCGAGTTTGAAGCGACCGCTTTTGCCATGAAGCAGGCAGGAGATATATCAGATCCCTTTCAATCCAATATAGGTTGGCATGTCATACGACTAGAGAAGAAGATTCCACTACTTTCATTTTCTGAAATGGAGCCAGCACTGAAGCGCAGACTGAACCGGGATGAGCGTCTGCAAATTTCAAAACAGGCATTAAGCGACAAACGTAAAAGAGAATATGAATTCTCAGAAGATCGGGCTGTGAAGGATAAAATTTTTGCCTTGGCAGACTCCACCCTGATAAAGAGTAAATGGCACTTCCCCAGAAGTGAGGAACTGAATTCTCAGGCGGTATTCACAATTCTAGGCAAACCAACATTGGCATCCGAGTTTGTTCAATATATTCAAGTAAATCAGACATCGGTTAATATGACACCACCGGCCTACATGAAACAATTGTATGATGGCTTTGCTGAAGATAAAATTCTGGAAGCAGAAGAAGAGAAGCTTCAACGCGAACATCCTGAATTTAAAAGTTTACTCACCGAATATCGCGAGGGCATTTTGCTTTTTGATATTATGGAGAAGGAAGTATGGAATAAAGCATCGGAGGACTCAGTAGGTCAGCGAAAGTTTTATGAGGAAAACAAAACTAAGTATCAGGCAGGCGATCGCCTTGAGGCACGTATCTTCACAGCTTCCGATAAGGCAATTATTACCGGAATAATGACTAAAGTAAACAGCGGAGACTCTATCGGTAATGACGATCTTAAGAAGTTCAAATCCATACAGCCATTTCGATTGTATGAACGAAAAGATAGCAAGGTGATTGATCGCATCAACTGGTCTGCCGGTTTGCAAGAAGCTGAAGTGGACGGACAATTTTACCTTGTGGAAGTGAAGCGCCTGGTAGCACCCGGTGTAAAAAGTTTTGAAGATGCACGGTCAAGTGTTATTTCAGATTATCAGGATTACCTGGAAAAAGCGTGGCTAAACGAGTTAAGAAAAAAATTCCCTGTGAAAATGAATAATAAAGGGAAGAAATTTGTGTTAACTGAATTGACTAAAAAGAAGTAATGCATTGTGTGAACAACGTAGTAAAATGAGAGTAACAATGAATAACTCATCGTTTACATTGCTAAGAAAAGGAAGTTCATTCTATCCGTGGTTGATCTTTATTATTCTGTTGGGCTCCTGCGATTTTATCAGAGTTAAGAAAGAAGCCGGTGAAGACGAACCTTTGCGCAAACGCGTAGCGCGGGTAGGCAACTCCTATTTATATCAGGACGAATTAATTGGAATTGCACCCATGGGAGTAGAGTCAACGGATAGTGTGGCACGAGTTACAGCTTACGTAAACAGCTGGGTGCGCAAGCAGCTGGTGATTAATGAGGCCATGAAAAACATTGACATCAATGAATTGGAAGTGGAGCGAAAGGTACTGGATTACCGATACAGTCTCATCGGCTATGAGTACCAGAATTATTATATCAAACAAAACCTGAATGACAGTATCTCTGATCAGGAGATTGAGAAGTATTACAAAGAGGGACTTGACAATTTTATTTTAAAGCAGAACATCATCCAGGGCACGTATATCAAAGTGCCCAAAAGTGCCCCGCGCACCAAGCAGATTAAAGAACTTATGTTTTCAAAAAAAAGTAAAGATCAGGTCGATTTAAAGTCGTACTGCATTGGTTTTTCTGCGGCCTATCATTTGGGAGATTCTTCCTGGATTGAATTTGATAAGCTGGTAGCCAATTCTCCTTTGTCGGAAATACCCAATAAGGTTCAGTTTTTAAGAAGCTATAACTACTATGAAACCACGGATGATGATTTTTTGTATTTCCTTAAAATTGACGCATACAAAATTTCAGATAACGTATCCCCGTTGGAATTCGTAAAACAAGACATTGAAAACATTATTTTAAATAAAAGAAAAGTTGAACTTGCGAGAAAATTGGAAGATGATGTATATGAAAATGCTGCAAAACGTAAGGATTTCGAGGTTTTTAGCAATTAGCGTTCTTTCTGCTATTACCCTTTTTTCGAGTGTTGCATCGGCTCAGGATACGGGTTTGGTGGTGGATAAGATCATCGGTAAAGTTGATAACTATATTGTATTAAAGTCAGAGTTGGAGTTGGCCTATCAGGGGTATTTGGCCGAGGGCAACCCGGCTTCGGAAGATGCCCGTTGTGAACTTTTCAACAGGTTAATCCTAAATAAATTGATGGTTGCCAAAGCAGAGATCGACTCGGTGATTGTCACCGACATTGAAGTTGATGGGAACACCGAGCAGCGTATGCAAATGATTCTGCAAAGTTCAGGTAACTCTCCTGAGCAACTGGAACGTACCTACGGAAAAACGCTGGAGCAGATTAAATTAGAATTAAGAGATCAGATCAGAGAGCAACTGTTATCGCGTGAAATGACAACGCGCATCACCAAAAATATTTCAGTTACACCGGCTGAGATAAGGCGTTTTTATAATAAAATACCTGCCGATAGTTTACCTTTTTATTCATCCGATGTAGAGGTGGCTCAACTTGTGCGCGAAGCCAAAGTAAGTAACTCTCAAAAAGAAGAAGCCAGAAAAAAGTTGAATGGACTTCGTGAACGGATTTTGAATGGTGAAAATTTTAACGAGCTGGCCATGAAAAATTCGGAAGACCCAAGTGCCCAATACAATGGAGGAGAGATGGGCTATGTAGGGCGCGGTGCCATGGTGCCACAGTTTGAAGCGATGGCGTTTAAATTAAAAATAGGTGAGATATCACAGCCTTTTGAGTCTTCTTTTGGATTTCATATTCTGCAATTGATCGATCGTAGAGGTAATGAATATAACCCACGTCATATCTTGATTTCAGCGGTTCCTTCTGCTCAGGATATTGCCAACGCAGAAAAATATCTGGATAGTCTCCGCACGATGATTTTGAGAGACAGTATCAAGTTTGAACAGGCTGCCAAAGAATACTCTGATGATCAGGGAACAAAAGGAGGTGGAGGGTTCTTTACGGATCAGGATGGAGGAACAAAAATTTCTATGCGCGATATTGATCCGGTTGTTTATCTGAATATCGACACCATGAAGGTTGGAAATATTTCAAAGTCTCTCTTATACCGCACCGATGAGGGTAAAGACGCTGTTCGTATTATTTATTTTAAAAAGAAACTGCCGCCTCATCAGGCCAATTTAAAGGATGACTGGAGCCGTATTCAGTCTGCAGCTTTGGCTGAGAAAAAAGATAAAGCCCTTGACAAATGGTTTAGCAAAGCGCGGCAAGATGTTTTCATCAATATTGATCCTGTCTTTAATGGTTGTAAAATCTTAGAGTAGTGCCGCTGGTGTAGTTCTTTTTTCCATGTAAACAGAAACTCCTATCTTTTAACAAACAAAGACTAAGTATGGCACACGTGTTTTCCAATGATGTAGAAGCGGCAGATGCACTGAGGCAATCCTTTGAAAAACTAAGGAAGGAAATTGCAAAAGTGGTAGTTGGGCAAGAGGAAGTGGTAAAACTGGTGCTTACGGCAATTTTCTGTCAGGGCCACTCCCTGCTGGTTGGGGTACCGGGCCTTGCCAAAACACTATTGGTTCAAACCATTTCTAAATCGTTGGATTTACAGTTTAAGCGGATCCAGTTCACTCCCGACCTTATGCCGTCCGATATCGTGGGTGCGGAAACCATGGACAAGGAGAGAAATTTTCATTTTGTGAAGGGCCCAATCTTTGCCAATATCGTGTTGGCCGATGAAATAAACCGGACACCTCCCAAGACACAAGCGGCACTGTTGGAGTCTATGCAGGAATACCTTGTAACTATTGCAGGCATACGGTATGATTTGCCACGGCCATTTTTTGTATTGGCAACTCAAAACCCGATTGAGCAGGAGGGAACTTATCCACTGCCGGAAGCGCAACTGGATCGCTTTATGTTCAACATTTTATTGGATTATCCTTCCTATCAGCAGGAAGTGGATATTGTTAAAAATACCACAGCCGATGAATTGCCACAGGTTTCTAAAATTTTATCAGGTGAAGAGATATCCTACTTTCAGCATTTAGTGAGAAGAGTGCCTGTGGCAGACAATGTCGTGGAGTATGCGGTGAAGTTAAGTCAGGCCACACGCCCCGGACCGCAAGGTTCAGCCGTTGCTAATGAATATCTTGAGTGGGGCGCTGGCCCAAGAGCTTCTCAGTATTTGGTTTTAGGCGCGAAGTGCAATGCGATTGTCAACGGCAAATATTCACCCGATATTGAAGATGTGAGGGCAGTAGCCAGTCCTGTGTTGAGACATAGAATCGTCAGAAATTTTAAGGCAGAAGCAGAAGGAATGACGGTTGATAAATTAATCGATCGCCTTTTCTAACGGGTATTAAATCAGGTAATCCCTGAATCAATTAAATCAAGGTTTCAGACAGTTACCTCCAGCCGAAACCCAACTCCGTGGTAGTTTACAATTTGAACGCTGGGATCTTCCTTCAGATATTTTCTGAGTTTGGATATGAAAACATCCATGGACCTTCCCAAAAAATAATCGTCATCACCCCACACCGCCTTTAATATTTCTTCTCGCTTTAAAACGCGGTTCTTGTTTTCACAAAGCAATTTCAATACTTCCGCTTCTTTATGAGTAAGTATTTTAGATCCGCTTGCGTGATGAAGGGTTAAGTTCGTGAAGTGGAAAGAGAAAGAGCCAACATTGAAAACTTCTTCACGACCATTGGTTGGATTGCTTCTGCGAAGGAATACACCAATGCGCAATATCAGCTCTTCCATGCTGAAGGGCTTCACAATGTAATCGTCTCCGCCACTTTCAAAGCCCGCTATTTTATCTTCCAGCATGGACTTGGCGGTCACAAATAGGATGGGCACTTGCTTATCTTTTTCGCGAATGTCTTTCGCCAGGCTGAAGCCATCTTGCCTGGGCATCATCACATCCAGTATGCAAAGATCAAAAGGCTTATCCTGGAAGGTCTGAAATCCATCAGCACCATTATCGCAGAGCGTAACGTCAAATCCATTGAGAGTCAGGTTATCTTTAATTACAAAACCAAGGCTCGGGTCATCTTCAACCAAAAGAATTTTTACGATCATGAAGCTAAAGGTAATTGAATCGTGAATATGCTGCCACGTTCAGGTTCACTGGTAACTGTAATTTTTCCTTCGTGCGCTTCCACCATCCGTTTTACATAGCTAAGTCCGAGACCAAATCCCTTTACATCGTGCAAGTTGCCAGTAGATACCCGATAAAATCGATGAAAGATTTTTTTCAAATTGTCTTTTTGAATTCCAATACCATTATCCTGAATTTCCATGCGAAGTATTTTATTGTGCGTGCTGGTGGAAATCAGAATTTCAGGCTTTCTGTTATTGTATTTTATGGCGTTGTCCAACAGGTTGTAAATCACATTCACCAAGTGCAGTTTATCAACGATTGCTATGCTGGTACACGCCTCCAGTCTTAATTGAATGGAGACATTGGCAGTTTGAAATGATTTGTTTTTTACAGCCTCCTGAATCAAATCATGAAAATCAATGGTTTCTTTTTTTAATCCAAGATCTTCTTTCTCAAGGCGAGCCATTTGGAGAACGCGTTCTACTTGTTGCTTCAAACGCTGATTTTCATTTTCAATAATGGTTGCGTAGTTAAGCAGCCGCTCGGGAAAATGTACGATGCCCGGATCTTTTAATACTTGTGTGGAGATGGCAATGGTGGAGATGGGAGTTTTAAACTCGTGAGTCATGTTGTTGATGAAATCCTTCTGAATTTCTGAAAGCCTCCTTTGCCGGAGTATGACCAACAGCGTGTAAACAAAAAAGAAAATAACGATAAGAAGCACCACAGATGAAAATCCCCAAATGCCCATCTGGCTGATTAGGTTTGCTTCTACTCCCGAAAACATAACACCAAAATAGTAGCCATCATTATTCCAGGTGGGCAGTTCGTTGATATTGGTTTGGTTACTTATTTTTTGAGGAGAGGCATTTTTTCCACCCGCCATGCACTTTTCAATACAATCATAAATACCGTATTCGAAGCTGGCAGTTACGTTGCGTTTTTCAAATTCCGTTACCAGCAAAAATTCCAGCAGGTTGCTGTCAATGGGGCCATTTACTAATACGACAAAGTAATTGGTGGAGAGTTGCTTAACAGGGTTATTGGCCGCTGAAGGGGTTTTGCCGATTTCTATAATTTTATTGGCAACGCTGGTCAGTGAGGCGTTTACATCGTGATTGAACTGATTCTCTTTAAGATCAAATGCTTTTCGCACCCAGTAGATTTGCGTGGCGGTGATACCGGCAATACTAAGGGCCGCCAAAATAATGACAATTCTGAGTGTAGACCTGCTCACCATACAAATGTAGCTAGTATTTAGGTTGGATTGACTGATTAACAAGTCCTTAACATTTTTTAGGCATTCGTTAACAGGTGGTGTGGTTTTTGATCACGAAGTTTGTACCGTTCAAAAGAAGGAATTAAGTTTAAACCTAAATTGATAAATCAAATGAAAAAATTGCTCGTTATCGCGTTTTTCGCAACTGTGGTTGGAACAACCTATGCGCAACAGGTTCCTGCAAAGTCAGCATTCGCTGCTTTTACCTGGGATTCTTCCTCTCATGATTTTGGAAAAATCAAACAAGGAACCCCCGTTACCCATGAATTTAAATTTACTAATACTGGAAAAACTCCCATGATTATTACCAACGTGCAGGCGTCTTGCGGTTGCACAACTCCAAGTTGGACAAAAGAAGAAGTAATGCCGGGTGGAAGTGGTTTTATAAAAGCAACGTACAATGCAGCTGCCGTAGGCGCGTTCAACAAAACTGTAACTGTAACGGCCAATATCGAAAGTGGATTTGTACAATTAACCATTAAAGGAGAAGTACAAGCCGCAGGAGCTTCACAAAAATAATTTCAGAGCTTAATAATGAAGAAAAGTCAGGTGATAAGCCTGACTTTTCCTTTTAATACGCTTTTGAAGGTTTGATTATTTTCTGTGCTGCTTCTTTGAGCTCTTGGTGGAGATCAATACAACTCCAGCTTCTCCTTCATTCCCATATTCACTAGTGCTTTCTTTTCCTTTCAAGACATGAATTGATTCAATGTCATCGGAGTTTAGTCCAACAATACTTTTGATTTTAACGCCATCTAAAATATAAAGTGGTTCTTTCTTAACCGGTGTTTTGGTGGTGACAAGAATGACTCCATTTTTACCAGCTTCTCCGTATTGTAAAATCGCCTGTTCTCCTTTCAATACGTTGATGCTCTCAATATTGTCGGGATTCATGGAGTCCAGATTATTAATTGAGTCGTTAGGTTGAATCACCCCATTCAAAATAAACAGGGCTTTGCTTTGACTCATTGTTTCTGATGACATTATCACAACCTTTGTGTCATTGATTTTT
>CAZIOY010000017.1:0-55257 GCA_964540915.1 uncultured Ohtaekwangia sp.
CATTGGTACGATTGGGCACGTTGACCACGGTAAAACTACCCTCACTGCTGCTATAACTAAGGTTTTGTCTGAAAAGGGTCTTGCTGAAAAGAAGGATTTCTCTCAAATCGACAATGCTCCTGAGGAAAGAGAAAGAGGTATTACAATCAATACGTCGCACGTTGAGTATTCAACGGTAAACAGACACTATGCGCACGTTGACTGTCCTGGTCACGCTGACTATGTGAAGAACATGGTTACAGGTGCTGCCCAGATGGATGGTGCTATTCTGGTAGTGGCTGCTACTGACGGCCCTATGCCACAAACCCGCGAGCACATACTTTTGGCTCGTCAGGTAGGTGTACCTGCGCTGGTAGTCTTCATGAACAAAGTAGACTTGGTTGACGATGAAGAATTGCTTGACCTCGTTGAAATGGAAATCCGTGAATTGATGACGTATTATAACTTCCCGGGCGATACCATGCCTGTGATCAGAGGTTCTGCCCTCGGAGCATTGAATGGTGAAGCAAAGTGGGTTGAGAAAGTTGAAGAACTGATGGACGCAGTGGATAACTTCATTCCGATTCCAATTCGTTTGATTGACAAGGATTTCTTGATGCCTGTAGAAGACGTGTTCTCGATCACTGGTCGTGGAACGGTTGCTACTGGTCGTATCGAGCGTGGTATTATTAAAACAGGTGATCCAGTTCAAATTCTTGGAATGGGTGCTGAGAACCTGACTTCTACCATCACGGGTGTTGAAATGTTCCGTAAAATTCTTGATAGAGGAGAAGCCGGTGATAACGTAGGTTTGTTGTTGCGTGGTATTGAAAAGGAGCAAATCTGCCGTGGTATGGTTATTTGCAAGCCAAACTCAGTAACTCCTCACGCTAAATTCAAGGCTGAAGTTTACGTTCTTTCTAAAGAAGAAGGTGGACGTCATACACCTTTCTTTAACAAGTACCGTCCTCAGTTCTATTTCCGTACAACCGATGTAACAGGCGAGTGCAAACTTCCTGCTGGGATAGAAATGGTTATGCCTGGTGACAACGTTTCAATCGAGGTTGAGTTGATCAATAAGATTGCAATGGAAAAAGGTCTTCGTTTCGCTATCCGTGAGGGTGGCCGCACGGTTGGATCAGGTCAGGTTACTGAAATTTTGGACTAATTCGATTTAGCCGAAGCATTAGCCAAAGCTAAACCAGCTAAGTAGCTGATAATCAAAAGCAAAGCGTTTCTGAGATTTTTCTTAGAAACGCTTTTGTTTTCTTTGGTTCTTCTTCTACCTTTGCAGTCCTTTTGAATTGAGGGTATGCGGGTGCAATTTGAAAGGGAGAGCTGAACGATAACAGTTTACGGGTGTAGCTCAATTGGTAGAGTAGCGGTCTCCAAAACCGTTGGCTGGGAGTTCGAGTCTCTCCACCCGTGCAAAGCAAAAAAATGGATGGAAAAGGTTAAGAATTATATTTTAGACTCCATTGACGAGATACGCAACAAGGTGTCTTGGCCAAAATTCAATGAGTTGCAAAGCAGCGCCATTTTGGTGTTGGTAGCTTCTCTGATTTTTGCCATCGTTATTGGCTTTGTGGATTTAGGTTTTAAGAATGCTTTGGCTTGGTTCTATAAAGAATTCTAATAAGACATCCGGATGGGAGAGCTAAAGTGGTATGTATTACGCGTGATCAGCGGACAGGAGAAGAAAGTAAAGTCTTATCTGGAAACTGAAATCGAGAGGTCTAAACTGGTCGAGTTTATTCCGCAGGTGCTTATTCCATCTGAAAAGGTATATGAAATGAGAAACGGCAAGAAAAGGGTGAGAGAAAGAAATTTCTTCCCCGGCTATGTACTTGTTTCGGCAGACCTTTCAAATGGCGAAGCTTACCATACAGTAAATAATATCCCTGGAGTTATTGGTTTCCTCGGAAACAATGGATCGAGTTCAACCAATAAAGAGCCAGTTGCTTTAAGACAGACGGAGGTAAACAGGATTCTTGGTAAGGTTGATGAAATCGACCAGTTCGAGGAGAAACTTGAGACACCGTTCATCAAAGGCGAGTCAGTGAAAGTGATGGACGGTCCTTTCAGCGGATTTACCGGATCGGTAGAAGAGATTTTTGAAGACAAAAAGAAATTGAATGTAATGGTGAAAATATTCGGCCGTAATACGCCAGTGGAACTCAGTTACATGCAGGTAGAAAAGTTAGACTAGTAAGTATAATACAATGGCTAAGGAAATAACAGGTTATTTAAAATTGCAGGTAAAAGGTGGCCAAGCCAACCCAGCGCCTCCAATCGGTCCGGCACTCGGCTCAAAAGGTTTGAACATTATGGACTTCTGCAAGCAGTTCAACGGAAGAACGCAGGATAAACAAGGGCAAGTGTTGCCTGTGTTAATCACGATGTATAATGACAAGTCTTTTGACTTTGTAATTAAGACACCTCCGGCAGCCATATTAATTATGGATGCTATAAAAATTCAAAAGGGATCTAAAGAACCTAACCGTCTCAAGGTAGGAGCAATCACTTGGGATCAGATCAAAAAGATCGCTGAATTAAAGATGCCTGATTTGAATGCGTTTAAAATTGAATCAGCCATGAAGATGGTAGCCGGCACGGCTCGCAGCATGGGTGTAACAGTAAGTGGAACAGCCCCTTGGGATAAATAATACAGACGATGGCAAAGTTAACTAAAAATAGAAAGGCGGTACTCGCCAAGTATAATTCTGAGAAGGAGTATTCTTTGGAAGATGCAGCTAAGGTGATGAAGGAAATAACATTCACCAAGTTTGATGCTTCGGTTGATGTAGATATTCGCTTGGGAGTTGATCCTAAGAAATCAGACCAAATGGTGAGAGGTGTTGTATCGCTTCCACATGGCTTGGGTAAGGTAGTTCGTGTATTGGTACTTTGTACACCTGACAAAGCGCAGGAAGCAAAAGATGCTGGTGCTGAGCATGTAGGATTGGATGATTATATTAAGAAGATTGAAGGCGGTTGGACCGATGTGGATGTAATTATTACGATGCCAACAGTAATGGCAAAAGTAGGTAAGTTAGGTAAGGTACTCGGACCAAGAGGTTTGATGCCAAACCCGAAGTCAGGAACAGTTACCCTTGAAGTTGGAAAGGCAGTGAAGGATGTGAAGGCGGGTAAAGTGGACTTCAAAATTGACAAACAGGGAATTATTCACGCCAGCATAGGTAAGGCTTCCTTCAGTGCAGAAATGTTGAAAGACAATGCCACTGAACTTATCAACACGGTGGTTAAGTTAAAGCCGGCTTCATCGAAAGGAACATACGTACAAAGTATTACCCTTTCTTCTACGATGAGCCCGGGTGTAATTGTGGATAAGGGTTCGATTGGAGGTCTATAATATTTTTTTAAAATGACCAGAGAAGAAAAAGGACAGATTATTGATGTGTTGACTGAGAAGTTTTCTCAACACAACCATTTCTATATTACCGATGCATCCGGTTTAACGGTAGCGCAGATTAACGCGTTCCGTAGATTGTGTTTCAAAGCCGGTATTGAGTACGGTGTTTACAAAAACACACTTATTCGTAAGGCGTTAGAAAAGCAGGCGGGTAATTACGAAGAACTATTTGGTACACTGAAGGGCTTTTCAGGTGTCCTCTTCTCGAAAGAATCGGGAAGTGCACCAGCTAAAGTTATTAAGGAGTACAGAACCAAGCTAAAGGGAAAGCCAGGCTTAAAGGCCGCTTCCATTGAATCCGCTCTGTTTATCGGAGAGGAACATCTAAACACGCTTAGTGAGTTGAAATCTAAGAATGAACTCATTGGCGATATCATTTCATTGCTTCAATCTCCGGCCAAGAATGTATTGTCTGCTTTATTAAGCGGCAAAAACACAGTGGCAGGGTTAGTAAAAGCTTTGGAAGAAAGAAAATCAAATTAACGAACTTAAAATTTAACACTTACAATCATGGCTGACGTAAAATCACTTGGCGATCAACTGGTAGAACTTACCGTTAAAGAAGTAAATGAATTAGCTTCTTATCTTAAAGAAACACATGGTATCGAGCCTGCAGCTGCTGCTGTTGTTGCTGGTCCTGCTGCTGGTGCCGCTGGTGCCGCTGCTGTTGCTGAAAAAACTAACTTCGATGTTGTATTGAAGGCTGCTGGTCCTAACAAACTTCAGATCGTGAAGCTTGTGAAAGAATTGACTGGTCTTGGCTTGAAAGAAGCTAAAGACGTAGTTGATGGCGCGCCTAAGACAATCAAAGAAGGCTTACCTAAAGACGAAGCTGAAAATCTCAAGAAAACACTCGTTGAGGCTGGTGCCGAAATCGAGTTGAAATAATTCTTGAAGACGAAGGGTACCGTCTAATCGGAATTTAGGCTCCATTCCCTCCCGATAACTCGGGATGGGACTGGGGTCTTTCCCTATTTATGCCACTGATGGCATGAGTACCCAAAACGAGTTTTAGTTATGTCTGGTCCTGGAAATTAAAATCTAAAGTCCCTTGGCAAAGAAGACAGTAAATAACAGGATTGATTTCTCATCAATCGAGAAAGTATTGGAATATCCGGATTTTCTGGATATCCAACTTCAATCATTTAAGGATTTTCTTCAAATAGAAACGCCTGCAGAGAAACGTCAGAACGAAGGTCTCTTCAAAGTTTTTGCTGAGAACTTCCCGATCTCCGACTCACGCGAAAATTTCGTGCTTGAGTTCGTAGATTATACAATCGATCCACCCAAGTATGATGTAGACGAATGCATAGACAGAGGATTAACCTTCTCTGTGCCGTTGAAGGCAAAGCTTCGTCTTACTTGTAATGATGAGGATAACGAAGATTTCGAAACCATCGAACAGGAGGTGTTTCTTGGAAACATTCCTTACATGACTGAGAAGGGTTCCTTTGTTATCAATGGAGCCGAGCGCGTAATTGTATCGCAATTACACCGTTCACCAGGTGTGTTTTTCGCCATGAGTAAACACACCAACGGAACAAAATTATATTCAGCGCGTATCATTCCTTTCAAAGGATCGTGGATCGAATTTGCTACCGATGTGAACGCGGTCATGTATGCCTACATCGATCGTAAAAAGAAATTCCCTGTAACTACGTTGCTTCGTGCCATTGGTTACGGTACTGATAAAGACATTCTCGATCTCTTTGGACTATCCGAAGAAATCGAAGCGAATAAAAATACACTGAAGAAAACCGTAGGCCGCAAGTTGGCTGCCCGTGTTTTAAAAACATGGACCGAAGACTTCGTGGATGAAGATACGGGTGAAGTGGTTTCTATTGATCGCAACGAAGTGTTGCTGGAGCGTGATCATGTGATCACCGCAGAAGATGCTGATACAATTATTGAATCCGGTGTTAAGTCAATCATTCTTCACAGAGAAGACGTGAACGTAGCAGACTTCCACATCATCTTCAACACACTTGCAAAAGACAACTCGAACTCAGAGAAAGAAGCGGTAGAACAAATCTATCGTCAATTGAGAAATACAGAAGCTCCTGACGAGCAAACAGCCCGTGATATTATTCAGAGCTTATTCTTCAGTGAGAAGCGTTACGATCTGGGTGAAGTAGGTCGTTATAGAATTAATAAGAAGTTGGGTCTTGACCTAAGCTTCGATCAGCGTGTATTAACTACCGAGGATATTATCCTGATCGTTAAATACCTGATTGGTCTTATTAACTCAAAGGCGGTTGTCGATGACATTGACCACTTGAGCAACAGACGTGTAAGAACCGTAGGTGAACAATTGTATTCTCAGTTTGGTGTAGGCCTTGCCCGTATGGCGAGAACCATCAAAGAAAGAATGAACGTTCGCGATAACGAAGACTTCAAGCCGGTTGATTTGATCAACGCGCGTACGTTGTCCTCCGTAATAAATTCGTTCTTCGGAACAAATCAGTTATCCCAGTTCATGGATCAAACCAATCCACTGGCTGAGATTACCCACAAGCGCAGAATGTCGGCACTTGGGCCAGGCGGTCTCTCCCGAGAGCGTGCGGGTTTTGAGGTTCGTGACGTTCACTATACTCATTATGGTCGTTTGTGTACTATTGAAACCCCGGAAGGTCCGAACATCGGTTTGATCTCGTCTCTTTGTGTTCACGCAAAAGTGAACAAGATGGGCTTTATTGAAACGCCTTACCGCAAAGTTGAAAATGGTAAAGTGAAAGGTAAAGATGTAATCTTCTTAACGGCTGAAGAGGAAGACACGCATAACATTGCACAGGCCAACATTAAGATAAAGCCGAGTGGCGATCTGGAAGAAGACAAAGTGAAGGCACGCTTTGAAGGAGATTTCCCGGTAGTGGATCCTAAGGATATCCGCTACATGGATGTTGCTCCTAATCAAATTGTATCCATCGCTGCTTCCCTCATCCCATTCCTTGAACACGATGATGCGAACCGCGCGTTGATGGGTTCAAATATGCAGCGCCAGGCCGTGCCGTTGGTACGCCCGGAAGCCCCTATAGTAGGCACAGGATTAGAAGCAAGAATAGCACTTGACTCCCGCACCCTGATCTTATCAGAAGGCACCGGTACTGTTGAGTTTGTCGATTCAAAGAAAATTGTTGTCAGATACGAAGTATCCGAAGAGCAACAGTTGGTTCGATTTGACGATGAAGTGAAGTCATATACCTTGATTAAGTTCAGAAGAACCAATCAGGATACATGTATTAACCTGACTCCACTTGTCAGAAAGGGAGAAAGAGTTACTAAGGGCCAGCCGTTGTGTCAGGGTTATGGAACCGCCAATGGAGAATTGGCTCTGGGGCGCAACTTGTTAGTGGCCTACATGCCTTGGCAGGGATACAACTTTGAAGATGCGATTGTAATATCTGAGCGCGTAGTGCGTGATGATGTTTACACGTCCATTCACGTTGAAGAATTTGAACTGGAAGTACGTGATACCAAACGCGGAGAAGAAGAATTGACTTCTGAAATTCCGAACGTGAGCGAAGAAGCGGTAAAGCATCTCGATGAAAATGGTATCATTCGCATAGGTGCAGAAGTGAAGGAAGGAGATATCCTAATCGGTAAGATCACACCGAAGGGAGAAACCGATCCAACACCAGAAGAAAAACTATTGAGAGCGATCTTTGGCGACAAAGCTGGAGATGTGAAAGACGCCTCTATGAAGGCACCTCCATCATTAAAAGGAGTTGTTATTGAAACGAAGTTATTCTCAAGACCTAAGCGTGATAAAGATGTACGCTCGAAGTCTAAGAAAGAACTCGATTCACTAAAGAATCGCTATAGCAAAGAATTGTCTGATTTACGAAATGAGATGATCAAGAAATTGACTTCTCTTCTTACCGGAAAAACCAGCCAAGGCGTAAAGCATAAGTTTGGTGATGAGCTAATCAGCAAAGGGGTGAAGTTTTCAGGTAAGGTGATTGAAAACAACCTGTTCCCTGATAAGAATATCTATCGCGATGAAAGCAATTACCATGTGCCGGAAGAGGTGAATTTGATTGTGGACATCAGCCTGGAAACCTGGACTACCGATGAGCACACCAATGATCTGATTGCTGAACTGGTAAAGAATTACCTGAATAAGAGAAATGTTATTGCCGGTGAATTCAAGCGTGAGCGTTTCACCCTTGAAGTAGGTGATGAACTTCCTGCAGGTATCGTACAATTGGCGAAAGTATATGTTGCCAAGAAGCGCAAGCTGAAGGTAGGAGATAAGATGGCAGGTCGCCACGGAAACAAAGGCGTGGTAGCTCGTATCGTTCGCGAAGAAGATATGCCATTCCTGGAAGATGGAACTCCGGTTGACATTTGCCTGAACCCGCTGGGTGTGCCTTCACGTATGAACCTAGGTCAGATTTATGAAACTGTTCTTGCCTGGGCTGGCAAAAAACTTGGAAGAAAATATGCTACTCCGATTTTTGACGGAGCATCGTTGGATCAGGTTTCTGTCGAATTGAAGGAAGCCAATCTTCCTGAGTTTGGACGTACCTATTTGTATGATGGTTTGACCGGTGAAAAATTCGATCAGCCTGTTACTGTGGGTATCGCATACATGTTGAAACTTGGCCACTTGGTGGATGATAAGATGCACGCACGCTCTATCGGACCTTACTCATTGATTACGCAGCAGCCTTTGGGCGGTAAAGCGCAATTTGGTGGTCAGCGTTTCGGAGAAATGGAAGTGTGGGCAATTGAAGCATTCGGTGCATCACACATTCTTCAGGAAATCCTCACGATTAAGTCTGATGATGTGATTGGTCGAGCCAAGGCTTATGAATCAATCGTGAAAGGCGAAACCATGAGAAAGCCAAATATCCCTGAGTCATTCAATGTACTGGTGCATGAGCTAAGAGGTCTCGCACTTGAGATAACGATGGATTAAAATAGTCTTGAGTCTTTAGTCTTGAGAAAAGACTAAAGACTCAAACAAAATTTTGGAACTAAGGACTCAATACTAAAGACTAACTACTACTACAATGTCTTTCAGAAAGAATAAAAAGATCAACAACGATTTTTCAAAAATCACCATCAGTTTAGCTTCTCCAGAATCAATTCTTGAGAGCTCTCATGGCGAAGTAACACAACCTGAGACAATCAACTACCGGACTTATAAGCCGGAGATGGGTGGCTTGTTTTGCGAACGTATTTTTGGTCCTGTAAAGGACTGGGAGTGTCATTGCGGAAAGTACAAGCGTATCCGCTATAAGGGTATTATTTGCGACCGTTGTGGTGTTGAAGTTACTGAGAAGAAAGTAAGGCGCGAGCGCATGGGTCATATTGAACTCGTTGTGCCGGTGGCTCATATCTGGTACTTCCGTTCATTGCCCAACAAGATTGGTTATTTGTTAGGTCTTCCTACCAAAAAACTGGATCAGATAATTTATTATGAGCGTTACGTGGTTATTCAACCAGGGGTAAAAGAAGAAGACAGTATCAATCGTCTTGATTTCCTTACTGAGGAAGAATTTTTGGACATCGTAGACAAACTGCCTCGCGAGAATCAATTATTGGATGACAACGATCCTAAGAAATTCATTGCCAAGATGGGTGCCGATGCACTGGAGATGTTATTGTCTCGAGTGAATCTGGATGAGTTGTCTTATGAATTGCGTCATCAGGCCGCTACCGATACTTCTCAGCAACGCAAGGCGGAAGCTTTGAAGCGTTTGAAAGTAGTGGAGGCATTCCGCGAAGCCAATACAAGAATCGAAAACCGTCCTCAGTGGATGACCATTAAGATGGTTCCAGTGATTCCTCCGGAATTACGTCCTCTTGTGCCGTTGGATGGTGGTCGTTTTGCAACATCCGATTTAAATGATCTTTACAGACGCGTTATTATCCGTAACAACCGTCTAAAGAGATTGATTGATATTAAAGCTCCTGAAGTGATTCTCCGTAACGAGAAGCGCATGCTTCAGGAAGCCGTTGACTCATTGTTTGACAATTCGCGTAAAGTAAACGCAGTTCGTTCAGACGGTAACCGTGCATTGAAGTCGTTGAGTGATATGCTGAAAGGTAAGCAAGGACGTTTCCGTCAAAACTTGCTTGGTAAGCGTGTTGACTACTCGGGCCGTTCAGTGATTGTGGTAGGACCTGAATTGAAATTGCATGAGTGCGGTTTGCCTAAGGATATGGCGGCTGAATTATTCAAGCCATTTATTATCCGCAAGCTGATTGAAAGAGGAATTGTTAAGACTGTAAAGTCTGCTAAGAAAATAGTTGATCGCAAAGATCCTGTGGTGTGGGATATTTTGGAAAACGTATTGAAAGGACATCCTGTTCTTTTGAACCGTGCTCCAACGCTTCACCGTTTAGGTATCCAGGCTTTCCAACCTAAGTTGATTGAAGGAAAAGCGATTCAGTTGCACCCACTCGTATGTACAGCGTTCAACGCTGACTTTGACGGTGACCAGATGGCCGTTCACGTGCCGCTGGGTCAGGAAGCAATTTTGGAAGCTTCTACGCTGATGCTTTCTTCGCACAACATTCTTAACCCGGCCAACGGAGCTCCTATCACAGTTCCTTCTCAGGACATGGTATTAGGACTCTATTATTTGACCAAGGGAAGAAAGGGTGAGAAAGGTGAAGGCAAAACATTCTATTCTTCAGAAGAAGTAATCATTGCTTACAATGAAGGCAAGCTTTCCAAGCATGCACTCGTGAAAGTAAGAGTGAATATAAAAGATAAGAAGACAGGAATCATTGAGAGAAAACTTATCGAGACGGTAACAGGTCGCGTAATTTTCAATGAGGTAACACCGGAAGAGGTCGGCTTTGTAGATGAGTTGCTAACAAAGAAAAAATTGCAAGGCATCATTGCTGATGTATTTAAGTATGCAGGTCAGGCTAAGACAGCGAAGTTCCTGGATGATATTAAGGATATTGGATTCCAGATGGCCTACAAGGGTGGCTTGTCGATGGGCTTGGGGGATGTAAAGGTGCCAGCCGAGAAGAAAAAATTAGTGGAAGAGGCTCAGAAAGAAGTTGATTCTGTATGGAACAACTACATGATGGGTCTTATCACAGACAACGAGCGTTACAATCAGGTTATTGATATCTGGACTCGCACGAATACCATGCTTACCAACACGCTGATGAAGCAGTTGGAGGAAGATCAGCAAGGATTCAACTCGATTTATATGATGATGCACTCCGGAGCGCGCGGTTCAAGAGAGCAGATTCGTCAGTTGGGAGGAATGCGAGGTCTGATGGCCAAGCCTCAGAAAAACCTGGCAGGATCAGTAGGTTCTATTATTGAGAACCCGATTCTTTCAAACTTCAAAGAAGGATTGGATGTATTGGAGTACTTCATCTCTACACATGGTGCACGTAAAGGTCTTGCCGATACAGCGTTGAAAACTGCAGATGCTGGTTACTTAACAAGAAGATTAGTTGACGTTGCTCAGGACTTGGTGGTTACTGAAGAAGATTGCGGTACACTACGCGGATTGAAAGTAACAGCATTGAAAGACAACGAAGATATCGTTGAGCCTTTGTCAGAACGTATTTTAGGTCGTGTTACGGTGCATGATATTTACGATCCTATCACTGAAGAATTGATTTGTCCTGCGAACGAAGAGATCACTGATGAGGTGGCTAAGCGTATCGAAGAGACCAGCATTGAAGAAGTTGAAATTCGTTCCGTATTGACTTGCGAAACGAAGATTGGTGGTTGTGCAAAATGCTATGGTAGAAACCTCGCAACCGGCAAAATGGTGCAGGCGGGTGAAGCGGTAGGTGTTATTGCAGCTCAGTCAATAGGTGAGCCAGGAACACAGTTAACACTTCGTACTTTCCACGTGGGCGGCACGGCCTCTAACATTGCCGTTGATGCAAACATCAAAGCGAAGTTCACCGGCACTGTTGAGTTTGAAGCTATTCGTACGGTAGACACAACAGATCGTGATGATAATAAGGTGAAGGTTGTCATGGGCCGCACAGGTGAAGTGAGAATTATTGACAGCGAAAAGCGTGTAATGATTTCTAATAATGTTCCCTACGGAGCATTCTTAAGAGTGAAGGATGGACAGAAAGTTGAGAAAGGTGAGGAACTTTGCTATTGGGATCCATACAATGCCGTAATCTTATCTGAGTTTGATGGAGAGATCGGATATGAAGCGATCATTGAAGGCATTACCTTCAAAGAAGAATCAGATGAGCAGACAGGTCACCGTGAAAAAGTGATCACCGATACTCGTGATAAGACTAAGAACCCAGCCATTATCGTAAATGGCAAGAACGATACGAAAGGGTATAACATACCAGTAGGTGCTCACTTAGCGGTGGATGAAGGAGAGAAGATCAAAGCAGGTCAAGTACTTGCTAAGATTCCTCGCACCATGGGTAAGTCTCGTGATATCACAGGAGGGTTGCCACGTGTAACGGAATTATTCGAGGCACGTAATCCATCAAACCCAGCGGTGGTTAGTGAAATTGATGGTGTAGTTACGTATGGTGGTATCAAGCGTGGTAATCGTGAAATCTTCATAGAATCAAAAGATGGAGTTCAGAAGCGCTACCTCGTGCCATTATCTAAGCATATCCTTGTACAGGACAATGACTTTGTGAAAGCTGGTCAGCCTCTTTCAGACGGAGCCATTACACCTTCGGATATTCTTTCAATCAAAGGACCAACTGCTGTGCAGGAGTATCTGGTGAATGAAATCCAGGAAGTATATCGCTTGCAGGGCGTGAAAATCAATGATAAGCATATTGAGTGTATCGTTAGCCAGATGATGCAGAAAGTGGAAATCATCGATTCAGGTGATACTACCTTTTTGCCTGGTGAATACGTGGATAAGTTTGAATTCCGTGAGGAGAACGATCGTGTGCTGGATAAGAAAGTGGTGATGGATGCCGGAGATTCTCAGCGATTCAAAGTTGGACAGATCATCAGTCCCCGTGAGTTGCGTGATGAGAACTCTTCTTTGAAGAGAAGAGATCAGAAGGTAGTAGATGTTCGTGATGCTTTATCAGCCGTATCAAGACCTACGCTTCAGGGTATCACCCAGGCGTCATTGAAAACGGAGAGCTGGCTGTCAGCCGCATCGTTCCAGGAAACTACGAAGGTGCTTAGTGAAGCTGCCATCCGCGGTAAAGCAGATCAATTAATGGGCTTGAAGGAAAATGTGATTGTAGGTCATTTGATCCCTGCCGGCACGGGTCAGAGAAGATTCAATGATATGATCGTAGGCTCCGAAGAAGAATACCAGAGATTGGTAGATGCTCCTGAGAGAAAGTCAAAAGAAAGAGAGTTACAAGATTAAAACTCAGACCCCCTCCGAAAATGAGGGGGTTTAATTTTTATTAATATGGCTGAAGAAAAGAAGAATCCCGCCCCCAATCAGATCAATATTGAGCTGTCTGAAGAAATAGCAGAGGGTATTTACTCAAATCTGGCTATGATCGCTCACTCAAACAGCGAGTTTGTAATCGATTTTATCCGACTCATGCCAGGGGTGCCAAAGGCAAGGGTAAAGTCCAGGGTCATAATAACCCCTGAGCATGCTAAAAGGCTGCTGGCGGCTCTAAAAGACAATATTAGTAAGTATGAGGCTACTTTTGGGCCTATAAAACAAACCAATGAAGCTCCTCAGTTTCCTATGAATTTTGGAGGGACAATTGGTGAAGCTTAACAATTCCACGGTTTTTATTGGAAAGAGGACAGAAAATTTCTTTAAACAAGGTTTTGTATCCTATCCTACTTTAAATACCTTTGCAGTCCTTATTTTGAAGGGTTTTAAAATATTATATAAATGCCTACCATTCAGCAACTTGTAAGAAAAGGAAGAAAAAAATTGACTTTTAAGTCAAAATCTCCTGCTCTTGATTCTTGCCCACAGCGTAGGGGAGTTTGTACACGTGTGTACACAACCACCCCGAAGAAGCCAAATTCAGCCATGAGAAAAGTCGCTCGTGTGCGCTTAACTAACCACAAAGAGGTGAACGCATATATCCCGGGTGAAGGCCACAACCTTCAGGAGCACTCGATCGTGCTTATTCGTGGTGGAAGGGTTAAAGACCTTCCAGGTGTTCGTTATCACATCGTTCGTGGTGCGTTGGATACATCAGGCGTAAGTGGCCGCCTTCAAAGTCGTTCTAAATATGGTGCTAAAAGACCGAAGGCCGGTGCTGCAGCTAAAGGTGCTGCAGCTAAAGGCGCTCCAGCTAAAGGTGCTCCAGCAAAAGGTAAAAAATAAGTCAAAGAGCTATGAGAAAATCGAAACCTAAAAAAAGATACTTACTTCCTGATCCTAAATTTGGTGATACCCTCGTAACCAAGTTTGTAAACTACATGATGGAGAGTGGTAAGAAAAGTGTTGCTTACAACACCTTCTACGATGCCATCGCACAAGTAGAAAAGAAATTAGCTGGTGAGCCAGGATTGGAAGTTTGGAAGCGAGCCATGAACAATGTTATGCCTGCTGTCGAAGTAAAAAGCCGCAGAGTAGGTGGAGCAACGTTTCAGGTACCGGCAGAAATCCGCCCTGAGCGTAAAATCAATCTTTCTATCAAATGGTTGATTGATTATGCACGTGCCCGTGGCGAAAAGACCATGATGGATAAATTGGCTGCAGAAATTATAGCCGCTTCGAAGGGCGAAGGTGCTGCAATCAAAAAGAAAGACGATACTCACCGTATGGCTGAGGCGAACAAAGCATTTTCACATTTCAGATTCTAATCCTTCATGGCAAGAGATTTAAAATACACCAGAAACATTGGTATTGCTGCGCACATTGATGCTGGCAAGACTACAACTACGGAGCGTATCCTCTACTACGCTGGTGTAAGTCACAAAATTGGTGAGGTGCACGAAGGTGCTGCCACCATGGACTGGATGGCCCAGGAGCAGGAGCGTGGTATCACGATCACATCCGCGGCCACTACAGTGAATTGGAAATACCGCAAAAACGATTACCACGTAAACATCATCGATACACCCGGTCACGTGGATTTTACTGTTGAAGTAAATCGCTCTCTTCGTGTATTGGATGGTCTGGTCTTTCTATTTAGTTCTGTGGATGGTGTTGAACCTCAATCAGAGACTAACTGGCGCCTGGCTGACAATTACAAAGTGGCTCGTATCGGGTTCGTAAATAAAATGGACCGTTCGGGTGCCGACTTCTTAGGAGTGTGTAAGCAGGTGAGAGAGAAATTGGGCAGCAAGGCGGTAGCATTACAGTTGCCTATAGGTTCAGAAGATAACTTCAAAGGTGTTGTTGATTTGATTAACAACCGTGGTGTGATCTGGAGCGAACACGATAAAGGAATGACTTTTCAGGAGGTTCCAATTCCAGAAGATATGGTTGAGGAAGTTAAGGAATATCGTGAGAAACTTCTTGAAGCTGTTGCTGAATATGATGAGACCTTGATTGAGAAGTTTTTCGATGATCCAAGTTCAATTTCAGAAGCTGAGATATTAACAGCTCTTCGCAAGGCAACCATCGATATGAAGATTGTACCCATGGTGTGCGGATCTTCGTTTAAGAATAAAGGTGTTCAAACATTGTTAGATTATGTGATGGAACTTCTTCCTTCACCTCTTGACAAGGACATAATTATCGGGATTGATCCTGATACGGAAGCTGAAGTAGAAATTCGCCCTGACGAAAAGGAGCCTTTTGTGGGCTTAGCATTTAAAATTGCAACAGATCCGTTTGTAGGTCGCTTATGTTTCGTTCGCGCCTATTCAGGTGTGTTGGATTCAGGTTCTTACGTTCACAATACCCGTTCAGGACAGAAGGAAAGAATTTCACGTGTGTTCCAAATGCACGCGAATAAACAAAATCAAATAGATCGACTTCCTGCAGGTGATATTGGTGCTGTTGTTGGTTTCAAGGATATTAAGACAGGTGATACACTTTGCGATGAAAAACGCCTTGTTGTATTGGAGTCGATGGTATTCCCTGAGCCAGTTATCGGTTACGCGATCGAGCCTAAGAAGCAAGTCGATGCTGACAAGTTAGGTATGGCTATCTCTAAATTGGTAGAGGAAGATCCTACGCTACGTGTTAACACGGATTTGGAAACCGGTCAGACCATCCTTCGCGGAATGGGTGAATTACACCTTGAAATTATCATCGATCGTTTGAAGCGTGAATTCAAAGTAGAGATCAATCAGGGTGCTCCTCAGGTTGCTTACAAAGAAGCGCTTACTAAATCGATTGAACATAAGGAAGTCTATAAGAAGCAGACGGGTGGTCGTGGTAAATTTGCGGATATCGTATTTGAAATCGGGCCACGCGAACTTGGACCGGAAGATAAGCCAGGTCTTGAGTTCATGAATGATATCGTGGGTGGTGTTATTCCTCGTGAATTCATTCCTGCCATTCAGAAAGGTTTCGAGCAATCTATGTCGAATGGTCCTTTAGCGGGATATCCAATCGATTCTATGAAGGTTCGTTTGTTCCATGGATCATTCCACGATGTTGACTCTGATGCTTTGTCATTTGAATTAGCTGCTCGCATAGGGTTTAGAGAGGCTGCCCGCAAGTGTGGACCGCAATTGCTTGAGCCAATCATGGGTGTTGAAGTAATCTCTCCTGATGAGTATACAGGTTCGGTAACCGGTGACTTGAATAGAAGAAGAGGTATGATGAAGGGTATGGATACGCGTGGAGGAGCTCAGGTTATTAAAGCGGATGTGCCATTGTCGGAGTTGTTTGGATACGTTACTGACTTGAGAACGATCACCTCAGGTCGTGCTTCCGCAACACTCACATTCTCTCATTATTCCCCGGTTCCTAAGAACCTTGCCGAGAAAGTAATGGACGAAGTAAAAGGCGCTCTTGCCACAAAATAAATATCTAAAAGACGTTTAGATTATGAATCAGAAAATCAGAATTAAACTTAAGTCTTATGACCACAACCTGGTTGATAAGTCTTCAGAAAAAATCGTGCGTGCAGTGAAAGCTACAGGTGCTGTAGTAAGTGGTCCTATCCCACTCCCTACTGAAAAAGAAAAATTTACTGTGTTACGTTCGCCACACGTAAATAAAAAATCTCGCGAGCAATTTCAACTCTGCACCTACAAGCGGTTGGTTGACATCTATTCCAACAGTGCTAAGACGGTTGATGCATTGATGAAACTCGAACTTCCCAGCGGAGTGGATGTTGAAATTAAAGTATAGAAATAGTTAAAATTTTTGTTTTCCAAGGGCACCTGAACAAGGTGCTTTTTGTTTATAGGAGATTTGTTAATAAGGAGAATTATACCACTTTTGCATCAATTCTATTGTAGACTCCGTCAACCTCGCGGAATTTTTTGTTTCGCTCGCAAGTTCACTTACTTTTTTCACAACCATCGGTAAAAGTCATTTGCAGATTATTGCAGGTTTAATTTTAGGAGGAATCATCGCTGCGCCCATTGCTGCGCACCTTACCCGAAAGCTACCCATCTAAGCGGATGATGATTTTAGTTGGCATCGTGGTTATGCTGGTAAGCATCAGGCTTCTGGTTAAGTCGATAACTGCCCTGTGATGGGTACTATGAGTTTCAGAAATTTTTCAATGAGGAATTTAGATTAACTTCGTGAACTTAAATTTATATGGTACTACTGGAAAAGAAATTGATCGTTAAGAAGTCTACCCTACCTGGGGCGGGCAAAGGATTATTTACAAAAGTATTTATTTCAAAAGGTACACGTATCGTAGAATACAAGGGACAAATTGTTACCTGGAAGGAGGTAGCGAAGATGGCCGATGATCGCAATGGATATGTTTTCTTTTTCAATAATAAGTATTGTATAGATGCCTGGAAAACCAAGAAGGGTATAGCTCATTTTGCCAATGATGCACGTGGCATCGTTCGCGTACAGGATGTGAAAAACAATTCTGAATATGTAACAGAAAAGAAGCGTTGCTATATTGAAGCATCAAAAGATATTCCAGCTGGCTCAGAAATTCTGGTAGGATATGGCGCTGAGTATTGGCAAGTGATCCGATACAATATCAAATTAGAGCAGAAGAACCGAGAGAAGGCTGGTAAGAAAGTCAAGAAGGATGAACTTCCACATCACCAAGCAGCTAAAAGAGTTACAAAGTCAAAGAAGTAATTCTATTTCAGTTTTTGCTAACCTCTTTTTTAGCCTTTTCAATAGACTCGGTTATCAAGGCTTTCACTTTCCTGATTTCTTCCATTTCCGATTCAAGATATTCCCTCGCTTTTTCCTGATTAACCGAATCAGCCAACGGATCAAACTCGTGTATACGATGCATCCAATTCATCATGGAGTTACTGGCCGAGTCAAGGTTTGAAATAGCATTATCCAGTTCCTGTTTTCTTTCCATCACCATCTCGGGTGAGTTTTTAATTTGCTCCTGAAGCGCTCTTTTCAGTTTCATGATTTCATCCATGCTGGGCATTACTTCATCATGAACATCCATCATCTGATTGTAAAGTGCCTGGTTAGGACCTTCCTCCTGAGTTTGATCAGCGTCATCGTTCATGGTTGAGTGGTCACCTGATTTGGTGCAACTCATGAATGAAAAGATGGCCAACACTGCCAGTATTTGAAGAGATTTCATAGCTATTTTTATTCGTTGAGTAAAGGTACATCAAATTCGGACAACCTTGCTAAGGTTACTAACAAGGGTTAGTTAAGGGCATATTTTTGAATTTTTTTGTTTGGATTTTTGCAGATACGATTTTTTTCGTCTTTCTTTCACAAGTTATTAAAGACATGAGCAGCATCCGATTTTATTTCTTCTACTTTTTTTATCAATCCCCTAAGGGACTTGAAAGAGAATCGGTTTGTTAAAAGATAAAGACAAAGAAACTCAGAAAGTCCCGGTAAAGCCGGGATTTTTTGTTTTAAGACCATGTTAAAATGTTATGAGTAAAAAGAACAAGTTAAAGATTGCTATACAAGGTATTGCCACTAGTTTTCACGAAGTAGCCGCCTTCACCTATTTTCAGAAGCCGGTTACCACCATCGAGTGTCTTTCATTTCATGCATTGTGTGAGTCACTAAAAAGTGGAGGAGCCGACTATGCCGTGATGGCCATTGAGAATTCAATTGCAGGCAGTATTCTCCCTAATTATTTTCTTCTGCAGGAGTATCACTTTTCTATCGTAGGGGAAATTTATTTACCCATTCAAATGCACTTGCTCGCATTGCCTGGCGTAGCGCTGAAGGACATAAAAAATATTGAATCACATCCGATGGCAATTCGTCAATGTTCTGATTATTTGTATAAACTGAAAGACGTGCAAATCATAGAGAGTGATGACACGGCAGTGTCGGCCAGAAATGTGAAAGAGCAAAAACTCCGCAACACCGCTGCTATCGCTAATGAGTATGCCGCCAGGAAATTCGGGTTGAAGATTTTAGAAAAACGAATTGAAACTCATAAAAAGAACTTTACGCGATTTCTTATTCTTACCCGAAAGACAAACACTTCTATCGACAGTAACAAAGCTTCTATTTCATTTGAAGTAGCAAACGAAGTGGGCAGTCTCGCTGAAGCATTGATGATTTTTAAAACCAACAGTATTAACCTTACTAAAATTCAATCGATACCGATTATCGGTAAGCCCAGTGAGTATTCTATTCATGTCGATGTGGAGTGGAAGCGAAGGAAGAGTTATGATGTTGCGATGCAGCAGGTGTTGCGTCAGGTGCGCAACCTCAATATTTTGGGTGAGTATAAGAAAGCGAAAATTGAATACAAATGAGTAACAGAGTTAACACGGCCAATCGGATTGCCAACATAGAAGAATACTACTTCAGTAAGAAACTGACGGAAGTAAGAGGATTGGATTTACCAGAGTTACGGGTGATCAATCTGGGTATCGGAAGTCCCGACCAGGCCCCCTCTGCAGAAACCATAAGCGCCCTAACGAACACCGCACAACAGCCGGGCAGTCATGGTTACCAGAGCTACAAAGGCATTCCTGAATTACGAAAATCGATTGCTGACTTCTACACAAATATCTATCAGGTAAATTTAAATCCTGAAACAGACATACTTCCTTTGATGGGTTCGAAGGAAGGTATCATGCACATCGCCATGGCATTTGTAAATGAGGGTGACGAGGTGTTGATACCGAATCCTGGCTATCCAACGTATTCATCGGTGGCAAAATTAGTAGGAGCAAAAATCAGAACCTATGATTTGAAAGAGGCGCTTGACTGGGGTGTAGATGTTGAGTCATTGAAGAAAAGTGATTTGTCAAAAGTAAAAATCATGTGGGTGAATTATCCACACATGCCAACCGGTCGTGTGGCTTCCCGGGAAGAGTTAACGGAGTTGGTGCAACTGGCACGAACGAATAATTTTTTAATTGTAAATGACAATCCCTATTCAATGATCTTGAATGATGCACCGCTTAGCATTCTTTCCATTGAAGGTGCCGATGAGGTGGCGTTGGAATTAAACTCATTGAGCAAGTCGCACAATATGGCTGGCTGGCGTATTGGTTGGGTGGCGGGAAACAAAGAGTATGTCGATGCTGTGCTTCGTGTAAAGAGCAACATGGACTCGGGCATGTTTTTAGGGTTGCAGCAAGCGGCAGTAGAAGCATTGAAAAATGGTAAGGAGTGGTTTATTCAGCTCAATAACGTTTACAGAAAGCGGAGAGATGCAGCCTGTAAAATATTGGATGTATTACAGTGCAGCTATTCTTCAAAGCAATCGGGCTTATTTGTTTGGGCCAAAGCACCCGATCATGTGCAGGATGTAGAGAAGTGGATTGATGAAATTCTTTACGGAACCAAAGTGTTCATTACGCCAGGATTTATTTTTGGGGATGCCGGAAGTCGTTACATCCGCATTTCATTGTGTGCAACAGTTGAAAAATTGAATGAGGCCTATGAGCGTATTTCAAAATTTGTGGTGAAGGAAAAAATTATGCAGACAAACTCACACGTATGAAAGTAACGATCGTAGGATTGGGATTAATAGGCGGCTCATTCGCACTGGGTTTACGCAAATCCGGACTTGCTACTGAATTGATTGGCGTAGATCGCAATGCGGATCATTGTGAGAAAGCCGTTGCGTTGGGGTTAATTGACAAAGTGTTACCAGAAGATAAAGCATTGGCTCAAGCGGATCTGGTGGTGCTGGCTATTCCAGTGAATGCCCTAAATGCTTTTTTACCTTACGTGTTGGACACCATTACGCCCAGTGCTGTGGTAATCGATGCGGGATCAACTAAATCATCCATCTGTAAAATCATTGCAAACCATCCAAAGCGTGCTCAGTTTGTGGCAGCTCACCCAATTGCCGGTACTGAAAACTCCGGACCTGCTGCAGCATTTCATGGCTTGTTTAAAGACAAGACCAATATCATTTGCGAGTCAGACAAATCCTCCGAGCAAGCATTGGGTCTTGCAACAAAAATTTTCAACGCACTTGAGATGAAAACCATTTTCATGGAAGCCGATGAACATGATCGCCACGTAGCCTATGTGTCACATCTTTCGCACGTGAGTTCTTTTTTGTTAGGCCAAACTGTGTTGGACATTGAAAAGGATGAGAAGAATATTTTTGATCTGGCGGGTAGTGGTTTTGAATCCACCGTACGTTTGGCTAAAAGTTCACCTGATATGTGGGCCCCGATTTTTGAACAGAACGCGGAGTATCTAAGTCAGGCATTGCAGGAATACATCATGCACCTACAGAAGTTTCATTATCACCTGATGAAGCATGATACGAAGGAACTTCACCGCATCATGTCAAAGGCCAATGAAATACGAAGGGTGCTGGATATCAACCCAGAGAAGTCAGTCGAGGCAAAAACAGACTTATTATCAAAAATTATAAACTAAAATTTGAATTCAACAGTTAATTTTATTGCATTATGACAAAGAAAGGATTACAACTCGAGCCCATCTCTTCCTGGATGCATACCGATCGTCCGATAATCATTAGCGGACCATGCAGTGCTGAAACAGAAGATCAAATGGTGGCTACCGCCAAACAACTTGCAGCAACCGGTAAAGTGCATGCACTGCGTGCGGGTATCTGGAAGCCACGCACACGACCTGGCCAATATGAAGGTGCCGGTGAGGAAGGATTGAAATGGCTTATCCGTGCCAAGCAGGAAACTGGTTTACCGGTAACGACTGAAGTAGCTAATGCTGCGCACGTGGAGGCCTGTTTGAAAGCCGGTGTTGATATTTTATGGGTGGGTGCGCGCACGACAGTGAATCCTTTTTCGGTGCAGGAAGTGGCGGATGCATTGAAGGGGGTGGATATTCCGGTGATGGTGAAGAACCCCATCAATCCGGATGTGGAACTGTGGCTCGGTGCCCTTGAGAGATTAAATAAAGCGGGAATCACAAAGCTGGCTGCAATCCACCGTGGATTTTCTTCTTTTGAAAAAGGACCTTTTCGCAATGCGCCCATGTGGGATCTTGCCATCGATCTGAAAACACGCGTGCCTGAACTTGATATGATTTGCGATCCAAGTCACATAGCCGGAAACCGGGATTTGATTTCGTTTGTTTCTCAGAAAGCATTGGATCTTGACATGGCCGGTTTGATGATTGAAAGTCACATCAATCCCGATGCTGCATGGAGTGATGCCAAACAACAAGTAACTCCATTGGTATTAGCTAAGATTGTGAGTGAGCTCGTGGTTCGGACGGCCTCTACCGAAAATAAAAACTTTAAGGATACACTCAGTATTTTACGTGAGCAAATAGATCAACTCGATGACGAGATCATGTCGAGACTGTCAGCGCGAATGAAGATATCAGAAAAGATTGGTCAGTATAAAAAGGAAAACAATGTGACCATCCTTCAGGTAAATCGTTGGGAAGAAATTGTGCAGTCTCGTATTGCTCACTGTCGTGCGATGGGCTTAAATGAAGAGTTTACCAACGACTTGTTGAAACTCATTCACCACGAATCCATACAGGTGCAAACGAAAGTGATGAATAAGATCACCGAGCGCGTATAATGAAATTAGATTTAGTAAAATTCCGATTTGTAATTTGGGTGGCCTTATGGGCCACTCCTTTTTTTCTTGCCGCTCAGAAGATCGACAAAAATTATTTACTCGGAAAATTTGAACCGTCCACACATCCACAGTTTGTTAAGTTGAGCGATGAGCATGCCCGGGGAAGTGCCCAAGGTGGGTATCTCAGAAAAGAGACCTACCAGGCCTTTATAAAGATGAGTGATGCTGCGGGAAAGGATGGAGTTGAACTGATCATCATTTCGGCTACCCGTAACTTTCAATCACAAAAAAGAATCTGGGAAAACAAGTGGGAGGGCCGCACTCCTGTGGAAGGTAAGAATCTCACCACGGTGAAAGATTTGAAAGAGCGAGCCAGGTTGATATTATTATATAGTTCCATGCCCGGCACCTCGCGTCATCATTGGGGCACTGATATGGACTTGAACTCGCTGGAGAATAATTTTTTTAAAAACGGCCAAGGATTGAAAATTTATCAATGGCTTACGGCTCACGCTGCTGAATATGGATTTTGCCAGCCGTATACCGCTAAGGCAGGTGGCCGCACCGGTTATGAAGAAGAGAAATGGCATTGGTCGTATCTACCCCTGTCTGGTATTTTTCTTGAAGAATATAAAAGGAATGTGACCTATAAAGACATTAAAGGTTTTGCAGGAAGTGAAGTAGCCAGCGACATGCAGGTGATTAAAAAGTATGTGGAGGGCGTAGCGTGTATAAAAAAATAGGATCCTCCTTTACGAAGATCCTATTTAAAAAAGGGTGCCTTAAAATTTATGAAAGTTTTTTCTCCAACTCTTCAACCTTACTCCGGGCTTCTTGCTTGCCTAGTTGTAAAGCTTTGCGATAAAGTTCCAGTGCTTCTTGTTGAGTTGTTTTCTTCTTGCGTGGCGCAAGTTTTGTTCTGTCAGCCGCTTCTTCCAGGGCTGCCGCCTGAGCAAAGTACAAATCTCCTTCCGTAAGTTTTGATTGCTCAGAAAAACTCTTGAATTGAGTTTCCATATTGGCCAGCTCCTGCTCTTTCACCTGAATGAAATTATCCTTTTCTGAAATAACGGTTTCCTTTTGATTTACCGTTAGCACCAATGTTTCATTTTCAGATTTGAGTTTGGTAATAGACTCTTCCATCGCCAGAATTTCTGCTTGTTTAGCTTCCAGGTCGCTCTTAAGCCTCTTTACCATAGATGCATATTTTGATGAACCAGATTTCGCTTTCGACAAGGATGCCTCCATTTCTTTAATTTTCGAATAAGTTGATTTCACATAGGAATTGAGGTCCTTTAATCGCTCAGTATAATTGGTATAACTGGTACCTTCTACAATGTTTGAGCGCAATAAATTCCGATTAACATCAATGGAATCAAGTAAAACACCTACTTCCTGAAAAGTAGCGACCATCTCATGGCCGGTTCTAACTTCCACATTTAATGAATCAATTTTTGTTTTAAGTTTTGCATTCTCATCTTTTACGCCACAGCTCCAGAGAAGGCCCACTACAGACAATGATAAAAAAAGTTTTTTGATCATACGATATTTTGTTTTTAGTTTATACTTAAAAGTAACGCCCAAATTGAGTTCAAAGTTTGTTGTTTCGATAAGTTGAATTTCTATATGATGGATAGCTGATTAAAGGTGTTCAACATCATAAGTAGGGTTACTTTTTATGAAAAAATAATGACATTTATCATCAAATAATCTTTCCTTTTTTCGCGATATTTCATGCCGCTAAAAATTACTCCCCCATATGAAGAATCCTTTTAGAAAAATAGGCCTCAGTGCTTTGGTTATCGGTCTCATCACAGTTGCAATTTTTTACTTTTATGATGGCAAGGGAGCCAAAACCTTCAACTCAGCCATTAATCCCGCTTTCGGAGAATATATTTCCTCATATACCGCTGGGGTTATAGGGTCCGGCTCATCCATCCGAATGGTGCTTTCAAAGGATGCGATCGATTCAGCCTCTGTAGGCGATGAAACAACAGTTAAACTTTTTGAATTAAGTCCCTCCGTAAAGGGCGTTACCGTTTGGCTCGACAGGCGCACCGTTGAATTCAGACCCGAAGCGCGGTTGATTTCAGGTCAGATTTATGAAATCAAATTTCAACTTTCCCGATTGTTGGAAGTTCCTGAAGCGCTGCATACGTTTGAATATGCCCTACAGGTGATACCACAAAATTTTGAAGTGTCGGTAGAAAACATCAAGTCTTACGTAAAGACCGATTTGAAGCGTCAAAAAATTGAAGGCACTCTTTTTACGGCCGACTTTGCTGAGAATGACGCTGTAGAAAAAATGTTAGCGGCTCAACAAGAAGGAAAAGCATTGAAAGTAAACTGGAGTCATACCTCGGAAGGAAACCAACATCTATTCACCGTTGAGGATGTATTACGCAAAGAAACTGCGAGCATTGTTAAGCTGGCTTTTTCAGGGCAGAGTCTTGGGTTAGAACACCATGATGATCGCGAAGTAGAGATTACTGCGCTGGGCGATTTTAAAGTTACCAATGTGCGCGTGGACCAAGGAACCAGTCAGTCGGTAGTGATTCAATTTTCAGATCCTCTGAATGAATCTCAAATTCTGGAGGGATTAATTAACATCAATGATCTGAGCAGTCTCGACTTTGAAATCAAGGACAACGAAATCCACGTTTATCCACCCGTGCGACAAACAGGATCGCGTACTCTTAGTGTAGAGGCAGGCGTAAAAAATATCCTGGATTACCGGATGCCGGCCTCGGCTACTTTTGATATTGCTTTTGAACAATCCCTTCCGGCCGTGCGCTTTACAGGAAAAGGAAATGTGTTGCCTTCCAGCGAAGGACTGGTCATGCCCTTTGAAGCAGTGAACCTAAAAGCAGTGGATGTAAAAATCATTAAAATATATGAGAGCAATATTTTGCAATTCTTTCAGACAAATAATTATGATGGTAATCAGGAGTTGCGAAGAGTGGGAACTCCTATTTTCAATAAAATGGTGTCTCTTGAAACCGCAGGCGTGACCGATTTTGGTAAATGGAATCGCTTTACGCTTGATCTCTCTAAATTTATCAGCACAGAACCCGGGGCGATTTACCAGGTGCAGATCAACTTTAAGAAAGCGTATCTCGCCTATGTATGCGAAGGTGAAGATGCCGCTGAGCAGAATGGACAATCGCGCATTGAAGAAGAGAACTTCGAGGATGAAGTAGAGGAAAGTTACTGGGACTCGTACGATGATGAATATTACTATGATGATTACGATTGGGAGCAACGCGATAATCCGTGTCACTCTTCGTATTACACAGGCAACAGAAAGATCCGAAGAAATATTATTGCCTCCGATCTCGGCTTGATCGCTAAACGCGGTGGCGATGGCCACACGATAGTGGTTGTAAATGATTTAAAAACCACGCAGCCCGTCTCGGGGGTGCAACTTGAACTATATGATTATCAGCAGAAACTTATCGGCAACGCATCTACCGGTGCGGATGGCAAGGCCATCATTTCAACCAGTCAAAGGCCCTTTGCCCTGATCGCCAAAAGTGGTCCGCAGCGCGGGTACCTGAAAATACAGGATGGTGAGTCGCTATCGCTCAGCAACTTTAATGTGGGTGGCGAATATGTGAACAAAGGACTGAAAGGATTTTTGTATGGCGAGCGAGGTGTATGGAGACCCGGTGATTCATTATACTTAAGTTTTATCCTGGAAGACAAACTGAAGTTGTTGCCATCATCGCACCCCGTGATCTTTGAGTTGCAGAATCCACAGGGACAAGTGACTTCACGTTTGGTGAGATCATCTTCTGAAAACGGATTCTACAAATTTGTTACGGTCACATCCTCCGATGCGCCCACTGGCAATTGGTTGGGTCGGGTGAAAGTGGGCGGCACTGAATTCACGCAGCCTGTTAAAATTGAAATGGTGAAACCCAACCGCCTTAAAATCAATCTGGATTTTGGTGTTGATAAACTTACGGCTGGCAGCAACACGATCTCTGGTGATTTGAAAGTGAACTGGCTCCACGGTGCGCCAGGAAAAAATTTAAGAGCCCAGTTTGAGGTATTGCTTACGAAAGGCACCTCGAAGTTTGATCAATACCCTGAATATGTATTTGATGATCCGTCCATCGATTTTTACAGTGAATCAAAACCCATCTATGACGGATATACAGATTCTGAAGGCAACGCAAAAGTAAGCGTTGAGATACCGGTTTCTGGACAAGCCCCGGGTATGCTTAATGCAATTTTCAGAGGCAAGGTGTATGAGGAAAGTGGTAACTTCAGTATCGATCGTTTTAGCATTCCCTATTATCCATATCCTTCACTCACCGGGATCAGGCTCCCGCAGGGAGACAAGGCACGAGGCATGTTACTTACTGACACTACGCATCGTGTAGATATTGTTACTGTGGATGCCGATGGAAAACCATTAGCCCGAAGTATTGAATTATCAATTTATAAAATAAACTGGCAATGGTGGTGGGATGGCTCGGAAGGCGCCATCAATTTTATGTCAGGAAGTTATGCTCAACCTATTTCAACAGGAAGAATTCAAACGGTGAATGGCAAAGGAGCCTGGAAGTTTAAAATTAAGTATCCCGAATGGGGAAGATTTTTTGTGAAGGCTTATGACCCACAATCGGGTCATAGCACTGGTAAAGTTGTGTACATCGATTGGCCAGGCTGGGCAGGTCGTGCACGCAATGAATCGGAAGGAGCAACGATGCTTTCGTTCTCATCCGATAAGCCGATGTATAATATCGGAGAGAAAGCAAACCTTGTAATTCCTGGCAGTGACAAGGGCCGCGCTTTAATCAGTATTGAAAATGGGAGTCGTGTGTTACAGACCTATTGGCTGGAAACGCAAAAAGGTGATAACCAATTTTCGTTTGATATAGCCAAAGAGATGACCCCTAATGTGTTTGTCAACGTCACGTTGTTACAACCGCATGCACAAACCACGAATGATCTTCCGATCCGAATGTATGGGATCATTCCCATTCAGGTGGAAGATCCGGGCACACATTTGAACCCGGTTATTTCCATGCCCGATGTGCTCGAGCCCGGAAAAGAAGTGGTGATAAAAGTTTCGGAGCAATCCAAACGCAAGATGACGTACACGCTTGCGATGGTGGATGAAGGACTCCTCGATCTTACCCGCTTCAAAACTCCGGATGCCTGGAGTCGTTTTTATGCACGTGAAGCATTGGGCGTGAAGACGTGGGATTTGTATGACCAGGTGATGGGTTCTTTTGGTGGACGATTGGCGCGCCTGCTTGCCCTTGGCGGGGACTCAGAATTAGCAGCTAAAGAGGATGACTCCAAAGCAAACCGATTCAAACCCGTGGTGAAATTTTTGGGTCCGTTTACTTTGGAGGAAGGAACCGCTGAACATAAATTTATCATGCCGCAATACATCGGTTCGGTGAAGACGATGTTGGTTGCCGGCTATGAAGGTGCGTATGGCAAGACGGAAAAAGTTACCCCAGTCCGCAAGCCGCTCATGGTGCTGGCAACATTGCCTCGCGTGCTGGGTCCCGAAGAATCTGTTAAACTTCCCATCACATTATTTGCGGGTGAAAAGAATATCGATGGTGTAAAGGTAGATATCAAAGTTACTGGCCCTGTAGAAATGACTGAATCTTCCCGCACGGTTTCAATGAAGGGCAACACCGATATGACTGTTGATTTTGATTTGTTCGTGAAAGGCGAAACAGGCAAGGCCACGGTAAAGGTTACAGCGGTGTCGGGTAATTACCAGGCCACGGATGAAATTGAGATTGAGGTCAGAAATCCCAATCCACCGGTAACGAAAGTACAGGATGCTATTGTCGAAGCGGGTAAAACATGGACTGCAGTGGTTGCTCCGATTGGAGTAACCGGAACGAACTCTTCCGTGCTGGAGATATCCAGCTTGCCTCCGATCAATTTGGGTCAGCGCTTAAAATATTTGTATGAGTATCCATATGGCTGTATTGAGCAAACTACTTCCGCAGTATTCCCTCAATTGTATCTCGACAAAGTGAAGACATTAACCGAAGAAGAGAAATCCACCATTCAGCGAAATGTGAAGGCCGGGGTGGAACGAATGAAAACCTTCATCAATCGTGACGGAGGATTTTCCTATTGGCCCGGTCATGAAGACTCCGATAGCTGGGGCACCACCTATGCCGGGCATTTCCTGATTGAAGCAGAAGCCAAAGGCTATTTTGTTCCTAATGATATGATCAAACGCTGGAAAAAATATCAGAGGAGCAAAGCACAATTATGGCGAAAGAACCAGGAGTTCAGCAGTAGTGAATTGATACAGGCCTACCGGCTTTACACGTTAGCATTGTCGGGTGATCCTGAGTTGGGCGCGATGAATCGCCTTCGTGAGCAAGCACCTCTGCCGGCCACAGCAGCATGGATGTTGGCAGCGGCTTATGTAAAAGCTGGTCAGCCGGAGGCAGGTAAAAAATTGATTGATAATCTTTCTACCAATGTGAAGCCCTACCAGGAGATGGCATATTCATATGGATCAGACATTCGCGACAAAGCGATCATGTTGGAAACGTTGTTGTTACTTAATGATCGTACAGGCGGCTTTGAACTGGTGAAAGAGATATCACAGAGCTTAAGTAATTCCAATTATTGGATGAGCACACAGTCGCTTGCGTGGAGCTTGAAATCGGTGGGTGCGTTTGCTGCGGCAGAACAAAAAGGAGAGTTGAAGTTTACCTATAGCTACAACGGAAAGGAAGTTACGGCTAGCACGGAAATGTCGATAGCGCAAGTACCGTTGACTATTGAAGGAGTGAAGAATGGAAATCTGAAAGTGGTGAGTGCAAGCAAAGGAATTTTGTTCGTTCGTTTGATTTCGGAGGGTGTTCCAGCGCGAGGCCAGGAAGAGGATGAGGCAAAGAATCTTTCTCTTACCATTTCCTACACGGATTCGAAAGGTAATGCGATTGAAGTAGATCGATTAGAGCAGGGAACAGAATTTATTGCAACGGTCACGATGTTTAATCCTGGCATTCGTGGTATTTATAAGAACCTTGCACTCAATCAGGTTTTCCCTTCGGGGTGGGAGATTAATAATCTACGCCTTACCGGAGACGAAGGTGCGCGTATCACGGGAGATGTGCCCACGTACCAGGACATCCGTGATGACCGTGTGTACACCTATTTTGATTTGAACGCCAATCAGCGCAAAACCTTCAAAGTATTATTGACCGCCAGTTATGCGGGTAGTTATTATTTACCGGCCGTAAGCTGTGAGGCGATGTATGACAATAGTGTGTATGCAAGGAAGAAGGGAAAAGTAGTGGAGGTAGTGAAAAGGGTTGTACAGTAGTATGAAAATTGATTACTAAAAAGTATAAAGTTGAAGGAGCCAATTCTAATTAAAAATATTACAATTATAAATGAGGAACAGTCTTTTACGACCGACTTACTTATAAACAATGGGCTGATTGAAAAAATTGGCCATATTAATGCTGAAACTCATCATAGGTTAATTGATGGTACTGGTAAACATTTATTGCCGGGCATCATTGATGGACAGGTACACTTTCGTGAGCCAGGCCTTACACACAAAGGAGATCTTTATACTGAGAGTCGCGCTGCGATTGCGGGGGGTGTCACTTCGTTTATTGATATGCCCAATACCGTCCCGAACGTATTGACAATGGATGCACTCATAAGCAAATATCAGATTGCCTCGAGGAAGTCGTTGGCAAATTATTCCTTTTTTTTGGGAGTTAATAGTGACAATATTGATGAAGTAATACAAGCCGATACTTCCCGGTTTATTGGAATTTCAGATGATGGACTTTATTTTACAAAAAAGGGTAATCTTCTTGCCGATAATCCGGATACGATGGAAAAGCTTTTTGCCAACTGCAAATCCATTATCGCAATTCATTCCGAAAAGGAGCAAATTATTGAACAGAACGAAAAGGTGTATATAGAAAAGTATGGAGAGAATATCCCCATAGAATGTCATCCGCTAATCCGAAGTAGTGATGCTTGCTATCAATCAACAAGAAGAGCCATAGAGCTCGCGAAAAAGCATCAAGCAAGGCTTCATATTTTACATCTCTCTACAGAAGCTGAAACACATTTATTTAGTAATGATGTTCCCTTAAAAGATAAAAGAATCACGACTGAAGTTTCTATTCATCACCTCTGGTTTTCTGATAAAGATTATAAAAGATTGGGAACGCTTATAAAATGGAACCCAGCTATAAAAACGGAGTTCGACAGAAGCGGTCTATTTCAGGCACTACTGGATGACAGGATCGACATAGTTACAACAGATCATGCCCCACATACTCTACAAGAAAAGCAAAAACCCTATTTTGAATCAATGTCGGGAGCGCCAATGGTACAGCATTCATTAAATATTATGCTCGAGTTTTATAAACAGGGTCTTATTTCTTTAGAAAAAATTGTAACAAAAATGTGCCACAATCCGGCTATTCTTTATCGTATTAACAAAAGAGGATATATTAGGGAAGGCTATTTTGCAGACTTGGTAGTGGTCGATTTGAATTCTGCCTGGACAGTAAGTGAAGAAAATATTTTGTACAAATGTGGTTGGTCTCCCTTACTGGGAACGGCCTTACAGACTAAAGTAACTCACACTATTGTAAATGGAAATTTAGTATATACCGAGGGTAAATTTGATGATTCTGTAATGGGTCAGCAATTGACTTTTGAAAATACATTTAGTTAAATGGACGAATCGTTTTACAGAAAATAACTAACTATTTATGAAACAAATGGCTGCTTTGGGCCGTTAGTAGTAGTACATTCAAACGTGATAGTAAAACTATCTTAATGCGAAAAATCTCTTTATTCTCAATATTTATTTTAGTAGCCCTTATCGGACTAGCTGACACCCCGTTTCTATTCAATGTTGAGACTATACCGGTAGAGCATTCTGAGGAAATTCCTGAAACTGAGACGGAGGCTAATGTTCTGAAGCCTTCAACAAAGGTTAAAACCGGAAAAAATTTTAATCGGTATTTTGGCAAAGCTACTTTCCCCCTTCTTTCTGAGAATTCATTTTCCACGCTTTCATTTTTTTCAGTTCATTACACAACACCTCGGTTTATTCTCTTCCGGGCTCTTCGTTATTAGCATTCATTATTTATTGTAGCCAGTGAGTTTGCTTACGTATTACACTTTGTAATATATAAGTGATTTAACAAAACAGTAACAAACTCACCTCATCACAAATCAAATAATTGAGCGTAGGATGTTTCCTACTTTTCACTTTCCTTATATTTTTAATTGTGCTATAAAGCACCGTAACTTAATAAATGAGTCAACTATGAATGCATATAGATTGAAGTTAGTTACTGAAATAAATTTCGTTAACTACTGGGTCCACAGAAACTCGCGTATTACCAATCCGCAAAAATTAGTATCTGTTATGTTAGTACTGTTCTTGTGGGGTAGTATACAACCGCTATTTGCCCAACGCGTCAAAAATTATAAGAGTATCGAAGAAGCTAAAATACACCCCGACAGTGTACAATGGCTTACATTACGAGGACAAAATCTGCAAGATTTTCCAATTGAGATTCTGAACTTCAAGAATCTTCGCTATCTGGATTTGAGCAACAATAGCTTTACTTACTTGCCGGATAATCTCGGCCTGCTTAAGAACCTTTTTTACCTTGATGTTTCTGGCAATCAGATTCGAGAACTACCAGCAAGTTTGGCTGAAATAAAAACGTTACAGAATTTGTACCTTGAT
Source organism: uncultured Ohtaekwangia sp. (assembly GCA_964540915.1). Classification (GTDB taxonomy): domain Bacteria; phylum Bacteroidota; class Bacteroidia; order Cytophagales; family Cyclobacteriaceae; genus ELB16-189. Next base: position 32,098 of record CAZIOY010000017.1, read on the forward strand.
TATAACAACTCACAAAATCTGGAAAAGGATTTCCAAATTCTGGGTCAATTGCCAATTCTACGGGTGCTTGATATAAAGGGGGATAGTATTGTTCAACTTCCAGCATCCATTGGAAATCTTAAAAACCTAGAGTATCTGGAGTTGTCGAATAATCAGATTGAAATTTTGCCCGAACAATTCAGCGAGTTGAGGAAACTTCAGATTCTGTATATCAATAATGATACACATTTCGATTTGATAAAGAATATGAATGTTCTCAGTAAACTTCCGATGTTAAAGGAGTTGCATTTGGAGGGTGATCGATTCAAGAAGTTGCCGGAAGAAATTAGTCAATTGCGCAATCTTGAGGCATTGTATCTACGTGACAATGATCTAACGGAACTACCGGCCAGTTTGAAATATCTTAAGAAATTAAAATACATCGAACTGATGAATAACCGCCTTCCGCATATTTTATTGGACCAGTATCGCGAAGATCTTGCTCCTACAATTCGGGTCAGATTTTAAATCCGATGATATGAAAACTTCGATGCTTAAGTATTGTAAAACTATCTTACGAAAAGTAAGTTTCAATAAGAAGTTGTTTCTGAAGGAATACCGAAAATCTTTTCAATGGTTATTACCCGATGAAGCGAGAGACTTGAAGACTTGGATACGAAATAGTACAAAATCAAACTAAATTATATTTTCCATAAATAAATTATATGAAAACGTTACAAAAAATTATTCTACTTATAGTTGTTGCACTTAGTGTCAGCTGTTCAGTTATTCGGCAGGGTGAGGTGGGCATGAAGCGTAAACTAGGAAAACTCGATCAAAAAGTACTTCAACCAGGTGCAGTTGGCTATAATCCTTTTGTCACCCGTATTATCAAAATGCCGATACGCACCATGAATATGGAGATTAACACAAATCTTCCTTCAAAGGAAGGGCTGAATGTTACGGCTGTTATTTCAATTTTATACCGAATAGTACCTGATAAGGCCCCATCGATTATCGAGAACATTGGTGTAGGAAATGAAGCTAATGTAATTAGTAGTGTATTTCGCTCCTCTGCTTCAGATGTATGTTCGCGTTTTTTTGCTAAAGACATGCACTCTGCACAGCGCGCTTCTATAGAGACTGAAATAACCGAGCAAATGGAGAAAATACTTTTTCCGAGAGGCTTTGAGATAGAAGCTGTGTTATTAAAGAATATATCCTTGCCTGCTGGTTTGGCAAGAGCCGTTGAAGAAAAATTGGAAGCAGAACAAGATGCTCAACGTATGGAATTCTTGCTGGATCGTGAAAAACGCGAAGCACAGAGGAAGATTATTGAGGCTGAAGGCATACGAGATTCGCAGAAGATCATTTCAGAAGGGCTTACACCGGCAATTATTCAATGGCAAAGTATCGATGCTTTCCGTGAATTAGCCAAGTCATCAAATTCAAAGGTGATTATTACCGATGGCAATACACCTATGTTGATCAATCCTTCAAAAGATAATTAAACTATATCGTTCGTATGGTGAAAGGCGATACAAACTAAATAACACTAATATGAACACCAAATCCCCGTTTATTCTGATCCTTTTCTCTGTTTTGTGTACTTCGATCATTGCGCAGCCCGATCCAGGAAGATATACATCACTCGAAGATGCCTTACAGCATAAACGAACATGTGAATGGTTAGATCTAAGTAAACAGGAAATCAGGCAGCTTTCGGATTCCATATTTCTGCTAACTAATTTAAAGTATCTTGACTTAAGTCGCACGCAATTACAAGAACTACCTGGCCGTATAGGTGAGTTAAAGCAATTAAGGTATCTGGTACTTTCGTATAATCAACTTAAAAATCTTCCGGGTGAAATTTCCAAGCTCCATCTACTGCAGTCGCTTTATCTTGATCACAATCCAGAGTTGGATGTTGCTCAGGCTATCGGTTTACTAAACGAACTTCCCAACCTTCATATGCTTAGTCTTGCGGGTGACCACATCAGCACTCTTCCGCCTGATATTGGTAAACTAAGAACTTTAGAGAGTTTAGAGCTTTCTGAAAATGAGTTTACCGAGTTGCCCGAGACAATGATGCAAATGAAAAAACTTAAAGTGCTGTATGTCAATAACGATCCGTACTTTAATTTCAAAGGTAATTTGAGTGTGTTGAGTAAAATATCCAGTCTGAGTGAATTGCACATAGAGAACGATGCCCTAAGTGAAATTCCGGAGGGAATAAGTCAGTTAAAATCTATTGAATTTTTGTTTTTAGTAGGAAATAATATTTATGAATTGCCTGCAGAAATTGGTAAAATGAAAAAGCTTAAGCTATTAGACATCAGCGATAATCCCCTGCCACCGCCACTCTATAACGAAACGTTATCTCCCCAGCTTAACATTAGATTTAAACGAAAGGATAACGAGTAGAAGATATTTGCACGCTGTGATTAGAAGGAGGAACATCTAAAAAATCTAACCTACAATATTATGAAATGGATCGTACTGGAAGAAAACCCGAAGCCAGACCAATACATCGCTGTAATAGCGGTTGATGAAGAGTATTTTTTGAAAATTGAAAGCAAGCCTTGCTCTAAATTTCTTACCAGTGATGAGGCGCTGGTTCGGGCTCGGCAATTAAAAGAGCGATTTAAAGTTAAGAATATCAGGATCTTTTATATGGAAGGGAACTCGTCTTTTATTTAGTACAAATTGAATAGACACAACAAAATTAATTTAAATACACGTATGCATTGCCTGCTAAAATTATTAATTGTTATCAAATCTATAACACTGCTTATGTTTTTTGTATTTGTGAGCACTTTCTCAATACCTGGATTTGCGCAGGAAGTAAGTCAGGTAGAATTAGAATCTGCAAAGAGTTTTTTGCAGCGGGAGCGAGAGACTATTTTTATTGAAGCGCTGCATTTGTCTGTGTCAGAAGCTGTAGTTTTCCATACAATTTATGTGGACTACAATAGGGAGAAACGTGCATTAGACGATCTTCTGATAAAGCAATTCGTTGCTTATTCTGAAAACTACAACCAACTCGATCAGACTATTATGCATGATTTTATTAAAAATTCGAGAAAACATCAACGTAAGGAATTGGGTGTTCGAAAGAAGTACTATAGGAAATTTGGTAAAACCATATCGATAAAGTTGGCTTCTCAGTTTTATGAAGTGGATGACTTTATCTCAACCACTCTTCGTTCAAATATTTTATTGGGGTTACCCTTTACTGGCAGTATTGGTAAACCTGGAGAAAAATAGTAGATAAGGCAAAGACAAAAAATAATTGAAAATTTTCTAATATTCTTAAACTGTTCAACTACTTAATATGAACGAAACCGCATTACTCTGGACAGCCTTCAATATTTTTGTGCTGACCATGTTGGCCATCGACTTGGGTATTTTCCATCGAAAAGCGCATGAGGTAACGGTGCGCGAAGCGCTTACCTGGACGTGTGTCTGGATTACACTTGCAATGTTCTTTAATCTATTCATCTACTATTACTATGATCAGGTTAAAGCGCTTGAGTTTTTTACGGGATATCTTATTGAAAAATCCCTTAGTGTTGATAATATATTTGTTATTATTCTCATCTTTTCTTATTTCAAGGTACCCTCTGCCTATCAGCACAAGGTTTTGTTTTGGGGAATTTTAGGAGCACTCGTCATGAGGGTTATTTTTATTCTTACTGGGGTCGAACTGATTCATCGATTCCATTGGCTCATCTATATTTTTGGAGGATTCTTAGTTTACACCGGCATACGCATGTTAACATCGGGAGACTTAAAGATTGATCCAGAGAAGAATCCAATAGTCAAATTGGCCAGAAAGATTATGCCCATCACACCATCCTTTGAAGGAGATAGCTTCTTTATAAGAAAAGATGGTAAAACCTGGGCAACACCGCTATTCCTTGTGGTGATTTTGATTGAAACCACAGATCTGATTTTTGCAGTGGATTCAATACCTGCAATCCTGGCTATCTCTGATGACTCCTTCATAGTTTATACGTCTAACGTATTTGCAATTCTTGGACTGCGCTCTCTGTATTTTGCATTGGCTGGAATCGAGAAATACTTTAAGTATCTAAAGTATGGGCTATCGGCTATCCTGGTATTTGTAGGTATAAAAATGTGCTTAGCCGATATATTCAAAATCCCAATAGAGGTATCACTTATCATAATCGGATTTACGTTAATGATTGCGATGGTGAGTTCTCGCCTGTTTCCCGGAAAACAGGAAGGAAATACAAATAACTAGAGTAATTGTTTATTGTGAATTTTATAGTGATTAATTATCCTAAACTCCTATTTATTCAGCCTTGTATGAAAAATATTCGTCTTTCAATTTTGATTTTGATCTTGCTGATTCTAAACGCGTGTTCAAAATCGGGTAGTTCATCAAACACTAAATCAATCCTTGAATTTCCCGTAACAGAGGTCATCCGTAAAGACACTATTCTATTTCACGAATATGTAGTAGATGTGCATGCTATCCGAAATGTAGAAATACGGGCACGCGTTCAAGGATATTTAGACTACATATACGTGGATGAAGGCCAATCGGTAAAAGCGGGTCAGCTACTTTTTAAAATAAATGACGAAGAATATCTAGCCGAAATAGCAAGATCAAAAGCAAGCGTGAACAGCGCCATTGCCGAACAGCAAGCCATGCAATTAGAAGGCGAAAGAGTATCAATTCTCGTAGAAAACAACGTGGTTTCTCAAACTGAATTGCGATTAGCCAAGGCAAAGGTAGACATGGCCAAAGCAAAAGTTGAGGAAGCAAAATCTCATTTGTTACAAGCCAATATCCGCTACGCCTATACGAGGATAAAAGCTCCTTTCGATGGCGTAGTCGATCGCCTTCCATTTAAAATGGGAAGTCTTATTAATGAAGGGCTTTTACTCACTACGCTCTTCAATTCTGATTTTGTTTATGCTTACTTCCGTGTTTCTGAAAAAGAGTATCTTGAGTATGTCAAAAGCCACCCAGATGATCGCAGATCAAATACTGTCGAACTGATTCAAGCAGATGGAAATCGGCATCAACAAACTGGAAAGATAGAGACCGTAGAAGGGGAGTTTGATACCTCCACGGGTACCATCGCATTTCGGGCGAATTTTCCGAATCCCCAACATATTCTAAAACATGGTTCAAGCGGAAAGGTACGGCTCTCCAATAGTATTGAAAACGCGTTGATGATACCTCAAAAGGCAACTTTCGAAATACAGGATAAGACATTTGTATTCTTAGTAGGGTCGGATAACAAACTGAAAATGAAAGGTTTTGTTCCGAGTGCTCGGCTTTCACATTTCTATATTGTTGAATCTGGCTTACAGGAAGGCGACCGCATAGTCTATGAAGGTATTAAAGACGCGCGGGATGGCATGGAAATCAAACCAGCAAATGTATCCTGTGATAGCATTTTAGTAAAATCAGCTGCCGAAAAAGAAAAAGCAATCTCCGAGAACTCGCTATTAAAGCCCTAAGTCTACGTTATGTTCAATAGATTTATCGAACGCCCCGTTCTTTCGCTTGTAATTTCACTGTTCATCACCTTACTTGGATTGCTCGCCCTGATCGACCTACCCATTACGCAGTTCCCGGATATTGTGCCGCCAACAGTATCAGTAACCACAAGCTATACGGGAGCAAATGCGGAAGTGGCTTCGAAAGCTGTTGTGACAACTTTAGAGCGTGCCATTAACGGTGTGCCCGGAATGACCTACATGACTTCGGTTTCGGGAAATGACGGCACAAGTTTGATCCAGGTATATTTTAAAGTAGGTACTGACCCTGATCTTGCGAATGTTAATGTTCAAAACCGGGTGTCTACGGTATTGGATGAACTGCCAGAAGAAGTAATCAAAGCGGGTGTGAGTGTAGAGAAAGAGGTGACTAGCATCCTGATGTATCTGAATCTATTGAGTAACGATCCATCATCAGACGAAAAATTCATTTACAACTTTGCCGACATTAATATACTCGCTGAACTAAAACGTATCGAAGGCGTTGGTTATGCTACTATTGTAGGGGCACGTGAATATTCAATGCGTGTGTGGCTAAAGCCAGATCGGATGGCGGGCTATGGTATTTCCAGCGATGAAATTATTCAGGCTATACGAAATCAGAATATTGAAGCAGCTCCAGGAAAGTCGGGTGAAAGTTCGGACAAAGCCCCGCAGATGTTGCAATACGTATTGCGCTACACTGGAAAGTTTAATGAACCGAAGCAATATGAAAATATTGTTTTGCGTGCCGATAAAGAGGGCTCTATTTTAAAACTAAAAGATGTAGCCGATGTAGAGTTTGGGGTGCGTAACTATAATGTCTTGTCAAAAGAAGATGGTCGTCCGTCTGCTGCAATTATGCTAAAGCAACGGCCCGGCTCCAATGCCAAAGACGTAATTGAAAACGTAAAGAAGAAAATGGAAGAACTGAAAAGCTCTTCCTTCCCTCCCGGAATGAGCTACAACATTGGCTATGACGTGTCGCGGTTCTTAGATGCTTCCATTGCAGAAGTAATCCGCACGTTGATAGAAGCGTTTATTCTGGTTTCATTGGTAGTGTTTCTGTTTTTACAAGACTGGCGCTCTACACTTATTCCGGCATTAGCGGTTCCAGTTTCGTTGATCGGTACCTTCTTCTTCATGCAATTGTTAGGTTTCTCCATCAACTTGCTCACCTTATTTGCACTAGTGCTTGCGATTGGTATCGTGGTTGACAACGCAATTGTAGTCGTGGAGGCAGTGCATGTGCAAATGGAAACTAAAAATCTTCCGCCTAAAGAAGCTACTCTAGCAGCCATGAGTGAGATCAGCAGCGCAATCATCGCTATTACGTTGGTGATGTCAGCAGTTTTCATTCCTGTCGCTTTTATGTCAGGACCAGTCGGTGTGTTTTATCGACAGTTTTCACTTACACTAGCCATTGCCATTGTGATATCGGGTATTAATGCGGTTACCCTCACACCTGCCTTGTGCGCCATCTTACTAAAGAACAATCATGGCAAAAGGAAAACAGGATTGTTACAAACTTTTTTTGATAAGTTTAATAATAGCTACGACTACTTGTCGGCACGATATCAATCGGTAGTTCGCTTAATCGCTGGACGTAAGTCAATCACCTGGGCGATGCTAATTATTTTCTGCATGGCTACCTGGGGCGTAAACTCTTTTCTACCTACTGGCTTTATTCCTTCGGAAGATCAGGGAATGATTTACGCCAATGTTACGGCACCTTCTGGTGCAACCGTAGAGCGCACAGAAGAAGTGATGGATCAAATTCAACAAGTGGCGAAAGATATGCCAGCTGTAGAATCGGTTTCAACCTTATCGGGATTTAGTTTGATTACGGATGGAGCAGGTGCAGCTTTTGGGATGGGCATGATCAACTTAAAGCCCTGGGATAAACGAGATGAATCCGTTACTGATTTGATTGTCCAGCTGCAAAAAGAAACGAAACACATTAAAGATGCCAGTATCCAGTTTTTTCCTCCACCTACCGTACCGGGGTTTGGTAACGCCAGCGGTTTTGAAGTGCGAGTGTTAGACAAAACAGGCACGGGTAATCTTCAACAAACGTCCTCAGTTACTAATGAATTTATAGAAGCACTAAAAAAACGACCCGAGATTGCCGATGCATTCACCAGCTTCGATGCTAGCTATCCGCAATATATGATCCACGTAGATCAGGACATAGCCGGCCAGAAAGGAGTAACGGTTGAAAACGCAATGAGCAATTTGCAGACACTGATCGGCAGTTATTATACCACCAACTTTATTCGCTTCGGCCAAATGTATAAGGTGATGGTGCAAGCGGCACCACACTATCGGGCTACGCCAGAAGATTTATTGAAGCTTCATGTAAAGAATGATTTTGGCGAGATGGTCCCCTACTCTTCATTTGTAAGATTGGAACGTGTTTATGGCCCCGAACAACTTACCCGGTACAATATGTTTACTTCGGCTATGGTAAATGGCGATGCGGCCAAAGGATATAGCAGCGGTGATGCGATTAATGCCATCAAAGAAGTAGCAGAAGAAAAATTGCCGCGTGGCTTCTCGATTGAATGGTCCGGTATGACGCGTGAAGAAGTACTATCAGGCAACCAGGCAGTTTATATTTTTCTTATTTGTCTGGTATTCGTGTACTTACTACTGTCCGCGCAATATGAAAGCTTCTTGTTGCCGCTTCCGGTTATATTATCATTACCAACAGGAATCTTTGGCTCATTTCTCATGCTTCAATTGTTTGGGTTACAAAATAATATCTATGCGCAAGTGGCACTAGTGATGTTGATTGGATTATTAGGAAAAAATGCAATTTTAATTGTTGAGTTTGCAATTCTTCGGCAAAAGGAAGGACGTAGTATTTTGGATGCGGCTATCGATGGAGCAGCCTCTCGATTGCGTCCGATTTTAATGACATCCTTTGCCTTTATTGCCGGATTGATTCCGCTATGCGTTGCTACAGGTGCTGGATCTATGGGCAATCGTTCGATTGGTACAGCCTCAGCAGGAGGTATGTTGTTCGGTACTTTATTCGGAGTAATTATCATCCCCGGGCTTTACGTAGTATTCGCTAGTATGGCACAGGCCATTTCTAAAAAAGAAGAAAAGTCATCAGCTATTGTAGAATCTCATATGTAAAAAATATGCCCAACAATTCATACAAAATATTCCTCGTTATAATTATCACTACTTTTTTGGGTGCTTGTAAGCTTGCTGAAAAAGTGCAGGAACCTGACCTCAACAAAATGCCGGAACGATTTAAAGAAACAGTAAAACCAACACAAAGCCAATCGATTTTGCCATGGCGAGAATACTTTGCTGATTCTTCCTTAGTCACTTACATTGATGAAGCTCTTAGGTGCAATCTTGACTTAAAGATCGCTTTGCAACGAGTAAGCATGGCTGGGGCAAACGCAAGCATGGCCAAAGGCGCTCTTTTACCATCGCTTAATGCAGTTACCTCAGTAGGCCAGCAAAGGTTTGGTGAGTACACGATGGATGGCGTGGGAAACTTTGATACTAACTTATCCAGTAATGTGCCTGAGCACAGACGGATACCCGTGAATATGCCAGATTTTTATTTGGGCTTTCAAAGTAGCTGGGAAGTGGATGTGTGGGGCAAACTGCGCAGTCGAAGAAAAGCCACTTCGGCCCGGCTTATTGCCAGCGAAAAAGCGAGACATCTCATTCAAACCATGGTAGTGGCAGAGGTAGCGAGACATTATTATAGTCTACTTGCGCTGGATAATAAACTAGTAATCATCCGTGAAAACGCCCGGCTGCAAGAAACGGCCGTTACGCTCATCAAGGCACAAAAAGCTGCAGGCCGTGCTACCGAGTTAGCTGTAAAGCAATTTACAGCGCAGCTGCTCAACACACAAAGTTTAGAAGCGTTAGTCCAGCAGGAAATCGTACGGCAGGAGAATGAATTGAACTTGGTGCTAGGCCGCTACCCGCAGCCGATTGCGAGAGGTGAAACTATTTTAAAGCAAGCTTTGCCAAAAGAATTACAAACGGGATTACCGTCTCAACTCTTATTCCAACGTCCAGATATAAGGCAAGCAGAGTTTCAGTTGCTGGCTTCGCGCCTGGATGTTAATGCAGCAAGGGCCGCATTCTTGCCTTCTATCAACTTAACAGCCGGTGTAGGTCTTCAATCATTTACCACAAGTGTTTTATTTAGTACACCCACTTCCGCTGCTTATTCTATTCTGGGTGGGCTAGTTGCACCATTGTTTAATCGAAACGTGATTCGTGCCGAATACCGTAAAGCATCAGCTTCCCAACTAGAGTCATTCTATGCTTATCAACAGAGTATTTTGAACGGTTATCTGGAAGTATCTACTCAATTGAATAAAATTGATAATCTACGAAGGTCGTATCAATTCAAATCGCAAGAGGTGAAAACGCTGGCTGAAGGCGTGGCTACTGCCAATGACTTGTTTGTAGCAGGCTTAGCAACTTACCTGGAAGTAGTCACGGCACAAAAGAGTGTTCTTGTGGCAGAATTGGATGCGATTGACACCAAGCATCAGCAGTTTAATGGTGCCATTGATTTATATAAGGCTTTAGGTGGGGGATGGTGATGACACAGGCAACTCATTTTGAGAAAATGTAAATTCATAGATCAAGCAATTTCCTATCTTATCAAAGAGTAATGCACCATATTAAAGATTATCTGGTACATGGCATTGATGACTATACAAGGGTTCTTATAATAAGTGATGAGGTTGCACTAGGCAATCATTAATAAAATGGGGAGGGGTGTTACTGTACTAAGGGGAGTAAACGTTTTTTGAAAAACGGGATTACAACAAGAATATATGAAATCAATTCTTTCGAAAATTACGGTGAGTAATTAGATTTGATCGTATTCGGGATCAGAAGTTAATCACTAGTTTTTTTAATACCTGGAAGTAACGATATTTATTATTCTTAACTTGATCAAGCTTTGACAGTATCAATCCTGATTCCGACTAGCCTGTATTTTTTAGTCCACCGGAAATCGCACTGGTAATCATTAAAAGTTTTTCCAGAAGCGCTCCCCCATTTTCAGGATTTGTTTGTTTTAGACTCCTCCATTCTTTCATCGAGCTGATTTGTAGTAGGTGAAGTGAGTTAAGAACTGGTTCTCTCCGTTTTGAATTGTCGTAACCGGACTGCCGCATTTTCTTCAACGAGATTCATGAGCTGAAACAGCATACTGAATGCCTGTATGAATATACTTTACATTTAAAGCGCTGTTCACCATCAGAGAGCTATCACCCACGGGAGAAACTGCTGGCGAAAGTAGGTTTGCCACTTCCATTTCGTTTAAACAAATCAGCACATCCCGGAAACAGGAAGTAAGATAGTCCAGATCATTTTTTATTTTGAGCAGCCCTTATTTTTCGATATCCGATTGCATGGAAACGGTTTTTCCAAAGGTAAGAATTTATCTAAATGGGAGTTTGAAATGATTGTTAAATTGTTCAATTCCACATTAACAAATTCTATCTACTTTTTTACTTTTCAAGCTTCGGTGACTATCTGAATAGACTCTAGTACGGCTCCTTTTTGTGGCCCTTTTTTTAATGCCACCATGTCCACAGACTTCAAACTTAAGTGGTGTTGGTACACCACTACCTAGACAAATACTGGTCAACATTGGCTTGGGGTGGTATGAAAAAAAACGACTGTTAACGCAAAACTTCTTTAAAATCAAGTGGAGATGATAATGGAAAGATAAATTGGTAATCCTATGGTTATATTAAAAGGAAAAGTGATCGCCAACGCCATCGGTAAAAAAATACCTGGATTTGCTTTAGGTGCAGCAATCTTCATAGCGGCCGGCACAGCAATGTATGAAGCACTTGCAGCAAGCACTGCGAAAATAAATCGATCTCCCTGATCAGAAGTAATTGCGGCACTTAGCAAGGCCACAACACATCCATTAATCAAAGGAATGAACAACGCAAACATCGTCATGAATTTGCCATTCTTAAAAAAGTCATGCAACTTCTTTCCACTCACAATCCCCATATCAAGGAGAAAGATGGCAAGGAATCCCTTAAAAAGATCAGTAGTAAATGGCTTAATACCGAGAGCTTGTTTTTCACTTGCCAGTAAGCCAATAACCAAACTTCCTAAAATTAACAAGACACTTCCATTTGAAAAAGCGTGCCCGATTACATTTTTCATTTTAGGTGAGTTCTCTTCTTTTTCACTGTAGAAACGAATTAGCATCACTCCAATCACGATAGCAGGTGCCTCCATGAGCGCCATCACAGCTACCATATGGCCACTGAAAGTTAAATTTTGCAGCTCGAGAAAGGAAATGGCTGTAACAAAAGTGACCGCACTTACCGAACCATAAGCTGCTGCTACGGCACCAGAATCTTCGATGTTTAATTTTCTTTTCAGAATATAGAAACTGTATACTGGAATAACACTGGCTATAAGAATTCCAAATAATATGGCCCATATGATTTGCCAGGTAAAATTACTATGTGCCAATTCCTGTCCGCCTTTAAAACCAATCGAAAATAAAAGATAAAGTGAAATAAATTTTGATGAGTTTGGGGGTATCCTTAAATCGCTCTTGAGCCGTACCGCCAACATACCTAATGCGAAAAAAAGAAGTGCGGGATTTGTAAGATTGTCAATAAGCAGGGAAGTATTCAATTTGGTTGTTGGTATAAATTATCAATCTTATTTATTAGGGATTGCAAAAGTCACAATACATGGCATCTTCTACGGTTTTATGATGGGGATACATTTCTTCTTTTTGGAATAGACATTTTTCACAGCGTAGAACATTTATCAGAATAGAGCGTGTAGGAGAACCACACTGTGTGCAAGGCAGCCCCAACTTAACCTCGCTGACTCCAAAACCAGGCGAGTGGCAAGAAGGACATGGTGAATTAATTTTATGGATTAGTCGCTGGGTCAATTTTTCAATCACCGACATGCGGGTAGGATTATACATAGCCCTCATGTCTGTTTCGACATACGCCATGCCATGATTTTTCTTCATTTGATGAAAAGCCTGCAATAGATATTCCCAATTGGTTATCCCTTTGATAATTCTATGTTTATCATCTTTATTTTCCCGGATGATTAATGCATGAGTAGGAAACATTGCACCGGTTGCAAACTGTAATAAATCATCTTCGTGTTGAATTTCGGCAGCACTAAAATTTGTTTCTACACTTAGGATTCTTTCGGTTATCTGGAGGTTATGTTTTCGATCCATAAATATCATGATCTCTTCATCGCAAGGAATAAACGGGGTGTTTGGATGCGGCCCGAAGGATCCCTCATTGGCAATTCCTAAATCATGGTTATATAATTCCAAGCCGAGCGAGACCTTCTTAACCGCTGTCGTTAGCGAATCGCTGGCGCGTTCAACTTCGCCAGTAAATGTTCCAAGCAGATCTGTATCAAAATTTTCAGAAATGATGCATGTAACGCCTAAACCTTGCTCGAATAGTGGAGCAATCACTTTTTCCTTTCCATGCTTGGATACTATCAATACTTTATTTCCGGCAAACATTCAATTAATTATATCTCGCCTACTTCTTTTTTGGTGAGGATTGATTAATAACTTCTATATCAATTGGGCAATGGATTTTGACATTTAATCCCTTTTTCTCCGCGGATTCCAACGTCTTTTTTAAAGATTTCCCCATTTTAGTCAGTTGTTTAACTCTCTTTTCAGAATGAGACACATCGCCATCAAATTTTTCTTTAATCAAGAAGGCCTGGCGATTATGATAGTTGATTTTGTTGTTGATAATTTCAAGGAGTATTTTACTTGCATCCGAGGCTTTAAAGGTGCCATCGATAAGTTTGTAGTTGTTTATTTTTTCCATAGCAATATTTATTGTCCTTGACCTAATGAGAATGCAGGTTTACCGTCAAAGGCGTATAGATTTTCAGTTTTGATTACATCAATATTGAGAGTGATAGCTTGCGATAGTAATTGTATGATATGCATCTTGTTGATCGTATTTCCTTCTGTGGGTTTAAAACGACAGCGCCAATGATCGGTACAGAAGGTTTCTGTAAAGCCTTCGGGCCAAACCTTAATTCCCCGATTTGTGATCATGGATAGTTTTGCTGAAGGATTATTAAGTGCTTCAATCTTTGCAGCTAATTCATCAGGGTTTGATCCAGGCCAATGAACGAAGAGATCAACACCAACCAATTCTTTTTTGGCCGCAGGCTTCCTTTTATATTTAGGTAACTTTAATGCAGAATCTTTAGAATACGAGACTGATTTTAACGTCTCGGGTTTCTTTCCCAGGTTGGCAATTACTGCTTGGGCAAATTCTTTGGTTCCTACTTTCTTAGTACTAACACCTTCCTTAAAAATGTCATACGTGTGAACACCTTCTTCAATGGTACGTAACCAGGCATTTTGAACTTTTTCAGCAACCTCGGTTTGACCTATGTGGGTCAACATCATCGTAGCTCCTTGCAATAATCCAGAGGGGTTTGCCAGATTTTGTCCAGCTCTTCGCGGTGCCGATCCGTGAATTGCTTCGAACATGGCACACTCTTCACCGATATTTGCCGAACCCGCTAGCCCCACTGATCCTGCAATTTGTGCAGCAATGTCTGAAAGGACATCGCCATACAAGTTGGGCATAACGATTACATCAAAGGCCTCGGGAGTATCCGCCATTTTAGCGGCCCCGATATCTATGATCCAATGCTCATTTTCTATTTCTGGATATTCTTTTGCAATTTCATCAAACACCTGGTGAAACAATCCGTCTGTTTGTTTCATGATGTTGTCTTTGGTAAAGCAGGTTACTTTCTTGCGTTTATATTGCTTTGCATATTCAAAGGCATATCGCACAATCTTTTCGCATCCGGGCCGACTAATTAATTTTAAGCATTGAACTACTTCATCGGTTTGCTGATGCTCAATGCCTGCATAGAGATCTTCTTCGTTTTCTCTTACAATAACCAGATCCATGCCTGGGTGCTTAGTTCTTACAAAAGGATGAAAACTTACGCACGGGCGTACATTAGAATATAATCCTAAGAATTTTCTGGTGGTGACATTCAGACTTTTGTATCCGCCCCCTTGAGGGGTAGTAATCGGTGCTTTTAAAAATATCTTATTTCTGCGAATTATATCCCATGATTCTTTTGCAATTCCTGAGGTGTTTCCCGACAAATACACTTTTTCACCCACCTCGATTTCATCAATCTCAAGTTTAGCTCCAGCTGCAAGAATGATCTCAAGAGTGGCATCCATTATTTCGGGGCCAATGCCATCGCCTTTTGCTACGGTTATTTTTGTCATATTGAACTGTTGATTTTGGTTTACGCGGGCAAAATTGATCAAATGTAATCATATATTTTTATATATATTTGTAATACTATACATAAATATAATTTATGAATTACACGTTGCACCAATTGCAAGTTTTTTTGAAAGTTACCCAAGCTGAAAGTATAACGAAGGCAGCGGAAGAATTGCACCTTACCCAACCCGCAGTTTCTATTCAACTCCGTAACTTTCAAGATCAATTTGAAATTCCACTAACGGAAATAGTAGGTCGTAAGCTATTTGTTACTGACTTTGGTAAAGACATTGCGCTGGCAGCCGAGAATATTCTTAACCAAGTCTACGCTATCAATTACAAAACAGTAGCTTATAAAGGGCAGCTAACAGGTCGATTGAAAATTTCAGTAGTGTCAACCGGCAAATATGTAATGCCTTATTTTTTAGCTGATTTTTTAAACCTACATCCGGGTATCGAATTGATGATGGATGTTACTAATAAAGAAAAGGTGGTGCGAAGTATGGAGAAGAATGAGGTAGATTTTTCATTAGTGTCGGTCTTGCCCGATCACTTGAAGATTGATAAAGTCGAGTTAATCCAAAATAAGTTATATCTGGTTGGCAATCTTCAGCAACGGTTTACCGGAAAAATCATGGATAAAACTATTTTTGAAGAATTGCCGCTCATTTATCGAGAACAAGGTTCGGGTACTCGCCATGTGATGGAAAAATTTATAAAGAGAAATAGTCTGCCGGTGCGAATGAAAATGGAATTGACAACAAACGAGGCCGTAAAGCAGGCCGTGATTGCCGGGCTTGGATGCTCTATTATGCCGTTGATCGGTATAAAAAATGAGTTGAACAATGGCGATTTGCAAATTATTCCCGTGAAAGGTTTTCCAATTAAATCCACATGGAATTTAATCTGGCTTAAAGGAAAAAGTTTTTCACCTGTGGCAAAGTCTTTCTTAACTTACCTGAAAAATGAAAAAGCCCGAATTATTAAGGATCGTTTTGAATGGTATGAACAATATTGACCACGAATGGTATGATCGTATACGGCATCAAAAATTGTAATACAGTAAAGTCAGCCATCGATTGGTTGAATGAAAATAAAATTGATTTTGAGTTTTATGATTATAAAAAATCAGGAATTACAGAAACAAAACTACGGGAATGGTGCAAGCAAGTAGGATGGGACAGCCTTGTAAATAAACGAGGTACCACCTGGCGACAATTGGATGAAGCTACCCAGAAGAAAATAATCGATGAGAAATCAGCGATTGCATTAATGGTGGATAAGACGAGCGTGATCAAGCGACCTTTAATTGAAAAGAATAGTAAAGTATTATTGTTGGGCTTTGATGAAGCCCAGTACAACCAAAAATTGAAATAGTAATATGGGCCTATTCTCTTTTCTGAAATCAGACAAACCAGTATATACTGATAAAGTCTGGAAAACAAGAGCGGTGGCGATGAAGGGCATGATTACAGAGGCATTGAAGGCCATTACACAAAATCAAGTACCGGTAATATTTTGTTATTTTGAAGATACGATCACCGAAGTTATTGCATTTTTAACATCGACTGGTGTACCACACTTTCATTTAACCAACGATTCAATCGGTGAGGCGTCCGGTAAAAATAATGTCGTGTTGGTTTGCGATGCATCGCTGATTTATTCGTCAAGCGGGTTAACAGGATTACTCAATACAATTTCGTCTGGGGGCAAGGTTCAGTTTTTATTTACCGGGCACTACCCGCTTCCTGCCAAAGAGAATAAGATCCTTGAAAAGTTATCTTCTTATCCCTCAGCTGAAATCACCTTTTGCTCATCGATCGATGATCCATCGTTTGAGCCTTTTGGTGCCGATCGGATTGTCGCTATTCTTGATCAATTAGGATTGAAAGAGGATGAATGCATTGAACACTCCATGGTGAGTAAGGCGATGGCCAATGCCCGAGAGAAGATTGCAAGCATGGTGAAACATGAAGTTGTCGCTGAGTCGGAGGGAGAGTGGTTCTTAAAGAACATGAAGAAATAGAGAGGCCTGAAAATGTGAAAGCGTGGATTAAAAGATATCGGTATTATATTTTTGCATCGGGCGTTCTTCTGCTTATCGCCTACTATTTCTCTCTTCCTAAAATTCTTTTTCGTGATCCTTACTCTACCGTTTTGGAAGATCGTGAAGGCAAACTACTAGGAGCCCTGATTGCGGGAGATGGTCAGTGGAGGTTCCCGGAAGGGAAAGAAGTTCCTGCGAAATTCAAAGACGCTATCATCGTATTTGAAGATAAGCGGTTTTACAATCACCCGGGTGTGGATGTTCTTTCATTAGCGCGGGCCACGCAACAAAATCTTAAATCAGGGAAAATCAGTAGTGGAGGCAGCACACTTTCTATGCAGGCAATCCGGCTTGCTAGAAAAAATCAATCGCGAACATTCTTTGAAAAAATCATAGAGATGATTCTTGCTACCCGGCTTGAACTTCGCTATTCGAAAGATGAAATTTTAAGTCTCTACTCGGCCCATGCCCCGTTTGGTGGAAACGTTGTAGGCATTGAAGCAGCCTGTTGGCGTTACTTTGGTCGCGATGCATCGCAATTGAGTTGGTCGGATGCCGCACTACTGGCAGTACTTCCGAATAATCCTTCCTTGATTCATCCAGGGAAAAATCGCGATCGGTTAAAGACAAAACGAGATCGCTTGCTTACCCGGTTGTTGATCAATAAAAAAATTGACACGCTATCTTTTGAACTTGCCAAGGCCGAGCCCATTCCTGAAAATCCACTGCCCCTTCCCAAAGAAGCTCCTCATTTATTAAGTCGTATATCACAAGAAGGATTTGTGCAGCAACGGGTTAGATCGACCCTTCAGGAGGCGTTGCAGAAGCGTGTGAGTGACTTGGTTAATCAGCATCATCAGTCGCTGAAGGGCAACCAGGTGTTTAATGCAGCCGCTATAGTGGTTGAAGTGAAAACGGGAAATGTGTTGGCTTATGTGGGCAACACACAGGCGGGTCGAGAACATGGCGAACAGGTAGATGTTATTATGGCACGCAGAAGCACGGGTAGTATTCTCAAACCGTTTTTGTATGCGGCTATGCTGGAGGAGGGAAAATTGCTACCGGGAACGCTTGTGCCAGATATACCCACCACCATCAATGGGTTTTCGCCAAAGAATTTTTCCAAACAGTATGATGGTGCTGTCAGTGCCGATCAGGCTCTGATCCGATCCTTAAATGTTCCGGCTGTTTATGAATTAAAGGAATACCGGTATGAAAAGTTTTATGAGCTATTGAAACAGATCGGAATCACCACGCTAAATCAACCCGCTGATCATTACGGATTATCTTTGATACTCGGTGGGGCGGAAGGCACTTTGTGGGACATTACCGGGGTGTATGCCTCGATGGCCCGCACACTAAACAACTACTTTGAATCTCCTGGAAGAAACCGATATTCAAAGAAGGACTTTCACGCCCCGGTTTATGTTGCTTCGGATTCTTTGATGAACGAAAGGCAAGAAGAGACATCCTGGTTAAGTGCTTCGTCTGTGTATTTGACGCTCGATGTTTTGAAAGAAGTGTACCGACCCGGTGAAGAAACAGGTTGGCGGAATTTCTATAGCTCCAGGAAAATTGCCTGGAAGACAGGCACCAGTCACGGCTTGCGCGATGCCTGGGCAGTGGGTGTAAATGGTGACTATGCCGTGGGCGTTTGGGTTGGCAATGCTGATGGTGAAGGTCGGCCTGGACTTACTGGCACCGAATCGGCTTCCCCGATTTTATTTGATATTTTTTCACAGTTGCCGGGCAACAGGTGGTTTCAGCAACCTGCATCAGAATTGGAAAAGATAGAGGTGTGTACCCAAAGTGGAATGCGTGCAACAGGATTGTGTATAGCGAGAAAAGAGATAAAAGCTACACGAACTGGCATCCACACGTCTCCTTGTCAGCATCACCAAAGGGTACACCTATCGCAAGACGGTAAGTATCGGGTTCATAGTGATTGTGAGGATTTGAATAACATAAAATCGGTTGCATGGTTTGTATTGCCTCCGGTGCAAGAGTATTATTTCAGAACAAAAAATTTGAGCTACCATCCATTGCCACCATTCCGAAAGGACTGCTTAAATCCTTCCTCTTTTGCTTCAATGGATTTGATTTACCCCAAGCTTAATGCGCGTATTTTTATACCTCGCCAACTGGATGGTCGATTAGGCAGTGCTTTGTTTGAAGTGGCCCATAGAAATCAGCAAACCACTATTTATTGGCATCTTGATGGCAATTATCTGGGATCGTCAAAGGGTACGCATCGGCTGGCAGTGACACCACTACCAGGAAAACATACGCTTACGCTGGTTGATGAGCAAGGTGAGGAGCTCGAAAACGTATTTTCAGTAGTGGATGGTACTTGATTTGAATAAGGTAGCGAAATTCGGATTTTGGGCAAAAACTTTATAATCAATAACATCCAACGTAAATGGTTTCTGTTTAACTTTGGACTACCTGAACCCTTTAACTATTTAAACTATGGACAAACTTGTTTTTATTATCGATGACGATCCGGTCTATCTCAAATTCATGAAAGAGCATTTCAAGCAGTTGGGGGGCTTTCACACGGAGATTTTTTTAAGCGGAGACGAGGCCATTCAGAAAATAAGTGAACAAAAACCTTACCTGGTAATTCTTGATAACCACCTCGAGGAGCCCAACAAGAGTGGGATCCATTATTTGAAATTGATCTCTAAAGTTAAACCGCGCATTCCCGTTGTTTACATCACCGCTGATACGGATCCTGAGTTAAGAAAAACCGTGGAAAAAATTGGTGTAGAAAGTTACATACTTAAAGACAGCGCTTTTCTGGTTTATCTTCGCACAGCACTGGATGATATTAAATACGGTGGCAAGAAGAAAAGCTTGATTAAGAAAATCTTTGGTTAAGTAGTTAGGTCAATTGTCCATACCTTCCCCAATCTGAATAATTCTGAATGAACCTGCTCTTTCTGGTAAGTTCCGAAGAGAAGGTTTCTGTGAAAAATATTAATTTATATGTACATTCAATGTCAAAAATGAATGATTGCATTTAATGAATCTCGCCAACCTTAACTTTCAGCTAAACCTATTGTCGATGAAGAATAATTTTTTTGCTTTCGTGACGATCCTTTCACTATTCCTTAGCGTAACATTTCAGAAATCAGCCAATGCTCAGTCTACCGATGATCTTTTCTATGTTGTGATTGGCGCTTTTGCTAATCCAAGAAATGCAGCAGAATATACAGTGAATTCAAGAAAGAAAGGACATGATACTCGTCAGGCACTGAATACAATCCGCAAGCTTTACTACGTGTATGTAATCGAAACACCGGAGCGTGCCGAGGCAGTCTCGCTGGCGTTGAAGCTACAACGTGCATCAACCTACTCTGACAGCTGGGTGTATACAGGTTTATTGGGCGATAATCCACGAGTAGTTAAAATTGAGAATAGTGATCTGGTGGCAGAAACTAAAAACGAAATTGAAGTTGTGAAGACCGAAGTATCGCAACCTGTAGCCGAACCGGAAGTAATAAAACCAACAGACGGAAGCAAGCCATTCATATTTAAAATCCGATCTATTGAAACGGGTCAGGATATAGCTGGCGATGTGGATATTTTTGATGCCGATATTATCAAAGGTCGTAAGGTGGTTTCCTACAGGGGAAATGATGTTGTCAATGTAAAGCCTATAAATAAGTCGGGAAACATCGCTGTTATTTGCGATGTATTTGGATATCGTAAAGTTCAGTTACCTCTGAATATTATTGAACCTAAGAATGAGGATGCTGTTTCATTAGAAGGTGATAAGGTCGTGGTCTCCTTTGATTTAGTGCCATTGAAAAAGGGAGATAAAGTGGTTATGTATAACGTGTATTTTTTTAATCATGCGGCCATCATGCGTCCTGAATCTCGGTTTGAAGTAAATGCCCTTTTGGAAATGTTGAAAGAAAGGCCTACCACCAAAATCAGAATCCATGGCCACGCTAATGGAAATGACTTTGGTAGTGTTATCACCCTGGGCAAGAGCGATGACTATTTTTCGCTGTCGCCTGACAATAGCGAGGGTAAGGGATCATCAACAAAATTATCGGAAGAGAGAGCTCGAATTATGCAAAGTTATCTTGTTAAAGAGGGCATTGACATAAGCCGTATGGAATTAAAGGCGTGGGGTGGCAAGATGCCTATTTATGATGATGACCACTCGTTGGCGCAGGCCAACGTAAGGGTGGAGGTTGAGATATTGGAAGAATAAGGTCAATGTAAATTGAATGGAGACGTGATGAGGGAAAAGTTTTTATTCTTATTCTGTGCGTATTTCCTTTTCGGGATGACCAATCTCAGTGCGCAAACTTCCCAGAAGTATTATTATGTAGTGATTGGTGTGTTTCCCAAACTTGACGATGCAGTGAAACTTACCGATGAAGCCAATCTTAAAGGGTTCAGTGCTCAGTATGCTGTACAGCTTACAAAAAAGGAGTACTACGTATACCTTCTGCAAACCTCCGAACAAAAGAAGGCCAAATCTTTTTTGGATCAAATTCGCAAAGAAACGGAGTATAAGAAAGCGTGGCTCTACAAAGGCAAGCTGGGAGACGATCAGTAATGACCTACAGTTAAAGCGTTCCCGATCTTATTGAGTAATCGCCTTTAAAATATCATGTTGTGTAATGATGTGTGCCACTTCCTGATCATCACGCACCAGCAGTGCTCTATTGTTTTTATTTAGCAGAGAGGATAGAACATCCAACGTGCTGTCCAGTGCCACCACCTGCATAGGCTTGTCCATGATTTCACCAACATGCTTATCCTTCAGTGAAGGATCGTTGATGATTTTTTCAACCAGGCTGGCAGTGGTCACACTTCCTACAAATTCATTGGCATCTACCACCGGCACCTGATCTACTCCTTGCTGATTCATGATGCGAATGGCTTCTCCAATTGTAGAATTTTTTGATACGGTATATAAACTTTCTTTGCCGTTGCGTCTTGCTATAATTTCACGGGCAGTGCCATAGGTGCGTTCCTCCAGAAACCCATGATCTTTCATCCACAAATCATTGTACACCTTGTTTAGATAGCGCGTGCCGTGGTCGGGCAGAAGGATCACCATTACATCATCTTTTTTAAGATGTTCTTTGGCGTATTCCAGGGCACCGTGAACGGCCGAGCCACTGCTCCAGCCAACAAACAAACCTTCTTCACGCGACAACCTGCGGGCCATAATGGCTCCGTCTTTATCGGTAACTTTGATAAACTGATCAATCACATCGAAGTCAACATTCTTGGGAAGAATGTCTTCACCAAATCCTTCGGTGAGGTATGGATAGATTTCATTCTTATCAAATATGCCTGTCTCTTTATATTTTTTGAACACCGATCCATACGTATCAATGCCGATGGTTGCCAATGTTGGGTTTTGTTCTTTCAGGTATCGGGCGGTTCCGCACATCGAGCCTCCCGTTCCCACTGTGGCTACATAATGTGTAATATTTCCTTCGCACTGTTTCCATATTTCAGGGCCGGTACTTTCATAATGCGCCTGAGAGTTCGATGGATTGTCGTATTGATTGGGATAAATCGAGTTGGGGATTTCTTTATTCAACTTCCTGGCAACAGAATAGTACGATCTTGGATCATCCGGCTCCACGTTGGTAGGACATACAATCACTTCAGCTCCAACGGCTCGCAAGATGTTGATCTTCTCCTGCGATTGTTTATCGGCCATGGTAAAAATACATTTATACCCTTTGGCCAGCGCGGTTAAGGCCAGGCCCATGCCCGTGTTGCCCGATGTACCTTCAATGATTGTGCCGCCCGGCTTTAAAACACCTGCTTTTTCGGCATCTTCAACCATCTTCAATGCCATGCGATCTTTGGTAGAATTTCCCGGATTAAAGTATTCTACTTTGGCCAGCACCGTGCCCGCTATTCCTTTGGTTACTTTATTGAGACGCACCATGGGAGTATTACCAATGGTTTCGATGATCGAATTGTAAATCATAAGCAGTTTATAAGAATTGCAAAAATACGGATTTCAAGGGTAATTTGTATTGCCAAACTGCGGGATATGCAAATTGCAACTGCTATCCTGTTTAATCCTGACTTCAAAATAAAGGGTGGTATTTACAAGCCATCCTTTATTTATAATTAAACCGCTAAATTGTGTATCATGAGCAATCACTCAATCTAAGGATTAGCAAGTATTCGAATATGATTGAACAGCGAACTGACAAAACAAAAAGGAAAATATTTTGAACTGGTAAAAAATCAACTGGAGTTGGGTAGTTGATTTCAAGATTAAAAATTTGAAAATGCGATCGTTAGGGAAATATATCGTAA
>CAZIOY010000018.1:0-55075 GCA_964540915.1 uncultured Ohtaekwangia sp.
ACAACGTTTGTATATAGGGCACGGAGTGTCCTATATGCCCTTATTCCCCTCTAAGATAAGCACTTGATTCAAATAGTCCAACGGACTGATTAACTTATCAAATCCCCGCTTTGTTACATGTGTATAGCGTTCTGTCGTGCGACTGCTCTCATGACCTAGTAAAGTTTGAATATACCTCAAATCAGTGCCCCTTTCCAGCAAATGAGTGGCAAAACTATGGCGCAGGGTATGTGCACTCACCTGCCTTTTAATCCCCGCAAGGTGACAATACTTATGGATAAAATGGTTTACACTTCTGGACGAATATTGATCTCCGCCAGGCCCTTCAAATAACCATTCCTTCGGTTCATACAAACCCAGGTAGTGTTTAAGGTAATCAAGCGCCAATTTTGAAAGCAGCGTAATGCGGTCTTTGCGTCCCTTGCCACCTCGTATATATATGATCATCCTGTATTCGTCAATGTCTTGCCACTTCAGGTTCAAAAGTTCGCTTATGCGCAACCCGGCTGAATAAAGTAAAAACAGGATGCAGCGATGCTTAATATTTTGACTTGCCCAAAGTAATTTTTGGATTTCCTCTTCCGAGAGTACGGAAGGAAGCAGCCGGTCTTTAGCAGGCCGATCAACATAATAAAAAGTACGCTCGCCTTTATGAACCTGCTCAAGGTAAAATTTAATGGAGTTGATAGCGGTGTTCTGTGTAGAAACTGAAACCCCTCTTTTTTCTACCAGATACATCATGTATTCATCTACCATGGCTTTACTGATATCGCCAATTGTCTTGGGTTGTATAAATTCCAGGAACAACCGCATTTGATTTTCATAGGTGATACGCGTACTATCGCTGTAACGCATTCGCACCAGGCACTCCCGATATCCTTCAGGCATAGGAGTCTTTGCTTTCACGGGCAGGTTAGGATTACCCTTTTCATCAAAAGCTATGGGCATTTTTACCTTGCTTACCTCAGAAAGCTTTTGTTGAAGTAGATCAAGAGTGGCAGCAGAGTAACGCACATACCAGCAACCATTCGATTTACTGTACATACGGTTGGGGAAATTACGCACCAGCGTGCCTGCCCGGTCATTCAGGTTACGAATGGCAATGCAATACATGCCACGGTGCCAAAGGGGAGTTAGTTCCAGCGTATTCATAAGAGAATTGAATACGCAACAATCGATAGTTAAAAATCATTAGTCGTCTATTAATCAATTATAAACGATTATAAACGTTTATAAACGAATATAATAATCGGACACTTGGTCTGTTTAGCCCGTTTCTGATTCAATTTACACCATCACCTCAAACTTCTCCGCAGACGACCGCTTCAAATAATCTTCATAATCAAAAGGCGCATCACCACCATCTAACAAACAACCCACAGGCACAGTCGGATAAATTTCTTCATACGTCTTCACCAGATTCATAAACACCCTACGATACACATGTGTGCGATTGACCTTATCCGGATGGTCAATGCCAGAAGCAGCCAGTAACTCAACAAAGCTCTCTACCGTGTGCTTGTGGTAGTTGGCTACGCGCTTGGTTTTATCTTCTACCACCAAGCCCTTCATGAAATAAGGATCTTGTGTAGCCACACCCGTAGGGCACGTATTCTTGTTACATTCTAATGCTTGTATACAACCCAGTGCCATCATCATCGCGCGGGCACTGTTGCACGTGTCGGCACCCAGAGCCATGGCGCGCACAATGTGAAAGCCCGTAAGAATTTTTCCGGAAGCAATCAACTTCATCTCCTTGCGAATGCCAAAGCCACGCAACGCATTATCCGCGAAAGCGAGTGCATCCAGCATGGGCATGCCCACATAGTTGCTGAACTCAGGCGGTGCTGCACCCGTGCCACCTTCACCACCATCAATCGTAATAAAATCAGGATACGTATTTAGCTGCACCATGGCTTTGCAGATTGAAAGAAACTCGCTCTTGCGCCCAATGCATAATTTGAAACCCACCGGCTTGCCACCCGATAAATCGCGCAGGCGCTTCACAAACAAAATTAATTCTGTGGGCGTAGAGAAAACACTGTGAAAAGGAGGTGAGAACACCGTTGTGCCGGGCTCTACCAAACGGATGGCAGCAATTTCAGGCGTATTTTTTTTAGCAGGCAAAATACCTCCGTGCCCCGGCTTGGCACCCTGCGAAAGTTTGATCTCAATCATTTTCACAGTGGGCAGCGTAGCATTTTTCTGAAACGCATCATCCGAAAAATTTCCGTCTTTGGTGCGCGCGCCAAAATATCCGGTGCCTATCTGCCACACAATATCACCACCGGGCTGCAGGTGATAAGGACTCAGTCCACCCTCGCCTGTGTTGTGTGCAAAGCCACCCTTTTTGGCCCCGCCATTCAATGCCAGTATTGCATTCTGACTCAGCGAACCAAAGCTCATCGCACTTACGTTGAGCACACTCATGTCATACGGTTGCTTGCAGTCTTTGCCACCAAAGCGCACACGCGGGTTGTGATCCATCTTATTAAAATCATTGGGCACAATGGAGTGTGTCATCCACTCATAGCCCTCGGCATATACATCCAGCTGTGTTCCGAACGGTACCGTATCCACTTGTTTTTTTGCACGCTGATAGATAACCGAGCGCTCGTTGCGATTGATAGGCGCACCATCGGTGTCGTTCTCTACAAAGTATTGCTGAATTTTTGGTCGCAGGTCTTCAAAAACATAGCGCAGGCGGCCTAGCACCGGAAAATTTCTGCGTATGGATTGTTTCTTTTGCGACATATCCTGCAAACCCATGAAGACGACCGGGACCACCAGAATGAAGAGAAACAATACATCGATCCAGTAATAGCTCCACACTAATAACAGAATGGTTACAGTAACGGAGAATGCAACAAAAAGCTGACGTGGGGTCATAGATAAAGGAGTTAGGTAAATGCCCGGAAAAATTAGTGATTTGGATTGAGCTATTCAAGGGTGCATTTCAAATTCTCGCGGAGGTTTACTTATTGAACTAAGCCCTAAGGGCTGGAATAGTTGTAGAAAAACAAAGCCAAGCCCGCATCAAACTCCGAAGGAGTGGCATTATGTCACCCTTTCAGGGTTTTGAGGCAATGATCATTGTATTCTATAAAACTATCATCCCTTCGGAATTTTAGTTGAATGCCGCCACAATTTGAAATCCACCTCTATCCAAACCGCTGGTTTTAAATGCCAGCGCTGCAAGCAAAACACATTGGCTAAGCCACCTTCATCTGCACAAGGCCGCGGCTTTTATGAAATTTCACCTCAAAGTGTTTGAGTATAAAATGATTCATGCGGCTTTCGGCCAGATGTGCATGCCGGTTTTCGGGTAAGAACACAGTCAGGTCCAGCACCGCCTGCAAAAACAATTCATGCCTGCAAAAATCTTCAGCCCATAGTTCAAAAGCAGCCTTCCAGTCCAGTTGATATTTCTGCTGGTGATCGCGGCCATCCCACACAAACTCCAGTTGGTTATCGCCAAACTTGTAGCGATACACGGCCGCCAGATTTTGATAAAAGCTATGAAGCGGCTTAAAGTTTCGTGTTTCAAAAACCCTGATCTGTTGGCTAAAGAAATCGTCCAGCCCCAGTGGGTTGTGAATGAGCTGATAGCGCAATTTAACATTTTCAATAAGTTGGGTGAGCAGCCCATCCTGAATAGCCAGCTGAGCTGCTTCGAGCAGGTAGTTTTTGTCTAGCGGAAAAAATTTTCGAATCACGCTGAGGGTTTTGCAAAAGTATAAATAATAATGATGTGTTGAATGTTTTGGCGGCCTTTCGTGGCGGTACGAATTTCAGGGTAGGGGTCCGGCCGCTCTAAGCGGTCAGACCCCTTTGCACTGTTAATCACCGCCACTCAACCGGGCTATCCGCTACAACTCCGCTCCGCGCACAAACCCATCACGTGCGTGGTTTTCGCTACTATCCCTGGCCGGAGTATGGATGTATGATAAGTCGTTTGGATAAACGATCAGAAGAATAAATGAGTATCAAATTGTAAACACGATTGGCCGACAAAAAATAGGTGAAAGGCAACGCATGAATCTTTTTGAATAAGTATAAAATGACTGCAGAAAGAATGTGTGCCAACCACAGCATCAACCAATCAAACTGATGCGCTAAAAAGCCTTCATTCCCAAAAAGTCGCTGGCGACCTTTTCAGGAATGAAGGTTTAATAAACATGAAAGGCAGCGAACGCACGCGTTCGCTGCCTTTCATCCCTTGAATGTGCGCCTGCCAGGTAGCCACTAAATGCAACCTTACTCTTCGCGCATAAATGATGAGCCCCCGTAGAACGATAAGGGGGTTACTTTTACAACGACTTTAAATCGGGTGCTAAGGCAAGCACTAAAGAAGCCACAGGTTCACTGATTAGTACAATGAGTGAAATCTGTGGCTAAAATTTTGGGATGATATTTTTCCCGAAAATGATTTATCGGCTTGCTTCAGCGCTGATCATCGGGCCATAGAAAATGGCATTCATCAGCATTTTGTTAGTGCCAAACCAAAACGCACGGAAGGCCATGTTTTCCGTAAAGCCAATCACGCGGCCTTTGCCCAACGCAGCGGTGCCCAGCACAGAAGAGTTTTTGAGCTTATCCAGGTTGGGCTTGGTGATGTAGCCACTGAGTAACGGGTTGCCTCCATATACTAAAGGATTCGAGTAAGCGCCATTCGCTTTTTGAATGAATAAATTGTTTGCTTTAAACATCGCCACTTTGTTAGACGTGTATCCATACATAAATGGATGCGTCAGGTCTCCCTCTGCTTCGAAGATGGCCCCGCTCGTTTCCTGCGCACGTTGATTCTCGTCCAGGTCTCCATACGGTTTTGGTTTTGCAGGATCTTTCTTTTCTTCATCTTTTTTCACCTCAAACTTTCCGAGGCCTGCCGTGGTGAAGAAGCTCAACGCACGTTCGAAGCCAATCAACACACCACCGCCCTGCACCCAACTTTTTAATTTCTCTTTGGCAGCATCGGTAATGGCGGAGTGATTTCCTTCAGGCACCAGGAGGGTGTTATACTTTTGAATGGATGCGGTATTAAACACACCGATCGGAATCAAAGTAACCGGAATCTGAAAACGGGTGTCGAGCAAATGCCACAGTTCACCCGCATCGGTAGGAGAGATGCCACCGTCAATGAGGATAGCGATCTCCGGTTTGCGCAAAACATAAAATGAACTACTACCCAAACTAACACCTCTGTAATCCAACCCCGTACTTAGCGCATACACATCAACACCATCTTTTTCAGTAATTTCTTTTACCAGCGCTTTGATCTGATCAGGAGTTTTGTCCTGGTTGTCGGCAGGAATTAATATCGTTCCGCGTTCAAATTTTTTCCCGTCACCATAGAAAGTTTCATTCGATACTTTGATGCGCACGCCTTTGTCAAGCAAACGATACATTGCGCGGGGAACATAGTATCCGTACGGTTCCATTACATAGGCATAACTTCCCTGGCCGATGAGTTGGCCCTGTGGCAATTTGCTTTCAGAAATTTTTTCGCCCAAAGCAGGAGGTGTTTTCACTTCTTCATACTCCAAACCATACGCAAGCGGCAACGTCCAGCTGGAAATATCATAGAAGATACTGTCTTTGAATTTCAACTGCTTATCAAACATGCCGCGAATGAGTTTGTAGTGTGTTTGACTGAGCGGAATCACATAGCTGGAAGTAGCCTCAAATGTTTTTCCATTGATAGTTTGTGTGGATGGAAGCTTGTACACGTCTACCTTTTGGCGCAACGCCATCTCGGCAAACATATTTACGCGTGCCTTGTCTTTCGATCCGATCACATACGCCTTCACCGGATCTTTGGCAGCATCGCTCATCGCGTTTTTATAAAAGTCGCGCTGGTAGCTGAGCAACTCTTCGCGTATTTCATTGATGGCTTTCAATGAACTGAGCATGGTCACAAACTGGTTGCGAATCGTGAAAGAGAAGTTCAACACACCGTTTACACTTTCTTGTGCGTGGCCCCTTGAACTTGCCTGCTCAAACAAAATACCAATGGCCCCTTGCACATCCGGAAAGGTGGAACCCTTGCCATAGTAAAAATCATCGTAGCCTTCCTGTGTGAAATACAAAGAACCGATTTGATCCAATGCCTTTGCATGATACTCGCCCATCTTGCGGGTGAGTTCCTGATTTTTATCGGGCGTAAGCGGATGCACGCGCGATGGCACACCGGGCATGAAGAAAAACGTAGCGTTCGTTCCTTGCTCATGGTGATCGGTCAACACGTTCGGTCTCCACTCCTGAAATTTTTTCGCACGCGCTCTCGACTCAGGGTGTTGCGCCACCAGCCAGTCGCGGTTCAAGTCAAACCAATAATGATTGAAACGGCCACCGGGCCACGCTTCATTATGTTCAGTATCGTTGGCATCGGCCGATATCATCATGCTTTTGCGCGAGTTTACCCAACCGGAAAAACGCTGCAACCCATCGGGGTTAAAACTGGGATCAAAAAGTATAACAGTGTTTTCAAGATATTTTTCGATTTCAGGCCCTGTAGCTGCTGCCAGATGATAGGCCATCAACAAGCCTGCATTAGCGCCACTGGCTTCGTTGCCGTGTATGCTGCAACCGAGATAAAAGATGGCGGGCATGTTTTTTACATCCAATGATCCCGACTTTGAAGCATCGGTAAGCTGAACGTGTTGGGTGCGTATGGCCTCAATATTCTGATGATTTTTGGGTGAGGTGATGGTCAATAATAATAGAGGACGGGCTTCGTAGGTAAGGCCTGTTTGCTCCAGGGTGATGCGATCAGAGGCCTGGTCCAGGGCTTTCATGTAGGTCACCAGCCTGTCGTGGGTGATGTGCCACTCGCCCACATTGTGGCCAATAACTGACGGTGGCGTAGGAATGGCCGGATTATACTGTGTGTTGGGGGGCAAATAATAGGAAAGTTCTGTTTGGGCCTGAAGAACCAAGGCAGAAGCAAAGGTCAGAAGAGCCAGTAAAAAGGGCTTTTTCATATGAAAAATTTCGATTTTTTGTAAAGAAGGGCGGAAGTAATTGCTTTTTCAACCAAAGTGCAAATGATATAATACAAGTGGTTTCAGGTATTATATAATTGTTAATAAAATGTTTGAAAGATTTAAAATGCAGAGCGGGTTAATTATGGATCAAAAGGATATTTTTGCGCGTGATTTTTAAAAACCAAAACAATAACTATATGAGGAAAATTTTACTGACTCTTAGTCTTGCGCTTATAGCTTCTCTGGGGCTTCAGGCACAGGTTACCACATCTTCCCTTTCGGGGATGGTTACTGACACCAAGGGCGAGGGACTGGTGGGAGCCACCGTAATAGCTACCCATACCCCCTCGGGAACTACATACGGAACAGCCGCCAGAAATGATGGCCGTTACTCCATACCGGGTATGCGTGTTGGTGGACCTTACACCGTAAAAATCAGTTTCGTTGGCTACAAAGAACAAGTGGTTACCGAAGTTTACTTAAGCCTTGGTATTGCCGCTAACGTGAACGCTAAACTGGCCGATGAAAGCACTCAATTAGATGAAATCATTGTATCAGGAGCAAAGAATGATATTTTTAGTTCGGACCGTACTGGTGCCGCCTCTTCTTTTGGCAAGGATAACATTAACAGTCTCCCTACCATAGGCAGAACTGTGAACGACATCGTAAAATATAACGCCTATGGTAATGGCCGTTCATTTGGTGGTCAGGACAGCCGCTTCAACAACTTCACGATTGACGGATCAGTTTTCAACAATGGTTTTGGATTAGGAAGTTCTGCACAGGCAGGTGGTCGCACCGGTACTTCGGCTGTTTCACTGGATGCACTTGACGAAGTTCAATTAAACATTGCTCCTTTTGATATTCGTCAATCTGGCTTTGCCGGTGCCGGTATCAACGCGGTTACCCGCTCCGGAACAAATGAAGTTTCCGGATCGGTGTATTATCTCTTCAGAAATAGCAAGTTGGTAGGTGAGAAAGCGGTTGGTAAGGAACTTCCTACTGTAAACATTGACGAGAAAACGTTTGGTTTCAGAATTGGCGCTCCTATTATCAAAGACAAACTCTTTCTTTTTGTTAACGCAGAACAATTCGAAAGTTCAACGCCAGCACTTGATTGGGTAACTAACAAACCGGGTGCTACCGGAAACGTTTCCCGTGTAACGGAAGCCGACATCCTGGATTTGAAAAGTTTCATGCTTACCAACTTTCAACGCGATTTAGGTGCGGTTGATAATTTCAATAATGAGATCACCAGCAAGAAAGCCTTGATACGATTAGATTATAACATTAATCAAAATCATAAGCTTGCCGTTCGTTATTCACAGCATGACTCTGAATCAGGTTCGATTATAAGCAATAGTAACAGTAGTAATACGGCCGGTAACGGAAACCGTACTAACTCTGCCCTGGCTATTTCGCCCGAAAACACAGGCTACATCATTCAGGATAACACCCGCTCAATCGCGGTTGAATTGAACTCGAGACTGAGTGACAAGTTTTCAAATAATTTTATAGGTACCTACAATAAACAGATTGAGGACAGAAGATACAAAGCTGATTTGTTCCCTACCATTGATATCCTTAGCGGACTGGGACAAGCTACTTATACATCCATCGGGTTTGATCCGTTTACCCCAGGAAACAAATTGAATTATTCAACCTTGAACCTGACCAACAACCTATCCTATTTTGCAGGTAAGCATACCGTAACATTTGGTTTATCTTACGAATACTATAAGTCGAATAACGTATTTTTTCCCTCTTCACAGGGTGTGTATGTGTATAACAGCATAGCAGACTTTAAAGCTGCAGCCACCGATTTTATCAATAACCCTACTGCTACCACCTCTCCGGTGTCAATCCCTCGCTATAACCTGAGATACTCTTTATTACCTGGCGGAGCTGATCCTCTTCAGGTGTTAAATGTTTCTACCTACAGTTTCTATGCACAGGATGAGTTCCAGGTAAATGATAAACTTAAAGTTACTGCGGGCTTACGAGGTGATGTATTTGTATACAGCAACTCAACAGCCGAAGATTTCTTCAACCCGGTGGTTGGTGGTTTAACATTCAGAGATGAATATGGCGCGGATTATAAAGTAAACACAGGCGCATTTCCTACACCACGCTTATTGCTATCTCCTCGTCTTGGATTTAACTACGATGTAAAAGGAGATAGGACCACACAGATCCGAGGGGGTTCAGGAATTTTCGTGTCACGCATACCACAAGTGTTGGTTTCTAACCAGCTTGGAAACAATGGTGTGAATACCGCCTTGATTGCAGGATCGGGAACGGCATATCCATTCAGAACAAACCCTGCTGACCTTCCAGCAGCGGTTAAACCTCCTGTTACAACAGACATTACTAAACTGCCCCCTTACGTGGTGAATGCCACGGATGAGAATCTGAAGTATCCCATGATCTGGAAAAGCAACATTGCGATTGATCAGAAGTTACCGTATGGTTTAATCGGAACCGTTGAATACATTTATAACAACACCATCCAGGGACTTCGTTATATCGATGCCAACTTAAGAGGCCCGAGCACTTCATTCACAGGTCCTGATACCAGAGATCGTTTCCCTGCATCGGGATTATCAGGCGCGGCAGTTGCACCTGCAAGATTTTATAACACTGCGGTATCTAACGTATTTGTGCTGAAGAACACAACAAGAGGTGATGCCAGCAGCATTACTGTTAAGCTTGAAAGACCTACCTCAAAAGGATTAGGTGGAATGGTTGGATATACCTATGGTACAGCGTACGATGTGCAATCTGTGGGTAGTACTGTGCAAGCAAACATGCCAACCTCCTCAGGTCAGAATTATCTTCCTACCGGCTTTTCAGATAATGACTTGCGTCATCGCATAGTGGGTTATGCCAGCTATCGCATTAACTACGATGGAAAAATTGGTGGATCTACCATGTTTACCTTAGGTGGTGTGGCTAACAGTGGAAGAAAACTTTCTTACACCTATGCCAGTGATTTAAATGGTGATGGTCAGTTCAATGACGTGATCTACATTCCTAACTCCGCTGACGAAATGACGTTCACCAACTTGACTGTAGGATCAGGAGCAACCGCTAAAACATTTACCCCTGCTGAACAACAAGCTGCTTTTGATGCATGGATCGATGGTAACCCTTATCTGAAAGACAGAAGAGGAAATTATGCAGAAAGAAACGGAGCGTATTTCCCCTGGTTAACAAGATTTGATTTATCAGTAGTGCAAGAGTTTTATGTAATGGTGGGTCCTAACAATAAAAAGAACACTATTCAACTCAGAGCCGATATTCTCAACTTCGGAAACATGATCAGCAACAAATACGGTGTGGGCAATCAAAGCACCAGCACGCAACCTCTTTCTGTTGCCAGTACCAGCGCTGCGGGTGTACCCACCTATCGTTTTGGCACACAGGTAAAAGACGGACAAACTGTGTTGTTACAGGATTCTTTTGTGAAGAGCATCAACGTGGACAACGTATGGCAGGCACAGATTGGCATACGCTATATTTTCAACTAAGCGGATCTCAATTTTTCTTATAAAAGAGGCCCATTTGGGCCTCTTTTTATTTTATGTCAGAAGGTGTAACTTCCATACTATGAAGTGGAGGAAAAAATCAGGCATACTTTCTTTTTTCGTGCTTTGTTTCCTTTTCGGATGCATTACAAATGTAAATCAAGATACGTATGAAAAAGACCCCCAGCTGGAACTGGACCTGGATGTTATCCGCGAACGAGGTTATCTCACGGCCCTGGTAGACAACACTTCGATCAGTTATTTCATTTATAAGGGCAGGACGATGGGCTTTGAGTATGAATTGCTAAAGCGCCTCACAGATCATTTGAAGGTAAGCCTGAAGATAAAACTGGTGAATGGCATCGAGCATGCGATTGATTTGCTTAACAAAGGGGAGGGCGATATCCTGGCTTTTCCGCTTGCTATTACCGAAGAACGTAAACAGTATCTATCATTTACCAATCCTCATTTTACGACCCACCAGGTGCTGATTCAAAAAAAACCTGCTAACTGGCGCATGCAGCCTCCGCAGCTCGTTGAAAAGAAATTAGTGCGTGACACCACAGAGCTGATCGGTAAGAAGGTTTACGTGATGAAGGGTTCTTCCTATAGAGATCGGATGATACAAATATCGCAGCACCTGGGGGGGCGAATCACGATCGTAGAAGATAGCGCATCGGCAGAAACGGAATCCTTGATTAGAAAAGTGGCTACCGGAGAAATAAAATATACCGTTTCAGATCAGACGATTGCAATGGTGAATACTTCCTATTATCCCAACCTGGATATTAATACCGTGTTGAGCGAGCCACAGGAAATTGGCTGGGGAATACGCAAGAACTCTCCTCAGTTACTGGAGGCAGTGAATGTATGGTTGAAGGACATAAAGCGTAAAGGCGTTTTCAGAGTGATCTATAACAAATACCTCAATAGCCCCCGCACATTGCTGGCGCGAATTGCCAGCGACTATTCATCACAGGCAGGCAGTAAACTTTCTCCTTATGATGATCAACTTAAAGCAGGGGCAAAACAGATAGGCTGGGATTGGCGACTGATTGCCTCGATGGTGTACCAGGAATCAAATTTTAATCCTCAGGTTGAATCATGGGCCGGTGCCATCGGGCTTATGCAGATTATGCCGGAAACCGGTAATTATTTTGGTGTAGAAAATCTGTGGGACCCCGTTCAAAATATCAAAGTGGGAATTCGGTTTTTAAAATTTTTAGATAAGCAATGGGCTAAAACAGTAACCGACTCATTGGAGCGAACCAAGTTTGTACTCGCTTCTTATAATGTTGGTCTCTCTCATGTGATCGATGCGCAAAAGCTTACGCGGAAATATGGCAAAGACCCTACTAAATGGAAAGACAACGTAGAGTACTTCCTATTAAAAAAATCGGATCCAAAATATTATCGTGATCCTGTGGTGATAGTTGGCTATTGCCGTTGCGTAGGGCCTGTTGCGTATGTGAAGGAAGTGCTGCAGCGATATGATGAATATAAGCTCCGTATTGACGTGTAGGCTTCTGACCGCCTGGAGCGGTCTGACGCCTTTACTTAAGTGATTCTATGATTGCTTTAAAATCCAATGCCTCCCAATCTTTTTCAATGCCAGGTCGTTTCATCACTTCATCCATGATTTTCTTTTGCTTCTGCCCGGTTTCATACGCTACTGAGTAAGGCATCGTATCATGAAAGGTTACCATAGAATAAAGCGGTATCCATTGGTTAGGATAGAGTTGATGAAGTCTTGCTTCAATTTTTTTCCGTAACAGAAAATCGGCATCGGCCACCAGGTCACGCATCTCAATAAAATTATTGAGCGCCAGTTGAGCAATGGCATCCGCATTTTTTTTCCTTTCGTTTTGAAACCCGGTTAACACCATTTGCCAGTTATCGTCATGCTGGTTGAGCAAATCATTTAAGATGCGACAGTCTTCAAACCCCGCATTCATACCCTGCCCGAAGAAGGGCACAATGGCGTGCGCGGCATCACCAATCAGCAACGTATTATTTTTTACCCACGGGTAGCAACGCACGGTTACCAGTGATGAAGTTGGATTCGTGTTATAATCCTCCAGGAGCGTAGGCATCAACTTTGCGGCATCCGGAAACGTGCTGTCAAAGAAATGTTGAATTTCTGAATCCCGGGTCAGTTTGCTAAATGAAACGGGTCCTTCGAAGGGAAAGAAAAGCGTACAGGTAAAACTTCCATCAGGGTTGGGCAGCGCAATCATCATGAAACTTTCGCGCGGCCAGATGTGCAATGCATTTTTTTCAAGTTGAAAAGAACCAGCAGCGCCTGGCGGAATGTGAAGTTCTTTATATCCGTGATCGATATAATCCTGCGAGTAATCAAACCGATCGGTAATTTGAAAGGCACCCCGCACCGCTGAGAAGGCACCATCGGCACCGATTATATAGTCCATAGTCCATAATCGATAGTCCTGAGTTTGATTACTATGTACTGTCATGGAAGTTTTATCAAGATCGATCTGCGTAATCCGTTGATCAAAATGAAAATCAACACCTAGTTCTTCAGCTTTATTCATCAACACAATGTTTAATGCGCTGCGCGAAACAGAGTTTATAAACTGACCTTGCTTACCATACGGTTGAACGCTCAGGTTGCCTTGCAGATCGTGCATTACCCGGCCGTGCATGGGAATGGATACGGCTTTTATTTCTTCGGCTACGCCAACTTCTGTCAACGCACGAATGCCCCGATTGCTCAAGGCAAGGTTGATGGAACGACCACCCATATAATCACTTTTGCGCATGTCACCTCTGCGCTCAAAGATGCTTACCTTATAACCCCTCCTGGCAAGATAGATGGAGAGTAAAGAGCCCACTAAGCCGGCACCACTGATGGCGATATGTTTGGATGAATTCATAATTTATCACAGGCTTCTCACCGCTTTGAGCGGTCAGAAGCCTTTCCTTATTAATATATTTTTAATTAAATCCTGATCAAGAACAAGATACGATTCATTGTAAAATTTATCTCTCATTGCTGGCACTTCAAGTAACTCTCTTGCCAATGCGATATTACAAACATTTGATTCCCCTTCAAGATAGTCTTGAAAAGATGAATATGACCAATCCTCCATGTTAATTACCAAATTGGCCCGCAATGGATTTTGATGGATGTAATGAAAGCAGGTTGTCGGGTAATTATCTAAACCTAAAATTTTTGATTTTGTTTTTTGCTGGAATAAAGAACCTGATTTCTCTTCTTGTTTATTTATGGCTTGACTGTAGGAACTTAGTAGGGTGCCTAATTTCCTTACCAATATTTGGTGATTTTGATTGGGAATGAAGTTTAATCCTTCGCAGGTATCGGGAACGTAGATCAATAGATGAAAGTGATTTGGCATCAGGCAATAAGCAAGAATGTCACATAATTTTGGTAAGTCTTGTTTTATTTTATTCAGAAAGAAATAATAATTCTTTTCCTGAAAAAATATTCTTTGTTTATCGTTCCCCCGGTTATATGTATGATATAAACAATCAGGCGAGAATTGCATGGGTTAATGATTCGGTGTCAGGCGTCTGACCGCTTTGAGCGGTCTGACGCCTTGGTAGTTGAAATTGATCGCCTGAAGATTTCTACAAATTGAAAGACTTCTTCAAACGTATTATACAACGGCACAGGAGCAACACGAATTACATTGGGCTCGCGCCAGTCGGCAAGCACCCCTGCTTTGGTGAGTGATGTAAACACTTTTTTTCCATCCTTCCTCATCAGTATGGAGAGCTGACAGCCGCGCTCATCGGCATTTGAATTGGTGATGATGGTGAAGTACTCAGAATTTTTCGCAATCGATTTTAAAAGAAATTCCAAAAACCCGGTGAGCAACACACTTTTCTTCCTCAGGTTTTTTATGCCGGCTTCTTCAAAGAGTTGCAGGGAAGCCAACTGTGCCGCACCTGACAAAACCGGAAAGTTTGATACTTGCCAACCGTCAGCTCCGGGCATGGCAATAAATCCTTTCTTCATTTGAAAGCGATCTTTCTCATGATGGCCCCACCAGCCGGCTAATCGCACCAGGTTAGTATTGTTGGCGTGCTTCTCATGCACAAAGGCTCCGGCAATGCCACCGGGCCCAGCGTTCAGATATTTATAGCTGCACCACACAGCAAAATCAACTTCATGTTTGTGCAACGACAACGGAACATTGCCAATGGCATGTGCCAGATCAAAACCAACATGGGCACCCGCACGATGACCTGCTTCTGTGATTGCTTTGATGTTAAAGAACTGACCTGAATAATATTGGACAGCACCAAAAATCACCAGGGCTAGTTGATCACCATGTTTCTTAATCGCATTTAAAATATCTTCCGTGCGCAGGGTGTGTTCACCGTGTCGCGGGTTCAATTCAATCAATCCTTCTTCCGGGTTGATGTTGTGAATTTTCAGTTGCGATTCAAACGCATATTGATCAGAGGAGAATGCTCCAGCTTCTGTCAGGATTTTAAAACGGGTTGGGGTGGGCTGGTAGAAACTGGTCATCATCAAATGCAGATTCACCGTAAGTTGATTCATGGCAACAACCTCCAGCGGTTTTGCACCTACTAATCCCGCCAGTGTCTTCTTACTGAATTTATGATAGTATAACCACGGATGTTTTGCATGTAAGTGACCTTCCACACCGAGTGCGGCCCAATCAGAAAGTTCCTGGTTGAGAAAAGACCGGGTTGATTTTGGCTGCAGACCTAATGAGTTGCCGGTAAAGTATAACGTACGCTTACCGCCAATTTTTGGTAAATGAAATTTTTGACGAAATGATTTTAGCGGATCTGTTTTGTCGAGCTTCTTTGCAAAGCGCAGCGAGTTTTCAAAATTCATGCAGCAAGATAATCAATACGTATCCAAATCATCCCGCAAAGGAAGCTTTGGAAAAGGAGTGTGTGGGTCAGTTTGATACCAGAAAACGACTGAGGCAATATCATCTTGTAAAGGAAGATAGCGACCATCCGATCTCCAGCCCAATGCCTGAATGGTAACTTTCAAATCTTTGTCAAAACGAATAGGATCATTGATGTGCCAGCGATACATGCCAAAGCGTTGCATTACTTGATAATGTCCATCACCACGAATTACCTGGTGAAGACCTGCATACGGACCGGTGTGTTCGGTATAGTCAACGATTTCAACACCGGCTTCATTTTTCTTTCGTGTATCCCAATCATAGGAACCGCAAAAATAATCTTCCGTGCCTGTGCCAATGATGGTGGGCCATTGTGTATCGCCATCCATAAAGAATTTAATTTCACCTTCGCCCCACCAGCCATTTTCATGGGTTTCATAAGCGATGTAGGTGCCTACATATTGGCCTTTACCTTTGATGCCATCAATCAAAGTGTAATCTTGTTTGTAAGGAAGATTATGTACGCGTCTGAATTGTGCATGAAAGTAGGCGGCATCAGAAGGAACTTCTGTGAGCAAATAATCAACCTGATAATAAAGTATCATATCATTATCATCCAGATTTTCCATCGTGATCTTACACTTCTTGCGGAAAGGCATAGGCCAATAGCAATTGAATGCGCTGCCTGGATTAACTGCCACCGCCAGTGAGTTAAGGGGAGAATATTTTCCCCAACCCATTCCAAAAAAATCACCCACAGGAACTTCTATCGATGGCTCTGTTTCATCGTCCCAATAGAAACGGATAACCGAATGTCTCCAGTTTCCGGTGGGTGTCATCCAGATATGTTGAATGGAGCCGGGACCCGTAATCTCGGCAACGGTAAACGTTGTCTTTGATTTGATGCGCACGCTGGGACTTACCTTCCAGCCTTGTCCTAAATCGCGCGAAGCTTTGGAACCAGTGCCTTCGGTGGCCATGCCGCCT
Source organism: uncultured Ohtaekwangia sp. (assembly GCA_964540915.1). GTDB lineage: Bacteria > Bacteroidota > Bacteroidia > Cytophagales > Cyclobacteriaceae > ELB16-189. Next base: position 16,375 of record CAZIOY010000018.1, read on the forward strand.
TTGCCTTTTTCGCCCGTGAAATTTTCTGGTGAAATGGATCGACTCTTTGCATCGGATAGCTTGAATAAGTTCGACATGTTGGATTCAATGCCATTGAATTTTTGACCGAACGAACTGATCGGGATTAAAATGAAAAGAAAAAGGGTAGATGATTTCATAGCGGGTGAATTATAGTTTATACAAAACGAGGATCGGTATCCATCACAGTGCCACAATTTTTGCACGTGCGCAATTCTTTTGATCCATAGAATTCGCGGAAGCGTGGAAGAAAATCTTTTTCAATGTTATCGAGGTGAAAGCGGTATTCATGCAATTTATTGTTGCAATTGTCGCAATACCACTGCAAGCCATCCAGAATAGTTTGCTCAGGTCGTTTACATTCAATGACCAACCCTATTGAACCGGCAGGACGCTCTGGCCGATGAGGCACATTGGCAGGAAGTAGAAACATCTCTCCTTCTTTGATTGGGATATCCACCGCCTTGCCATCCTCCTGAATGCGCACATTAATATTTCCTTCCAGTTGATAAAAGAGTTCTTCGGTTTCGTTGAAGTGAAAATCCTTGCGCGCGTTAGGCCCTCCAACAATCATCACAATGTAGTCACCGGCATCGGCATATAAATTTTTATTTCCGACAGGCGGTTTGAGTAAATCTCTGTTTTCGGTGATCCAGTTTTTTAAATTGAACGGTCTGCGAATGGCCATATAAAATAGTTAAGAGTACTAGTACCAATTAATGTGAGTGATGATTCCAGCGGACGAGCTGGGGTATGTTTCGGGTAAACACTCCGGCCATTATTCCGGGCAATCCAAATTCTTTGAGTTTTCCTTTTACCAGCAATTTCATTTCATCAACGGTGATGTTGGGCTGGGTAAAGCTTCCATCTTTAAAACAATAACTGCAATACATGCTCGACCGGGAACCATCTGCATTTGTGCCGCCACCATGCGTATCGCGCTTCAGGGGCATGCCGCAACTTTGACAATTTTTGTAAACTGCTTCCATAAAGTTTCTGCATTTAGTAAGGAAAGTTAATGTTCTTTTATCTTTACAAAAAATCAATTCCATGAATCTCGATTTAAAAGGAAAAAGAGCGGTGGTGTGTGGTAGCACCCAAGGAATAGGCAAGGCCTCGGCCATTGAATTGGCCTTATTGGGCGCGGAAGTTACCTTAATAGCCCGCAACGAGGAGTCATTGAAAAGCACATTAAAAGAGTTGCCCTCAACGGCAGGACAAAAGCATGATTACCTGGTGGCCGACTTCAATTTCCCCGATCAGTTGAAGGAGGTGATTGGACGGTTTGTACAAAACAAAAATGTACATATACTCATCAACAACACGGGAGGGCCACCAGCCGGGCAGGCCATTGATGCATCGCCCGAAGAATTTATAAGAGCGTTTTCGAGCCACCTGATATGCAACCAGATCATGGTGCAGGCGGTAGTGCCCGCCATGAAAGAAGAAGGATATGGAAGGATCATCAATATTATTTCAACGTCCGTGAAAGTGCCCTTGCGGGGATTAGGTGTTTCAAATACCACCCGTGGGGCAGTGGCCAACTGGGCAAAGACATTATCCTTTGAGTTAGCACCTTTTGGTATCACCGTAAATAATGTGTTGCCCGGAACCACCATGACCGGTCGCCTTGATTCAATAATGCGAAGCAAGGCTGAGAAAGCCGGCATCACCTATGAGGCAGCAAAAAAGGAAATGGTTTCGGAAGTGCCTGCAGGAAGAATTTCAGAGCCCCATGAAGTAGCTGCGGCCGTTGCATTTTTAGCTAGCCCGGCAGCGGGTTATATCAATGGCATTAACGTGCCCGTGGATGGTGGCAGAACGGGAAGTTTGTAGTGCCTCCGTGCCGGTACGTAGTAGAGATACCAGCCACGGGGCATTTTGTTTTCTATTGTTTTTAGTGTGCTTCACAAAAAAATAAATGAAGTTATGAGGGGTCTTCTTACAGTGTGTGCCTGTTTTATTCTTTTTTCTGCTCAGGCGCAATTGCCGGTTTTAATAAAAGATGATTTTACTAAAAACCCGAATGGGTGGTGGACAGGTAGTGGTGAAAATTATTCTATGAAAATAGAAAGAGGAAAGTATATAATTACAACCATAGAAAAGGATAATGGCCGGTCCATCACCATCACTCCTTATTTCGACAAAGAAAAAGATTTTAGCATCGAAGCCACTTTTGTTCAACAATCAGGCAGCGATAACAACGGCATGGGGATCATATGGAGTGATAATGCCAATGGTAAATATTATGAATTTATGATTACCACCAATGGTTACTACCAAATCAAAAGTCCTGTAGCGGCCGATAACGCTAATAAATGGATAGCGTATGAAAAAATAAAACCCATGGGTGAGGCCAACGTGTTGAAAGTTGAGCAACGCAAATCAAAGTGGTATTACTACATCAATGATAAACAAGTAGAAGTCACGGATGCTTTTCCAATTTACAGCTCACGCATCGGTATTATCAATTATACCGACATGGTGTTAGAGATCGATAACTTCACGTTCAGACATGATGTTACGATCAACTTACCGCCCACGTTGGCGAAGGGACTTATTAAAGAAAACCTGGGCCCTCAGGTAAATTCTGCCTGGGATGACCTATCGCCCATTATTTCTGCGGATGGACGTACCATCCTATTTGGTATAGAAAACTCGCCAGAAAACACGGGCGGAAAAGAGGATGGAGAGGATATATGGATCACCACGAGCGTGGATGGAAAAACGTGGACAAAAAAAACCAACATGGGTAGTCCTGTAAATGACGCTTCTGTCAACAACCTGGCTGCAATCAGTGCGGATAATAATATGTTGCTTTTTTGTAAGGCGGAAGGTTTTCAGGTGAGAAAGCGTACGCAGGATGGTTGGTCGGAGCCGGAATTTCTCAACGTAAAATTTATAAATGAATCAACTCATATGGAAGGCAACCTGTCTGCGGATGGCAAAGCAATTGTTTTTACTTCTAAGCTGAAGCAAGATTTATTTTACAAAGCGGCTGGCGATGAAAGAGATATTTATGTAATCACACAAGACAACAATGGCCTGTGGTCTGATCCTATCAACCTGGGCAAACAGATTAATACGGATGGTGATGAAATTTCTCCCTTTCTCGCTGCGGATGGTCGCACGCTTTATTTTGGCACCAATGCAAAACCGGGTTATGGCGGTTATGATATTTTTATGAGTAAACGAATTGGCAGTGGCTGGACAAACTGGGCCGAGCCTGTCAACCTCGGTCCTGAAATAAATGGTGCAGGCTTCGATGCGTACTATACCATACCCGCATCTGCTGATTATGCTTATATGGTGAGTAATATAAACTCGTATGGTAAAGCAGATATTGTTCGGCTGAAACTTCCGGATATGATAAAACCCGAACCGGTGGTGATGTTACTCGGACGAACATTAAATGCAAAGACAAAAAATCCGGTGAGCGCAGAAATTTTGTTTGAAGACCTCGTAGCGCACAAAGAAGTGGGAGAAGCGATATCAGATCCTAAGTCTGGCTCGTATCGCATCACATTGCCCAATGGAAAGAACTATGGAATTCGTGCCGTGGCAAAAGGTTTTTTGTCGGTGAATGAAAACCTCGAACTCATGTCGATTACCCAATATGCCGAGATACAAAAGGATCTATTTTTGGTGCCGATTGAAGTAGGAGAGACCATGCAATTAAATAATGTATTTTTCGAACAAGGCAAACCTATTTTGAAATCGCAATCATTTCCGGAATTAGATCGCCTGGTGCAGATCATGGAAGAAAACCCTTCTATTAAAATTGAGTTGGGTGGTCACACCGATAACGTAGGGAACAAAGAGGCTTTGATGAAGTTATCACAGGATCGGGTGCTGGCTGTCAAAACCTATCTGGAGAAGAATGGAATAAAAAAAGATCGCGTTGATGGAAAGGGATATGGATCTACGCAGCCCATTGCACCTAACACTACCGAAGCAGACCGACAGCGAAACAGACGAGTGGAGTTTAAGATTACGAAGAAGTAAGACCACCAACAGATCATTTTCTAAATTCCTGTTCCATAGGAGCTTCCTGTTTATAGCAAAGAAAAACCAATGTATGGCTCCATAGAAGCCTCCTGTAAACCGCTACCCGATAAATTCAAATAAAAATCTTCCTAAGGGTCATAATTATCAAACTCACTAGGCGCACTTCAAATTGCTCCGTAGGAGCTTCCTGTTTATAGCAAAGAAATACCAATGTATGGCTCCATAGGAGCCTCCTATAAACCGCTACCCGATAAATTCAAATAAAAATCTTTCCTCATAGGGTATTTCAAATTTCTCTAACAGGGCCCGGTATTCCTGTTTGAATGTTCTCTTCTGATGATGTGTTTCTTGGTTTAATACATATTTTACCACCGCATCAATATGTGAATGCGAATAAGAAAAAACTCCATAGCCCTCCTGCCAGGCAAATCTTCCTTTAACCCATTTCTTGTCATTAATAAATTCATTGCTCTCTACTTTGATCTCTTTTACAAAATCAGAAATCAAAATGGTTGGTTTAAAACCTACAAACAGATGTGTATGGTCAGGCGTGCAATGGATAGCGAGCATTTTTGCCTTTCGATTTTGAACCAAGCCTGTGATGTATTTTTGTAATCCCTCTTTGTGTCATCTTTCTATTAAGTTTTCCCTTCGTTTCACAGCGAAAACAAATTGCAAATAAATTTGAGAAAATGTGTTTGCCATAAATGAATATTTAGGAGGCTCCTGCGGAGCCATATGCACTAATTTACTTATATTCTATAGACAGGGCGCTCCTACGGAGCAAAATTGAATAAAACTTGTGTGCTAACTTTAACCGCAGGATAGGTGCATTCAAATCGTGGTTTATTGATGCATCTGGCCAGGGTGAGGTCAACACTCACCGTTTGCCAAGAATTTTTTAGAAGCACTTCGATCTCAAGGGGGTAATGATGGTGTTCTTACCATACCAGAACTTTTTACCTATGTTGAAAAGCTAAAAATTCAGCCGCGTTTGGGCGGATTTGGAGACAATGCACCCAACAGTGACTTTCTGTTTGTTACCAAGTAGGGATACAACTTTCAATTAATAATCTCATCAATTAGTACCTTAGCCCAGAATTTATTTGGGTATGGAGAAACTTTTGAATTTTATTGATGGCAAACTTACTGAGCCTGCAAAGGGTAATTACCTCCCAAACATCAACCCCGCAGTGGGAGCTGCGTATAATTTAGTTCCGGATTCCGATGCTCAGGATGTGGCCGAAGCCGTGAAGGCTGCGAAGAGTGCTTTTGCATCATGGTCAACCATGCCTCTCGACAAGCGTGCAGCGATATTAAATAAAATAGCAGACCTGATCGATCGTGATCTTGACCATCTCTCACTCGCAGAAAGTATTGATCAGGGCAAGCCACTGAAGTTGGCAAAGTCGGTAGATATTCCACGCGCCTCTGCCAACATGCGATTTTATGCAACGGCCTCTATGCATTTTGCATCTGAGTCGCACCTGATGGAAGGTGAAGCCATCAACTATACAACACGCACACCGATTGGTGTGGCAGGATGTATATCACCGTGGAATCTTCCTCTCTATTTATTTACCTGGAAAATTGCTCCGGCACTTGCTGCCGGTTGCACGGTGGTAGCCAAGCCATCCGAGCTAACTCCGATGACGGCATTTTTATTTTCAAAAATTTGTATCGAAGCTGGCTTACCAGCGGGTGTTTTAAATATCGTTCACGGGCTTGGCCATAAAGTGGGTCAGGCTATCGTAGAACATCGGGATGTGTCTGTCATTTCATTTACGGGTGGCACCATGACCGGCAAAACAATTGCGGCAACGGCAGCACCCATGTTCAAAAAACTTTCGTTGGAACTCGGTGGAAAAAACCCAAACATCATTTTTGCGGATTGCGATTTCGAACAGGCTGTAACTACTTCCATTCATTCCTCATTTTCAAATCAAGGTGAGATTTGCTTGTGTGGTTCACGCATTTTAGTGGAGCGTAGTATGTATGAAAAGTTTTTAACGGAATTTGTGAAACGCACCAAGGAACTTCCGGTGGGTGATCCATTGGAGGAAAAGACCCGTGTTGGCGCTTTGGTATCGGAAGCGCATATGAATAAAGTGTTGTCTTATGTAGCGTTGGCAAAAACAGAAGGCGGACAAGTTTTGTGTGGAGGAAAGCGAATCATCATTCAGGGCCGATGTGAAAACGGATATTTTGTAGAACCCACAGTGATCATTGGCCTTGATCAAGATTGTCGCACCAACCAGGAAGAAATATTTGGACCAGTAGTCACGATCATGGCCTTCGATAAAGAAGAGGAGGCCATCGCTTATGCGAACTCCAATGCTTACGGGTTAAGTGCCACCATCTGGACAGAAAATTTAAAACGAGCACATCGGGTAGCGCACCAGATAAAAAGCGGTATCATCTGGGTGAACTGCTGGCTGCTGCGCGATTTGCGAACCCCGTTTGGAGGGATGAAACACTCTGGCGTAGGTCGCGAAGGAGGATGGGAAGCCATCCGGTTCTTTACTGAGACAAAGAATGTATGTATTAAGATTTAAAAAGAATTTCGATCGCGGCCAGGATGATCGGAATAATCAGCGCGGTGAGCAGTTGCCATATCGAGGTAAGATCAAACGGCCACTCGTTCATTTCCTTTAAATGATTCTGCACTTCAAACAACTCTTTCAGCCGTTGCATGTTTTCTGCCGAAGGATCTTTTAGTGTCCGGTCCATGGCTTCTTCTAGGTGATGTGTGAAGTTGGACATACGATTCGTTTTTTCATTCACCATCACCCGATGAATACCGATCTGCGGCAGTAAGAAGAATCCAAAAATAAGTAGCGCGGCCAGCCCAAGCCAGATCAACACAATAAGATTGTTTTCAAAAGGAGCCATGATGGACGCCACCACGATTAACAGAAAACTAACCGCAATGGATAAAGACATTTTTAGAAAAGAAGAGCCTAACGCCTGAAGCCCGTTTCCGGAAAACTGGGTGATGCTTACTTTTACTTTCATCTTTGTCAGCTCCATAGGGATGAGGGCAACCTTGATAAGCGCCCAGATAGAAACTCCTAAAAAGAAAAAACCCAGGGCGAGATAACTCAACCGATAATAGAAAAGAAAATCGATAGGCGGTGTGAGTTGTACCAGTAATGGATAGATGGAAACGACTGCAGCAACTGAAATTACAACGCCACTGATAAGAGGCCAATAACTTTCATAGCATGACTTTAATTTGGAGGCGTACCAGGTTTTCAGCGTACTCTTTTTTTCTTCAATAAATCGCTCGAGGTGCGGATACAAACGGATCAGCACCTTAGAGCAATAGATGGTAACGATGCAGAGGGATGCAAAAAATAAACTAACGCAGGCGAATACCATGCTATGAGCATGGATATCCTCTACGTTTAGGGTGATCAGATAATCAATGAGAAAAAGCAACTGCCAGAAAATAACCCATGCCAGCCAGCTCGGCAAAGGAATCAGGCTTACGATCCTTTCGGGATAGGATTTTACGTTGATGGTATCCTCGTTGTAGGCCGTTGTGTTCATCTTTGATTTATTTTTTTGTGCTTCCCTGAGTCAGGCCCCCTAAGTTAATTTAAATTTGATGTAATCAGATTACTCTTTTTCATTGTGTAGGGAAGTCTGCCGGGTTTTTCCTCTTTGCATGTTTTGTGTCTTTGTATGGAATTATGTTATTGCATACCGATAAAGCGCAATGAGTTTTTTTGATATCAATCATGTCTTCTTTACCGTGCTCGGATACCCCATGAGCTACCTGGAGTTTTTTGGCCTGGTGAGTGGGGTGGTGGCGGTGCTACTTTCTTCGCTGGCTAATATCTGGAGTTGGCCATTGGGATTGATCAATGTTACGCTTTCATTTTTTCTTTTCTTTCAGGTCCAGTTATATCCAGACATGTTTTTACAGGTATTCTTTTTTATTACGAACGTAATGGGCTGGTGGCGATGGACGCACCCAACGCCAGGAGAAGAAGATAAGCACCACTATTTAAAAGTAAGCTTTTTGCCATTCCGCAAGTTGATGATCTATTCGTTGGTCAGTGTAGGTGGCACGGTGGTGATGGCCTTGTTTGCTAAAAATCTTCACGCGTGGCTGCCAACTATTTTCATACAGCCAAGCGCCTCACCCTACATTGATTCATTTATCACGGTGATGAGTGTGATGGCAACTTTTCTAATGATTCAAAAGCGGGTTGAGTGCTGGATTATCTGGGTATTGGTAGATGTGGTAGCTACCTATCTTTATTTTGTTCGCGACATCCGGTTTTACAGCCTCATGTATTTTGTGTTTTGCATCATTGCCGCTTTCGGTTTTTTCAATTGGTGGCGCGAGTATAGGTCTTATGCTAAGCACTGATTTATTGCTAGACTATTTTATGACTATTGTGAACAATATAAATCACCTTACTTTAGGCCAGAAATATAACCGTACCTGATTGTGAGGGAGACTTATAAAGAGCGAGAGGTTTTTATTAGAATGGAATTGAAGAAAATAATGGGTGATTAATTTTTGCTCTTGGAAAACGAATCAAAGAAGTCTTTAATAATCGCATCGCGGTTAAAATTTTCCCACACCGTAATATTTCGTGAATGGGTTGGGCGATCCATCCAGGTATTATCGATTAAAATGGGTGCTGGTATTTCTTTTGCCTGCGCCCAGGAGCTATTTTTTACAATCGCCACTGCGGCCATATCAAACAATGCTCTTGCGGGAGGATTGCCATGGTAATCGATGTGTTCAAATAAATTTACCGAGTAATCGCCAAAGCAATAAAATTCACCACCATGTCTGCCGGTTACGGGTGTCTTGATGTGCGGTCCTACGCCTGGCATCACCTTATTAATCTCTTCTTTAGTGATGCTAACTGCACCCGTGCCGCTTGGTTTTCCATAGCGTACGGTCACCATTTCAAAATCAATGTTACTATTAAGAAGGTAATTCATCGCTATGGTATCATTATCCTGATTGTGTTCTCCTGGCTCTGGATAATTTGATCCCAGCCACACCAGTCTTACACGTTCAGCAAAGGAAGAATCTTTTGCTACCGCGAGTGCTACGGTGGTGAGTTTCCCTACAGCTAAAATGACTAGCTTATCTTCGGATGGTTGGTGAGCTTGTTCAATCATCAGATCAACGGCTTCTTTTCCATCGTAGGAGGTTGAATCGATTGAAGAAATAATATCCCGGAAGGAGAGATCAGCACCTTTTAATACAGCAAACGTATCCGCAGCACATAATTGCAGAACCCGCTTAGCCTCTTCATATTGTTTGTCAATGTTGCCTCCACTGGATGTTGTATTGATCGTAATGCCTTCAATTTTGAAAGTGGATTGATTGAATAATAAGTAAGCTAATGCATGCTGATCGTCCAGTTCATTATTCGTGTCGGTATCAAATACAACACGTATTTTATTTTGTTCTTTAACTTCTTTCGTTTGGCAGCTAGTGATCAACCATAAAATGATTAGCAAGGAGGAGATTGTTAATTTCACGGGTGAAAGTTTTCGTGTATGCTGAATGCGAATCTTCATTTTCAATAAACAAAAATACAAGTATTAAATTCCAATATGATCAGCAGAAAGAGGGCGTGATTAATTAATAACGCTTTCCTGCCACTTCACTCTCAAATACTTCCACACATTTCCTATCTTGAAGAGTAACAAAACATGTTTTGCCATCGGGCCCTCCAAATGTAATGTTGCTCGTAGACTTGCCTTTCATTTGAACTTCCCGAATTAGCTTCCCGTCAGGGGATAGGATAGCTATCGTGCCTTTGCCATGTCGGGTCACATAAAGATTGCCAAGTTTATCGCACTTCATACCATCCATTCCAAAATCTTCAAACTTGTAGAAAAGTCTTTTGTTTGAGATTTCTCCTTTGGCATTCACATCAAACACCCAGATATTATTTTGGACACTTTCATTCACGTACAACTTCTTATCATCGGGGCTAAGTTCAATGCCATTGGTGGTTCCCATTTTGTCATCTAACAAAACTGATTTACCGGGTCCATCAATGCGCCAGATTTTGCCAGTGCTTTCTTTCCAGCTAGGATCAGACGCGAAGAGTTGTCCTTTTTTATTAATACATAAATCGTTCGGCTGATTGAAAAGATCATTGTGAACATAGACAGTAACCGCTTTTGTCTTTTTATCCACCTTCAACACATTGTGTCCTTTCCAGTCGGCCAACAACATATTGCCTTTTTTATCAAACATGATGGCATTGGCAATGCTAGGGCTTGGCAGCGTTACATATAAGTCAACCTCACCATTGGGATGCACGAGGCCTATGGTTCCATCTTTTTGAAAGTTTACTACGTATAGGTTTCCTGCTTTATCCACATTAGGTCCTTCAATGTTTTCTGAAAATATGTTTTCAGCAGTGAGATCACGAGCTTCATAATATTGGGCCTTCGCAAAGGCAACAATCGCTAAACAGGAAAGTAAAACGGGGAGATTTTTTATCATATCGATCTTCCTACTTTATGACCTTTTATAGCAAAATACATGATATAGAGATAGCAGGGAAGCATCATCAGGTAAGCATCTTTGCTGTTAAATATTTCTGATAGCTGACCGTATACAAGCGGAAGTATGGCACCTCCGGCAATGGACATAATCAATATTGCTGATCCGATTTTCGTAAACTTGCCCAGGCCATCAATAGCAAGCGGGAAGATGGCTGGCCACATCAATGAGTTGGCAAGACCAAGGAGTGCAATAAAGGCAACCGACACAAAACCATCCGTAACGACAGCTCCAATGGTGAAAATTACACCTAGCCATGTGCAGATTTTCAAGGCTGTGGATTGCGACATATATTTTGGTATTGCTACAATACCTACAATGTAACCAATAAGCATGAATGCTAATGTTGCTTGAGTAAAATAGCGGGCAGTAGATAATTCGATGCCCAGAGATTTTCCATAACTGATAATGGTGTCACCGGCAAGCACTTCCACACCTACGTATAGGAAGATGGCCAGGGCGCCTAAAATCAAGTGTGGAAACTGGAATACACTGGTCTTATTAACATTCGCTGCCGCGGTTCCATCGCTTTCAACGCTATCATCAATTTCTGGAAGTGATGAGAATAAAATTGCAATGCCAAAGAACACCAACACGCCAGCAATAATCATATACGGCCCTATAACACGACCAGCAAGTTCATCGAGGGCTGCATTTTTTGCCACTGAATCCATAGAATTTAAACTGGCTTCTAACGCATCAACATTATTCAGTGCGATATACCCGAAAATTAATCCGGCCAGAATTCCGGCTACTTTATTACAAATGCCTACTATGCTAATTCGCATAGCAGCACTTTCTATAGGACCAATGATGGTAACATACGGATTAGAGGCAGTTTGTAACAGCGCCATGCCGCCACCGATGATGAAGAGTCCCACTAAAAACAAATTGAAGTTGCGGGCTTCGGCTGCAGGAACAAAAAGAATGGCACCTGCGGCCATAACAAATAAACCCAAGGACATCCCTTTTTTATAACCAGTCTTTCTGAGCACATAAGACGAAGGAATGGCTATTACTGTATAAGCGATAAAGAACGCGGTGGCAACCAGGTACGACTGAAAGTCAGTTTTAAGTTCACAGGCAATCTTCAAATAGGGGATAAGCGTTCCGTTAATCCAGGTGACGAATCCAAAAATGAAAAACAGAATTCCGATGATGGTAAGTGACATCAGGTAGCTCGAGGGGCGGTTTTGGGTCATGGGTGATGGGGGTTTAGGCATTCAGAAGTAAACTTCTATTTTTGCACAGGTTTAAATTTAACAGGTAATTACTCACTTTTAATTTATTCAAACAAGTTGAAAAAGGATCAAAAACTTTCTTTGCTAGTAATGGCAGCTGGCATGGGTAGCCGGTATGGTGGCATCAAACAAATTGATGGCTTCGGGCCCAATGGTGAAACCATCATGGATTATTCACTCTATGATGCCATCCGGTCGGGCTTCAATAAAATTGTATTTGTGGTACGTGAGGAGATACAGGAAACGGTCAAGGAGATTTTCCTTCCCAAACTCGAGGGCAAGGCAGAGGTTCATTTTGTGGTTCAGTCGTTGGAAAAATTTGTGCCAGCACAATACCAACCTGTTGATCGTAAAAAACCCTGGGGCACTACTCACGCTATGCTGTGTGGGAAAGAGGTGATAGATGGTCCTTTTGCAGTTATCAATGCCGATGATTTTTATGGTAAAGAAGCATTTGAATCGCTGGCAAGTTTCTTTGCTGCGGCACCACCACACCACCATGCCATGGTGGGGTATACATTGAAAAATGTATTGTCTGAGTATGGAAGTGTTTCGCGCGGAATTGCAGAGCGCGATGCTGAGGGCTACCTCAAAAGCATGAAAGAACATACGGTGATTGCGCGCGAAGGCGGTAAAATCATTTCTAAAAATGAAGGCAATGTGGAGTTAGATGCTGAGGTGCCCGTATCCATGAATTGCTGGGGCTTTCAGGCGGAGGCATTTGATCTTACTGAAAAAATGTTTCTAGAGTTTGTTGAAAAGAATTATAAAAACCCTTCATCGGAATTTTACATTGCGCTTATGGTAAGCGAAATCATTAACCAGGGTCTTGGTAAAGTACATATTCTACCTGGTGGAAAGACCTGGTTTGGTGTAACCTATAAGGGAGACAAAGAGGAAGTTTCTCAAAAGATCAGGGACCTGGTGAATCAAGGTGTATATCCTTCAAAACTCTGGTGATAGTTATGGTGCCTGAATCAGCCTTGCTTTTGCGGGAAAAATGATGACGTACATCATGGCACTCCGTTTTGTGGCAGATTTCTTAAGAGGCAATACCTATTATCATATTAACTATCCGGATCAAAACTTAATGAGGGCCAGAAACCAGCTCACGCTCTTATCCATTCTTTGCAAAAGTGTGTAATACTACCACTTGAAAAAAACTGGCAATCAGAATTGGAGAAGTCTCCTAATTTTAAAACCAACCAACACGAAGCACCATGATGAAAAGATATCTTTCAGTCTATTTTATTCTAATTAATATTCACGGCTTTGCTCAGCAAGACCCGATAGCAGTTAAATATGCAGCGGCAATCACTACGGAAGATTTGAAAGACAATCTATCCATCATAGCCTCGGATGCCATGGAAGGACGTGAAACTGGCAAGCGCGGACAGAAAATGGCTGCGGCATTCATCGCTTCTTATTTTGAAGAGTTGGGCCTGGTCGCGCCTGTGAAAGGAAATTATTACCAGCCTGTACCACTTTACACTACCAGCCCACCCACTGTAGCGGTAAGGGTTGGTTCAGCAGAATTCACCAACGAGGAATATGTGTATGTTGGCACTTTTGAAACCGCTGGAATGATTGACATGCCTATTGTGTTTGCCGGCAACGGCACCGAGGCAGAAATAAGCAAAATGGATTTGAGCGGAAAGGCGGTAATGTTTTTATCAGATCCTGCCGTGCCGGTTACAAATAATTCTTTGGTTCGTATCCTGCGGGATAAAGGTGCTAAGATGGTGTTTACTGTGATTGAAAAAGAGGATGATTTCAAAGGGATAACAAATACAGCGCGAAGTTTTACAGGAGGAAGACTGTCGCTCACCAGGCAAACGGGTCAAAGCACCAATACTGGTTTGTTTTATTTGAATGCACAAGCTGCCGGAAAAATATTCAACACTACGTTTGACAAACTTAAGAAGTCTGCAACGGATAAGAAATTGAATAAAGTCAAGCCGGCAACGATATCGTATTCAATTACACAGAGCTATCGGGAGGTTAGATCAGAAAATATATTGGGTTTTCTGGAAGGCACCGATAAGAAAGATGAAGTGTTGGTGATCACCGCGCATTATGATCACATCGGAATTTCAACTCAGGCGGAAGGCGACAAAATTAATAATGGTGCCGATGATGATGGATCAGGAACCGTAGCCGTGTTGGCAATGGCGAAGGCATTTGTCCAGGCTAAAAAAGACGGAAAGGGGCCTCGCAGAAGTATTTTGTTCATGACGGTTACCGGTGAGGAGAAGGGCTTATTGGGTTCTCGCTATTACACCGACAATCCTGTGTATTCGTTAAGCAGTACGGTAGCCAATTTAAATATTGATATGATCGGGCGCAGAGATCCACAGCATAAAGACAGCGCTCCGTATGTGTATGTGATAGGTTCGGATAAACTTTCAACTGAACTGCACACGTTGAGTGAGACTGCTAACAAGACATACACAAACTTGATTTTTGATTATACCTATAATGATGAGAAGCACCCCGAACGTATCTACTACCGTTCTGATCATTGGAATTTTGCTAGAAATAATATACCCATCGTATTTTACTTCGATGGGGTTCACGATGACTACCACAAGCCTAGTGATGAGGTAGATAAAATTGAGTTTGATTTATTGGCTGTTCGCGCTAAAATCGTTTTTCATACTGCTTGGGAAATTGCCAATCGCGAGAATAGACTGGTGGTTGATAAGAAATAGCTGCTGAGACCGGTAGTGCCTGCTAAGCGCTTTGACTTCACATTGTATACCGCTTATTAAAAAGGCACGTGCACATGACGCTCGGCATGATAGCTCGAGCGCACCAATGGACCCGATTCCACATATTTCAAACCGCGCTTCAATCCTTCTTCTTTATACATCGCAAAGATATCGGGGTGGATAAACTCGGCAACTTCCAGATGCATTTTGGTGGGTTGCAGATATTGACCCAGCGTAAGAATCATTAATCCATTCTCTACCAAATCATCCATCGCTTTAAAAACTTCTTCTTTGGTTTCGCCCACGCCCAGCATAATACCAGACTTGGTTCGTTTGCCAGCTTCGCGTATGCGTTTGATTTGTTCCAGGCTGCGATCATACTTAGCCTGTGGTCTTACCATTCTATAAAGCCGACCAACGGTTTCCATATTATGAGAAACCACTTCCTGCCCACCCTCAATCATTCTATAGAGTGCCTCCCAGTTTCCTTTTGTATCCGGTATTAAGGTTTCAATGGTTGTTTGTGGACTCGCTGCTTTGGTTTGCACCACCGTTTGATACCATACTTCAGCGCCACGGTCTTTTAATTCATCACGGTTTACAGAAGTGATCACCGCATGTTTCACGCCCATGAGTTTGATTGCTTCTGCAACACGGGCAGGTTCATCGGTATCGTATTCTGTTGGGCGCCCGGTAGCAACCGCACAAAACGTGCAACTGCGTGTGCACACATTTCCCAGAATCATGAAGGTAGCGGTGCCTTCTCCCCAGCATTCGCCCATGTTAGGGCAATTGCCGCTTTCACAAATTGTGTGAAGTTTATGTTCGTCAACCAGCTTGCGCACTTTCGCGTACTCGGGCCCAATGGGCAACTTTACACGAAGCCAATCTGGTTTGCGCTTTTTCGTTTCTTCTTTTGATATGACGGGTAACTCAATCATTATTTAGTAGTTAGAGATTAGTCTTGAGTCCTTAGTCACCAGTACAAATACTCAGTACTCAAGACTTACTACTCTTTACTAATAACTATAAACTATTTACTTGCCAATAAGTTCCTTGTATTGTTCGGCAGAAAGAAGACCACTTACTTCTCCTGCGTTGCTGATTGAAACTTTAACCATCCAGCCATCACCATAAGGCTCGCTGTTTACTTTTTCCGGAGCGCCTTCTAATGATTTATTAAATTCAGTTACTTTTCCGCTTACGGGCATGTATAAATCGGATACCGTCTTTACCGCCTCTACGGTGCCAAATACTTCGTGTTGTTTCACGTCCTGGCCAACCGATGAAATATCTACATACACAATGTCCCCCAACTCGTTTTGAGCAAAATCAGTAATGCCAATAGTGGCAGAGTTACCTTCAATTTTGATCCATTCGTGGTCTTTGGTGTACTTAAGGTCCTGTGGGATGTTCATAGTATGGAATAATTTAAGGCCCAAAAATAGTGAAACCCTTGTTCTATTGGGCCAAATTAAACAGGATTTTTACCCCTCCGCGGGTAGTTGATCTGCGGAATGAGCTGGTGACCAGCGGTTCATTTACACTTCGCTCCATATAGGCCTGAATTCTAAGTTTTTGATTGATGAGATAACTCACGTTGGGGCGAAGTTGGAAGTTGATATTACCATTTGTGATCGTATTCACTTCATCAATTTTTCTTTGGATGGTTCGGTTGTTGGCAATGCTCATGTTCAGCTGAAAGGTGATGTCATTCTTTAACGTGATGACACGACCATTTTCCTTGAAGGGAAGTTTCATATTCGCCTTGGTGTAGCCTAGATCCACCGACCAGTCCTTGCTATTCAATTCAGTTATTTGTGAGTTTGAAATATTGAGTGCGAGGTCGCGTTTTGTTTTATATTCAAAGCGAACATTGAGTTTACTTTTGGTGCGGAAGTTAACCCCCACCAAGGGGGCAAATTGCTCGCTGATCATCACCTGGCTGATAACATAAACCGGAATTAATTCTCCTTTTGAATTGGTTTGAGAGGCAAACTGACCATTGTTATAATCTTCAATCGGATTGCTGATGCCAACATTCGTGTATTCCAAAGAGTTGGTATAGTTCACTACAGAAAAGGTTGAACTGTAAGCATGGTTAAGTGTGATGGATTGGAAAATATCTTTGAGCCCTTCTATTTTATTTAAGCCGGAGTAATCGATTCGCCAGTTGGGAAAAGGAAGGGTGGGAAAGGGAGAAAGATTTGCTGTTTCGGCAGATTTTCCTGTGTAGGCAGCCAGGAAAGCAGGAATCAAAACATCCTGCGATCGTGTTTCATAGGAATTACCTGTGATGTCGGTAAATCGCTGTTGCACAGTGCCTATGTTTTGTGAGAATTGATTGAAGACGGTGGAGTTAACACTCTCATTATTTTTAAAGGCTGTGTTGATGGAGAGTATTGAAATTTTATAAGATCCCATGCGACTTGGGCTGAGTGATTCGTAAGCGCTGCCGGTAGAATCTATTCGGAAGATTTCCTGAAACGAAGTAGTTGAATTCTTTTTTATGTCTAGCTGAATTTTGAGCGAAGCCGCTGGTTCTACGCTGGCCCGCATGCTCAAATCTCTTGTCTGGACCTGACTAAACGGAGTTGTCAGCTTATTGCTTGTAGTAAGCCATCCATTTGCCGCAGCTTTTTTCTGAAAGTCTGATTCTTGTTGGCCAAGAACAAATCCCCAGCCAGGTGCATTCCAACCTTTATCCATACCAAAAAGATATGGCGTGGGTGTAAAACCAGGAAGGATGGTTCCTTGCGTAAGGGTATAGGTGCCCGTGATATTTCGAACCGACATAATAAGACGTACTAATGATTTGACCGCTTTTAATTCCGGAGGCCGCCTCACCGTGTCGGGTTGTGTAGGTTTTTGCGTGGAGATAGAACTTGGCCGCGCGGGAGTGTTTATCTTTTTAAGGAAGCCGATTTTGTTATACAGCTTTACCATATCAATTTTTCCGTTCAAGGCCTGCTCTTGCGCGTTTTGAATGATGTTCCCCAACTTCAGGCTATCCACTTTTTCTAACGGTCCGGCCCTCCAACTGTAACCCACGTTGTAGCGATACTCTGCGCCCATCCAGTTCAGCACAGGGATTTTCTCAAAAGGAATAGTATAATTAGCCGTGATGTTCTGATTGAAATTTTTCATTCGACCAAAATTTTTCAGATTGTCAATAACAATTTTGACAGAGTCTTCATTGTCGAGATCACCATCAGGTTCATCAATGATGGCATTGGCTTGCGCGCTATAATCCAGTGTAAGCATTTTTGTCAAACTCCACCGCACATTATACGATCGGTTGAAAACAAAGAATTTTTGAAAGTTAGGTATTGAGCTTGCGGCATCTGTCTGCACGTTGCGGTAGATCATTTTACTAAAAGACCGGTCTAAATCACCGCGTATAGAAATGTTGGATGGCAAAGGATTGAAGTTGAAATCTTTAATCAGTTTCCATGCAGGTGAAGACAACTTTTTTGAATCGGTGAAGGGCTCAAAGCCTTTAAACTTGGGTGAGTATTGCCACACTACTGCGCCTTTATAATTTCTCCGGGTGTTTTCCTGCAAATTGAAATTGGTTTGTGTCGCCTCACTGTACGCATAGGTAAATGAAAAATTCTCGATGTCATAAATATGGGCTCTAGCTTCCTTATTTAGTTTCACCCTTCGCACGTTTGAAAAATTCAAACTCCGCCTCACCGATTGATCCTGAATGATTTTCAGGTAGGTCTCTCGCTCAACATCGGTGGCAAACGATTTTAATGCAGCCTGTAATCGCAAATCCGGATTGGCCGGATCGTAGTTGGGATTGATGGTCGTGTTTTCATAACTGATGAACATGGGAATCTTCAACCCCGTCCATTGTGGAAGCAACTTATCAACATTGATATTGGCCGACACATCATACGAAGTTGTTTCACCGCGGGCGCGTTCGGAAATTTTTGATTGAACACCTCCGTAGCCAAAACTAATGTGTCGTAAAGAGCCAGTAACAACACCTAAATCAGCCAGCTTGGCGTTCAACACGGCATTGGCGGCCCACCCTGCGGTGCGATCGAAATCAGTAAGACGCAATTCATTGGCCCAAAGACATACATCAAAGGCTTTGGCATCATCGCTTCGTGGGTTGCGTATACCAATCATCATCATGCGCACCTGGCTTAGATCGGGCCGGCCTAAAATTCTGATGCCATGCTTGTCCACTGCTTTCGGTCCTGCTTGCGGGTATAAAATTCCCAGGTTATATCCCTCGCGATCGCGTTGTGATTTTAAAGCATAAAGCTCATTGAGGTCTAAATCGATTTGGTTTTGGTCTGGCCAGATGATTGCTACATCGCGGCCATTATCACCGGGTGGAGTGATCTTGAGCGGTAGTTCAATCTCGTAATAGTTTTCATCAAAGTCTGTTCCCAGGCGAACAAAGGCGGTGAGTTGATTATCCTGTAAATTCTTTTGAAGGTTGGTGCTGTAGGCACTCAAAAACATTTTGATGCGGCCATAATTAAAAAAGTCCATCGAAACATTTTTGAAAATGGAACGCGCGTCACCATCAGGTAATTGATTTACGCATAGCTGAACAGATTGTTCATTTAATCTCCGTTGCGCTACCGAAGTATTATCGCGGTCACGCCTCAGCGGCTCTACATAGGCAGGTTTTATATCATTACCCTTTCCATTTTCTTCTACGTTTACTACCGATACTGAAAAATTGTCGAGGTCAGGTTCAATGGGTTCACCAAATCGTGACTCCTGCAGGATGCCGGTGTAGCGTCTCCAACGGTTACCCACGGAACGGAATTTTGCCATGCGCAGCACCACCGGTTGGGTAAAACCGGTAAGATACATGCGTGCATAGCGAATGGATTTAAACCCTTCCAGATTGCCTACCTTCTCATCGAATTGTCTTACAGGAATACGGAAAAGATACCAGCTCACCTCGTCACCATTTACCGTGTTTGTAATTTTATCGACAATGAATTTATTACCCACTTTCAGGTTATTTGGTTTCAAATCAATGTTGTAGGAATAGTATTCTTCTAAATCACTTAGTGTATTATCTTGATTAAGATCTTCATTGTCAGGAATGGTGGTGCCGGATTGTGCAAAATCTGCGTTACCGGATGATACCGGTGTATTGTTTTCATGATTATTGAAATACTTATAACGTTCAAGGATCTGCGCTTCCTTTTGATCAAATTCCGCGCTTAAAAAATATTTAAAATCATCCGCTGATGGATCTTGTAGAGCAATCTCCCGTGCAGAGGCATCAACAATCTTACTTAAGAAGTCATTATTAAATTTATCTTTTTCTTTAATGGTACCAATTCCATCCAGACCTACATCCTGATTAGGTCTCGAATTGGCTGTATTATCAAAGGCGTTATTCAGGTACTGCTGATTGGTGACAAAGCCCCAGTTATTCTCTGTCACATTTGCTGCTGAGAGATCGCCATCCGTAGGCAATCCATTTTCAAACGCATGCTTGCCATCGCGCATCAGGTCTTCGGATAAACTGCCCAAATGAAATACAACCTTACCTCCCGTAGTATTGGGCTGAGAAGTTCTTCCATCATTTATTTCACCGTTTTTAGAATTTATGAATGGATCCATCAACCAGAATTCGAGATACTCTACGTTAGCTTTATCAAAATCAACTTCGGTGCGGATAGCCGTGGTGATGCCACCCCAGTTGCTGGCAGGATCTTTTAATGTTCCATCTGAGTTAAGGTCAAAGTTATAATTGTAAGGGCCACGCTCAGCCGGATAATAAGCCAGATCAAAGATCTGTTCGTAAAAATTTCCTATAAAAGGATCGAAGTAGGGGAAGATTTCTTTCGGGGTTACAGGTCTTACATAATGATTTTCCAAATCTTTTTCAGTGACATTGTTCGGCTTAAATCTGCTGCCAGAACCCGTGCGATAGAAAAGATTATCAATCGTGTACCAGGCTACCTTTGCTCTTTTATAGCCTGCCCGTATGTCGTTGGGGGCACCCAAACTTTGATCAAATTGATTGTCATTTTTTTTGGGAGTGGCGGAGAGCTTCCAGGATGCGGGTGCCAGCAGACTATAGGGCGTTGCGGTATTTTCGAAGTCATCGATAAAGGAAGTGCCCTCACCACCAACAATGTTGGAAGTGCCCGGCAACAGTTGGGCAAATTCTGCATTGAGCGTAATGTTTGATTGTTCTTTAGTTTGTAAAAAAGGAAGAGCATCCACAACCTTGGTGAGTATGCGTGAATTTTTTTTAAGATTCACATCTAAACCATACTGCAGGTTTCTGGCCGGCTCTGTGCCGATAAGGTTGCGCGAGATAAGGGGGCGTTCATTGTAATATAAAAGCGTAGAACCTATGTTGATATCGTCACTGAGTTTATAATCCAGGCGAGTACCCAGCAACGATCTTGTCTGAAAAGCGAATGGATCTTGTTGTTCATAGGTAATTTCAAGGTCTTTGCCAGAGCTAAGAATGCCTTCATTTAAAATAGTGACTTTGCCAAATGTATAGTCAACGGTGTAGTCGGTTCCTTCGCGCAAAGGTGAACCACCCGCATATACTTTCACGGAGCCTTGAGAAATATTAAATCCCTGGATGATAATATCTTTTCCTGAACCGGCCTTGAAAGAACCGGTCAGATAGAATTTATTTTTTGTTGCAAATAATTCCGCTTCTGCTTTGGTGGTTCGATAAAGCGTATCATACACATATTTATTAATCAGCTGATCACGCGTGTTTGGGTTGGTTTCTTTGGCAAAAAGATTTCGCAAGGGTTTGTTAAACGGTTCCAGGTAGGGAAAAATAATTAATCCGGTTTCGGTGCTTACGGTAATTTTTTCTACAAAGTCAAAGTTGCCATCCGGTTGCGGGTCGTTGTAAGGATTGAGTCGGTCCAGGCCAAACACCTGTATCAACTGCTGCGTGCGGGCATAATCTCCTTCCTGCAATTGAGGGTTGTCAATACCCGTGCGGTCATCACGATAGATTACCCGAAGCTGGAATCCTTCGCGCGTGAGTTGACTTACGTTCAGGTTGTAGATGTTTTTCATCATCAGGTTCCAGGTAGGAAGAATTTTTCCTTGTGGATCTTTGATGCTGATCTTGCGGGGACGAAGCATTTTTAAATACACCACTTCATCTTCCGGCTTATTCGCGTAGTCTTCGGATAGTTCTCCTACTTTATAAGCTCTTCCGTTGTAGGTATATTCAAAAGCGATGGCGAGTGCTTCGTCATTTTGCAACTTGCGTTGAAGGGTGAGGTAGCCAAGCTCTTTATTGAACGTAAATTCCGTAGATGATAATTTTCTGGCGCTTGTAATTTTTTCGAAGTCGGTGCCATTCACAAGACCTAGCCCTTCCAGTGCCTGATTAATTCCATCTGAGTTGGCTGATGTGGTTCCTAGTTTATCAAACAAGGTATTGGCATTATTCGAGGTAGGGGAGCGCGGTGGAACATTTGACGTAAATAGGTCTTTGCGGTAGATTTTGTCTGACTCACCCATATCCATAAAGCCCACTACGTTGCGCAAGGTTTGTGTGTCGTTCTGACGATTGAGCAGATACACTTCTACACGGGTAACGTTTATACCGGAAGTGATTTGTGGCAGCGTGCCCAACCATGTTTCAAAATTGTCGCGAAAGAATTGCCCTAAAAAGAAGTGACGATTTTCATCATAATTTGAGCCCACAATTTCAAATGGCCTGCCTTGCGCTGCTCCGTTCGTGCTGCCCTGAACTTTTATGGATGATTGCTTTCCCCGCTGTGTGGTGGCAATAGTGGTGACAAACAATTTTCCAAACTGCATTTGGGCTTTGATACCAAAAAGGTTTTGTGAGCCGGTAATCAAACTGTTGTTTAAGGGCAAACTGACGTTACCGATTTCTAATTTTTTCAGAATATCTTCTTTGAAGCCTGTGTATTCTACTTTCATATTGTTTTGAAAGTCGAAGGAGTTGTTGTTGTCGAAGTTGGTAGTTACTGATAACTTCTCTCCCACTTTACCCACCACGCTCAGGTTAATCTGTTGATCAAATTCAAACCCTCCGTTTCGTTGTTGCCGAATGGGTATAGCAGGGTTTTCTATTTTTTGGAATTGAACACCAAAATCCAGATTCACAAAGCCACGCGGTATCAATTCCACATAACTGCCTCCAAAGATTCGGTCGAGTACGGGACTCACATAAATTTTGGGTATCAGGTTCCGGCCACTGACGGCACTTTCTCCATCGAGTGCCTTGCTACGCGATTGCCAGTAACTACGTTTGATAATGCGGTCCTGTTGCTGACTAAATTCTTCGAACGACATGCTGGAATTTGGCCGGTAATAAACACCACCAATTTTTTCTGTAATGGTGTAGTTTCTGCCCGTGTCGATGGAGATTTCGGTAGAAAGTATTTTGGGGTCTTTGAGGTAGAGAGGAGAGTATGAAGTATAATTTGAAAATGGATCGCCATACCGATCGCGCAAATGGAACGATGGCCGGAAAGGACTAATAACTTTGGTTTTGGTGGTGTCTACTTTTGTGCGCGTGGTGTCTCGCTGCTGCCCGAAAGCAACAGGAGCGGACCAGCCCGATATCAGGCAAATAACCAGTCCGAGGATGAATTGAATCTTCCGGGTAGATCTACTCAATCGTGGTTTAGGCGTTTTTTAGTGCTTGCTTTACCAGCTCTTCCAAACTTATTGATGTTCCCATTCTTTTCAGGATGGTATCTATGCTTTTTTCTGCTGCCGGTTTGGCTATGCCGAGCGTCACCAAGGCAGTTAACGCCTCGCGTCTTACGGTATTGTGCACCATTCCGGGTTTTCCGGTTTCCTCGTCACTCAGGTCCTTCCGCAATTTATCCTTCAGTTCCAGGATAATACGTTGGGCAGTTTTGCCGCCAATTCCTTTCACTGCCTGCAAAGCGACTGCATCCTCGCGAACAATGGCAGAACGCAAATCGGCCGGGGGCAGGTAGGAGAGAACAACCAGGGCTGTATTGGGCCCAACTCCGTTTACGGAAATCAACTGAAGAAACATCTGTTTTTCAGCTTCGCTTACAAATCCATACAGCACATGAGCGTCTTCACGTACGTGCAGGTAGGTGAATATTTTAAGGTCCTCACGGTCTTTGATTTCCGAAAATGTATGAAGAGAAATGCTCACCTGATAGCCCACACCATTCACATCAATCTGAATAAATGTTGGCTCTTTATGGACGAGCTTTCCTTTTAAATAGGCAATCATGAAAAGCTTAAAAAATTAAACGCAGTTTACGAGGATTTGAGCATGGAAACAAGAGTTTGACAGACTGGCAATGCCCAATTAAAAGGGGTAAAGGAACGGTTCTCGAAAATTTTTAAGTTGCCGGTGAATATCGATTCACAATCACTCCTAGCGGTGAGTAAAGAAATTGGTCAGATTCTTTCTTCTCCGCAAAAATACAAGTCGATGTTGCTATGAATCAGATCTATAAAAAGAACACAGTGCGTTCTTTTATAGATGATCATTCTTTTCATGTAACTGGGCATCTACTACGGCAATGGCGGCCATGTTAATGATGTCGCGAATTGAACTGCCGAGTTGAAGTATGTGAACTGGTTTTTTCATACCTAACAAAATGGGTCCGATTGCTTCGGCCCCACCAATTTCCATCAGTAACTTGTAAGCAATATTAGCTGACGTCAGATTCGGGAAGATCAATGTATTGGCACCTTTTTCTGCCAGCGCACTAAAAGGATAAATTTCTTTTTGAAGCTCCGTATCGAAAGCTACGTTGGCCTGAATTTCTCCGTCCAAAATCAAGTCAGGATATTTCGCTTTTGCCAACTTTACTGCATCGCGTGTCTTCGTTGGAATCTCTCCCTTGCTCGACCCGAAGTTGGAATATGAAAGAACAGCAACGCGTGGTTCCATATCAAAGAACTTAACTCCTCTTCCGGCCAATCCAATAATTTCTACGAGCTCTTCTGTGTTAGGATCCTGGTTTACGGTGCAATCCGCAAAGAAGAAAGTTCCTTTCTTGTTCATGATGATATACATGCCGGCAACACGATTCACTCCTTCAGCCATGCCAATGATCTGCAGTGAGGGCAAAATAGTCTTGGGATAATCTTTTGTAAGGCCGGAAATCAATGCATCGGCTTCACCGAATTCAACCATCATAGCGCCAAACGCATTGCGGTCGCGCATTACTCTTTCTGCATCTTTTAGCGTAATGCCTTTGCGTTGTCTTTTTTCGTGATATGATTTCGCATATTGTGCAGTGAGTTCCTTCTCTTCTCGGGGATCTATGATTTTACAATCATTTAATTCAAGACTGTGTTCATCGCAAAGTCTTTCTATTTCTTCTCGACTACCTAGTAAAATCGGATGAGCAATTTTTTCATCCTGCAATATCTGGGCAGCTTTCAAAATTTTTAAATGATCAGCCTCAGCAAAGACAATGTGCTTTGGTTTTTGCTTTGCAATGTCAATAATGCGTGAGGTAAGTTTTTGATCAATACCAATGCGCTTGAGTAGTTGCTGATGATAGGCACTCCAATCGGTAATTGGATTTTTTGCTATACCGGAATCCATCGCGGCCTTTGCTACTGCGGGTGAAACCGTGGTGATCAATCGTGGATCCAAAGGTTTTGGAATCAAATAATCTCTTCCAAATTCAATTCGATCAATGTTGTATGCTTGAAAAACTACATCCGGCACGGGGTCTTTAGTCAACTCGGCCAACGCGCGCACGGCCGCGAGTTTCATCGCTTCATTAATCTCGGTGGCGCGTACGTCCAAAGCTCCTCTGAAAATGTATGGGAACCCTAATACGTTGTTGATCTGGTTAGGATGATCAGACCGGCCCGTGCCCATGATTAAATCGGGCCTTGTTTTTTTTGCCAGGTCATAAGCAATTTCCGGATTGGGATTGGCCAACGCAAATACAATTGGATCTTTGGCCATGGCAAGAACATCAGCCGGTGTAAGAATATCAGCAACAGAAAGTCCTACGAACACATCGCAACCTTTAACTGCCTCTTGTAATGTTTTTATCTTTCGGGTGGTAGCAAATTGTTTTTTACTCTCATCCAGATTTTCACGTTCCATGTTGATTACGCCCTTGCTATCGCACATGATCAGGTTTTCCTTTTTTAAACCCAGTGCGAAATAAAGTTTAGTACAGGATACAGCCGCAGCACCAGCACCATTTACGACCAGCACAATTTCTTCAATTTTCTTTCCTACAATTTCAAGAGCGCTTAACAATGCGGCACTTGAAATGATAGCGGTACCGTGCTGATCATCATGCATGACAGGAATGTTCATCAACTCACGCAGCTCAGTTTCGATTTTAAAACACTCGGGTGCTTTGATGTCTTCCAAATTTATTCCGCCAAAGGTTGGCTCCAATGATTTTACGATCTTGATAAAAGCATCTGGATCTTTTTCATTGATTTCAATATCGAAACTATCGATACCGGCATATTTTTTAAACAAGACAGCTTTTCCCTCCATCACCGGTTTGGATGCTTCAGGCCCGATATCACCCAAACCTAATACAGCCGTACCGTTGGTGATCACGGCCACCAGGTTGCCCTTGGAAGTATATTTATAAACGTCTTCTATGTTGGCAGCAATTTCTTTGCATGGCTCGGCTACACCGGGCGAATAAGCTAATGCTAAATCATGTTGAGTGCTCAGCATTTTGGTTGGTACTACTTCAATCTTACCGGGTTGTCCTTGTGTGTGATAGTTGAGAGCGTCCTGCTTGCGAATTTTGGTAGACATGGGTACGGTTTTTAGAGTCAGGTAATGAGAGCAATTTACAATCTAAGGAATAGGATTGCGAATTTTGGCAAGAAAAATGTGATTTGAAAAAAGATGACTTTGGTTAGTTACTTAGCGGGAGGAGGCAACTCCGAACTGATTCGGAAAGTGTATAGGATGGTTTCCAGTTCGCGCATAATTTCTCGCTGGTCTTTGCCAGGACTGAAGGTAAATCCTTCAATATAATAAATGACACCTTTCGGTTCATCAACAAGTGCATAGGAAACAAAGGGGCCACCCATTACAAAATTGTTCGTTCTCCAGAGACCGCGCATTTCTACAGCAAACTTTTTATTAAATGAAATTTCTTTTGTGATAACGGGTTTATGGTCAACATTCGTTTCAGTTACCAGATAGGTATCTGACCGCTCAGGATCTCCATATAAATATTTCTGGCAGATTTCGTCACGCCAATTGATCAGACTGTCACGCGTAAATTGTCCCTGCGAAGTATATTTTTTTCGTGAAATAAAAATGTTTTTATCATCCTTTGGATTAATCTGTCGCACCCAAAGAAACTCTTCATTATTCATGACCAATTCATAACCAAAAGGAATTTTCAGGTCGCATTGAAAATCTTTTCTCAACGTCTGAGATACCCCTTTTACTTGTTTCGATTTAAATAGTGATGCAGTTAGTCGCTCTCGTTCTCTCAGATCAAAGTAGTTGATAAGCTTCTTTCCATTTTTACGGATGTGTTGTATGAGTTGTTCTTCGGTGGTACTAAACAGGTAAACAACCTCTTGTCCTTTGGCAAAAACATTTTGTGCATTCTGACTAAAAAGGTTGGGGTTGGCCTTAATCTGATCAATCGATTCTTTTGTAAAAAGTCTTTTTACCTGACCGGCACCGGATGTTCGCTGATCCAAGGAAACAGCGAAGATTAAGTTTCTTCTTTGCTTTAAAACAAAGTTCAATTTGCGTGGGTCAATCCATCGCATATTGTATATGGCCTCGGCCCTGGGCAGCCCTTCCATTTCTGCACTGAAAAGTGAATCCAGTACTCTGCCAAGAGGACCTTTCCATTGTGTAGAGTCCATGATCAGGAAAATATCACCGGTTAATCCTGATGCGTTTGGGATGTTGGTATTTTTAGAATCAGAACAAGAGCTTAAAATGAAAACAGAGAGAATAAGCGAACTGAAAATATATTTCATGAAGTAATGGTATATAATGTCTTTATAATTCGCACCCCATGAAATGGTCACAAAAAACCCTTATTAGCTTATGATTAATTTTTGACCTGCCTTCAGGCTATTGCCTTTTAAATTGTTAAGACTTTTGATTTTCTCAACGGTAAGACCAGGCATTTTTTTGGATATATCCCACAGGGTGTCTCCGGGCTGAACAATGTACGTTTTGGTGTTTGGTGATAGAAGTGAAGTTTGTGTTGCCTGCTGGGTTTTAGCAGAAGCAGTTGCAACAACGCCCGATGGGACTACCCAAATAGCCAAACGCTGACCTGAGTGAATTCTATCGGTATGAAGATTATTCCATTTTTTAAGATCAGTAACTCTCACTTTATGTCGCATGGCTATTGATCCAAGCGCGTCTCCGGATCGCACTTTGTACGAAATCATCTCACGCCCCTCAGTGCCACCACCGGTGAATTTTTTTGCCAAGGCTTCTATCTCTTTTTTGCCTACGCGCGAAACAGAATCCAGGATCGCTACTCTGTTTAAACTCAGCGTTTCTTTTGCATGGGTAGGTATTTTCATGACGTGAACTTTTCCATTATCGGGTAATGCGTTGCGCTGCACAGATGGATTAAGTTTTTGTAAATCTTCCACACAGGTACCTGTTAGTGATGCTAACGTTTCAAAATGAACAAATTGTTTTAATGCAAGGGTATCGGATGGAGGCAATTCTTCACGGGTAAGTTCTAACAGGTTATGATGTTCGGCATAATTCATCGCGTAGGTCATCGCAATAAATTGTGGTACATACGCGCGCGTCTCGCGGGGCAGGTGAGGATATACTTCCCAAAAAGTTTTTTTGTATCCCGATTTGCGAATTGCTTTGCGCACGGTGCCGGGTCCGGAATTGTAGGCAGCCAATGCCAATTCCCAATCCCCAAAGATGGAGTAAAGTTGTGATAAGTAACGGCATGCGGCATCGGTTGATTTTTCAGGATCCATCCGCTCATCTACATACCAGTCTAATTGCAGGCCCATGTATCTTCCTGTTCCAGACATAAACTGCCAGAGTCCTACTGCCCTCGCTTTTGATATTGCACGCGGATTCAGGGCAGACTCAATGATGGATAAATATTTTAACTCATCCGGCAGGTGGTATTGTGCCAGACTTTTTTCAAACAGAGGAAAGAACATATCTTTCTTGCGCTGCATAGTGCGCGTATATTCACGGTTTCGAACGGTAAAGTAGTTAATGAAACCATGAACCGTGCTGTTGTAGGTAAGAGGGATTACTTGCTGAAGACAGCCCAACCGATCAGCCAGCAATTCTGGAGTTTCATCCGCTGGAATATATTCCAGTTCAATAGGAAGTACGATCAGTGTAATCGGTACACTATCCAATGGAATTAAATCGCCTGTGGGTGTGGGTAACTCCACGGTAATTGTATCCGTCTCTTCTTCCTGTTCTTGTGCAAATAAGAATGTACTAGAAAAGACAAAAAATATAGCCAGAACAAAATACCTCATCATATCACCTTCAATTTTCAATTTATTCTGTTGTTTCTTGCTGAAACTCAGCTCAAGTTCTGAATTATTTCCGAAAACTGAAACAGTTTCGATTCCTCAAAGTCATCCGCCATGATTTGTATGCCAATGGGTAAGCCTTTAGCGTCCCTTCCGCAAGGAAGGGAAATAGCCGGAACCCCTGCTACATTTGCCTGAACGGAATATAAGTCGGCCAAGTACATTTCGATAGGATTATTTGTGTGCTCGCCCAATTTAAATGCTGTGGTGGGTGTTGTAGGAAGGATTATAAAATCATGATCTTCAAAAACAGCCTTAATGTTGTCGCGTATCAGTTTTCTTACTTTTTGGGCTTTGGTATAGTAAGCATCATAGTAACTGGCGCTCAGCACAAAGGTGCCCAGCATGATTCTTCGCTGTACTTCTTTTCCGAATCCTTCCGATCGGGTTTTTTTATAAAAGGCGTTTAAATCATGTGAGGCTGCTGAACGATAACCATAACGTACCCCATCATATCGGGATAAGTTTGAACTCGCCTCGGCCGTTGCCAGGATATAATAGGTGGGTAGTACATATTCGTTCAGTGGAAAGTCAATGGCTTCCACCGAATGCCCGGCTGTCTTCAACTGGTCAATTTTTTTGTAAATGCTTTCCTTGATTTCAGGCTGCAGCGCTTCTGACTCAAGGGAATCACGCATGTAGGCGATGCGATACTTTTTGTTTAGTGAAGAAATTAATTCAGTGCTATAGGATGAAACCGGCTGAGTTGATACCGTGCTGTCATAGTCATCCTTGCCGGCAATCGTTTCAAGTACGATCGCCACATCGTAAATATTTTTTGAAAAAATGCCTATGCAATCAAATGATGAACCATAAGCAAGAAGCCCATACCGTGAGATACGAGAGTAGGTTGGCTTTAACCCGATCACTCCGCAAAATGCTGCCGGTTGACGAACGGATCCTCCGGTATCAGACCCAATGGAGACATCGCATAAATCTGCCATGACGGCAACGGCTGAACCACCGGATGATCCGCCTGCTACCCGCGTATTATCGATGTCATTAAGAACAGGTCCGAAAGCCGAATTTTCATTGGAGGAACCCATTGCAAACTCGTCACAATTTTGGCGACCAATAATGATTGCGTCTTCGTCCAGCAGTCGTTGCACGGCCGTAGCCGTGAACTGGCAAACAAACCCATCAAGTATTTTGCTGCTTGCCTGAACAGGATGGTCTTTGTAAGAAAGTACATCCTTAAGCCCAACGACTAATCCTGCAAGTTTGCCGGCAGTTCCATTTTTGATTTTGGAGTCGACCAGCAGAGCTTGCTGTCGGGCTTCTTCAGCATAGACGTTCAAAAAAACATTGAGATGTTTCTTTGAGTCGATTTTGGACAAAAAGATATTTACCCTGTCAGTGCAGGAAAGTGATCCGTTAAAGAGGCTGAGTTGTAGATCTTTTAAATTAGCGTACGTCTTCAACGCTTACTTTTCGTCAATCTTCGGAACTTCCTTGCCTGCATCATCGACTTCTTTCTTCACATCCTTAACGGCATCTTTAAATTCTTTAATGCCCTTACCGAGGCCTTTGGCAAACTCAGGAATTTTCTTTGCTCCAAAGAAGATCAACACGAATAAACCGATGACCACCCACTCGCCCATGCCGGGCATCCCTATCAAAAGAATTGTACTCATAGTGATTAATTAAGTGTGTAAAGATAAGCTAAATATGATAAATGGAAGTATTGGGTGCTTTTTTGTCCGACTAAAATTGAGCCGATTCAGGCCTTTTTTAACCGCTTAACTAATTTCTGAGCCACTCTTGAGGATTTAGGGCATCGAAATTCTTGCGAATCTGAAACCGCAATTCTGAAATACCTTCTCCATTTGACAGCACTTTTCCGAGTTCCTGATTAGTAGTTACCCGCTGACCTTGCTTTACAGAAATATCCTTTAAGCCCGTATAAACGGTGAAATATTCTCCATGTTTGATGATTATTGTATTGCCCATGCCAGGCGTGAAGGCAACGCGACTAACCTCACCATTAAAAATAGTACGCACCTCTTCCCCTTGCTTGGTTTGAATATTTACACCATCATTTTGGATTTCAATACCTTTCAGCACCGGGTGTTGTTGCCTTCCGAACCGTTGTGAAACAAAACCAGAAACCGGCCAGGGGAATTTATTCTTATTCTCCTCAAAGGAATTTGAAAGTGCGGTGGTGGCATTGGCAACCTCCTTATTTTTTTTGCTGTCCTGTTCACGTGCTTCACGCGCAATACGCTCCAGTTCTTCTTTGATAATTCTGGCAATTAAGTTATCTAATTCAGCCACCGCTTTTTTGGTTGCCTCCAGATCTCTTCTCAATTGTTTTTCTTGTTTTTCAAGCGACTTCACCACGGAACGTTGTTTTTCCTTCAGGCTGGTTAGTTCGTTATTCTCTTTTACTTCATCTGCCAGTAAATTATTTTTTTCGCCTCTTTTTAATTCGGTGACATGCACCTGTTCACGTAATATCGTCTGCACTTTTTCTATTGCTACGGCCTGGCTTTGTCGGGCTTTACCATATTGTTCCATGTACTTTAAGCGCATGAGCAACTGGTCAAATGATTTAGCTGAAAAAATAAACGTAAGCTTATCGACTTTTCCGCTCGCTTTTTGAGCCGATAAAATCATGGTGGCATATTCTTCTTTTAACTTATCCACATCTCTTTCGAGCGCCTGAATAATTTGATTGTTCTCACTGATATCATAATCCAGAAATGAGATTTCATTCTTGATGGACTTAATCAGGGATTCCTGTTGTGCGATGCGCTGATTGAGTGCCACCAGCTCGCCCAGGTTGTTTTTCTTTTCTGCACCGGTCTCTGCCAGAATTTTTTCAGTTTCCTTTATTTTCTCAAGGTTCTGTTGTTTCTCTCTCTGCAATTGGATTTTGGTTTTTTGCCCAAGTGCGGCAAAGCAAACAAAAGAGAGAATGAGAGATAAACAAAGAGATTTACCTGCGGTCATATCGCTGGGGAATCTTGAAAGGGAATTTTAATTCCTTATTGCCAACTTCGGCTTTATTGTACTCAATGGTAATGGTATTATTGATGATGCCGGCAGCAGTCTTGTAAAACACATTAACCACCCCATTATATGGAAAATTCTTATCGCCTAAAGGCTGAAAGTTGGAGTATTCCACTTTTAACATATTGTTGGTGGTTGCCTCTACGAGTTCAACGTATTCAATCTTCTTCATAACCGGGTTGATCAGGTTTTTGATGGTGACTGAGCCTTCTTTTTGAACCAACATATCGCGCTCACCTTCCTGGCCAATTACGTTTTCAGAATTATTGCTTTTGATGGGATTACCTAACATCGCAGCTTCGATTACTGAATAATCGATTTTAAAATTGAATCGCTTTGAAAGTTCTTCGTAGTCGAACACATAGTACTCTTTATCAACGGTGCTGACAATCGTGATAGAGTCTTTGTTTATCAACGCTTTGCCACCCTGCACTCCAATAACGGTGAAGTTCATCCAGATCACACTGTCTTTTCTAATTCTAATATTTGCTTTTACCTCTCTTTCCCTCTTTTCGTCTTTGAAGATTAACCGTGCTTTTCCATGCAGATAACCAAAATCAATCTGCTCGATATCCAGTGTTATTGGTGGAGGAGGAAGTGAAGGCACGGTCTTTTTACTGCAACCTTGAAAAGTAAGCAGTAGGATTGTTGCAAAAACAAACGGAGATATCTTATGCATGGGCAATACCATAGATTAAAAGTCAAGTGTGTTTATATATCATCAATTTAGTTTCCGGTTATTGATTTTTTTGTCCAGCGCAATATCGTCTCCACCCGTTTGCTTTGCCTTTTGCCATTGTTTAACCGCCTGATCAACATCTCCCAACTGGAAAAGGATATCGCCATAATGTTCTAGATGGGTACCTGACACCTGCTCACCCTGAATAACTTTTTCAATCACCTTTCGGGCTTCCTTATATTTTTCCTGGGCGTATAAAACCCAGGCTCTTGTATCGAGGTAGGATTGATTTTCAGGAAAAAGCTTGACCAACTGATATGACATCTTATCTGCTTTGTCAAGATTTTCTTTTCGTAAGGCAAGGTAATAGCTATAATTATTCAGGACAATATCATTGTTGGGATTATAGGTCAGGGCTTCTTCATAAGAGGCATCCGATTTGGCGAATTCCTTTGATCCCTGGTAGGCATCTCCCAGCATGGAATTGAGTTCACTGACAAAAACAGGATTGCTGGCCGAGAGTTTTTTTGCCTGTTCAAGCGAATAGGTTCCCTCGCGATATCGCTTTTTGCGAAGATGACCGTAGCCGTTGAAATAATAAGCCATCGCCTGATTAGGGAAAAGTTCAAGGGCTTCTTCTGAGTGTTTGATCAGGCTATCAATCTGATTGGCTTCACTTTCGAGGAACATCAGATTTTGCCAGGCATCGAAACTGCTTAACCCGCCTTTTACAGCTTTTAGATATTGTGCAAGGGCATCTTTATCTTTTTCGAGGGTCATGTACAAGTCTCCTCCAACCAGGTGCACATTAGGATCTGCCGGGTAGTTGCTTTCTAGTTTTTTGAAAAGATCAATAGAAAAAGATTCTAATTCTTTGTCAGTAATTTTTTTGCTTTTGTTCGAAGACATTGTGTTGGCATAAACACCCATCATCAGCACCTTGCTGCCAACATCCACAGAAGGGTCATCAAACACCTGTGCCACATACTCTCTGGATTTTTGTTCCTGACCGCTATCTCGATAAAATCCGGCCAGCATCATTTTCGAACTGCCTGCATCGGGATTTTCCTTAATGAAACTCTCAACATACCCAATGGCTTTTTGAGTTTGCCCATAACGGGAAAGTGTCTCTGCGAATCCAAGCAGATAACGCTCTTCATCGGGAAAAGCATGAATGAGCTTCTCACCTTCTGCGATGGCTTTTTCTACGTTGCCGCGATCCAGATAAATACGTTGCTTTTGAAGAGATGAAACCTCATCAATACCCATTACGATTTCGGCTCTGTCATACACTTTCAACGCTTCATCTTCCTTTTTGTCATAGAGATAAAGAGCCGCAAGTTCATATAAATAGTCTTCCGTGCCCTTAACTTCCTTGAGCATGGTTTCGAGCGCGTTGGTAGCTTTACCAAATTCACCGATGCTCGCATAAATGTTGGATGCCAGCAAATAGAAATATTTGTTCTTCTTCTCGTATTTGAGTGCAATTTCAATGTTTTGCGATGCAATGATCAGATCTTCTTCTTTGGTTCCTTTTGCAAGAATCTCGGCAATTTTATAATGAACCGTTGCATTTGTTGGGTTCAAATCAGCCACACGTTGAAAATATACTAACGCTTTTGCGTAGTCTTCAAGGATAAAATATTTCTGAGCTTCCGTAAAGAAAAATTCTGCTTCGCGCAATCGTGCTTCGACAGAACGTGCCTCGGGTGGTGCCTTTTTTTTCTGTGCAAACAGAGATTTATTTGACACCAGGGTTAAAAGCACAAGGAATAATATGAAAGAGATTCTTTTTATCAACGGCTAAGGGATCAAATCGTACTATAATCTCCGAGATCTAATTCGGCAGAATTTCCCTCAAAATTAACGAAATTTCCCAACAGGCTATTGTCTAAAATTCCCTTCCTGACTTGACTGTGCTTTTGAATGATCGAGTTCGATATTCTTGAATCAACCACAGTGGTTCCTTCACTAATAGACACGTATGGGCCTATTATTGAGTTTTCGATTACTACGTGATCTCCAATAAAAACCGGGGGGATCAAAATACTGTTTATGATTTTCGCTTTTTCAGAAACTAATTTTTGGTCTTTGATAATCTCGAGATAGCGCTGGTTGGTTTGTACCATGTTGTCTTTGTTCCCGCAATCGAGCCATTCTTCCACTTCGCCTGGTACGAAAATAGCGCCCTTCTTTTTCATGTTTTCCAGTGCGGTGGTAAACTGAAACTCACCTTTTTCTTTTATGTCATGGTCGATCAGATGTTGCATTTCATCTCTCAGGATTTCTCCATTTTTAAAGAAATAAATTCCGATGATGGCAAGGTCAGAAACAAACGTAGAGGGTTTTTCGATCAACTCGGTGATTTCACCGATATCGTTTAGTTTCACTACACCAAACTGTGACGGGTTACTAACTTTTTGCACCCAAATGGTGCCATCGAGGGTAGTGTTGAGACTGAAGTCGGCTTTGAAGAGAGTATCAGCAAAGGCTACTATTACTTTACCGTTAAATAATTCTTTGGCAAAGAGAAGCGCGTGCGAAATTCCAAGGGCCTGATCCTGATAATAAATCCTTCCTTCGGCACCTACTGCCCTGGCAACCAATTTCAAATCCTCCTCAACCTGTTTACCAAAAGAAGGATTAACGATGAATCCTATGTAGTTAATTTTTTCGGGGCAAACGCGGGCAATGTCTTCAACTAAGCGGTGTACAATGGGCTTGCCGGCAATTGGAAGTAGTGGTTTTGCCGTGGTAAGTGTATGCGGTCGCAGCCGTTTGCCTAAGCCAGCCATTGGAATGATAATGTTCATACAGGTAGAATTTTATTGGAGTAAAGCTACTAAAATCTTTATGCGACTGACTGCATCAGGTTCTTTCTTTCGATCAGAAAAACTACACCGCAAAAAAGAATGATCACCACGGAGTGAAACCCCACATTCGCCCACAGGCTGGCAAAGCTGATGCTGGAGACTGCGAGAATAATGCTGTAGGTACAAATAATGTATGCCAGGTCTTTTACGATGTCATAAGGTATAGGATAGTACCGTTGACCAATCAGGTAGCAAGCGACTGCCATGGTAAAGTAGCACAACAGGGCAGCAACGCTGCTTCCCATATAACCGGCTATGGGAATTAGAACAAAATTACCCGCTACGGTAATCAGTGCACCCAGTAATGTGATCAGGGTTCCATAATATGTTTTGTTCGTAATCTTGAACCAAACGCTCATATTATAATAAACACCTAGAAACAGATAAGCCAATAACAACACAGGTACTATGCTGAGCCCCACCCAGTACTCCTCTCCAATAAAGAACAACTTAATGAAATCAATATTGATGCTGATGCCCAATAAGACCACGCAGCAAACAATCACAAAATAATGATTGACTTTCGCGAAAAGAGCGGGAGAGTTTTTGTCGGAAGCATTGGAGAAAAAGAAAGGTTCTGCCGCATAGCGAAATGCCTGAATACCGAGGTTCATGAATACGGCAAATTTGTAACACGCACCAAAAATTCCCCCGGCTTCCTCACGCGTAGTGTTGGCATAAAAGTTTTCAGGTAGCCACCAGTCCAGCATACTTCTGGAAAACATTTCATTAATCATACCGGCCACACCAGTAATCATGACCGGGTAGGCATATCGAAGCATCTGTGGCGATATGGTTTTATCCCAGGTAGGCCGCCAGCTAAAAATTGTTTTAAGGAAGAAGAGAATGAAGAACGAGTTGGCAATCAGATTGGCGAGGAACACGTAGCCGATGCCTACGACCGGATCAAAGTTTATTTTCAGAAAGTAGAAGTTCAGCCCGATCAGCACGGCCACATTAAAAATTTTGGCAACAGCAAAAAGCAGTGCCTTTTTCTCAAGCCGAAGCCTCGCAAATGGAATTGCAACCAGCGCATCCACAAACATGGTGAGGGTGAGCCAAATGATAAACTCCGGATGTGATCCAATATTTAGTGCGTTCGCGATGGGCGAGGAGAATGAAATAAAAATGACGGATAAAAAAATGCTGATTAAAACCACGCTGGTTTGGCTCAGGTTAAAAATCCTTTGCTGGTTTGCTTCGGGCTTTGTCGCGAAGCGAAAGAAAGCCGTCTCCACGCCAAACATGTAAACGATGTTGATCACACCCACAAATGCGTATAGCTTGGTGATTTCACCATACTCGGATTTGCTAAACATGTTGATGGTATGAAGGGGCACCAACATGAAATTCAGTACCCGGGGTAAAATGCTACCCAGTCCGTAAAGGGCGGTTTCGCCTGCCAGACGTTTGAGTTTGCTCACCGGCTTCTCAGATAAGATTTAGAAAGATCAAAGCTGCAACTTAAGAAGCTTTCTGGAAAATGCTCAAATTCAAAATTTAATAAACAGGATTTGCCCGGAACGAAAAGTGGATTTTAAGTTATAAAAATTAGTTACTTTCGCGCTTTATATTGAATGAAGACTGCATGCGAACCGGGTTACCCCAATTTTTATGAAAAAACGACTTCTTTTTAGTGTTGTCATTATTTTTTGTGGAGGGTTTCTGTCAAACCTGTTCGCCCAAAAAACATGTACCTCAAATCCAACAACGATCGCTTCTGATATAAATTTTGGAAGCATTACTTGGACCGCCTCAGGAGGTGCAACGGTCACAGAATGTAATAATATGGCAGATGGACTTATCACGTTTACTGGTAACGTAGTCGTGGATTTGGCAAACAACAGAACAATTACAATTAGTAATAATGTTACCATTACAGGTAATTTTCCAATTTCTGGGGGTCCTGGTTCTCAGCTTAGCATTACAGGAAACAGCACTTTAAGTGTAAGCGGAAACTTGGGAGATGCAGCTAATAATGGTGTTCAATATAATGTTGCAGCAGCAGGGGATAAGATCACTGTAGGCGGTACATTGTATGGAAAAAACAACAATGCTTTTATTGGGTCAGGATCAATTAGTGGCGGTACCCTGGATGTGAAGAATGGATCAACCTGTGGTACGCCATGTCCGGTGTCTGGTGGATTTTCAAATTGTACTTCTGGTGACGGATTTTGCGCTACTTATGGGGTACTTCCGATTGAACTGCTGTTCTTTAATGGCTCTAAGGGATTAAATAAAATATCACTTTTCTGGGCAACGGCCTCTGAACTAAACTTTGATTATTTTGATGTTGAAAAGTCTGCTGACGGCTCAAATTTTTACAGTATTTCTAAAGTAGTTGGTCATGGAACCACTAGCACTCGTCAGGATTATTCTTTTTCTGATGAAAAACCCCTGAATGGAAAAAACTATTATCGTTTAAAGTCGGTTGACTTTGATGGGTATACCGAGTATTTCAAAGTAATCATGGTTGATTTTGATGGTAAAAAGAGTTTCTCTGTTTATCCAAATCCTTCCAATGGCATTGAATTGCAGATCGAAACGAATTTTATGCCCAGTCAAAATGCCTTTGCCACGATCTATAACACAACCGGTACGGAAATAGCCCGCTTCAAAGTGTATGACCATTTAGCAACCCTAAAGATGCCGGTAAAACTTGAGTCAGGGTTGTATTATGTGAAATTCATTTCCACCGATTTTACTTCAGTTTCACGAGTTTTGGTTAAATAATGGCGGAAACTTAAACCTAAAGAGGCATTTTCATTCAAAGACCGATTTGCCTTGCTTATAGATTACTTTTCTTTGTTCGGTGTATGGTAGAAAATTCAATGATTAAGTTCTTCCTTATTACTTCGCTTTGATCTATATTAGGATCATCAAGGCCGAAGTTTATGAGAAATTTTTTTGCATTTGCAATGTTTTTTGTTTTGGCAGGGACATTAGCCTATTCACAAACCTGTACGATTTCTGGTGCAGGTACGATTGTCTGGAATCCGCTAACAACCCCAACGTGTCAGGAGGGTGGAGTCACCACAGCAACTGCTACCACATTGATTATTCCTGTCGGTGTAATTTTGGATTTTGAT
>CAZIOY010000019.1:0-54731 GCA_964540915.1 uncultured Ohtaekwangia sp.
AATCGATGAGTTGATTTGTATTACCATTTCACCAAACGACTTTGTTGGAAAGAACTGTTTTTAAGATTTGAATTGTTATCAGAAATGGTAAAGATAATATCATTAAAATCACGATCGCAGGTTGGATCATTTACAGGAAGATCTTCAAATGCCAGAACGATATCTCCACACGTCTTCTCTTCAAACAGAATATGTTGCTGAGCGCGATCAAGATTAAGCGAATAATTGGTAAAGTGAGTGCGTTTACTATAATCAATGGTTCCCGAATTCCAACCACCCACGATTAGAAAAAACCCAATCACGGTACCTTTCTTAAATTTCTTATCACCTAACTGTAGTCTATCTCCAACCGTAAGCACATTATGAGACACATTTGGGAAAAGAACATGCGATACAAAATCCTTGGAGTTCTGGGGCTCCGTCAGACTGTCATACGCGTACCAGCCCAACGTATTGCGAAGACCCGCACCTTCGGAGATAAATGTCAGATACACTTCGGTATCACGAGTTAGTACTACACTTTTCTGAACGGTGTCGGTAAATAATACGGCTTGCTTCACTTCATTATTTCGGAACTCCGGGAATAATTCCAGAATGCGTGAATAAAGTGTTGGGCAGGTCTTCGTTGGAATAATATTGTCCGGAACCTGATCAATAACGGGTTCTATTTTTTCACAACCTACAATAAAGGAAAACAGTATGAGAACTAAAAATAATCGGGATTTCATAAGTAATGGTCTGAGATTAATTGATAGGATCAATTATCGATTCACCTCAGAAGATAATAAAATACATGCCAAACCCTTTTTCACTATTTAAGAGCCCAGAGTCTGTTTTTATGCTCCCGGTGAGATATTTTTCTACAGTTCGTTATATAAAATAGAATTTATACCCCGTAGTAAGTAAAACCTTCTATCGGTTTATCGCTTTCTGCATTTGATATTAATCCGAAAAGCGCGTATTTCGGATCACCGGATTCTACCACGGTAAACAGTGGTATCGATTTATAACCGAATAAGACCTTAAATTGAGATGTATCTAATCTTTTAATCATGCAATTGACATTACACAATAAAAAAATAGTGCATGCCTGGTGTATGTATGATTGGGCCAACTCCGTTTACAACCTGGTTATTACAACCACATTCTTTCCGATTTACTTTTTAGGTGTAACAAAATCCGCTTTCGGTGAAGACACGGTTCCTTTTATGGGCCGTACATTCAAGAATTCTGCTTTGTATGATTTCACATTAGTATTCGCCTACTTGTTCATAGCACTGCTGCTCCCTATTCTTTCATCCATTGCTGATAGCCGTGGAAATAAGAAAAAGTTTATGCAATTCTTTTGCTACCTCGGGGGGCTGGCGTGTATGGGTCTTTTTTGGTTCAATGGGTCAAACCTTATCTGGGGGTTAGCTTGTTTCGTAACGGCCGTGATTGGATACACAGGAAGTCTGGTGTTTTATAATTCATACCTGCCTGAAATTGCCGCCTTGGAGGACCGTGATAAAGTAAGTGCACGCGGATTCATGATGGGTTACATCGGCTCGGTTATCTTACAACTGATTGGCTTTGGATTAGTCCTCCATTTTCAAGCTAATGGAGACAATACTTCGGGGCCCTTGTTTACTTTTTTGCTGGTCGGGATTTGGTGGATCGGGTTTGCGCAAATACCTTTTGCCTACTTGCCACAGGGAAGAACAAACTCGCAAAAATCAAAAACCAACTTCTTAACCGCGGGCTTCAGGGAACTGAAAAAAGTATTGAAACAAGTTCTTAAAATAGGAGTATTGAATTGGTTCTTAGCAGCATTTTTCCTGTATAGCATGGGCGTGCAGACGGTACTGTTAGTAGCCTCCATGTTTGGAAGCAAACTTTTAGGATTGCCTCCCACTAAGCTCATCATAACGCTGGTGGTAATTCAATTGGTTGCCGTAGTGGGTGCCACCGTAATAGCAAGGATGTCTGGCCGCTTTGGTAATCTCAATGTATTGATGGTCATCGTACTGTTGTGGATTGGTGTATGCATAGCCGCCTACGAGGTTGCCACACTCAAAGAAGCGGGAGTAAATGTTGAATTTTATTTTTATGGAATAGCCGTTGGCGTTGGCTTCGTTATGGGAGGCATACAATCACTAAGCCGAAGCACGTACAGTAAACTGATGCCGGAAACAAAAGACACCGCTTCTTTTTTCAGCTTTTATGACATGACCGAAAAAATCGCCATCGTGGTTGGCATTTTTACATTTGGTTTTATCGATGAGTTTTTCGGAATGAAAAATTCTGTGCTTGCCCTTATCATGTTTTTTGTATTGGGATTTATTGCGCTGGCTATCACACGAAATAAACAGCTGAAAATGTATAAGGAAACAAATGGCATTTAATAATGGGGGCTCTACTAAGCAGAATATAAAACCGGGTTGAGCGGACTATCAATCACATCACCCACCTTTACACCGGGGCACCAGGTTTTCCAATCAGCAATTTGATTTTCATTAACCGGTTCTTTCAATCGCATGTCTTTGTCCATGTAAATTACGGTTATCACTTTGCGCATTGCATCGGTCTGGTTAGAGCCGGCACGGTGAAAGACCCAACCCATGTGAAAGCTTACCTCACCCACATCAAAGGGCTCTACCACTTGTTCAAAATCACGCAATGTCAATTTCCTTTGAATCTCCTTTTCACTCTCATCACTGATCTTCAGATTTCTCCCTTCCGTTAATTGCTGACTACCTGCACTAAACTCCAAAGGACCCAATTCAAGACCTGTCTTTTGTAAAGGTATCCACACCGTTACCGTTTTATCTGAACTCAACGGCCAATAGTACTGATCAGCATGCCAGGGTGTATGACCGCCACCGGGTTCTTTAAATAATGCCTGGTCATGATACATTCGCACACCTGTAACATCCATTAGTTCAGAAGCCATTTTTGCCAGCCGCTTGCTGAATACAACTTCTTTTACCGTTTCCGATTTTGCCCATAGATTAAAGATCTGTAGAAACGCTTTGCCATAGGTATCGCGTTGCTCCATCGGCAGATGTTGTGTGTTAAGACGCTTCACTTCTTCAGAAATGGTTTCATTCATGTAGTGAAGGGTATCGGCAGTCAAAACGTTTTTGATTTTAATAAATCCGTTCGTTTGAAAGAAGTTGATTTGCTCATCGGTAATTGCAAATGACTCGTCCAAAATCTCAATCTCCTTTTTTTTCAACTTCATATCGTGAATATAATTTTGATGAAACTTATTTTACTTTTCCCGGCACCGCTTCCATAATTAACGTAGAGGCTTTATCGAGTGCCTCCCCACCTTCTTTAGATCCTTTGTAATGCCCTAGTCGAACGATCACCAAATAATGCGAAGGAATAATGGTAGTTGATTGACCACCGGCACCCAACATCATATACGCATCTTTTGGAATCGGACGCGCACCGTCCCCATTGATCCAGAACAATCCGCCATAGATGGGTCGTCCATCTTCTATCCATGCCGGGGCAAGTGTGCTTACAAATTTTGTAAAGCCTTCAGGTAAAATCCGTTCACCATTCCATACACCGTCCTGCAAATACAAATTACCTAACCGCGCCCAATCCCTGCCAGAGGCAAACTCATAACCTTGTGTTAAGAAATTTCCATAAGGGTCAGTTTCCATCACCATACTACGAACACCAATCTTATCAAAGAGCGCACGCTGTGGGTAGGTGTGGTAAACGTCTCCCCTTCCTTCCACTCCTAATCTCACCAGGTAATTGGTTAAAACAGGATCTACATTTCGATAACGCCCCACCGCGTTGGGAAGCCACTGCTGTGGAAGTGTTGCAGCATACTCAAACGAGTTAACACCACCCGTATACAAATACAAATGATCAGGATAACCCAATGTGGCATCATAATCAGGATCCTGTGGCGCACGACAACGAATGCCGCTGGACATATGAAGTATATCCATGATTCTGATCCTGGCTCGTTCATCACCTTCACCTTGCCATTGTGGAATAGGGGCGGGTTGGTCCATCGTATACACACCATCCTTAATGAGTGTACCTAATAACGTTGCTGAAACACTTTTTCCCATCGACCAGCTTTCTAATGGAGTGTCCTTTGCAATTCCTTCCGCGTAGCGCTCACCAATAATCTTTCCTTTGTAGGTAATCACAAATGCCGCGGTCAATGCTTCGGCTGGTTCAAAGGCAGCAGTAACAGCCTGCTTTATTTTTTCCATATCCACCTCTGATGGAGCCGGTTCATCAGTCAATACATCACCCATCGGCCAGGGAGTGGTATTGGG
The DNA here is from genome assembly GCA_964540915.1 of uncultured Ohtaekwangia sp. Lineage (GTDB taxonomy): Bacteria > Bacteroidota > Bacteroidia > Cytophagales > Cyclobacteriaceae > ELB16-189. The sequence goes on from CAZIOY010000019.1 coordinate 4,293, forward strand.
GTCAGGCAGATTGCGAACTACTTTTACAGGTTGGTAGTATAAAGAGTCAACTCCTTCGGTCAAACAAACGCAACCCTGATCACCAGTATAAATGGCAGTTCGTGTAACCCCGCTGGGTAAAGTGATAGAAACCGTTTTCTTTTCGTAATCAATCACGGGCTTGCCTACTTTAGCACGCTCTGCATAAGGGCTTGTAAAGTATCCTACATTCTCTGCAGCAAATTCGGGCTGCAGCCCGGTGATGAAAACAGCGGAGCACATGATCTTTGCAAATCCTGCCGTATGATGTGAGAGCGCATCGCCCGGAGGCGCTTTGTATTCCGTATCGAGCTCTAACTCTTTAGCACGGGCAATCATCTTGGCAAGTACTTCATCCTTACTTTCTTCTTTGTTGTCAGTCTGGCAACTCACAAGGAAAAAGGCGAGATAAATAATGAGAAATGGAAACCGAAGATAGGATTGGCTGCTTTTCATTAATGAAGGTTCACGAAAAGTTAGCAAAAAGAATTCCGATGTGATAACCTGGCTTGCGTTATTTTTATAAGATCGTCAAATTAATACCTGGGTGGTCATTAGGATGGAAGAGTATTGGCATGAGGAACATCCTCCAAACGATAATACACTGTCAATCCTATTTCCTGTGCGATTCTAACATCTTCATCAGCACCTTTTGATGCGCCTTCTAGTCGAAGCAAAGCGTCACATTTTGTTAACAACCGGTGTGCAACGGGATACTGAATTTCTTCGAAGGCAGCATCGCCCGGCTTTTTTGAACCTGCCAGATGAAGCAAGGGCAGCGCCACCCACTCACCAACCATAGGAATATGTCCCATGCGAAAGAGCGGCAAGGCAACTGACTCAAGGCGATCCATATTTTTTTGGATTAATAGAGGGTCATCGTTCGTTCCACTGCGATACGGACCGGCAATTAGTATAAGCATAGTTGTTTTCTTTTCATACAAAGAACGAAGATGCCGCTTAAAAGAAAATTAATGTACCTTAAGAAATCAGGTTTTGCTTTTGTTCGCACGCAGTGTGCTTAGAAACTCAGGAGTGACTCCCAGATAAGAGGCAATCTGCTTCTGCGTGACTTGCTTAGCAATCTGCGGGTATTTCGTAAGGAAATTGTGATAGCGCTCTTCGGCAGAAAGCGATAAGTTCTGTATGATGCGCAATTGCTCGCGGATGTAAGCATTCTGCATGATGATGCGAAAGAATTTTTCAAATTTCGGAACTTCCATATAAAGCTTTTCCAGATCATCATTTTTAAGATTGAAGATGTGGCTTTCTTCTACCGCCTGAATGGTGAGCATGGCTGGCTTTTGATGAATGTAACAATACATGTCGGTGATCCACCAATCCGCGACAGCGAACATAATAGTATATTCCTTGTCTTCTTTATCAAGATAATAAGCTCGTAATAAACCACTATTCACAAAGCTGATGTACTGACAAACTTGTGCTTCTTGTAAAACAAAGTTATTTTTATAGACATGCTTCTCTTTTAGTAAGGAAATAAAAAATAAAATTTCTTTTTCGTCCAGCGCGATGTGCTTGCCTACGTTCGCTACGATTAAATCATAGTTGATGATCGCTGGCGACTTCGGTTTTTGCTTTCGTATCATTACTTAATCGCCAAACGTAAACAGAATACTGAGAGTAAAAGTGTCAATGGCGTAAAGATCAATCGTTCCAACTCATTATTTGAAAAAATATTGCCAATCGTATTAATCGCAAAGAGGACAAACATGCACCAAAAAGCAATCTTTAACACGATCGGTTTCACTTTCACTTTCAATAAGCCGGCCTGTATCATTACAATGCCCAGCATGACCGAATTCAAGGCGATGGATGTAATTTCGAAAGGAATCATTTCCTCTTTACTTTTCAATCGTCCGCCCCACACCATGTCAAACGGAATGATGCCCAGTAAGACCAGCACATGAAATAGCATTACCAAAATGAAAATGATGAGTAACGCGGTGGTGGCAAATTTTTCTGTGACACTATTTTTCATACTAAGAATCAATAGGGAAGAATCCAGAAGGCCTTCCATTCTTCTTCCGTAGTCAAGGCATCACCATATTGATCATGAATTACATCGGTCACCATTTCTATGCGTTCATTAATATGAGGTGGTTCCATAAAACGCTTATAGAGTAACGCTTGGGTTTGCAATGCCTTAAGTAACTCAAGCAATACATCAAGAGGCACTTCGTGCAAGCGGTCCATCTGCCTCCCTTTCGACAAGCCTTTTAGTTGACCGAAAATATTGGTAGGATAAAAGTCACTGGTGCGGTCAATGATAATCATGACTCAATTATTTTTATTTCTTGCTCCGTTAACTCGTAAAGCTGATAAACAAGTTCATTAATTTTCTCATCGGCATGAGCAATCTGGTTGTCGATTTGCTCGATCACACCGGGCACGTTGGCTGCTGCTTTTTGTTTGTTCAGGTTAAGGACGTGATCAACCAGTTTCTCTATCTCCTTCTTTTGTGTATTGCTTGCTGTTGGTATTGGCAACTGCACAACATACATCGGCTTATACTCAAAATATCCATTTTGCTTGGTGGCGGCTATTGATTTAATGAAGTAATCACACGCAGTGGCGTTGAGTATGCCCAACAAATATTTGTCATTCAAAGAAATGATACTGGTCTTATCATTTGAATAAAACCCAGTCTCATCAAATGTATAAGAAGCACTTTTAACAATGGCGGGGATAATTATTTTAGGCTTCTCAAACTCTTCGTAATAATCAACAGCATCTTGCATCTCAAACCATTTATAACTGCCAGGTTTTCTGCCTTTCCAGGTTTTTCCCTTATAGTCTTTTGGCTTGGGCTGTAGTTGCGTTTTGAATTGTGACAAGTATGTTAGTATGGCCGGATAATTATCAATATCTATACCTCGCCTGGTAAAGATTAAATATTTATCACTTTTAGGTTGCTGATACCGCTTAATATCCCTTCCCGCCAAAAAAGGCTTAATGATCGCTGCACTTTTCTTGTCTTCTTTAATCAGCCGCTTTTTAGTTTCTTCGTCAATAACAAAGGCTTCGTTTAAGCCCGTCTTTATACCATAATAAATTTTGCCTTTCACATATTCGCCCAGTGGCACGCCCTTGCTTTGTAGTTTTTTTAGCAATAGATGTTCTGCTTCACCGGCAAGGTTCCAGCCGCCATCGTCAAGCAACTCTTTGCTGAGTGTTTGAGTGTGCTCATCTACATAGTCTTGCAGTTCGGTTTCAAACTTCAATGTTTTTACATTCACCACCTCTATGAATGGTGACAGAATTTTTGATCGGCTCGAAATAAAAATACATGGATAGGTTGTGGCCGATTCAAAAACAGGCAGGTCGCCAAAGTCAATAATTTGTTTGATGTCTTGTTCTTTCAACCATTTGCGCAGCGGCTCGCCATAGCTGGCACGCATCCACTTATTGGCCACAATAATTCCAAACAAACCACCTTCGCGCAGCAGTGCCATGCCTCGCTCAAAGAAATAGCTGTATAAATCGGCAGTACCATGATACACTTTATATTTCCGTTGAAAGTATTCTTTGAAATCGGTTAACAGTTCCTGCCGCACATAAGGAGGATTGCCAATCACACAATCAAAGCCATCGCTTCCATACGATGCAATCGGTTCGCTTGCTTTTGAAATTTTACTCAACAGGTCTTCGGCTTTTTTGGTTGTGGCTACTACCTTATTAAATTGGTCTTTTAACTCGTGCTGGTAATTGGGTGTTCTTTTCACAAATACTTCCGGAAACGCCTTTTGCCAACTAAAGGGTTTTATCCTTTTATCATTGCCAAAATCCAGTTGGCCCTCATAAAAATCAAAATCGACCAGCGAGTTTCCGCTTTTTATATTATTGTCGAGCGTGGGCAGCACACGTTCATTAAACATTTTCATTTGGTTGGCAATGCTGGCCATGGTTTCGCCTTCCATGCATTTGAGCAGCAAACTCAGCTTAGTTACCTCTACGGCATTGAAGTCAAGATCTACTCCATAAATATTGTTGAGCAATATTTCTTTCTTCTTTGCTGTAGTCAGATTTCCCTCGGGCGTAAGCGGGTTGTCTTTCTTTCCTTTGGATAGTTTTCCTTTTTCAGAATAAAAATCCTTATGGTAGTTGAGCAAATATTGATAAGCGCCTAACAGAAAACTTCCGCTTCCGCAGGCGGGGTCAACAATTTTTAGCTTGCTGATTTGTTCCGGTGTTTTCGCTTCCACCAATTTGCCCACCGTGTTTTTTACAATGTAGTCCACAATGTATTGCGGTGTATAAAAAACACCACCGGCTTTGCGCACTTCGGGCTTTTCTTCAATGCGTGCCTGATGTGCTGGTGTGAGCCGAATTACTTTTCCAAGAAATTGCTCGTAGGCACTTCCCAAAATTTCTACCGACAACACCGAAAACTCATAGGGACTTTCCGGATAATAGAGTTCGGTAACAATATTCTTAATGACTTTATTATCAATCTTAAGGTGCTCACTCAGCGTGTCTTTCTTAAAATCAAATAGTCCCGAATTATATTTCTGATCTGCTTCTTTAAAGAGCTTGAACAAGTTGGCGTAATAGTCGCCATGCAAAATGGTTTTAAGATTGCCATCCGGCTCCACGGCTCTGCCTTCAGCTATTCTTAAAAAGATGATGCGGTCAATGGCTTGCTGCACTACAAAGTTTACTTCATCTTCATTGAGATGCTTATTATTCTTGCTGATGCTAACGGCCAGATACGTACGCCACGTATCCAATGAATTAAGAAATTCTTTGTCAACCGTTTCGGTTCCTTTCTTGCTGGCAACACGCTGAATAAATTTATCAAAGCTGCCACGCAACACACGCTCCTTGCTAAAGGTATCCCACAAAAAATCAAACTCAGTCAGATACTCTCTGAATGTAAGATACTTAAGTCTTGCAACAGAAGCTTTATCCGTGCGCACCGGTTTTCGGGTACAGTCATACACCGCAAACTCTTCAAAGTCGGTGATGATGCTGATCGAAAGCTTTGCGCTCCAACCATACCTGCGAATCTGGTATGCAGGCACGATATCATCTTTCACAACAATGCTTGGCTTCTTGGCTTCAACAAAAAATAAGCGCGTGCCACCGCTAAGCCGAAATGAATAATCAGGCGATTGAGTGGCCGATCCAATTTTGATTTTGTCTTCGTGAATTACTTCGCGGTAGGATTCCGCTCTGCCATCCTGATTATCAACATCCCAACCGAGTGCTTGGAAAAACGGATCAATAAAATCCCTGCGGGTTAAGGTCTCATTGTATTCCGATCTTTTATAGGATTCGATCTGTTCGCCAAATCGCTCTACAAGTTCACCGATTTTCTTTTTAGCCTCTTCTTTGGTCATTGGGTGCTGGGCATATCAATCAAAAATAAGTATTTATGATGAATAGAACAGCTCCTACCATCTGTTAGCTTAATCTTTTTCTTCTCTGTATTTTTGACACGTCTTAACCGATTCTCATGAGCACCGAAACTGTTTCTACCCCCACAGCAAAAACCACCCTGGCCGGCCATCAGGCCCCGGCTCCTTATAAGCCAAAAAATAAAGTGCGCATTGTTACTGCTGCCAGTTTGTTTGACGGTCATGATGCTGCCATCAACATCATGCGCAGGATCATCCAGGCAACGGGCGTGGAAGTTATCCATCTCGGCCACGACCGCAGCGTAGAAGAGGTGGTGAACACTGCCATACAGGAAGACGCCCAGGCTATCGCAATGACGAGCTACCAGGGCGGACACAACGAATATTTCAAGTACATGTATGACTTGCTGCAGGAAAAAGGTGCTGGTCGCATAAAAATTTTCGGTGGTGGTGGTGGTGTGATCCTTCCGGAAGAAATCAAAGAGCTGATGGACTATGGCATCACGCGCATTTACTCACCCGATGATGGTCGTGCGATGGGCTTGCAGGGAATGATTAATGATCTGGTGGAGAAGAGTGATTATCCGACAGGAGAGAAAATTGACAATGGACAATTGACAACTGACAATTATGTGAAGATTGCTCAATTGATTTCGGGTGCAGAAAATTATTACGATAAGCACAAAGACATCTTTGAAGAGATTAATAAGAAGGCGGCCACATCAAATATTCCTGTACTTGGTATCACCGGAACAGGAGGCGCGGGAAAGTCTTCGATGGTGGATGAGATTATAAGACGCTTTTTAATTGACTTCAAGGACAAAAGATTAGGAATTGTTTCTGTTGATCCATCCAAACGTAAAACGGGTGGTGCTTTACTGGGCGATCGTATCCGTATGAATGCCATCAACAATTCTCGTGTGTTTATGCGTTCATTGGCAACTCGTCAATCGAATCTTGCCTTGTCGGCTTATGTGAAAGAAGCGGTACACGTGATGAAAGCGGCTGGCTTTGATTTGATTATTCTTGAAACTTCTGGCATCGGCCAAAGTGATACCGAAATTCTGGATCATAGCGATGTGTCGCTTTATGTCATGACACCTGAATACGGTGCGGCAACACAACTCGAAAAAATTGACATGCTTGATTTTGCCGATGTGATTGCACTCAACAAGTTTGACAAGCGTGGCGCATTAGATGCTTTGCGCGATGTGAAGAAACAATATCAGCGCAATCATCAATTGTGGGATAAGAAGGTGGAGGATATGCCGGTATATGGTACGATTGCGTCACAGTTTAACGATCCCGGCACGAACCAACTCTACAAACACCTGATGGATAAAATTGTAGAGAAGACGAACGCTAATCTTACATCTACATTTGAAATAACAAGAGAGATGTCAGAGAAAGTGTTTGTGATTCCACCGCATCGCACGCGATACCTAAGTGAAATTTCGGAAGGCAACCGAAAGTATGATGCGTGGGTAGTCGAACAAAAAGAAGTGGCGCAGAAATTATATGGGATGCAAAAAACCATGGAGCTGTTTGCTCATGATGCCAGCACCACCAAAATTTTGCTTGCTGAATACGATCGGTTGAAACTCAATCTCGATCCGAAAAACTGGAAGTTGCTTGAAGAGTGGCCCAATAAAGTAGCGCAATACAAAGGTCCGGTATTTAAATTCAAAGTGCGCGATAAAGAATTAGGAATTCAAACACATTCTGAATCACTGTCGCATTTACAAATACCCAAGATCGCACTTCCCAAATACGAAGCGTGGGGCGATTTGCTGCAATGGAACTTGCAGGAAAATGTGCCGGGAGAATTTCCCTATACAGCGGGCATCTATCCCTTCAAGCGCGAAGGCGAAGATCCCACGCGCATGTTTGCAGGTGAAGGCGGGCCTGAAAGAACCAATAGAAGATTTCACTATGTGAGTATGGCCATGCCGGCCAAGCGTTTATCTACCGCGTTTGACTCTGTAACGCTGTATGGAAACGATCCTGATTATCGCCCGGATATTTATGGAAAGATTGGTAACGCAGGTGTGAGCATTTGTTGCCTGGACGATGCGAAGAAATTATACAGTGGATTTAATTTATGCGATCCAAAGACTTCCGTGTCGATGACCATCAATGGTCCGGCACCTATGCTGCTGGGTTACTTCATGAATGCAGCCATCGATCAACAGTGTGAATTATATATCAAAAAAAACGGACTGGAGGCAGAAGTAAAAAATAAAATCAACGAGATCTATAAAAACCACGATGGTGAGCGTCCTTTCTATCAAGGGCCAACACCTAAGGGTAATGATGGTCTTGGATTAATGCTGCTTGGCGTAACCGGAGACCAGGTGTTACCACATGATGTCTATGAAAAAATAAAAGCAGAAACATTATCGCAAGTGCGTGGCACGGTGCAAGCCGATATCTTGAAAGAAGACCAGGCACAAAATACCTGCATCTTCTCAACTGAATTTGCATTACGTTTAATGGGTGATGTGCAGCAGTATTTTATCGATCAAAAAATCAGAAACTTTTATTCCGTATCCATTTCAGGTTATCACATTGCCGAGGCAGGTGCCAACCCGATCACTCAATTGGCCTTCACATTATCAAATGGCTTCACTTACGTAGAATATTATTTGAGTCGCGGCATGGACATCAATGAGTTTGCTCCTAATCTATCGTTCTTCTTTTCGAATGGCATTGATCCGGAGTACTCAGTAATTGGTCGCGTAGCCAGAAGAATCTGGGCGAAAGCCATGAAGAATAAATATGGCGCTAATGCACGCAGCCAGATGTTGAAGTACCACATTCAAACTTCCGGAAGATCATTGCACGCACAGGAAATTGACTTCAATGATATCCGCACAACCTTGCAGGCGCTATATGCGATTTATGATAACTGTAATTCGCTACACACCAATGCCTATGATGAAGCGATCACCACGCCTACGGAAGAAAGTGTGCGTAGGGCAATGGCTATTCAGTTGATCATTAACAAAGAATTAGGACTGGCTAAAAATGAAAATCCCATTCAAGGTTCATTCATTATTGAAGAACTGACGGATCTGGTGGAAGAGGCGGTACTTACTGAATTTGATCGCATCACCGAACGTGGTGGTGTATTGGGCGCGATGGAAACCATGTATCAACGCAGTAAGATTCAGGAAGAAAGTTTGTATTACGAAACATTGAAACACACCGGGGAATATCCGATCATAGGTGTGAATACGTTTTTAAGTTCGAAAGGGTCACCTACTATTCTTCCGCAAGAAGTTATTCGCGCCACCACAGAAGAAAAAGAATATCAGATCAATATGCTCCGTAACCTGCACGCGTTTCAAGGAGATAAGGCAGCCAAAGAAATGGATAAGGTTCAACTATCGGCTATTCAAAACAAAAATATTTTTGTTGATCTCATGAATGCGACCAAAGTGTGCTCGCTGGGGCAGATTACAAGAGCTTTATTTGAAGTGGGCGGACAGTATCGGAGAAATATGTAATCAGCAGCGCTGACAATTATTCCAAAGTTTATCATTCGAACTTTGACAAGAAATAATCCATCCAAAAAAAAGACCTGCCGCAGCAGGTCTTTTTTTGTTTGAAGGTTACTTCGTTGGTTAGTATTTAATCACTTTTGTGTTACCGGTTTTATCGGTCACTTCAAAGGTGGGCACACCCGCAACGTCTTTCAGGTTGTAAACCAAACCAAAATTTCCGCTCACCACCAGGTTTTGATTGTGAACCAGGTTACTTGAACCGTCAAAAATCTTCACGTTGATTTTCTCTTCAGTTCCTTTAGCCACTGCAAGCAAATACTTACTCTCACCTGTAATTTTGGCCACATGCACCATGTTTACCGTCTGCTCGATTTCATAATTCACTTTTTGAATCTGCTTTCCGGACGCATCGGAAACCTCAATCGTGTACTCACCAGGAGTCATGCCATTAAAATTTACAGGACGGACAAAACCGTTTACACCCGTAACACTTTCATTGAACACGACTTCTCCATCCTGATTAGAAATCTTCATGTTCACTCTTCCGGCTTTCACGCCTTCATAGATCACTTTGAAAATCCCCGATTCTTTCTGGTTCAATACTACCATCTTAGGATTAACAGGATCAGCTGCTACAGCTACGCCTGCTACCAGTGCTACTAAAAGAGCACTTACGATTAATTTTGTTTTCATAGTTGTTTTGTTTTTGTTTTCAATACAAATAACGGGAGCTTAAAGTCAAACAGACACTCGCTGTAAGTAAACTTGATTTTTAATCTTAAAAATCGTTTGCGGTGCAATTGCATTAGTCTACCATTCTACTTTGCTAAAAAAACGGTCAAACAGATGTTTATTTACTCTTAACCCCGATTAATAAAAACTAAAACGTTTGCGCTACGAAATACCTTGATTCAGTACCTGATACTTAATACTTCAATGTTTTCAACAAACCTTTACTATCGGTTACTTCGATGGTGAAGGCGTTAATACCTTTCAAGTTGATCACTTCCGCGAATTCTTTATTTATATAGCGCGACTCGCTATGAATTAACTCGCTATTGGCATTGTAAATATTCACATTCACATTGTCGGCACCTTTGGATGAAATCGAAAGCAGATACTTACCTTGTTCCGCCAGCTTCACAATGTTGATCAACTTTTCAATTTTCCCTGCACTGTAGTACACTTTCTCCAAATGCGTTCCACCCGAATTTTCAATCTGAATGGTGTAATCTCCCGCAGCCAGACTTTCGAAGTTATAAGGACGAATAAAGCCATCGGTCTTTTTTAACTTCTCAGTAAAAAGAACTCCTCCGGAATGATTTAAGATTGTAACTCTTACATCACCTGCCATATAAGCGGTGTAATACAATTTAAATAATGACGAACCCGATAAGTTAGTCACTGCTACCGATGATGAATTGGGTGCGATAGGTTCATCTGTTCCATTTGCGAACACCTGTGTACAAAAAAGTACGACAACGAATACCAAGCTAATTTTTTTCATAAGGATTATATTTTGCAATTAGGACGCTCACGCCTTCTGAAATGTTGCACGCTCACAGTTAATGTGTGTTAAAATATTTTTAACATACCGCAAATCATTCATGGCGCGTTGAGGTGCGCACTAAACGGCTTCAACTCGGTTTGAGATTCAAAAAACTGAAGAAATATTTTTTTTGATTAATTGAGATGAAAGATGTCTCTGGCATTTTCAGCCTCACGCATCAACTGTATTTGATATTTGATCTGATTGATCAGGAAAGATTCCTGCTTTTCGATCGAAAGGTTGACAAACTTGAGTCGCTCATCGAAACCCAGGCTCAATTCGTTGGCCACGTCATATAAAGAAACGACTTTATCGGAATGTGTAATCTTTAACCAGAAGTGATACTGCTCAAAATAATCCTTTAGAGAAGCACCCATGGGCTTGAAACCATCCACTTTCCATAAGGTAACATCACCGCCCGGGTAGAGTTTATCTTTATGATTTTTATAAAGCTTATTCATAGAAAACAGGTCCACACATCTCACTATAATATCCGACTCACCTGTTTTATAGTGCTTAATAACACTTTCTAATTTTACCAATGATCCCAGCTTTTGCGTATTTGAAGTGTTGTTGTAATAAATACCAAAAGTGATATCCCTGGCTTCAGCATCCTCCACCAGCTGTCGATAACGTGGCTCAAAAATATGAAGAGGAACCATTTCTCCTGGCAGGGAAAAAATGGATAATGGAAACATGGGTATACTTATAAAAGCGCTCATTTCATTTAAAAACAGATATCCTCCGCAATTGTTCCCTAGAATTATAACTATCTAATTATAGGTAACTAAATAATGAGATTTTACTCCAAATCGATCAGAAAGCATTTTCTCGCCCGATAAAAAAGCCAGATTTATAATAAACGAATACCCAACAACAATCCCTCCCAGTCTTTCAATCATATTGCCTGCCGCTGTGGCCGTTCCTCCTGTAGCCAGCAGATCGTCATGAATCAGCACGCGAGTGCCTTTCGCAAAAGCATCCACATGCATTTCAATGGAAGCTGTTCCATACTCTAATGCATACTCCTCATGAATCTTATGATACGGCAATTTGCCCGACTTTCTAACCGGAATAAAAGAGACACTCAGAGCTTCGGCTATTAATGAACCAAAAATAAAACCACGCGCTTCTACGGCAGCCACCGCCTGAACATTCTGAGTACTAAAATGAATTCTGATTTCTTCTACTACTTTTTTCCGGGCCACGGGATCCGCCAATAATGGAGTAATGTCTTTAAAAATAATACCCGGCTTGGGAAAGTCTGGCACATCACGAAGTAACGACTGAATGTAATTTTCTACGGCCATGAAAACAGTTTTAAATTTCAGCCATTATAAGTCAATTAATTTACCATTCAAAATTACTTGACTAACAGGATTACTGCCAAAGCGATACGGAATGGAAGCCAAAGAAGAAAGCGGTTCTGAAATAAATACGTTAGCGATCTTACCTTTGGTAATAGTTCCATGGGTGGCCGATAAACCCAGTGTGTAGGCCGTGTTAATAGTAGCTGCATTGAATGCTTCTTCAGGGCTCATCTTCATTTTTATACAGGCCAATGAAATCATCAAAGGCATATTTCCACTTGGTGCACTGCCCGGATTATAATCGGAGGCAATGGCCATTGGTAAACCTGCATCAATCATTTGACGTGCCGGAGTAAATGGAAGATTCAGAAAAAATGCTGCGCCCGGAAGTGATACAGGCATGGTGGCACTATTCATCAGCAACTGAATTTCTTCTTCGCCTATGTTTTCAAGATGGTCCACACTGATAGCCCCGGTTTTAACACCTACCTGCACCCCGCCCGATCGGTTTAATTGGTTGGCATGAATGCGTGGAATCAACCCATATTTTTTTCCCTCTTCCACAATCCGTTCTGTTTCTTCCACAGAAAAAAAACCTTGCTCACAAAACACATCAATGTAATCGGCTAGATTTTCTTCGGCTACAGCGGGAATCATTTCCGTAATGATTTGATTCACATAAGACTCCTTTTTCATTTCGCGCGGCACCGCATGAGCTCCCAAGAAAGTAGTCTTTACCGTAAGGGGAGTTTCTTTTCCAATTCTGCGAGCCACCCGTAGCATTTTCACTTCGTCTTTAGTGGTAAGGCCATACCCGCTTTTAATTTCAACGGCACCGGTGCCGGAATGAATAATTTCCCAGGCACGCGGAACCGATTTTTCAAATAACTCTTCTTCAGAAATCGCCTGAAGTTTCTTTGCTGAATTAAGTATGCCTCCTCCGCTTGCTGCAATTTCTTCGTACGTAGCGCCTTTTATCTTCATAACAAATTCCTCTTCGCGCGTGGCTGCAAAAACGAGGTGCGTATGTGAATCAATAAAAGAAGGAAAAACAAATCTTCCTGAGGCATTGATCCTATGATGAGCGTTCATTTCCAAGGGCAGATGCTCCATCAATCCATAGGAATGAATAAGGCCGTTGGAAATAATTAAAAATGCATTTGAAAGAATGGGTAATTCGCTCATCTGTTTGCCACTGAGCATAACCGGAGACAGGTCTCTTACCTGCACAAGTCCTTTGATGTGGGTGATCAGAATATCGGGCACCACGGGAATGAACTTTTATTAGTCTACGTTCTCCACCTTCTTTTGGAGATTGGAGCTAAACACAGGGAAAGCAATTTTCATCAGCGCGAAGAAACCACGTCCGTCAATGGAAGGCCGGTAGCCAATTTCACCTCCATAAGCCCAGGCAAATTTTCGGTTAAACTTGCCGTCAATTCCTGCACGCATGCCAATGCTATTTAACTTAATGGCATCCGTAGCGTATTCGGAATTATTATATGCCACCGGATCAAGTTTCATAGAGGGGGCAAACATGATGTCCAGAAAAACGGTAAACATACCATCATCAAGCGCCTCTTCATAGTTATCAAAGCTTACTGCCATGTTGCGAATCATGGTGAAAGAACCACCCACATAAAGATTTGTTGCATACAAATTACTAAAGGCATCTAAATCCTGAACGTCACCATTGCCATCCAGATAGGTATCTGGCAATGATACATTCTCCGCATTAACCAGATCAGCATTAGTAAGTCCTTGCTTGTCCAGCGCCCTGCTGATATCCGCGGTGCTGTTCCAAATAATAGCTCCTGCCCGTGCCCCATAAATTTTCCGAAGCTTCGCTGGCACTTCCGTGGTGAGAAGAACTGTAGTTGCCCCTGAATTTGCTGACGACTTTCTCTTGCGGAGCACTAATCGCGTAGTGGCGCTTACGTCAAAGTCCTTGATGTGGTAGGTGCCCCCAACTTCATAGTAATTGAATATCTCCGGCTTATTATCAGACGCACTGTTTCGGGCAGCAATTTCCCTGTTAAAATCATAAAACTTACTGCTATAGGTTTTACGGAATTGAGCCTTTACATCAAACTTATTCTTGTGAAGATAGAGCGCTTCAAATCCAAATCCTGCATTGATGTTGGTGGCGAATAATTCACCATAGAAAGGCTGGAATCCGACAAACAATTTATTAATGGTATAAGGATCATCATACAGTTCTTCAAACGTAGTGGCCGTGTTGAGCTCTTCTTCCTTAGCCTCCTGATCCTGTGCTATCAATGGAAGGAAACAGAGTTCGCTGAACAGCAGAATTAATAAAGGTATCCGTATGTCTTTCATAGAATTACCTAAAAATAGTAAAAGAAGTTGAAACCTAAGCTTTCCAGCCTTAAAGAAGGATACTGGGGCAATTGCCCATCCGCTAATTCAGTCTTACCAATTGGCCGTTTCTCAAAGAGATGAAAGGCACCACATGATTATCGCGTTGCTTTGAAAGAGATAGCCCGGAACTTAGTGACCCCGGCACAAAAACTCCTTCCCCGATAGTCTGAAGAAAATTGACACCATACTGATTCATCACCTGTGCCATGACCATGATAAATTCATATCCGGCACCGGCATATTCTGTAGGCAGAATTCCATGCCTGTTTACATATCGCTTTCTGAAATCCTGATAGGCAGGATTTGCCAGCGACTTAAAATTAGGAGCTGCCAAAGCAATCATGATGCGCTCAAATTTTCTGTAGTCAACGGAACTGTCCTCCATCCACCCTTCCTGGCCGATCACTAAAATTGAATCGCCACGTGTTTCCACACTGTTGATCACCTTTGAGTAGATGAGTTCATTGGAAGAGGCTACAAAAATACAGCCGATGCTATCCTTCTTAAGCGAAAATTGCAGGGGATTCTTCCACTCGTCATATTCGGTAGCGGTAGCCAATTTTGAAAGTATGGTGCCTGAATTTTCTGCGCTGATTCTTTGCGCATGAAGCACCTTGATATTTAACTCATTCGCCCTGGAAATAAAGTTGGCTGCCATCACCGAGTCCTTGGAGGTGTCTCCGTAATACACAAAGCAGTTTTTCTTTTTTGCCATCGTTGAAGCTAATTCGGCTGAACTCCTTCCAATCGTCTCATGGCTGGGTTGAAAAAGAAAACTATATGGATTCTGATTTACGAAGTCGGAATTATTAGTGAGCGGATTAACAATTACGTTGATTTGATTTGACACCGAAAAGTCTAAAACGGGCTTCGCTTCTTCCTGAAAGAAAGGTCCCACCAGCAAATCAACTCCCTTGAGTTCTCGTTCCTTTACTATTTTTCGCGTGACATCCAGGCTGCGCTCATTATCATAGGCCAACAAGGAAAGTTTGATGCCTGAATGAGTAAGTGAATCGGCCGCCAGTCTCATACCCTGATACAACTCCAGAATGATCTGGTTACGCTTTTTCACTGGTGATGGGTCGAGTGTAGCAGCAAGAAATGGCATGATCAACGCAACCCGTATGGTGTCTTTTTTAATTGGACGAATGGCTGCTTTACTGATCAGTTCTTGTCGTGAAAGATGATATTGAATGATCAGTGAGTTAATCAACGTTGTATCCTGAAGATGATAGGGCTGCTGACCGAGGCGTTTAACCAGGATTTTTGCTACCTCGGCATCTTCCGGATGATCTTCCAGCATCATGCGAAGTGTTTCCGGATCTTCAATCTGGGCAAGGTAAACCTTCTTTAAATTTTGAAGATCGCTTTGGAAAGCCGGGTCCTTGACCTGATCCATCACCACACGAGCCTGAAAATATTCTTTCTGATCGAAATAGTTTTTACTGAGCAGGTAGTTTACTTCATCCATCTGGTTCCAGTCCGGATACAGTTTTTTAATCTGAAGCAACATGTCCATCGCCACAGAACTGTAGCCCAACCGGTAAGCCGACATGGCATAATAAAAAGAGGCATACTCGCTATACGGATTTTCCTTATCGTAGATGGTGCATGATTTGAATGCGATCATCGCTTCACTGTATTTGCCCACGGCAAACAAATCTTTAGCGGTGCGATATTGACGTTTAAAGTCCTGTGCCGATGCTGTGAATACTCCCAGCGCGAAGACAATGGACAAAAACCAAGACGATATTTTATTAAAATTTATCTGAAACATAAGGTCTAACAGTGATCCAATATAAGCAAATCAAAAATTAAGCCGCTATTCCCATTCGATGGTTGCCGGTGGTTTGGAGCTAATATCATATACCACTCGATTAACGCCCTTTACCTTATTTATTATGTCAGACGATACTTCACTCAAAAAGTCATGGGGCAAATGAGCCCAGTCAGCGGTCATACCGTCTACACTTACCACAGCCCTTAGCGCGACCGCCTTCTCATAGGTGCGTTCATCACCCATAACACCCACGGAATAAACCGGCAACAATATGGTGCCCGCCTGCCAAACTTTTTCATACAAATCATGCTTTCGCAAACCCGCTATAAAAATATGGTCCGCGTCCTGTAGCACCTGCACTTTCTCGGGAGTGATCTCACCCAAAATACGGATACCAAGGCCCGGGCCTGGAAACGGATGCCTTCCTAAGATCGATGGATCGATGCCCAACGTTTTTCCAACGAGGCGCACTTCATCCTTAAATAAAGTATTCAAAGGCTCTACCACTTTCATTTTCATTTTCTCCGGTAAGCCTCCCACATTGTGATGCGATTTTATGGTAGCCGAGGGTCCCTTTACCGACACCGACTCAATGACATCCGGGTAAATGGTGCCTTGGCCCAGCCACTTCACGTCTTCAAGGTGATGAGCTTCTTCATCGAACACCTCTATAAATGTGCGGCCTATGGCTTTGCGTTTTGCTTCTGGTTCGGAGAGATTTTTTAAGGCAGCGTAAAATTTATCTTTAGCATCTACGCCTTTTATGTTCAAGCCCATTCCCTTGTAGGAAGTAAGCACTTGCTCAAATTCATTCTTGCGTAACAACCCATTGTCTACAAAAATGCAATACAGGTTTTTTCCTATGGCTCTATGAACGAGCATAGCAGCTACCGTAGAATCTACTCCTCCGGATAACGCCATCACCACTTTATCCTGACCCAGTTTTTTCTTCAGCTCATCTATTGTTGATTCAACAAACAGATCGGGTGTCCAGTCCTGGGGGCAACCACAAATGTGAACTACAAAATTCCTCAGCAGATTTTTTCCTTCGAGTGTATGCGTTACTTCGGGATGAAACTGAATGCCGTAAAGTCTTTCTCCTTTTTTCTTGAATGCGGCCACCTTCACGGAGGGTGTGCTGGCTATGATTTCAAATGCTTCTGGTATGCTGGCAATCGTGTCGGCATGAGACATCCACACCTGCGAGTCGCGGGAAATTTCTTTTAGTAATTCGTTATGATGATCTACCGTGGTGAGCTTTGCACGACCGTACTCTCTCATGTGAGAGGGTAATACACTTCCTCCGCTTTTATGAGCGATCAACTGTGCTCCATAACAAACACCCAACACCGGAATGTTGCCAAAAAGGGTAAGATCTACATCGGGTGATCCTGCATCGCGTACGGAACACGGACTTCCGGAAAGAATAACACCTTTTATGGAAGTAGTAATGGTAGGGATATGGTTGTAGGGATGAATTTCACAGTACACATTCAGTTCGCGTACTCTTCGGGCAATCAGTTGCGTGTATTGGGATCCGAAATCAAGAATTAGTATTTGTTCTGGCATGCGCAAAAATACAAAAACCCTTCAGAGTTAGGATCGGGCGTGTAGGTTTTAAAAAAAACCTAATCGACTAATCCTCAATACCGTAGCAATGCTGCTTCAGATAATCACCGGCATCATCCTGCCCGGCATAGAATGCTTTGCGCAAACAACTGCAGGCTTCGTCATCCTTCTTTAGCTCAATCAATGCCACACCCTTATAAAACCAGGCGGTAGCATTCTCAGGATCCAACATGAGTGCTACATTTATATATCTGATCGCTAATTCATAGTGCGCTTCTTCAAGAGAAAAAGAACTTCCATACAAGTAGGCAGGTAAAAATGTAGCCTCCAATTCGATGGCCTTATTTATAGCGATAATCGCACTGTCTCTCTTCTCGATGGAGTAATACGAAAAAGCGAGATTAATTTCCACTTCCGGATCATCCTGCATTTGTCGCACGATCAGTAAGTCTTTGATAGCCTGCTTATACTCTTTCTTTTCTAGTAACAAACCCGCGCGCCATTTTAAAATCTGTGGGTCACCACCACTCAGTGTCAACGCTATTTCAACATCGGCCAGCTGCTTATCGGTTTCACCCAATTCGCGATAGCATAGGGCGCGTAAAATCCTGGCCTGGTAGCTTTCCTGAAACTGAGGAATAAAACGATCCATATCGCTGACCGCATTTTTGAAATCTCCCTGGCTATAAAATGCCACACCTCTTTTATAAAGCACCCGATAATCCGTTCTTTCCTTCAACTTGCTGGCATCAATAACTTTCGTGTAAAGTTTTGCTGCCGCTGCAAAATCCTCCCCGCTCATGAGTGTATCCGCCTCGGTCTCCCATGCCTGCCACTTGGGATCCTGGGCTTGGGCCTGAACCGTGAAGGTTGCAAATGCTACCGCTAAAAGAATTATCAATTTCTTAACCATCGACCGATATTTTATTTCCGCATGAGAAATGGATCACCAAATATGAAAGATCGCGACTGCACTTCCAAACTAAAGAAGTACAGTCGCGATTTCAAAAAACGCGCGAAAGATTAGAATTACTGCTTACCGAAACGCTTGCGTTCGTTTTCGTTCAGGTAAATCTTGCGAAGGCGAATCGATTTGGGCGTTACCTCCACATATTCATCTGCCTGAATGTATTCCAAAGCCTCTTCCAGTGTGTGCTTGAGGGGTGGTGCAATTTTCATTTTCTCATCTGAACCGGACGCACGCATGTTGGTCAGTTTCTTAGTCTTGGTCACGTTAATAACCAAGTCACCACCACGGCTATGCTCACCAATTACCTGACCTTCATACACAGGCTCGCCTGGATTGATGAAGAACTTACCGCGATCTTGCAGGTTGTGCAAGCTATAAGGGATGGCCTCACCTTGTTCCATCACAATCAATGAACCATTAATACGGCCTGGAATTTCTCCTTTGTAGGGTTGATATTCTTTAAAGCGGTGAGTAACCACAGCTTCACCGGCTGTTACGTTCAATAAATAGTTTCTCAAGCCCATAATTCCTCTTGAAGGAATCAGGAACTTCAAAATCATGCGGTCTGCTTTTGGCTCCATGTTCAACATTTCACCTTTGCGCTGAGTTACCGTTTCAATGGCTCTGCCGGCAACCACTTCCGGTAAGTCGATCGTTAACTCTTCTACCGGCTCGCACTTCATACCATCAATCTCGCGCAGGATCACCTGAGGCTGGCCAATCTGAAGTTCATAACCTTCCCTGCGCATGGTTTCAATCAACACAGACAGGTGAAGAACGCCACGGCCAAACACCATGAAGCTATCGGCCGATCCGGTATCACCCATCCGCAAGGCAAGATTTTTTTCAAGTTCTTTTTCAAGACGATCTTTGATGTGACGGGAAGTAACATACTTTCCTTCTTTTGCATAGAACGGAGAGTTGTTGATGGTGAAGAGCATACTCATCGTTGGCTCATCGATAGCAATAGACTTAAGTGCTTCTGGCTTGTCGATGTCGGTTACCGTATCCCCGATTTCAAATCCTTCCAATCCTACCAGGGCACAAATTTCTCCGGCCTTTACTTCATCCGTCTTTATTTTATTGAAGCCTTCAAATACGTATACTTCTTTGATGCGTGTCTTTACAATCGCTCCGGTTTCGCGCTTCACTAACGCGATGTGCTGGCCAGCCTTCACGCTTCCTCGCTGAATTCTTCCGATTGCAATACGACCAACAAAAGAAGAATATTCCAGTGAGGTGATCATTAATTGAGTAGGCCCTTGATCAATCTTCGGAACAGGAATATGTTCAATAATGCCTTCAATCAAGGTAGTGATATCGGTAGTGGGTGTCTTCCAGTCGGCACTCATCCAGCCTTGCTTGGCCGAACCGTAAAAAGTAGGAAAATTTAATTGATCTTCGGTGGCATCCAGTGAATACATCAGGTCAAATACAGCTTCATGTACTTCATCGGGAGTACAATTCTTTTTATCGACTTTATTCACTACCAAGATCGGCTTAAGGCCTAGTTGCAGTGCTTTTTGCAATACAAAGCGGGTTTGGGGCATAGGACCTTCAAAGGCATCCACCAAAAGCAGACAGCCATCAGCCATGTTAAGCACGCGTTCTACCTCTCCACCAAAGTCGCTGTGGCCTGGGGTGTCAATAACGTTGATTTTATAGTCTTTGTACCTTACAGATACGTTTTTCGCTAAAATGGTGATACCGCGCTCACGCTCGAGATCATTGCTGTCCATGATCAACTCACCAGGGTGTTCGTGATCTTTAAAAACGTGGCCTGCGTGCAATAATTTGTCCACCAGGGTGGTTTTTCCGTGGTCAACGTGTGCGATAATCGCGATGTTTCTGATCTTGCTAACTTCCATAAATTTTGATTCCTCTGCTTTTTTCAGTTTGAGGCCGCAAAGATAGTTTTATTTTCACTACTAAACGACAAAAACAGAAGACCAATAAAATACCTCTTCTTCAGTTTGTATATGTAGAGTATAGTGAACCTATAAAAACCACCTCCCTATAAGATCAAAACATTTCGATCTGAACCACTGGGTCTTTATTTAGTCTTTTCTTTTGTGTGTAAGTCCTGCGTGTGTTTTCTATGAGCCAAAACAATTCAAGTAAACTTATCAAATGGATCCTCACGATGGCGCAGATGGTGGAAAAGGCTTTTTTCGTATTGGCCTTTACGCTCAGTATTTTTAACAACAGGTGCGCAATAAGCGTGCACCAAACCTGGGTCTTGATGCCATTCTCGGTTTCAGAATAGAAATAGTGGAGTTGATCCCGATTGCTATCGGGATTGTTTTAGTTCTTTGGACAACAGCTCAATGTTCTACCGTTTCTTGTACAAGAAGGCGATCTCTTGGTTTGTAATCTCAAAGTTATTGCAAATGAACATGTAGATGCGGCCTTTATCATCTTGATAGGTTATTTTCCGTAGGCACAAGGTTTTTTCCACCTTATCTTCCTGGTATTTTAAATGGACATGCTCCTCCTTTAGCACACCTGCTTCTTTGGGTTGGAGTGTTTGCTCACATACCTGGTTCACCACTTCATATACGGCATTGCTTTTCATCCTGCACACAAAATATACCTTCTCATTTGTCCATTTTGCAAATTGCAGATAATGGTTGTAGGCCTTGTCAAACACAATCATGCTATGCGCTGCCAACTTTAGGTATTGCAGGAAATTCTTGTCGTGCATCTTGGCTTCGCTTATCCGGGCATAGGTAGCGCAGTCGGCATGCGCATCGATCATCATGTGTACCTTCAGGCCCCCTTTTTTATTTCCATCATTTTTTGGGTTGCGGCCTACCCCTTTCATGATATCGGAAAATAAACGGATGGTAGTGGAATCAAAAATAAAAAGCTTCTCGAAAGAGACCTTTTCAATCCGGCTGACCGACAAAAGGGGCTTGAAATGTTGGATCAATTGGAAATAGAAGTCCTTGAACAATTCATTGTCGCGGTTGCGCAAACCATCGCCTGCTGTACTCTTTGCAAACGAGGAATCCATGCCCAATTGGTTTAGCTTGCCTTGAAGCCCTACCAATTGATCCCAACTTGTAAATGTCTTGTAGTATTTACCACTCCCCTTTGCCAAAACCAAGGCGTCAAACTTATTCTCGGGCAATAAGTTGACGATCTGTTTAAAAAATTGGCTGACCGACTAAATTTTTAGCTATATCTTTGCCCATGCTAGTGTTGTTGTCCAAAACAAACATATAGCTTTTTAAGTAGGCAGGGTAACCTGCTTACTTATTTCAATTTTAGTCGGTTAGTAGTGATTAACTATACGTATTAATTCTCAGAAACAATGGCCTTTCCACTATTGGCCCACTCGTTCATGCCGCCCGAATAGTTCAATATGTTTTTGAAACCATTTTTCGCAAGCAAAGAATACCCGATGGTAGTGCGGTCGCCCGATTGGCAATACACTACCGTAGTTTTATCCTTACTGATTTTATTTAAATTTTCCTGAAGCGTGCCTACAAAAACATTATCTGCTTTAGCAACATGACCCGCTTTAAATTCAGATTCTCCACGCAAGTCCACGATTTGTATACCATTTTTTTTCGCGAGCGTATCAAACTCTTCGAGTGAGATCAATTTCGCTTTCTCCAAAGAGTTTCCAAGTTCAGTCCACACAGTAACGTTATCAATGTATCCATATACATTATCCAAACCAATGCGCATCAACTTACGCATGAGATCATCTAATTGACCTTCGTTTGCAACCAGCATGAATGGCTCATCATATTTTACCAACCACCCGGCCCATGTGCCAAAGGCATTGTTGCCCTGTATGTTAATACTGCCAGGAATAAAACCTGCAGCAAATTCTGCTTTCAATCTTGCATCAATCAACTTGACGCCTTTATCCATCGCAGCCTTAAACTCTTCTTTGGTCAATTTTTTCACCTTCGGTACTTCCGTCAGCAACGGACGGTCCACCTTGTTGAGCTTCTTCATCATGGCAAAATACTTAGGAGGCTCCGGTTGATCTTCCAATAAATATTTCACAAAGCCATTTTCATCAGTAGGATATTGGAAAGCCCAGTTGCGTACTTTCTCATAGCCCACCGTGGTGCTCGGCACAGCACCCAACGACTTTCCACAAGCAGAACCTGCACCGTGGCCTGGCCATACCTGAAGGTAATCGGGCAGTGCATTGAACTTCGCAATTGACTTATACATCTCTTTCGCGCCCGCTTCTTTTGTGCCAGCAAAACCGGCAGCTTTCTCTAACAAATCAGGACGGCCCACATCGCCCACAAACACAAAGTCACCCGTAAACAACATCACCGGCTCATTGCTTGCAGGATGATCCGTTAACAAAAAGCTGACACTTTCAGGAGTATGACCAGGAGTGTGTAACACTTTCAAAGAAAGATTTCCGACTTTAATCACACTTCCGTCCTTAAGACCAACGTGAGGAAATTCGTATAACCATCCTTCACCACCTTCATCAGACAAATACAACTCAGCTCCGGTCAGTTTTGCCAACTCCCGTGAACCGGCTAAAAAATCCGCATGGATATGAGTTTCCGCGATATGCGTGATCTTCATGTTGTTCTGTTTCGCTATTTCGAGGTAGGTATCCACATCTCTCTTAGGGTCTATTACAATAGCCACCCCTGCCTTCTGGCAACCAATGAAATAACTTGCCTGCGCTAACGATTTGTCATATACGTGCTGAAAATACATAGTGTAATTTTTAATTTTTGCTAGTTACTAAATACATTTTAACAACTTCGGGGACCAATATATAAAGCTCCCAATTTATCGTACAAAGGTAATGCTCCGTCAGAATCGTTTCCGTGATTTATGTTACACAGGAAAATATTTTTGATGTCTAAAATCAACATTTTCTATCTTTTGGTTAATTAACCTGCCAATCAGTTCGATTTAGTGTCTTACCGTATGGATTTATCCGGGGTGGATTGTCCAGAAAGATAATACCATGATATGCCTGAAAAAAGTAAGGTAATTGAGATACGGAATAACATCGCCTTTATTTTTTAAAGTGATATTTTTCATGGTGACCCCGATTAGTTTATACACTACAACACCAATAGACAATCAATAGATAGTAGTAAAAGTTCGCTCAAATGATTGAAATATCTTAAAACTTCGCTTTTATGAACTTTGTGACAACTGTTACCAATTAAATTACTCTAATTAGTGAAATTTGTACACAAATTAGTGCAACCATGTCAACTGTAAAACTCACCAGCGAAGATTTCAAGGTAAAAGTATTAGACTATACTACACAGCAAGAATGGAATTATCTGGGCACGCTTCCCGCCATCATCGACTTTTATGCCGACTGGTGTGGACCCTGTAAAATGGTAGCGCCTGTGCTGGAAGAATTAGCCAAAGAGTATGAAGGCAAACTCATCATCTATAAAGTAGATACTGAAAAAGAGCAAGAACTTGCGTCTGTCTTCGGAATTCGCAGCATCCCTACTTTCCTCTTTATACCTATGGAAGGCAAACCGATGATGCAGCCTGGAGCATTGCCTAAAAGTGCTTTTAAGCAGGTAATCGATGAACACCTTGTTGTGGAAAAAAAGATTGTCCTCCCGGAATAACTGATTCGGTTTTTAAACTGCTGGCAGGCTTTCTATGAAATGATTCGCTCATGACTGCTGCGCGATCTGAAAATTAATCAGGTAAATTCTTCAGAAAGAAATCACGAATATTTCCTCCCATAATCATTTCAATTTCCCTGCGATTGAATCCTTCCTGCTCCAGAGCAGTTACAACCAATGGAAGGCCGGTAACATCAAAGTGGGTTCCAATGGCGCCATCAAAGTCGGAGCCCAATGCTACTTTATCCACCCCGATCTTGTCGGCCACATAGCGGATACTTTTTGCCGTAGCTGCTGCATCCGTGCCGCATACTGAAGTTTCCCACAGGCCAATACCAACCAATCCATTTAGCTTACCAATCTCAACCAAATGGGCATCAGAAAGATTTCGCTGATTGTCGCATACACCCTTCACACCGGTATGAGAAACCAACACCGGCCGGAGTGTCAATGCAAGAACATCATCAATTACTTTCGGAGAGGCATGGGCCAGATCAATGGTGATTTTCATATCATTCATCTTGCGAACCAGTTCCTTTCCGCTTTCAGTAAGTCCGTTGCGATCTACACCATGTGCAGAACCGCCCCATTCATTATCAAAAAAGTGGGTGATGCCGATGTAGCGAACACCGGCATCGTAAAATGTATTCAGGTTATTAAGATCATTTTCAAGGCAATGCGCTCCTTCCAGTCCTAGCATTCCAGAGGTGAGTAGGTGATTTGCTTTACGGTCGGTAATAAGATTTTGCAATTCACTCTTGTTAGTGATCACCCTAAACTGCCCTTCGGATTGGCTGGCGAATTCACGTAACTGATTAATTTGATGCAGCGCTCTTTCTTTAATGCTAAACCAGGTTTTTGGCGGACGCAGTTGCCCAAAACTCAGCAACGCGATCTGATCACTCTTATCATCATTGCGCTCGATGTTTATTCCTTTCGGCACTTTGCTCACAATCGAAAATACCTGAAACGCCATGTTGGCTTTTTGCATACGCGGAAGATCTACGTGGCCGTAGTCATGCTTTTCAAAAAAATCTCTATCCCACAAAAGCATATCACAATGCAAGTCGGCTATGAATGGGATAGAATCATACCAGGTCATTCGATCACTAGCACTGATTCTTGTTGTCACCATGTTTGACTTCTTATCAAAATAACCAGGAACATAGGTGAAGAAAAACACCGCTGCGATGACGATAATTACTGCCAGAACGATCAGTATCTTTTTTAGCATGAGAAAGATTTTTTTAAAGATACGCTTTCAACAATTACTCACATAACACACGTGCTTATCTGAACTCATACCCAACACCCATCAGTTGGGTAAGTAATTCATTAGGTGCATCGGTTGCTGTGGCACGGCCTTCCAGTTTGGGAGAAATCGGTGAAGCCTTCGCAAGATATTCCTGAATTACTTTATGCAACGTGCTACCCAACCGGGTTGGTTCTGCTACTCCTTCCACTCTACAAATCGTAGTATCAGGATCGCCTTCGCGCTCACACGCAACGAATGTGTATTTCTTAGTAAAATCAACGGGCTTGCCTTTCACTTTTATTGAATTTACACGCTTACCCATTTCGTTGCCAATGGTAAAGTTTACTTCCATACCATTAAAGCGGACTACCCAGCCTCCAAATCGTTTGGCAGGATCTTTCGCAAATGCATTTTGTAATTCTTTCTCCATCCAGTCCCATAGTTGCCTGCCCGTAATCACACCTTGCTTTGCTTCACTATCTACCGGCAGCATGCTCCATAAAAAATCCATGGTAATATCTGCCACACCGGTTTTAGGATCAGGTACTAAGGGAGGACAAAAACGAAAACCATTGCTCAACGCGATGTCTGGTTTATATTTCCACATAATGGCATCAGTGATGAAATTGTCCATCGGAGTCTCAATCACATAATAGCGTACTAGGGGAGTTTTTGTTTTCCCAATCACGCGATCCAGTTCCTGACGATAGGGCTCACGCGCACTTTTTACGAGCGCTTTCATTTCGTCATCTTCTTTGTATTGATCCGGATCTACATCCAGTAATTGATAGGTGTGGTCTTTAATGACACCGTCTTCCACCACGATATCCAACTTTGCCAAAAAAGAACCAAACGCACCCGGCTCGGTAACTTTTGCATGCTTTCCTTGGATAGGAGTGCGCACACGCTCGTGTGTATCCGCACCGATGATATAATCAACACCCTTTGCAAAATCACTATTAGCCAATCCAACTTGCTGCGCCAATCCCATGTGCGTA
This sequence comes from uncultured Ohtaekwangia sp., assembly GCA_964540915.1. Taxonomy (GTDB): domain Bacteria; phylum Bacteroidota; class Bacteroidia; order Cytophagales; family Cyclobacteriaceae; genus ELB16-189. The sequence goes on from CAZIOY010000019.1 coordinate 30,602, forward strand.
AGTAAGAACACCATATCGCAACGTTCATACTCGCGAAGCAATTTTATATACTTTGCCACATTGAGCTCGGGTTTAGTAAACTGAATACCATCGCTATATGCGGGTGACTGGCGCATGGGCGTGAGCGGATCATTATAACCAATGAAACCAATTTTAATACCTGCTATATATTTGATAAAGTAAGGAGGGAAAATCAGGTCTCCATTGAATGCATCATTGGTTTTATGAAACATGTTAGCGCACACTTTGGGGCCGTGATAGGCAAACATATCTTTCATCATCATCTCCTTGCCATACACCACTTCCCAGTTACCTGGCAGCATCAAGTCGTAGCCAATGTTATTCATCAATGGCACAATGGCTCTTCCTTCCGTCAGGGCGGCTACTCCACCACCCTGAAAGCAATCGCCTCCATCAATGACTAAGGTATTTTCCGGGTTTTGCTTTCTCAATTCATTCACCATGGTTTTGAGTGTAGCAAAACCTCCACGCTTTTTATACACGGGCTTACCATTCTCAATGAAAAATTCATCATGTATTAAAAGTTGAGAATGAATGTCAGCCGTATGAAGCAACGTGAGTCTGTTTGCCTTTCCGAACTTTACCGCAGATGAATTCGACATCTCTTTACTTAAACCAGCAGCATCTTCATTACTCAACGCAGACGCAGCCAAAGGAGAAATTAAGCCCGCACCAGCACCTAACGCCAATCCCATACCAGAAGCTTTTTTCAAAAACTCCCTCCTACTATTTTCAGAGATTGAAATATTCAATTCTTTTTCCTTATTCGAAATGGTATCGACCTGACAAGAGGAACATCCGCAAGTAGGGTTGTGTGTGAACATATTTATTTTTTAAAAGGGTAGATTGTCTGTTGTAAAAATGTTTTCGGGAATTGTTCAACGCCATCGAAGCCTAACTTTTCATCTCTTCCGTTTTTTGGAATGTAGGCCGTTCTAAACAAATAATCCCAAACGCTTAAGCTAATGCCGTAATTTACTCCGTAGGTATTGGGGAGTGTTTTGGCATGATGCCAGATGTGCATGGCCGGATTGTTCAGCAAATATTTAAGTGGACCATACGTAACATATAGATTGGAGTGGTTAAGATGCCCGATCGCAACCGCGATAATGTGGATGATAAAGAAATCCTGCAAGCCAAAACCAATCATGGCCAATGGAATGTATTGAATGGATTTGTATAAAATGGTTTCCATCCAATGGAAACGAAGGTGAGCGGCAAACCCCATCTCTTCAACTGAGTGATGTACTTTGTGAAACTCCCACATCCACGGCACCCGATGCAATAACCGATGAATGTTCCATTGTATAAAATCGGCAATCACAAACATGGTCAATAGTTTGGCCCAGGCCGGCCAGCTTTGCACCTCAATGGCCACCGGGTTTTGCATTCCAAATGCTGCGAGAAAATCATTAAATAAATTCACTGCCACATTAGAAATGGTATTGTAAGCGATGAGTGAGAATAAGAAAAAATTAAAGAACATGTAAAACGCATCGAGCCAGAAGTCTTTTCGGAAACTAGACTGACCTTTGCGCCAGGGCACAATAATCTCAAGCAACCACACAACCAAAGACAGTCCCACCAACCACCAGAAGTAATTATGCCACCCAGGATAGGCGATCTCGCTAACCAGATAATTCCAGTAGCCGGTATAAGAATCAACTACAATCTTCCAGTAATTCTCCATGTCTTAAATCAATTACTATCGTACACTTTCACGCCTTTATTCAACCACACGCTCCAGGCTTTGCTGTAGGCATGGATATTTTCCGTTGCGGTTCCTTTTTCGTCAACGACCACATTTCCTTGGTTCACCCATTCGAAAATGCCTCCGTATAGATTTGATACATTAGCGTAACCAGCCTGCTTCAATTTGTCAGCAATTTTTTCACTGCGGTAGCCAACCGAACAATACACCACTATTTTTTGATTTTTGTTTATCAACTTCAGTTTGTCCAGATCAAATTGATCATAGCCGACAAACTTTGCGTTTTTAAGATGACTCACCTGATATTCCTTCCATTCGCGCGCATCAAGCAACAGTGCATCATTCATTGTCTTCACCTGCGGCACGGTCACTTCAGGCACCGAATGTGAAAGTAAAGTTTTTAATATAAGATTATAAGCACTGCTTTGTACTTGTGCAGAAGCTGGTAAAACCGAAAACACGCTAATAATCAAAATTATATATGTTCTCATTTCTTTTCTATTGGCTTATTTGATTGCTGCCAGGCCATAATGCCACCACTGAGATCATAAATTTCTGTGAATCCTATCTCGGACATTATATCGACTGCTGAACCACTACGACTACCTGCTTTACAATATACAAACACTGGTTTTGATTTATCGAGCTTACCAACACGGCTCTTGAAATCATTTGAATATATATCGATCGATAACGAGTTGGCAAGGTGACCTTGACCATATTCGTCTGGAGTGCGTACATCAATCAAAATGGGTTCTTTAGATTCCTTTAGCTTTTTATCAAAATTTTGCGGATCGAGTCTCTTCACAGTTTGAGCCTGAGCAAAAAAGTTCACTGCAATCATCATCACCATCAGAGGCAAAAGTCTTTGTTTTAGCATATTCATCATATTCAAAGTTTGATGCAAAGATCATAAGAAGTTAGTTCTTTTTATGTAACAAATGTTACATGACTAATATTCTGGTTATACAAAATATTGATTGGCAATTCAATGATATCAATCTTGTGGTGAAGGTGCCTGTATTGTGCAGGATGCTTTGGTGACTATCGTTCTCTGACCCTTGCTTATTAAGCAATCCACGCTTTACGAACCAGGCCGACTCGTTATTCTGACCTGAAGAATGAAAAGCTATCGTTGCAACCAATGCAGCTGCGATAAAATATTTTGAAAATGAGTACATGATTTACCTGGTTGAACTCAGCGCCTTGCGTTTTTCCTGAATGGGTTTGAAGGGGCCAAGTTTATGTTGTATTTCATCAAAGCCATCCGTAAATGGACCAAAGGGATGATCGATCGGTTTCGTTGATATGTCGGGCCAATCCTCACTTAGATCTTTGTCGGGTCGTAGAAGTGAGTTCACATACGCGGCAACATCCCAGGCCTGCTCATCGGTAAGTTGCGGAGCATCATACGCTGCGCCCATGGGCATGTTTGCTTTTACATAACCGGCAAATCGTGATAAGCGATATAAGCCTGCGCCACTGTTGTAGCTCTGCTTTCCCCACAAGGGAGGAAATTGATAACCGCTTCCGTCAGCGAGTGCAATCCCTTCGCCCTTTTTACCATGACATACCGTACATTGCTGCTCATAAATAAGTTTTCCGTTTTCAATACTCGCAGGCCGATCCATATAAGCGAGCTCTACAAGTCCTGATCCCTTCGGAGATTTTCCTTTCTCAACATCTTTACCCAACCACTGAATATAGGCAACGATGGCTTTCATCTCGTGACTATCATCGGAAAGTGCCTCGCCATTCAAACTTCTCTCAAGGCAATCGTTCACTCGCTTTTCGATGGTTTCTTCCGAGCCAGAACGTGCCCTGACTTTGGGATAAGTGGAAGCTACTGCACTGTAGTTATTACCAAAAGGTTTCGTGCCCGCATCGAGATGACAGTTTTGACAATTCATTCCGTTGCTGATGGCTTTTACCGAACCATTGGGTCCCAGATATTGTGACGTATGTGCAATCAACTCACGACCATATTCGATCAACTTTCCGTTTTCATCCCCTGGGATTTGAGCAATCTCAGGTGCCTGCCAGACATCTGGTTTAACGACATTCTTCTCAATGGCAGGAGCGCTAACGGGCGCTGCAAACCATGACGCAACGCGCGCAGGTCCGATAATGAGGGATGAGGTTAGCCCAACCATCAACAGCACAACTATCATCACCGTGATCAACACTAAATTGATCATTTGCAACAAAGGCTTATCCGGATGCGAATGATTCTCCATAGGCTGATTCAGAAAGTCGAAAAAGTATTTCCTGTTAAAAGAAAAAGTAAAAGCTAATCAAATTAATGAGGTAGTTTCTGTTGGAATAATCCATACACCCAGGTGCCTGCCACCGCGCTAAGGAGCGTAACGATTATTACTAAAAACCCGCTTCCAATTTGCGCAAAGAGAGGACCCGGACATGCACCGGTAATCGCCCAGCCTAAACCGAAAATAAAACCACCAATAATATTTCCCCAATGAAACTGCTTATCATGGAATATCACGGTCTCACCCTGCGCTGTTTTAATATTAAATTTCTTGATCGCCCAAACGGAAATCATGCCTACAATCACAGCCGTGCCAATTACGCCATACATGTGAAATGAATGCAGGCGGAACATTTCCTGAATGCGATACCATGAAATGATTTCTGCTTTCACGAACACAATGCCAAACACAATCCCGGTAATCAGATATTTAATATTGGAGCCAATCAATGTTTCATTGGCTATCTGATCGTTGGGTGCCTCACACTCAACCGGGTGAGCCACCGGTGATACATCTACAAATTCGTCTTTAGATTTCTGCATAGTAATTTCTCTTTGCTATTATAAACTCATTAACCAGGGAAACAGAACATGGACCATCAAAAATCCACCTGCCATGAAGCAACACGTTGCCACCAATGACGGCCATTGCAGATTCGACAATCCCATGATAGTATGCCCGCTGGTGCAGCCGCCCGCATAGCGTGTGCCAAAGCCAACAAAAAAACCGCCTACCACAAAAAACATCAGGCCGCGAAGTGTAAACAGATTTTCAAAACTAAATATAGAAGCGGGCATCAGGTTATTATCTACCGTAATATTTAAAGCTTGTAAATCACTCACAGTCCTTTCAGAAATCAGAATGCCCTCAGGGTTACTAAGAAATTGTGTAGCGATCACACCACCCAACAGCACACCGCCTACAAAAAATAAATTCCAGATTTCTTTCTTCCAGTCATACTTGAAAAAAGAAATATTGGCAGGCAAGCAGGCCGCACATAAATGTCGAAGGGAGGATGAAATGCCTAGATGCTTATTTCCCAAAAGCAATAAAGCAGGCACCGTAAGGCCGATAACCGCACCGGCTATATACCACGGCCAGGGTTGACGAATCAGTTCAATCATAGTAGGTATAGTTTATCTGAATTTAGGTACAAAAATATGGTAATGACATGACATTGGTCAGTGATGTCGATCACACAAGATTAATTTTTTAAGCATACCTGTGATTTTATCTTCTCAGGGCAATACATACGCACCGCCAGTACCATCGAAGAAATCAACGTAAGTGTTGCAATAAGCTCAATGGAGAACGTGAGACCAAACCAACTGGCAGCCATAGCAGCGATCAAACCACCGGCTACGTAGCCTAAGTCGCGCCAGAAACGAAAAATACCAATGCTTTCAGGACGATCCTTCACCGTTGTATTTTCTGCAATGCCCGCTAAAAAAGTCGGGTATACCAGGGCGGTTCCGATACCCAGTAAAGAAGCCAATACTAACAAGGCAGTAAGGTTGATCATAAAGGGAAATGCGAAGAGCGCGAGAGCTTGCAACAGCATGCCATACGTGAGAATATCTTTCTTGCAAAATTTATCAGCCAGTTTACCGGCAAACAGTTGACCTATTCCCCAAAAGGCAGGGTAAACAGCCGCCACCAAACTAATTTCATAAATGGAAAAACCACGTTGACTCATCCAGATAGGAATGATGCCCCAGGCCAATGCGTCATTTAAATTATTGACAAATCCTGCTTGCGTAATAGAGCCAAGGTTGCGATGTCGCCAGGATGTATCAGAAAATATTTTATTCAATGTCAGCGCATGAGGTGGATTTTTTTCTGTGTGAGCAATCTTCGTTGTATCATTTACAAAAATGCAGGAGAGCAGAAAGCCACCAATTGCCAGAAAAATTCCTATGTAAAACGGATATGGGTGCAAACCATATTCAGTAGCCACCCAGCCACTCACAAAAGCCATTATTGAAACTGCGAGATAGCCGGCAAACTCATTGAGGCCCATGGCAAATCCGCGGTCCTTCTCTCCTACTAAATCAATTTTCATCAGCACCGTGCTGGACCAGGCAAGACCTTGATTGATCCCAAGAAAAATATTGGCCACAATCACCATGTTCCACGAAGAAGCGAAGATGAGCAGAAAGGGAACGGGCAAACCAAATACCCATCCCACCACTAATAGTCTTTTACGGCTAAGTGAGGTGGCAAATTTTCCGGCTATGTAGTTGGAAATCGCCTTAACAAAACCGAATGCAATGATGAAGGAGAGCACTGCGTAGTGGCCATCCACTCCAAATTTTTCATGAGCAAGCTCCGGAAGTATGGAGCGCTCCAATCCTACCATGCCCCCAACAAAAGCGTTGATAATTACCAATAAGGTAAACTGTTTCCAATTTTCTTTAAGGCCTTGTCGCATGTAAATTTATTGAAATAACCAGAGCAGAATCACTATGGCTATAACCTTTGCCCTCCTGAAATAGTTTCCTGTGTTTTTATAACACAAGTTCCTTCACCAGAATATAAACACCCATTACCAACACAAACCAACCGAAAACAGGTTTGAGTTTTTCGTTGGGAATAAAGCGGGTGAGATAGCTGCCTATGATAATACCCACTATAGCAAATATTGAAAATATGAGCATAAATTTATAGTCGATTGAGAGTTCTCCTCCCAAATCACCCGTAAAACCAATTAATGATTTAAAAGCAATAATAACCAATGAAGTACCCACTGCTTGCTTCATGGGCAACCCGGCCAACAGCACCAGGGCAGGGATGATGAGAAATCCCCCACCCGCACCTACTAATCCGGTGATGCCACCAACAACAATGCCTTCGATAAAAATAAGCGGGTAGTTATAATTGATTTTTCCCGGTCCTTCTTTCTGTTGAATAGGCTTGCGGATCATAGTGATGGATGCCAACAACATAAGCACACCAAATAACACCAATACCGCCAATGATTTGGAAACCTCCACACTTTCCACTGTAAACACAGGATCGGGAATAATTGGCATGATAAATTTGCGCACAGAAAACACCGCAGCGATGGCTGGCACACCAAAAATTATGGCAGTCTTTACATGAACATTACCACTTTTAAAATGACTGAAAGAACCCACTGCGCTGGTTAGCCCTACAACAAAAAGTGAATAGGCCGTTGACAATACCGGATCAACATCAAAAAGATAAACTAAAATGGGCACGGTTAATATAGAGCCACCCCCACCTATCAATCCCAAAGTAAGCCCCATCACAATAGAAGCCAGATATCCAATAATCTCCATGAATAATTAAATTTTACCGCAAAACTACAGTGGTGGTGATGCTAAACTCCGTAACAAACATCACACAGGCAAAAATCAAATGCCAAAATACTACCTTCGCAACCCGAATGGAAAAATAAAAGAACAAGTTGTTCGTCTATCGGGTTACACTACTAAAAAATCACCAAGCGATATCATGAGTAAACCAAAAGTGACCATTAAACAGGTCTTTAAAACGATTATCTGGCCCCGTAGAAAATTAATTGGCATCGGATTGATCCTGATTGTCATCAGCCGGTTAGCCGGCCTGGTTCTACCATTGGCCACGAAATATCTGATCGATGACGTAATTGCAAAGGGTGACTTATATATGCTGAAGATGGTACTGATCGCTGTGGTGGCCTCCATCACGGTGCAGGCAGTCACTTCCTACTTGCTTACCAAAATTTTAAGCGTTGAAGCCCAACACCTGATCTCTGTATTGAGAGCCCGGGTGCAGAAGCATTTATTAAAACTCCCTACTCGTTTTTTTGATAATCAAAAATCAGGTGCCCTGGTTTCGCGTGTGATGACGGACGTAGAAGGTGTGCGCAACCTTGTGGGAACCGGATTGGTGCAACTGGTAGGTGGGTTTTTAAGCGCAGCTATCTCGCTGGTATTAATGATTCGCATAAGTCCAATGCTTACGCTATATGTATTGGTGCCCGTAATAATATTTGGATTGATCTCCTTAAAAGCATTCGCATACATACGTCCTGTATTCCGCGAACGAGGAAAACTGAATGCAGATGTATCCGGACGTTTAACTGAAACACTAAACGGTGTACGCGTAATCAAAGGATTTAATGCCGAGGGGCAGGAAATAAAAATCTTTGAAGAAGGAGTAGATAAATTATTCCAGAATGTGAAGAAGACACTCACCTCTACCAGCCTGGTCACCAGCGCTGCTACCTTTCTGCTGGGGCTTGCCAGTGCAGGTATACTTGGCATCGGTGGCTATATGATTATTCAACACCAACTCACCTTTGGTGATTTTCTTTCATTCACTTTGTTTCTTGGCTTCATGATCGCACCCATTGTTCAAATGAGCAACATCGGCAGTCAGCTAACAGAATCCTTTGCCGGTTTGGATCGCACGGAAGAACTGATGAACATGCCTATCGAAGACGATGGGACTATTCGTACCACCAAAATCGGAAACATCAAAGGTGATATCGAATTCAAAGACGTGTCGTTTGCCTATGAAGAAGGTAAACCTGTGTTGAAAAATATTTCTTTCTCCGCTCCTGCGGGATCGGTTACCGCATTGGTAGGAACTTCCGGTTCAGGTAAAACAACCATTGCAGGTTTGGCTGCTTCATTTCTTAATCAGGATAGTGGAATGATTACTATTGATGGATTAGACCTATCAAAAGTTTCTCTGGATAGTTATCGTGGTCAATTGGGTGTTGTGCTTCAGGATGATTTTCTTTTTGAAGGATCCATCCGAGAAAATATTTTATTCCCACGCCCTCAGGCATCAGAAAAAGAATTGCAAGGCGCTGTAAAGGCTGCTTTTGTTCATGAGTTTACGGATCGTTTTGAACTGGGACTTGATACGATAATCGGTGAACGCGGAGTGAAGCTTTCTGGTGGGCAACGTCAGCGCATCGCTATTGCGAGAGCTATTCTGGCCAATCCACGGATCTTAATATTGGATGAAGCAACGTCCAACCTCGATACGGAAAGTGAAAGCTACATTCAGGAAAGTTTGCGCACGCTCATGCAAGGACGAACCACTTTTGTGATTGCTCACCGGCTGAGTACTATCCGACAGGCCACACAGATTTTGGTAGTGGAGCAAGGCCAGATTCAGGAACGCGGAATGCACGAAGAGTTGATTGAAAAGAAAGGCCGGTATTTTGAGTTGTATACCTATCAGGCCCGAATCTAGTCGCTGGTTCTTGGTTGATAGGTAATCGGACCTAACAACAATCAAGGAGTAGCTAAGCAAGTCTTTTTGTCATTAAAAACAGGAGAAAATGTAACTAAAACGGCCATAATAGCTTGAAATTATAGTCAAAATCCTATAGGCATACTTTTCACTTATTAGTTTGATCAATCTAAAAACAAATGTCAAACCTTAAAAAATAGAAGTATGAGTATCATCCGATACAACACCAATGACTTTGTTCCAACCACGTTTAGCAATCTGGTAGACAAATTTTTTAATGATTCACTGGCCCGCTCTGGCGGAAGCGCCATTGCACCCAAAGTGGACATTGTAGAAAACACCGACTCATTTGAAATTCATCTGGCCTTTCCCGGCTTGAACAAAGAGGATTTCAAAATTGAATTAAATGACAACTACCTGACGGTAAGTGGCGAGCGTAAGTTCACCAACGAGAAGAAAGAAAGAACTTTTCACACCATCGAAAGGCAATACGGCTCATTCAGCCGCTCTTTCTCATTGCCTGAGAATGTTGATGGCACCAAAATTAATGCAACGTATGCGAATGGCATGCTGGAACTCACCATTGCAAAAGACAAGAAAAAAGTTTTGAAGCAAACCATCAAAGTAAGTTAATAATCAAAGTAGTGGAGTTTAGGTTGGGCCGCCATTGTGCGACCGGGGTAGCATCCTCCGGAAACGGAGGGCGTTTTTTGTTTAAAAAAAACCTCACTTACCGCAAATGAGGGTTACTAATCAACATTTAATAAACGTGAACGCAAAGTTTTACCACAAGTCAACCAATCTTTTTAAAGATTTGCGTTATCTTACTTAAATTAAAGAGATTGATATGAAGCGATCGTTGTTGATTCTACTGGTTGGTTGCACGGCTTTCATCGGAGCCATTGTCGGATCCATTTTCACCATGAAGTTTATTGATGTTGACCCAATGTATAATTCCATTGAGACCAGGCAAAATCTCAAATTGGCAAATTACCGGGTAGACTCTACTGCACGGGTTCCGGCAGGATTAAATTTTGAAACAGCTGCCCGTTTAGTAACACCTGCAGTAGTTCATATACGCACGGTGTATGGTGGTGGTAAATTTAGCCTCAATGCTTTTGACTCCTATCTCAATCCTCATGCGCAGTCATCCGGATCCGGTGTAATCATTTCTGATGATGGTTATATCGTTACCAACTACCATGTGATTGAAGACGCCAATTCCATTGAAGTGGTGATGAATAATAATCAGCGTTTCTTTGCCAAAGTAATTGGCCGTGATCCGAGCACTGATCTTGCTTTGCTAAAAGTGAAAGCAAAGAACTTACCGTTTGTTCACTACGGAGACTCGGACAGTGTTACCCCAGGCGAGTGGGTATTGGCCATTGGAAATCCTTTTGATCTCAACTCTACAGTAACTGCCGGAATCATCAGCGCGAAAGCAAGGAACATTGGCATATTGCGTGATAAAAATAATTTACAAATAGAGTCATTCATTCAAACGGATGCCGCAGTAAATCCAGGCAACAGTGGTGGTGCGTTGGTGAACCTGCGCGGTGAACTCATTGGCATCAACTCCGCCATTGCGACAGCAACGGGAAGTTATTCCGGTTACTCATTCGCCATCCCCATTGGTTTGGTAAAAAAGATAATGGATGATCTGCTGGAATTTGGGCAAGTGCAGCGCGGTCTTCTGGGCGTTCAGATTGTGGATGTATCAGCCGCATTGGCCGAAGATCGGGAATTAGATGTCGTGCAGGGTGTGTTTGTCAATCTTGTAAACGAGGGCAGTTCCGCTGCGCAGGCAGGCATAGAGGTAGGTGATGTGATTACCGGGATCAACAATCATTTAGTGAACAGTGTTTCCGAACTACAGGAATGGGTTGCCCGCAATCGTCCTGGTCAAACCGTGAAAGTAACCTTTCGTAGAAGCGGAGAGGAGCACGAGGCAAATGCCGTGTTAAGAAATTACGAAGGATCATCAGAACTTAAAAAGAAAGAAATACACTACGAGATAGAAGGGGCCACCTTCGAAAACTTATCCTACTCCAGGCTGACTAAATTAAATCTTGATGGAGGTGTTCTTATCAAACAAATCACTTTCGGAAAGTGGAAAAAAGCCGGGCTACAGGAAGAATTCATCATCACGCATATTGATAAAGTAGCCATCGACAATGTAGATGATATCAACCAGGTAATGGAAATGAAAAAAGGCGGGGTACTGGTGGAGGGATTATTTTCAAACGGAGAAAAGGGAACGATTGGGATGGAGTGGTAAATTAGTAGCTTTGCCACCGACAAAAGCTTCACTTCAATAATGGGCTATCCTACAAAAATAAGTCAGGCCAATTCCTTCTGACTGTAAAAAACGAACACATGAAAAACTTTGGCATTTCTGAAGCCCTTGATGCACTGGGCATAAAAAGATCAAATCCAGGAACTTCCACCGGTCAAAAATGGATCAAAACAAAAGGGCAATCACTGTCTTCCTTCTCACCGGCTGATGGAAAATTGATCGGGAAAGTTCAGGCCACGGATGAAGCTGCCTTCAATAAAGTAGTTGCACAAGCACACAAAGCCTTTTTAGAGTGGCGTCAGGTGCCCGCTCCCAAGCGTGGCGAAATTGTGCGTCAGGTTGGCGAAGCGCTTCGCAAAAACAAAGAACCGTTGGGCAAACTCGTTTCGTATGAAATGGGAAAATCCTATCAGGAGGGATTGGGAGAAGTTCAGGAGATGATTGACATATGTGATTTTGCTGTGGGGCTGTCACGCCAATTAAATGGATTGACCATGCATTCGGAAAGACCCAGTCACCGCATGTATGAGCAATATCATCCGCTGGGTGTAGTCGGAATCATTTCAGCATTTAATTTTCCCGTGGCCGTGTGGTCATGGAATGCCATGATTGCCTGGGTATGTGGCAACACGTGTATCTGGAAGCCTTCCGAGAAGACTCCGCTCTGCAGCATTGCTTGCCAGAATATTGTCAATAAAGTATTTAAGAAAAACGGTGTGCCCGATGGAGTTTCATGTATTATCAATGGTGACTATAAAATCGGTCAACGGATGGCATCCCATGAAAATATTCCATTGATATCAGCAACCGGTTCGGTGCGCATGGGCAAGGCGGTAGGTCGCACGATAAGCGAAAGATTGGGAAGAGCTTTATTGGAATTAGGAGGCAACAATGCGATCATCGTAACTGAACATGCCAATCTCGATATTACTATTCGTGCAGCCTTATTTGGTGCCGTGGGCACCGCTGGGCAACGTTGCACCACCACGAGAAGATTAATTGTGCATGAAAATATTTATGATTTGCTGAAAGAGAAATTAAAAAAAGCCTACGGTCAGTTACGAATTGGTAATCCGCTTGATCAAAATAATCATGTGGGCCCTTTGATTGATGCGTTGGCTGTAAAATCTTATCGCAATGCCTTGCAAAAAGTTAAATCTTCGGGCGGTAAGTTTGTTGTAAAGGGTGGTGTGCTGAAAGGCAAAGGTTATGAATCGGGCTGCTATGTAAAACCGGCCATAGCCGAAGTTGAAAATCATTTTGACATCGTGCAGCAGGAGACGTTCGCCCCCATTTTATATTTGATGAAATTCAAAACGATCACGGAAGCAATTGCCCTGCAGAACGGTGTAAAACAAGGGCTTTCCTCTGCGATTATGACCACTTACTTACAGGAAATGGAACAATTTCTTTCTCATGCCGGATCGGATTGTGGAATAGCCAATGTGAACATCGGAACTTCAGGGGCTGAAATCGGTGGTGCTTTTGGCGGTGAAAAAGAAACCGGAGGCGGAAGAGAGTCAGGGTCAGATTCATGGAAAGTGTACATGCGAAGACAAACCAATACCATTAATTTTGGCGACACCTTGCCGCTTGCGCAGGGAATAAAATTCGAGCTATAGTCGTATTGGACGGTAAGCTTATAAAAACTAACTTTATCCAATACAGAAAGAAAGATGGCAGATAAAAAATATCCAATTATAATGCTCATTGATGACAATGAGATTGACAATCTGATAAATCAAAAAATGATTGAGGCCGTTGCCATTGCAGAGAAAATCTACATCCATACCAGCGCAAAGAGCGGGCTTGAGTTCTTACGCAACATGGAAAAGCTCGAACTGGCAGATAAGATTTTACCCGATTTGATTTTTCTTGATATCGACATGCCCCTGATGGACGGGTTTCAGTTTCTGGATGAATTTGAAAAACTGGGTGCGCTGGTAAAGAAGAAGTGTAAAGTGATTATGCTTACTTCGTCCATTAATCCACAGGACTATAATCGGGCAAAAAAATATCCTACCATTAAGTTGTTTCTAAACAAGCCTTTATCATTCGACACGATTAAGGAGATTAATGTTTAGCTACGCTGGTTAATTGCCGGGCGATTCTAAATCGGTGAGGTTCGATATAAACTTATCATCCATCTTAATAAAAAACGTGGGTGCAAAATATTGAACCGCTTCCGATTGGAATTTTAGGATGATGGCAGCAATCGTTTTCGGTTTATCTTTTTTCGCTTCACTGGTAGCGATCTTCAGAATTTTTAAGAACAGCAGCACATTATTGCATTCATCTTTACCAAACAATCGAATCTGCCGCTGCACACTGCTGCTATATTGATTGAAGAGTTCGAAATCCCCGAGCATGCAGTATTGCAAAGCCAAAATGGCCTTCACCTCTATTTGAATAAATGGATATTTTTTCAGGCTCACATCACTCAATAAACTATTGAGCACTTTGGCTGCATCTTCAAATCGCTCAGAATAATAAAATCCAAGCGCTCTGTAAATCATGCAAACTGTATGATGAGGTATGTCGAGCAAGTCGGGCTCGATGTCAGCGAACAGACTTTCATTCTCGGTTGCAATTTCTTTCTCGGTACCTGACCTCAAGTGACGCTCTAATTTGGTGAGCAGAAATCGTGAAGAAAACGTATACGATGAATAATTTACAATCAGGTTGGCGGCCGCATCATTCACTTCTTCAAAATGCTTCTCCATCTGCCGATATACCTTGTAATGGTTGTAGTATTCAACCTTAAAAAATTCAAATAAAAGATCCAGGTGATAGTAGAGCGGATCAAGATGGTACGTGTCGAACATTTTCTGGACCTGGGCAAACACATCTTCGATGGATTCTCCCTCCGCCTGAAAGTGATCGTCCGGTTCTACAAACAGCCGATGGAAAATCAACATGCAACTTTGAAAAACATACAGACGGTGCGATTCATACAACTTCGCTACATTCTGCATTTCTTTCAAGAGCAGAATCAGACCCAATCTTTCTGTTTCATCATTGGTAAAATAATAGTTACCATATTTCTTAAAGTAACTTACCAATAAATCCTCGGCTTTATCCACCGCCAGCATATAGGCAACATGGCGGTTGTATAGTTGCGAATAATGGAAATGATCAGGAGAATTTATATTGAGTTTTTTGAGAGACTTATAAATGACCGTCAGCTCACTGGCCAGGTCATAATCAATTAGTTCCTTCTCAAGTTTCTTCAGCGTTGTAAGCGATATGGTTCTTTTTTTGGTGAACAACACCTCATTCAGGTTCGCCACCTTTCTTAATATATCGGTGCGTGGGCTCTCCATCTGTTGCACCAGATGTTCTTCAATACGAATATTTAAACGGGAGCGAAGTGTGTAATAGGCATTAGGGGTAACCTCCAACTCCGTCATGATCTTACTATCAGATAGCTTCCTCTCGCGCAACGCTTTCAACAGGTAGGCAGATTTTTCAGCATTGCTTTCTAACAAATAATCATATAGCAGTTTGTAGTCACTTTCCGAAAGCTGCTTGACAATATTCTTGAGTTTAGCCATTGAATTAGTCTCTTAAACCGCAAAAGTTACAAATTTATATGCTTTTGGCAAGATTACTTATCTACACAAACCCCAATAATTTTATTAAACCCCGAGTCGGAAAATCAGTTATTCCAGATGTTTTGATCTATTTTGGAAGTTGAATTACAAGGCCAACCAATATATGAAAAAGATATTCTTACTGATAATCTTTATTATCCCAACTGTTGTTTTTGCCCAGTCGATTAAATGGGCCAGCGATGGAAATTCCTATTACAGAACAGAATCTGGAGAAATAAACCGATACGTACTTCCGGCAAACATCAAATCCACTGTTGTCTCCAAGGCAGACCTTACACCCCTGGGCCAGTCGAAAAGCATAAACGTGCGCAGCTATTCGTTTTCTGAAGACAAGACAAAGCTTCTGATTTACACCAACACGAGAAAAGTCTGGAGGCAGGACACGCGAGGCGATTACTGGGTACTTAATTTGTTAACCAAGTCATTGAAGCAATTGGGGAAAGGCCGACAAGAATCTTCCTTAATGTTTGCCAAACTTTCGCCCGATGGGCAGCATGCAGCCTATGTGAGCGAACAAAATGTATATGTTGAAAACCTGGCTTCAGGAGAAATAAAGCCCCTCACCAGAGATGGTAACCGAAAGCTGATCAACGGCACATTCGACTGGGTATATGAAGAAGAACTTGATTGCCGTGATGGATTTCAGTGGAGCCCCGACAGCCAGCATATCTCCTACTGGCAGATTGATGCAAATCAGATACGTGATTTTTATATGATCAACAATACTGACTCCGTGTATTCACAGATTATTCCTGTCGAGTATCCTAAGACTGGCGAGAGTCCATCACCAGCAAAAATTGGTGTAGTCAATATTTCATCGGGTGTAACCAACTGGCTTGCTATTCCGGGCGATCCTAAACAACACTATCTGCCAAGAGCAGAATGGCACTCGGCCAATGCAATATTTGTACAGCAACTAAACCGTAAACAAAATGAATGTAAAGTCTTTTCATGCAATGCTGCCTCAGGAAAAGCAACCCTTATCTATACTGAAAAAGACGAGGCGTGGATTGATGTTCTCAGCCCATGGGAAAATTTGTATGACGACAAGCGTCAATTCAACTGGATTAACAAAAAGAGTGAATTTTTATGGATCGGAGAAAAAGATGGATGGCGTCACGCCTATCGCATTAGCAATGACGGATCGAAAGAAACACTGATCACCAGAGGTGACTTTGATGTAATCGACATTCGCCTTGTAGATGAAAAGAATAATCTTCTTTATTTTACGGCTTCGCCAGGCAACGCCACTCAAAAATATCTATATAAAACAAAGTTGGATGGCAAAGGACAGGCCGTGCTGGTTTCACCTGCTTCATTGGCAGGCACGCATGAGTATTCCATGTCACCTACAGGCACCTTTGCTTCGCACAACTTTAATAATCATCATACAAAACCTGTAAGCGAATTCATTTCTCTACCACAGCACAAAGCATTGAATGAATCTGAAAGCATTCAAAACAAACTAACCACTGCTCAACAGGAAAAGACGGTAGAATTTTTTAAAGTTAAAACTGAAGAAGGAGTGGAAATGGATGGCTGGATGGTGAAGCCTGAGGATTTTGATCCACAAAAAAAATATCCGGTCCTATTCTTTGTTTATACCGAACCTGCCGGAGCAAATGTAAAGGACACTTATCGCGTAGGCAGTAACCCTCTTTTTTCTGGCAATCTTGCTCAGGAAGGCTATATCTATATATCGATTGACAATCGCGGAACACCAGCCCACAAAGGAAGGGCCTGGCGCAAAAGCATCTATCGCAAAATTGGCGTTTTAAACATTCAAGATCAGGCGATGGCAGCCAGGGAAATTTTAAAGTGGCCCTATGTAGATGCCGATCGCATTGCCGTGTGGGGATGGAGTGGCGGAGGTTCAGCAACCTTGAACCTGATGTTTCAATATCCCGAAATTTATAAGACCGGAATATCCATAGCTGCTGTTGCCAATCAACTCACTTACGACAATATCTATCAGGAACGCTACATGGGTTTGCCTCAGGAAAATCCGGAAGACTTTATTAAAGGTTCGCCAATGACATACGCGAAAAATCTTCAGGGAAATCTCCTGTATATTCATGGAACGGGTGACGACAATGTGCATTATGCTAACGCAGAAATACTCATAAACGAGCTGGTGAAGTACAATAAACAGTTTCAGTTTATGGCATATCCTAACCGCTCGCACGGTATATCAGAAGGTGAAGGCACCTTAAACCATCTCTCAACATTATATACAAACTTTTTGCGCAAACATTGTCCGCCAGGAGGAAGATGATGAACGTTCCAATACCAACCTTCATTCTTTCTGCCACTTGATCAAAAGTTGATCGGGTTGTTGAAATCCCTTTCTCCTATAAAGTGGAAGAAGCCGACACTGGCAAAATTATGGTCGGTAAAAGATGTAGCCGCTCATTTACTGGATGGCAACTTACGTGTGCTTGCTTTATCTCAAAATTATCTGGGTGATACACCAACAGAAATCCATTCCTATAGCGACCTGGTTGATTACTTAAACCGCCTCAATGCTGATTGGGGGAGGGCCATGAAAAGAGTAAGTCCGAATACGCTCATTGAACTTTTGGAAGTCACCCAACAACCCATCATCGACTATTACCATTCCATGGATGCATGGGCACCTGCCCGATTCGCGGTGTCGTGGGCGGGCTCCGCGATTTTAGTAAAGTGAATGGTGCCTGTGATCGAGAATGGAATTTTACGACAGAATCAAGTGGTGAACCCGACACACAAATCGAAATGAGTGACGACACTGCCTGGAAACTTTTCACCAAAGCCTTGCCGGAAGCGGTCGCGATAGAAAGAGTTAAAATTTCAGGTAATCTTGAACTAGGAAAACCGATTTTAAAAATGGTAAGTGTAATGGCTTAATGATTACCAATCATTTTAACCGCGCAATAAAACATCGTCACAGAAGGCTTGCGGTAATCTTAAAATAAAATATATTTGCGATCTCTTACGATTAAGGGGGATTAGCTCAGCTGGCTAGAGCGCTTCCATGGCATGGAAGAGGTCATCGGTTCGACTCCGATATTCTCCACCAAGATCTCACCTTACCGGTGAGATTTTTTTGTTCAATAACAGGTCGATTGTGCGTTAAATCGTTTAAAGCTTCTCTTCTGCCAGAGGATTAGCTCAACGTATCCCAAAACGAAACCAAAAGGTATATTTATCGGCTTGGACGATACCATCGATGCTACTCCATATAAAGGTCGCTCAGGTGCTGAATGCGAAATGGCCTGCATAGGAAATTCGTGCTACTGAATATGATTCCGCTCAATAAATTCTTTGAATGATTTGCGGTAGGTGTCCCCGATCGGTAAGGTGGCACCCTTAATCTGCACTTCATTTTTTTGAATCACATCGATGGCGTCAAGGGAAACGATGTACGAGTTATGGATTCGAATGAATTTATTTGCCGGTAGCTGCTCCTCCAGCGTCTTCAATCTTTGCAGGGTAACAATCTTCTGATGACTGGTGTGAATAGTAACATAATCCTTCAGCCCTTCTATGTATAAAATTTCATCCAACTTCACTTTCACCAGCTTGGTGCCATCTTTAACAAAGATGAAGGGAGAAGAGGAAGAGGATTGTTCGACAGGAGATGGCGGAATACCCGGCACAGCCTCCAGCCTCTGTGTTATCTTATCTACAGACTTTAGAAATCGCTCAAACGTAATGGGCTTCAGCAGGTAATCGGCAACATCCAACTCATATCCCTCCAGGGCATATTGCGAATAGGCGGTGGTGAGAACAACCAACGGTCTTTTCTTCAATATTTTTAACAGGGATATACCGGTTATCTCCGGCATCTGAACATCCAGAAAAAGAATATCAATGGAGGCTGAACGCAGTGTTTCCATTGCTGCCAACGGATTCGAGAAGGCTTCGATCAGATTTAAAGATGGAACCTTCTTCACGTACTCAGTCATCAGGTTACGCGCCAGGGGCTCATCTTCAATTATAACACAGTTCAGTTTCAATTAAGCGTTAGATTCAATTTGACAACGTATCGATCAGCCTTATCTTCCATGGTGAGATGATGTTTGCCCGGATAACTCAATTCCAACCTTCTTTGCACATTTTGAAGTCCGATTCCAGATTTCTCATGTGCCTCAGTGCTTTCCTCCAATTTACTATTCTCTACCTGGTAAATACATTGATCGCCTGCTAACTCGATCGATATATTCACCCAGGCATTCGGATTATTATTACTAACCCCATGCTTGAATGCATTCTCCAGAAAAGTTATGAAAATCAATGGGGCAATCCATACATTTTCAGTATTTCCTTTCAATTCAAAGTTAATAGGAATCTGATTGTTTAGTCGCAGGCGTTCCAGGCTTATGTAATTCTGCATGTACTCAATCTCTTTGCTCAGCTGCACTTTGGGGTGGTTGGAGTCATAGATCATGTACCTCATCATCTGCGAAAGCTTCGCGATCACTTCGGTGGTGTTATCTGATTTGGTGTAAGCGAGGTAATAAAGATTATTGAGCGTGTTGAATAAAAAATGTGGATTGATTTGAGCTTTCAGAAAATTCAACTCTGCGGTTAATTTTTCGTTTTCCACCTCTTTCCGCTTGGCCTCCAGTTCAAACCAGTCTACGGCAAAACGAAGCATACCCACAAAAATGACGATGAACAAGGTGATGGCCACAATCTGAACCACGAAAAAGCTGGAATAAAAATATTCAGCCCGGTGCGTGTATTCGTCAATCAGGTAACGCTGCAGGTGAACCCGGAGGGTGATAAGCAGGGCGAAAGGGATTGACAACTCTAAGAGATACCGAAGTACATTTTGACTTTTAAGAAACCTGGGCCAGGTATAGAAATAGTTTAGGTAGGCAATTAACATAGTAAACACCAACTGCACCGAGGCAGACGAAATCATTCGGCCCCAATCGTACCCCCGGTCTCGTTGAAACTGACTGATCTGGTAAAGGTTGAAAGAAAGATATACGCACCAGAAAGAGATATGCAAAAGCATAACCCGGTTTCGGTGAAAGAAAGACTGCATGATCGTATTGGTTATTTGAAAAACTACACAAATGTATCTTAGCAATTCAAAGTCAAACCAAAACGGAGGGGATTTTCTACCGTCTCTACCATTTTATCGACCGATACCCTCAAAGCTTATGTCTTCGGGTCGGTCGAAAAAACAACGGATCAATCGAACCATTAGGCCTGATTGTCTAATAAATCAAAAGACCACCAAACAAAAAATTTCTTTTGCAGTTAAGTAATGTAGTCGAACGCATTAAAGCGCTTAAAATAATCTGACCTAATGAAAAAAGTATTTATCCTTATCATCTTTTTGGGAGCTGCGATGCTGACCACTGCGCAGGTAAACCAGAAAGGAACCGGAAAAATCTCAGGCACTGTCATCGACAGCGGCACGAACCAACCGGTTGAATTTGCTACCATCGCACTGACCGATGCCACCGGAAAAACCATTGACGGAACAATTGCTGACGCGAAAGGTAAATTTACGATCAGCAAAATAGCGGATGGTATGTACACGGTAAGTCTCTCCTTTATCGGATATCAAACCATCACCCAGAGCGTGGTGCTGGAAGGAAAGAAAAATGATATTAATCTAAGTACAATAAAACTGGAAGAAGAGGCGCGTCAACTTAACGAGGTGATTGTGGAAGGTAAAAAGGATTTGGTAGAAGAACGCGTTGACCGCACCATTTATAATGCAGAGAATGATGCCACCACACGCGGAGGCGATGCCACGGATGTGCTAAAGCGAGTACCGATGCTTTCTGTTGACTTGGATGGAAATGTGAGCATGCGAGGCAGTACCAATATTACGGTATTGATCAACAATAAGCCCTCTACGATCATGGCTAACTCTGTTGCCGATGCTTTGAAACAAATTCCTTCTGATCAGATTAAGACCGTTGAAGTGATCACATCTCCTTCCGCAAAATACGATGCAGAGGGATCGGCCGGTATTATCAACATCATTACCAAGAAAAATACATTACAAGGACTTACACTCAATGTGGATGCCGGTGCTGGCTTCCGTGGATCAAACCTGGGAATAAATGGAAACTATCGCAAAGGCAAAATGGGCTTTTCGCTGGGCGGATTTGGAAGGGCTAATTATAATGTAGAAGGAGCTTTTGACAATAGTCAGTTAACCACCACTACCGATGAAAATCAAGTGAGCACACAAAGGCTTTCGTTACAAAATGCAAATAACCGTAGCCAGGGAATTTTCGGAAACTATAATTTAGGCTGGGATTACGATATTAATAAGAAAAATTCGGTTGCCGCTTCCATTCGCTATGGATTACGTAATAATAATTCATTCCAGGATGCATTGACATCTCAGATTTTTGAAAATGATAATCTTCTATCTTCTTCGCTGCGTGATGTAAACACAAAAGATCTTTCGGCTACTGTGGATATGAACTTTACCTACACGCGTCTTTTTGAAAAACCCCAGCGTGAATTCAGCGTGCTTGCTCTCTATAGTAGAAATGATCGTAACAATGACTTCACCAATACGATCTTAAACTCAACTACCGAAGAAATTACACAGCGAATCAAAAATTTAAATGATGGTTTGAATGAAGAATATACCATTCAGGCAGATTATCAAACTCCAATTAGCGACAATCAGATGTTTGAAGTTGGCGTAAAGGAAATCCGCAGAAAGGCATTAAGTGATTTCTCCTACTTCACCGCGGTAGGTGCCGATGGTGAATTCGTTCAGGACAATGGAACAACGCGATCTAATCAATTGAATTATAATCAGGATGTTTTATCAAGTTATTTGTCCCACACCTACAGTGCAAAAAGTGGATACAGTTTTAAATCAGGTTTGCGCTATGAATATACCGTGATAAAAGCGTTTACGCGAACAGAAGATAATATAGATATTCCTGAGTATGGCGTGGTTGTACCTAGCTTCAATGCATCAAAGAAGTTAAAGAAAGGAACAGTTAAAGCTTCTTACAATAGAAGAATTCAACGTCCATCCATTCAATTTTTGAATCCCAATATTCAAAACGCTAACCCGCTGAATGTCACAATTGGAAATCCTTCACTCAATCCCGAGTTTACCAACAATTTTGAATTGGGCTACAGTACATTCTTTAAAGGTACATCGCTCAACTTTACCACGTTCGTTCGTAATAGTAACAACTCGATTCAAAGCATTCGCGCACCGGAAGTAAGACCAGAAGGAACTGCGATTGTTACCCGCTACGGCAACATTGGCCAGGAGAATGCATACGGTATGAGTTTCTTCAGTAATGTGAGTCTGGGCAAGTTATCCATCAACGGTGGTGGTGATGTTTATTATGCTGATTTAAACAACAACGTTCCGAACCCGGAACAAAATGCAAGCAATCAGGGATGGGTTTATAGCGGACGATTATTTGGAAGCTACGATTTAGGAAACAACTGGGCCTTGCAAGGTTTCAGTTTCTATCGGGGAAGAAGAGTGCTACTTCAGGGTTATCAAGGTGGATTTGGTATCTATAGCTTAGGTGCACGTAAAGAGTTTAAAAGCAAGAAAGGTAGCGTGGGATTTGGTTTGGAAAACTTCCTGGCACCTTCGATGAAAATCCGTAACTCTACTGAAACAAGTACCATCGTACAAAATAGCGTAACTGTTCTTAACAACTTCAGTTTCCGCATCAACGTGAGCTATCGCATTGGTAAGATGAGCTTCGACCAACCACGAAGAAGAAGTCGTTCGATTAATAACGATGACCTGAAAGATGGTGGTGATGGCGGTGGTGGAGGTATGGATAATGCTAATGGTGGTGGTCAACAACAAAGGACTGGCGCTGCGGTGGCTGTGACCGGTGCACAAAGACCACAAGGTGCAGCAAAACCGGTAGTAGCTGATACTTCAAAAGTTGATCCCAGTGCGGTTGTAAAAGCAGAAGGTAATTGGACCTATACTATTGAATCTCCGCAAGGTGGTGGTGGTGTGATAAAGATTACCAAAACCGGTGACATCTATGCTGGTGTGATTATCAATAGCCGCAATAACCGAGAGGTTGCTTTGAAAACCGTTAGCGTGAAAGGAAATGAATTAACCTTCAGTTACGAAAACAGCTTTGGTGGCAATACGATGGAGGTGACTGCCAAAGGTATTATTGCCGGTGACCAACTTTCTGGCACCATGGCAATCGGTCAGTTTGGTACATTCCCTATGAATGCCAAGAGAACAGAGTAAATAAATTATTTAGAGGTGGGTTTAAATGCCGGTTATTAACAGACCGGCATTTTTTTATATAAACACCTCGTAAGAAAAACCTTCTCATTATTTTTTCTGTGTTTAGTATCGTCTCTCGAAGAGGACGATAAGGGTTTAAGCACACTGTAAAGATGAGCGTCTCGCTTGTGCTCTTATCCTGCTTGCGCCAGGTGGGTACACGACAGTTTTGCCAGACATTTGTTTTGTTAGTCTTTGAGCCTTGCTCCGCAGGAGCTGCCTGTTTATAGAAATTGTTACCCCAACCAATTAGCTCCGTAGGAGCTTCTGATATTGGAGGCTCTGTTTTAGGAGGCTCTTACAGAGCCATGCTGTTCATGGATTGAATCGTTTCTAAAAACAGGTGGCTCCTACGGAGCTAAAACATCCCAAACCCAGTCTTGCCATTGAAACAATAAAATTAGAATACAAAACTGTCGTACACCCCTGGTTTATTAAGAAACACCTTTTCATTTTTTTTAGTAGCTTTAATTCTCACTAGAGTTACCTAATCATTATGAAACTGGTACTTGCCCTCCTCTTTTTAGTCTCCATTTCAGGTTTTTCACAAGAAATCGAAAACCTTAAAGCCATTGCGCAGGGAGATCGGATTGTTATTACCTATGATATTAGCGGTGTTCAGGCGGGCGACAAATGTGATGTTCAGATTTACTCTTCTCACAATAACTTCTCTACCCCACTTAACCGTGTAAGTGGCGATGTAGGAAACGGACTCCCACCCGGTAGTGGAAAAAGGATTGAATGGGA
>CAZIOY010000020.1:0-52741 GCA_964540915.1 uncultured Ohtaekwangia sp.
TATTTCCTTTTCAAGTTCCTTAATCTTTTGGTGAACGGTATTGTCTTTCGTTAACTCCTTTACTTTATCAAGACGTTCATCAATAGTTCTTTCAGCATTTGTAAAATGTACCAGATAAGCATCATCGCCTGTAATTATAAAACCACGATTGCCTGTCTCAGCATCACTAATAGCAGATAGAATTTGCCCGAATTCATACAATACCTTGTTGGTCTGATCTACCAATTCGGTGGAAGCGATAAATTTTTCGCTGTTTTTAAAAGAGAAAAATGCAACCCCGAAAAGTATCAAGGCGCAAGCTATAAATCCAATTAATATTCTTTTGCCAAGTGTCATTTCTATTTTATTATTTGTCCCGATAGCTATCGGGATTGGTTTGTGTTATTTTTATAAGCAACTCTAATATTTTCTCCAGGGATAAAATATAATCCGGTTCTATAGCAGCAATTGCTGAAGCAGGCATAGTAAAAGATTCAGCTGTTTCCGGATCCTGAATAATGGCTAAACCACCACATTCTTTTATTCGCTTTATACCTTTTGTTCCGTCATTATTAGAACCTGTTAATACTATACCAATTAATTTGTCTTTGTATGCTTCGGCTGCCGATTCAAACAATACATCAATGGATGGTCTTGCAAAATTTACACGTTCATCAATTGTAAGGGAAAAGGTTTTATCCTTTTCAATCAGCAAATGATAATTAGCCGGAGCGATATAAACATTTCCGCTGGCAATTTTTTCTTTTTCATCCGCTTCTTTTACATTAAGATTGCTTTTCTCATTTAACAGTTCTATCCATTCATTATCTGAATGCGCGCTGACATGCTGCACTATAATAATTGGCGTAGGGAACCAGGCAGGCAATGTTGAAAATATAAATTTCAACGCCTTCATCCCACCTGAAGAAACTCCTATTACAATTGCTTCATAATGCATTTTTTAATATTTCTTTTTAAATATTCTTTGTTTTTTATCCAACTCCATATATTTTTCACAAAAGGCGGTAAAGCGCAAACCTTCTTTTGACCCTAAACATAAAATGCCGCCATTAATAAGGCTGTCATAAAAAAGTTTTTGCACTTTATTTTGTAGCGTGTTATCAAAATAAATCAGCACGTTTCTACATAATATCAGATGCACCTCTGCAAATACACTATCGGTAACCAAATTATGATTTGCCCATACAATGGTTTTTTTTAACGACTGGTTCATGATAGCGTTACCATAACTGGAAGTATAGTAATCTGAAAAAGATTCTTTACCTCCCGACAATTGATAATTGACTGCATATTCCTTCATCATTGCATTCGAAATGATTCCTTCTTTTGCTCTGTTTAAAGCATGTTGGTTAAAATCAGTAGCATAAATTGTTGTTCGGTCATACAAGCCTTCTTCCTGCATAATGATTGCCATTGAATACGCTTCTTCACCGGTTGAGCATCCGGCATGCCATATTTTTATAAATGGGTAGGTTTTTAAAATAGGAATAACATTTTCACGCAACGACCTGTAAAAATCCTGATCACGAAACATTTCGGTTACTGTGATTGATAAATCCTGTAAAAGTTCATACGCAAATGTTTCATCCTTGAGAACTTTAGATTGAATTTGAGAAACATCCTCTAATCCGGACAGCGCCATCCTGTTCCTAATCCTGCGATTGATGTGGGCTTTGGAATACTGCCTGAAATCATAACCGTATTTTTGATAAACAGCTTCCAGTAATAAGGAAATTTCTAATTCTGAGATGTCTTCCCTTGCCATTTTCCGCAACGATACGCAACTTAAAAACAAAAAAGTTACATCATTTTGTATATGAGTTACAAAAGTCACACTTTTTCACACTGAGAAAAGAATGGTGAGTGTTTTTGACATGGCTTTTTTGGCCCCACCCAATGGAGTTTTTGATTGCAATTTTTTTCTGTCTGTTAGCCGGCTTTTTCTATCACTCTGACAAGCGCTTGGTGAATGACGTGTGTGAACTGTCCAAAATCAGCGGGTTTGCGAATATAATCCAGAGCTCCAAATTTTATCAACGTGTTTGACAATTTCAGCTCTGCTTCAATGTTACTTGGAATCGAGGTTGTGAAAACGAGTATAGGAATAGCTCCCATTTTTTTGTTTTCTTTTATTTCAATTAAACATTCGTATCCTGTTTTCCGGGGCATACTTAAATCAAGAAAGATCACATCCGGAAGATCCTTTGGGTTTTTAAAAAGGTAATCCATAAGCTTTTCTCCGTCACTAAAAGTTCTAAGGCGGGTGGCAATAGGTATTTTCTTTAATGCTTTCTGAAATAAGTGACAATCATCTGTGTCATCATCTGCAAGCATTATATTAAAAGGAGCATTATCTTTCATTGTGTCATTAAAGGCCATTCCGCTTAGTTTATCAACTTGTGTCTTTTCAAATTTAAACTCTGCAATTACTTTTTGCGAATAACCGTGCAAAGCCTCCCCCATTAAAAGTACGATAATAATTGTCTGTGTCCTTGTTTTCATTTATTAAAAAAAGGTCAGGTGTTGAAAATAGCAGATATACTTATGAAACCGAGAGGCATGAAATGATAAAATTTAAAATGATGATTGATTTACCAACGAAGCCCTACCTTTGTGTTTTAATCCCAATTTGAATCGTGTCAACTCCCCATAGATCTGGTTTTGTAAGCATTGTAGGCAAACCCAACGTGGGCAAGAGCAGCCTGATCAACAAGCTGGTGGGCGAAAATCTTTCCATCATTACCGCCAAGGCCCAAACCACCCGCCATCGCATCATGGGTATTTTGAATGGTGAGGATTTTCAGATTGTTTATTCGGACACACCCGGCATACTCGAGCCAAAGTATGAATTGCAAGAGGCCATGATGGGCTATGTAAAAGTTTCGCTGGAAGATGCAGACCTTATTTTACTCATTGTAGAGCTGGGCGAGAAATATGATGATCAGCTTTTCGAAATCTTCAAGACAGTACAAACTCCTATCCTGCTGGTGATAAATAAAATTGATCTCGCCAAAGGATCGCAGGTGAATGACAAAATTGATTACTGGAAAACGCTGATCAATGCTAAAGAAATCATTCCTGTTTCTGCCAAAGACGGAACAAACCTGGACAAGCTGTTTTCTTCCATAAAGAGCTATCTGCCAGAGCATCCCGGCTATTACCCAAAAGACAATTTCACTGACCGAAGCGAGCGATTCTTTGCTTCCGAAATCATTCGCGAAAAAATCTTTTTGAACTACGAACAGGAGATTCCATATAGCTCGGAAGTAGGCATCGAAACATTCAAAGAAGAAGACGCCATCATTCGCATTCGCGCCACCATTTATGTAGAGCGCGATTCACAGAAAGGAATACTCATCGGCAAAGGCGGAAGTTCACTCAAGAAAGTAGGCACAGAAGCGCGTATCGACCTCGAAAAGTTTTTCGGCAAGAAAGTGTTTCTCGAAACCCACGTGAAAGTGGCTGATAACTGGCGGAAGCAAAAACTGAAACTAAAGCATTTCGGATATACGCAGTAACAGCCCCTTGATAAACAGGGAATTAGCGGCCGCAAATCAGGGTCGAAATTTTTAAATAGGATTATAATCATCAACTTTGCGTTTTAATAATTGGCTCAACGGCCAATGGAACACTGATAACTAAGTAATGGCGAATATTGTAGCAATTGTGGGAAGGCCAAACGTGGGCAAGTCCACGTTTTTTAACAGGATGGTGGAGCAGCGACAGGCAATCATGGACGACATGCCGGGTGTAACCCGCGACCGTCATTATGGGTACGCAGAATGGATTGGTAAATACTTTACTGTTATTGACACAGGTGGTTACGTTACCGGATCCGATGACAAGTTTGAAAAACAGATCCGCACACAAGTAGAAATGGCCCTGGAGGAGTGCACAGCCGTGATTTTTATGGTGGATTGCAAAGACGGGCTCACCGGCTATGATAAAGAATTTGCAAACATTATACGCAGATCCAAGAAGCCTGTATTTATAGCGGCCAATAAAGCAGACACACCGAACAAAGCCGACCAGGCAAATGAATTTTATGGATTGGGTATGGGAGAAGTATATCCCGTATCGGCTGAAAATGGCTCTGGAACAGGTGAACTATTGGATGAATTAGTCAAAGTATTTCCATCAGAAGGCCTTGAAGATCCCGATGCGGGAATACCTAAAATTGCTATTGTAGGAAGACCCAACGTAGGTAAATCTTCCTTTCTGAATGTATTATTAGGTAAGGAACGTAGCATTGTTACCGATGAGGCCGGCACCACCCGTGATGCTATTCACTCGCGCTATAAAATGTATGGCAATGATTTTATTTTAATAGACACTGCCGGAATCAGGAAGAAGACTAAAGTAAGAGAGGATGTTGAATTTTATTCCGTGCTGCGGTCATTGCGCGCATTAGAAGAAAGTGATGTGTGTATCATTATTGTTGATGCCGAACGAGGACTGGAATCTCAGGACGTAAACATCATTGGCCTTGCCCAAAAACAAAGCAAGGGCATCGTGATCATGGTGAACAAGTGGGACCTGATCGAAAAGGACACCAAGACGGCCGATACTTTCAAAAAGGATATTTTGGAGAAAATCTCCCCGATTACTTACATACCGGTAATTTTCGCTTCTGTACTTACCAAACAGCGTATTTTTCAGGTGATCGAAAAGGCTGTTGAAGTGTATAATAGCAAGACCAAGAAAGTGCCTACTTCTCAATTGAATGATGCCCTGCTTCCTGAAATTGTTCATTATCCGCCTGCGGCTATCAAAGGAAAACACATTCAAATAAAATACATCACCCAGGTGCCAGGCAGATCACCCGCCTTTGCATTCTTCTGCAACCATCCGCAGTATATTCAGGAAAGTTATATGCGTTTCCTGGAAAACAGACTGAGGGAAAAATTTGATTTCGAGGGGGTGCCTATCCGATTATTTTTCCGAAAGAAATAATTCAGAAAACGGTTGCGGAAAATATTTTTTTATAAAATGGCCCAAAAAAGCCCTTTTTCTCTAACTAAATTCTAATTTTTTTTAGGAAACAGATCTGAAATATGGAGCTGCCACGTATCTTCGCAGCCAAATTCAAATAACCTGTAAACTATGAAAAAAATTATCGCATCTCTTATCGTATGTGGCTTTGCTGTAGCAATGGTTGCTTGCGGTGGTAAAAAAGAAGAAGCTGCGGCTAAAGCTAAGGCTGATTCTATCGCAACTGCTGATTCAATCTCTGCTGTTGAAGCTGTTGCTGCTGCTGCTGCTGATACCTTGGCTGTTGATTCAGCTGCTGTAGTAAAGTAATCGATCTTTTAAAAGATTGATCAAATAGGCTTTAGTTATCTAAAGCCTTTTTTATTTTGCGCCTGTGTTGCACGAATCTAAAATACAGGAAATACTTCATAAACATCTACCGCAAGCCGCCTACTCCTACTGCTTGCAATTGTGGCAACACCACCCTTTCGATTTCAAGTTGCGAAAGAGAAGGATCTCAAAGGCAGGTGACTTTTCCTGCCACCGTGGACGTGTTCCTCGTATTACCATCAACTACGATTTATCGTCCACTGAATTTCTGCTCACTTACGTGCATGAAGTAGCCCATCTCTATGTGCATCTGCAACACGGATTTCGGGTGGAAGCACATGGTGAAGAATGGAAAAGATCATTTCAGCAGCTTTTGGATCCCTTGCTTGCCGAACATATTTTTCCAGAACCCGTGTTAAGTTGCCTTAAAGAGCACATGGTTAATCCGAAGGCCTCTACCTATTCCGATTCTATACTTACCAAACTCCTCAGAAGCCTTGATCCGCGAGCAGCAAAAACTACGTTGCTTTCAGATATTCCCGAAGGAAGTGTATTTGATTTGCATGGGCGATGGTTTAAAAAAGGTAAACTCAGGCGCACCCGTGTGCTTTGCCAGGAGATAAAATCAAAACGACAATATTTGGTTCCTGCCGATGCGCCTGTGGGTAGTGCGCAGCTTTCTTTTCTTTAATTTAATCTTCTTTGAATAAGTTTATCCACCAGCTCATAAAACCGGAGTGGGTGAAGTGTGCGCCACTGATCAATCTGCAACGTGCCGCCCATATTGACATACATATCAACGCGATATTTTCTAAACTCCTGCTGAATAAAATCAGGAAAGTTTACCGCGGCAATCCAGCCTTCTTCTACTTCTTCAAACCACTCTTCGTAATACAGATCATCGGAGCCATGGAAGTTGAAGATGTTTTCACCTATTAGAATAAACTTGTTGATTCCCTCCTGCATGAGTAACTCGAGAAAATCCCGTTTCAGCGTCATGATGTCGTTATATAACGTGTCGTTCCACTCACCGATGAATTCAATGACAACAAACCGTAAATCATAATCAGCATACAGGGTTTTGAGATAAAGCGTTTCAGACCCAAAAGAGTCCCAGGCGGGATCTATATAGTATCCATAGATAGCTTCCGAATATAAATCAAAATTATACTCCTTACCATAGAACGGAGATTGCGAGTCCTCTGAAGAATCGTAATACTTCAACCAGCCGGCATAGGGTTCAATAAGGTGCATGTGTTAGTATAGGCTAATCTAAAAAAGTAGGCAGTACAACTGGGTTACTATTTCTTACTGTCAACAGCTGCCCGCACGTTTCCAAACTTCTTTAAGAGGTGTTCCGCTTCCTGGTGATCAATCTTCAGTTCATCCATGATCATTTTTACTCCGCGGTCGATCAGTTTATCATTGGTGAGTTGCATGTCTACCATTTTGTTCCCTCTCACACGACCCAACTTAATCATAGTGGCCGTGGAGATCATATTCAATACTAGTTTTTGCGCAGTGCCTGCTTTCATGCGTGTGCTGCCGGTGACAAACTCAGGCCCAACAACCACCTCAACGGGATAGTCCACATTTTTTGCCAACTCACTGCCGTCATTGCAGGTGATACATCCGGTAACAATTCCATGCTTCCGGGCATCCTTTACTCCACCAATCACATAGGGCGTGCGGCCCGATGCAGCAATACCAATCAACACATCCCTGGAAGTAATCTGGTGAGCGGATAAATCTATCCACGCTTGTTTAGGATCATCTTCCGCATGCTCCACGGCCATGCGAATGGCTTTGTCACCTCCGGAAATAATTCCGATTACCTTTCCATGAGACATTCCGTAAGTCGGTGGAATTTCAGATGCATCCACAACACCCAGGCGACCACTAGTACCAGACCCAATATAGAAGAGTCTCCCTCCTTCTTGCATTTTTTCAACAACCGCATTGACCAGCAATTCAATCCTGGGGATTACTTTTTCAATCGCGCTTGGAACGGTGTTGTCTTCCTTGTTGATGTTGACAAGAAGTTCATGCACACTCATCTTTTCCAGATGACTATAATGAGAAGGAGATTCAGTTGCGCTCACTGTTGTTAAAGATCTTTTTGATGATACAAAGTTAGTCCGGCAATTGGCCCTTCTAATATATTCTTAACCGTAATGCCTTTATCATTGGCAACCTGGCGTAAAATATCGCTGTAATAAAACGCGATAGAACCCACAAAATGAACTTTTGTGTTTTTATAATCTTCGTACTTCATCACATTGTTCTGATAGAAGTCGGCAAAGCTGTTATAAATGAGTTTATAACAGTAAGGCTCATCAATGTGCTGAAATATAAATTTGGAAAAACTGGCCAGAAATGCTCCGGGCTTTTCTCCCTGATATACTTTCTCCAGCACTTCTTCGCGGGTGAAAGGAAAGCGTTTATAAAATTGTTCGGCAAGTTTTTCGGGCGTCTCCTTACGGAAATAATCGAATATGAATTTCTTGCCTATGTGCGTACCCGATGCCTCATCCGCCAAAATCCATCCCAGGTTGGCTACGTTATCAATTATTTTCTCACCATCATATAGACATGAGTTTGAGCCCGTGCCCAGAATGCAGGCGATGCCCCGCTCTGTTCCACACAAAGCGCGTGCTGCTGCCAGCAAATCCCAGCCAATTTCAATATGCGCCTTCGGCCAGTATTTCGCGAAAGCGTCTTTAATTACGATTACATTCTTTTCGGAGGAAACACCGGTTCCATAATAAAAAATTTTCTCTACCGACTCACCGATCTTTGGAACCAGATGTTCCTCTACAATACTGGTTAAATGATTCAAGGGTTGATAATAAGGATTAAAACCGGGGCTATGCGCCTGCCCGATGGTTCCGTCCTTTTTTAAGAACCTCCAATCTATCTTGGAGCCTCCGCTGTCTGCAATAATGATCATGGTAGTGTCTACAATTTGTGGATGACGTTGTAATTTAATTAAAACTGTCGGGTGTTACTTCAGGATGCCTATTATTTTAAATTTCTCAAATACTTTCTCCGTGTGCGGTGCATCCTTCAACTCATCGGTGAGATCTTGCCCTGCCCAATGTTCATAATGTTTTCCTGTCAACCACAACCCCGATGAAGTAACATCATATACGTTGCCCTGATAAGCGATCCATACCTGGTCTTTATCCTGGCCATTGCGCAAGGCAAGTTGCGCTTTGGATATCAGTGTCAACTCCTCCATTAGCGTGAAGTCAGATGATTAAAATCCTTGATAAGGACGTAAAGAAATTTTACGGGTGGCAAATCAGTTTGAATGCCCAATTGTGTTTTTATTTTTTCTGCTACGGTCAGCATGGGTGTTGGATTTCCGTGATCTCGATTCACCTCTAATGCGCGCTGGATAATCTCAATATCCTTTTCACTTAATTGGATAGCCTGGTTAAACGTTGGCTCATAGCCTACATCGGCCGGAACAAAAATTTCATTGCCGGTAATTTCCTTTTGCTCTGTCAGCTTTACTACCGATGTTCCTGCCACTAAATCTCCCAATCGCTGACCCTTACCGCCTGCCGCTATTAGAATCACCGCTACAGCTCCGCTTAGAATTCCGAAATCGATCAGGGCAAAAATCCAACGCAGGATATAATCACCAATGGTGGCCGGTGTTCCATTCAGCCTGATTACTTTAATATTTAACGCTCTCTTGCCGGGTGTTTGCCCATTCATGAAAATCTCAAACAAGACCGAATACAACAACCACGGTATCCCGATGATTGAAACCCAGATCCATTCATTTTCTACATCAGCGTTATACAAAAAAAATCCGGCCGCTAGCGCATAGATGATTTTAATAATCTGGTCCAGCAAATAAGCCAGAATACGATCGCCCACACTGGCAACAGGATAATGGATAAATACATTTTGTGTGGTGCGTACTTGAATTGTTTGCATGTGTGTGCCGCTTTTCCTGATTAATAACCAATATTAAAAAGTAAAAGTAATGATAGTGTTTAATGCATTACCTTGAAGCACAAACCTAAATAATTTCCTATGAGATTGATTACGCCACTACTGATACTCTTTGCGGCCTTTCTTTTTAGCTGTACGGAAAAGAAACCGGTAGACCGGATGACCGATGAACAACTCCGTGCGTTTGCCAATGAATTGGCTCATACGTATATCATCACCGATGGGCACATCGATCTTCCTGAGGTGTTAAAGGAAAAGAAAATTAATCTTGACCAGGATAATATAGGCATGATCGTTTCCGGCATGGAAGGAGAATTCGACTATGAGCGGGCGCGCAAAGGAGGATTGGATGCTCCCTTCATGTCCATTTATATACCCTCTTCGTATCAACTTCAACCCGACCATGGAAAGGCGCTGGCAGATTCCCTGATCAATATGGTGCTTACTATTACACGGGAGTTGCCCGATAAATTTGCGCTGGCAAATTCACCTTCGGAAGTAGAAACAAACTTCAAGGCAGGAAAAATATCTTTACCCATGGGTATGGAAAATGGAGCGCCTGTTGGAAACGATTTATCAAACCTGAAATATTTTTATGACCGCGGCATCCGATACATCACCCTTACGCACAACAAGGATAATCAAATCTGTGATTCATCGGGAGACGCCACCCACACCTGGAATGGCTTAAGTCCGTTTGGCAGGGATGTAGTCGCAGAAATGAACCGGCTGGGAATCATGGTGGATATTTCGCACGTGGATGACAGTACATTTTATCAGGTGATGAAGATTAGCAAAGCGCCTTGTATTGCCTCTCATTCATCCTGCCGGATTTTTTCCCCTACCATGAAAAGAAATATGACCGATGATATGATTAAAAAACTGGGGGAAAATGATGGCGTGGTGCAAATCAATTATTATAATTTATTTCTCGATTCATCCGTTGCAAACCAGGATCTGGCTGATCGTAAAAAACTCGATGCGTTGCTTCAAGAGAAAGGACTTACGCCTGAAAATCCTGAAGCCAGCAGTATTATTGATCAGTTTAAAAAAGATAATCCTGCCCGCAGATCAACCATTGAAATGGTGGCAAACCACATCGATCACGTGGTAAAACTTGCCGGCATTGACCATGTCGCTTTTGGATCTGACTATGATGGCGTAAATGGTCAACTGCCAACAGGACTGGAAGATGTTTCAACCTACCCCAATCTGATTTACACACTGCTGAAGCGAGGTTATTCAGAAGAAGACATTGAAAAAATATGTTATAAAAACGTATGGCGCGTCTGGAATAAAGTGGAACAAGTGGCAAAAGGAAGTTAACTCATTCAACACGCTTAATTGAAAAGGGAGTTGGAAGAAAAAGGGTTATATCCTATCTTCCAACTTCCTTTTTTATGAGAGAATCTGCATTTATTAAACAAAATAAGGCCCGTTGGGAAGAATTCGAGCGGGTTGTTAAAAACCAGAACTCGGCCCCACCCGATAAACTGGCAGAACTTTTCATACAAATCACTGACGACCTTTCTTTTTCAAGAACTCAATATCCTGAAAGCCGAACCACACAGTATCTCAATTCGCTGGCAAGCAAAATCCACGGAGAAATCTACAAGAACAAAAAAGAAGAAAAGAACCGCTTCATTTTGTTTTGGAAAGAAGAGTTGCCTGCAGTGATGTATGGCGTGCGTAAACAATTGCTCTATGCCTTCATCATTTTCGTGATTGCTGGAATCATGGGTGCGGTCTCTACTGCCTATGACGACACCTTCGTTCGATTGATTTTAGGTGACGGCTATGTAAACATGACGTTGGAGAATATCAAAAATGGCAACCCCACCAAGGTTTACTCATCGGGCGGGCAGATGGATATGTTTTTTATGATCACCTTGAACAATATCATGGTCTCATTAAAAGTCTTTGTGTTTGGTGTTTTTTTTTCGCTGGGCACCGGCCTGTTTTTATTTTATAATGCGCTTATGGTGGGCACCTTCGTTATGTTTTTCTACAACGAGAGTCAACTATCCCAGGCATTGCCGGTAATCATGCTTCATGGAACCATTGAACTTTCTTCCATTGTCATCGCGGCAGCAGCAGGCTTTGTCATGGGAAACAGTATTTTATTTCCGGGCACATATTCGCGACTGACTTCTTTCAAAATGGGGGCCATCAAAGGCTTAAAAATCGTAATGGGCCTGGTTCCGTTTTTCATTATGGCCGGATTCATCGAATCATTCATTACCCGCTATGCTTTTATGCATTGGAGTATTAAGATGGTTGTAATAGGACTATCTGCCTTTTTGATTATTTATTATTTTGTTTTGTACCCCATACAACTAAAACGCAATGGAAGAATTTAAAGCGATTGAGTTTCAACATACCCGTGACTTTAGCAGAAAACTAAATGCCACGTTTGAATTTATCAGGCAGAATTTCAAATCGCTTGGAAAGAGTATCTTATTCATTGCAGGCCCTGCTGCATTGGTTGGAAGCGTAATCGGTGGATCTTTCATGAGCGAATTCCTTAACCTTGGCCAGACCGGGCAGAACACTCCAGATGCGTTTTCCAATTACTTCCTGTCCATCAGTTTCTGGACACAAATGATCTTGATGTTTGTATTCTTAACGGTCAGTTTTGTAATCGCCATTGCCACCATTAACAGTTACCTGATTATCTATGATCAGAAAAAAACAAATCAGATTGAAGTGAGCGAAGTATGGGATGGTGTTCGTAATTCATTCTGGCCTTATCTGGGCACTTCGGTTCTTTTCTTTGTCTTGTTCATTATTGCTTACGTGGTGCTTCTTTTACCCATTTTTATATTGGCTGAAATTTCAGGTGTTTTGGTCTTCTTTGGTGCACTCTTCGTTATCGGGGCACTTATTTTTTTACTGATCAGTTCTTCGTTAACCTATTTCATTCAGTTGTATGAAAAGAAAAACTTTGTCGAAGCCGTTCGCAGGTCCATGCGACTGGTTAACAACGGAAAATGGTGGAGCACCTTTGGCCTGATCATGGTTTTGTATCTGATCATGATGACGGTGTCTTATATTTTCATTATACCGTATTACGCTGTTCTTTTTACCAACACACTTCATTCTGTTTCAACGGGCACTGTTGTGGAGCCTTCTGCCAGTTGGAAAATCTGGACGATTGTTTTCTTCACCCTGTATTACATGGCGCAAATGATTATGTATGCGTTGCCCAATGTGGGCATTGCCTTTCAATATTTTAACCTGGTTGAATTAAAAGAGGCGAAAGGACTCATGAACCAGATTGAAAATCTTGGACAATCTTCCACCACCAGCAACCGGCCGGAAGAACATTATTAAAATCAAAGCATAAGCAAACGATCCGTTGAAATTCATTCCATTCATTGTCTTCATTATACTTTCCTTCAATGTCTATTCACAGGATTCGGACGCTGCGGCTAGCGTGGTTAATACTGAGTATGATTACCAGGAAGAAAAGGACTTCGTGGGCATTGCTGATACACTGAAAATAAATACCCGGTCCTTTTCAGGTGCTGAGATTGATCAACTCAAATCAGATCCCGATCTGAACTACCAGCAACCACCCACCGTTGCCGAGAGCTTATGGGATCGTTTCAAACAAATGCTTGCCTGGTTTTTCGACAGTTTGTTCGAAAAAGCATCCACCACAGATGTAGGCCTTGTAATTATGTACACCATGGCCGGCATACTGGTGATTATTGTTATTATGATGCTCTTAAAAGTAAATGCCTTTAAGGTGTTTTACTTTGGGGCCGATCAACCTAAACCATCCTACCAGGTGTTTCATGAGAATATTCACGAGATGAATTTTGAAAAATTAATTAAGGAAGCCACCGAAAAAAATGAATTCCGGCTGGCCACGCGATTGATTTTCCTTCACGCTTTAAAACTTCTGTCCGACAAACACCTGATTGAATTCAATCCGGGAAAAACAAATCATGATTATGTTGAGGAACTTAAAACTTCAGATTTAAAAACCGGCCTCAATGAGTTAAGTTTCTATTTTGATTATGCCTGGTATGGAAATTTCGCGATTAACGATACTCAGTTTCAACGCATCAAAAATACGTTTGCCGAGTGGCGCACCAAAATAAGCTAGATGACCAAAGACTGGAAATATGTCGTGTACATCAGCTTGCTGGGCTTCCTGCTTGCCTTGGTGCTCTTGTCTAAAAACAAAGAGCACGACTGGAGCCTCCACTTTTCTCATCTTTCCAAAGATCCCTATGGCACCTATGCGTTAACCACACTTCTTCCGGATCATCTCAGGAATCAAAAATTTGTTAACTCCTATAAGACCATCTATGAACTAAAAGACTCCATTCAACCGCAGGAAAATCTTTTAATAATCAGTTCACGATTTGCCCCCGACCAGGAAGACGCAAAAGTTCTTTTAACATTGGTTGAAAATGGTGCCACCGTATTCATTTCGTCAAACGATTTTTCCGGCACTTTTGCCGATACCCTTGGGTTGGCCACTGGTGATTCCTTTTTTCAGGGTGAAAATTCATTCAGTCAAAGTGATTCCGCCTCCCTGCATTTTGTAAGCCCTGTGATGGACTCTTCCCGGTCATTCTATTATAAAAGAGCCAACATTCATAACTACTTTCGGAAAATCGACTCTGTGAGCGCAAATGTGATAGCGAAAAATGATTTCAGCCAACCGATAACGGTTCGCATAAAAAAAGGTAAGGGAGCTCTCATTCTCAATTGCACGCCTATCATCTTTACCAACATCTACCTACTTGAAAAGCAAAATCACGACTTTGTCGCAACTTCTCTTTCCTATTTGCCTGAAAAGAATACCTACCGAACTGAGTTCTATCATTTAGGAAGAATGGAAATATCCACCCCACTTCGCTTCATATTAACCAACGAGTCCTTGAGCTGGGCTTACTACATTGCCATTATTACGCTATTACTCTTCATGATCTTTGAAGCAAAACGCAAACAGCGCATCATACCGGTCATAAGACCGCTGGCAAACACGACCCTTGAATTTGTTTCCACCATTGGAAACTTATACTATCAGCGAGGGGATCATAAAAATATTGCCGACAAAAAAATTCAGTTCTTCTTTGATCACATTCATGTGCACTACTTTATTTCCACCACGCATCGCGCTGAAGGTTTTATTTCCATGGTAGCAAGGAAATCGGGTGCCGGAGAGCAAACGGTAAGATCATTGATAGAATTAATTAATACGATTCTCTCCAAAGAAAAAATCGCAAAGGAAGAACTAACCTCACTGAATACGTTACTGGAGAAGTTTTACAAAAAGAAATAAACGACAAACATGACAATATGGAAGATCCTATTTTTCAAAGCCGGGTAGACCTCACCACGCTGAATGAGCAGGTGAAAAAAATCAAAGAAGAAATCGGCAAGGTGATCGTTGGCCAGGAGACCATGGTGGAGTTACTGATCACGGCCATCTTAGCCGATGGTCATGTATTGATTGAAGGTGTGCCGGGTGTAGCAAAGACGCTCACGGCAAAACTCATTTCAAAAATAATTTCAGCTGATTTTTCGAGAATACAATTCACGCCCGATCTCATGCCTTCGGATGTACTGGGAACTTCCGTGTTCAATATCAAAACCTCTGAGTTTGATTTTCGGCCCGGTCCTATATTTTCCAACATCGTACTGATTGATGAGATCAATCGAGCCCCAGCCAAAACCCAGGCGGCACTTTTCGAGGTAATGGAAGAACGCCAGGTGACCGTAGATGGGGAGACCCATAAAATGAAAACACCTTACATCGTGTTGGCCACACAAAATCCCATTGAGCATGAAGGAACCTATCGCTTGCCCGAAGCACAGCTCGATCGTTTCCTTTTTAAGGTGATGGCCACCTATCCTTCCCTTGAAGAAGAAATTGATATCATTAACCGGCACCATCACCGCAGGGGGCTGCAGGCAGTATCCGAAGTGAGTGCTATTCTCACCGCTCAGCAAATTTTACATTTCAGGCAATTTGCTCAGCAGGTTCACATCGAAAATAACCTGGTCAAATACATTGCCCAGATTATTCAGGAAACCCGCAACAACCCTATGCTCTTTCTGGGAGCTTCACCGCGCGCCTCCATTGCCATTCTGAACAGCGCTAAAGCTTATGCGATCATTAATGGCCGCGACTTTGTAAATCCGGAAGACATCAAGTTTGTTGCCTTGCCTGTTTTGCGGCATCGAATTATTCTTAGTCCGGAAAAAGAGATGGAAGGAGTTTCTGCTGATGAAGTGGTGAAGCAGATTGTAGATAAAGTAGAAGTGCCCCGTTGATGAGAATTGTGCGCGATTTATTTTTGAATAACCGCCTCTTCTGGTTGGCAGGATTTATCGTGGCCACTTTTGTCATCACATTTGTATTGGGCGGAGGCTATTTTCTGCCGAAAATTTTGTTCTTCATTTTTCTGGCAATACAACTTACGGATCTGATTTTACTCTTCCGGGTTAAGCGCGGCCTATCCGGAAGACGCATCCTGGCCGATAAACTTTCCAATGGCGATGAGAATGAAGTCTCCATTTACCTTGCAAACTTCTATACATTCAAAACCGGGCTTCGCGTCTTTGATGAAATCCCTCATCAATTTCAGCGAAGAGATTTGGAGTTTAATCTCGAATTAGGCGCGGGAGAAAGCAAGATGATCAAATATCATTTAAGGCCTGTGAAGCGCGGGGAATATTCCTTTGGCGCTGTGAATGTGTTGCTCTGTTCACCGCTGAAACTTTTTTCCAGACGCTTCCGGTTCTCTGCTGATAAACTTGTGCCCGTGTATCCTTCCTACATTCAAATGCGCAAGTATGAACTGATGGCCATTAGTCATCGGCTCACCGATACCGGAATTAAAAAAATCAGGCGCATAGGACAGAACCAGGAATTTGAATTAATCAAAGAATATGTAGCCGGTGATGATTTTCGCACTGTGAACTGGAAAGCGACTGCCCGCAAGTCGCGGTTGATGGTAAATCAATATCAGGATGAGCGATCGCAACAAGTAT
Organism: uncultured Ohtaekwangia sp.; assembly: GCA_964540915.1. Classification (GTDB taxonomy): domain Bacteria; phylum Bacteroidota; class Bacteroidia; order Cytophagales; family Cyclobacteriaceae; genus ELB16-189. Next base: position 16,288 of record CAZIOY010000020.1, read on the forward strand.
ATTCACTGATAGACAAAGGTCGTGTCATGCAGATGCCATTCAATGGAATGAGTTTACTGGACTATGCCATCAATGCAACGCTGGTTATTTCAAACATCGCCATCAAGAAATCGGACAAAGCCGGTTTGATTACTTTTCAAGATCGGATCGGAAGCATGTTACCTGCCGCCCGGCTGAATAAACAGATGGCAACCATTCAGGAAGTACTCTATAACCAAAAGACTGCCTTTTTAGAAACCGATTTTTCTGCCCTATACACAAGAGTACGAAGATCCATTTCGCAACGAAGTCTGCTATTACTGTTCACGAATTTTGAAAGCATTCACGGCTTGCACCGCCAGTTGCCGTACCTTATTAATCTTGCACGAACGCATTTATTGGTTGTGATTTTTTTCGAGAACACCGAGTTAAAAGACGCAATCGAACAACCTGCGGAAAACCTCAAAGAGATTTATTACAAAGCCATTGCCGAGCGATTTAGTTATGAAAAAAAGATGATCGTGAAAGAACTTCAAAAACACGGTATTCAATCCATTCTTACCACTCCGGAGAAATTGACTATTAATACAATTAATAAATATCTGGAGCTAAAAGCCCGAAACCTGATCTAATTACCAGTTTTACCGTTTTAGATAAGTCTGAAATAGCTATCGGAAAAAATTCCATTTCTTGCTATTTTTAGAATTCTAAACTCTCATTTATGCATAAGGCACTTGTGATGTTGGCTTTCGGTGTCGTTTTGTCTCTCTCTGCCACTGCGCAATTGAAAGAACGGGTTCCACCGATGATGTCCATGACTCCTAAAAGCGACATCATCTGTTATAGCAAGCCAGAAGATCAAAACACCATCGTGCCACCACCATTGGCTTATCAGCAATGGAAACAAAACAAGAATTTTAAAACCAACGCAACCACGTTTGAGGTTACCTACCAAGGATTCCCGGCTGATGGTAATGCTCAGGCCGCTTTTCAAAAAGCCGTGGATATATGGTCTACTTTGATAGAGTCAGATGTTCCTATTCGTATAATCGCTACGTGGCAGGTTATTGCAGACGGAAGCGGATCTTCTGGTGCTATTTTAGGTGGTGCTAATCCAGGAACCTATATCCGTGATTTCGATGGTGCCCAGCGCGCCTTTACATGGTACCCGGTGGCGCTGGCCGAAAAAATGGCTAAGAAAGAATTTAATGAGGTCACAAGTCCTGATATTTTCGCTCAATTTAATAGTGCTTACCCTAATTGGTACTTTGGCATCGATGGTATCCCGCAAGCAGGAAAAACTGATTTTGTCACCGTGGTGCTCCATGAGATAGGCCATGGCTTGGGCATCACCAAAGGATATGATGTTGAGGGCGACAATGGAGAAATCTCCAGTTTCTTTTCGCCATTCCATGTTATCTATGATCACTTCATTGATAATAATTCTGATGTAAATCTGGTGCGTAATTTTGTACCTCCCTCTACCGCATTAAAAACAGAATTAACGAGTGGAGCCCTTTTCTTCCGAACTCCGCAATTAGAAAAAATCCCAGCGGGTGCTGATAACCGGGCCAGGATTTTTGCGCCTAATCCCTTTCAAGGCGGATCGAGCATTGCTCATCTTGACGAGCTCACGTATAATGGCTCGCTAAATGCATTAATGACACCGCAAATCGGAACCGCTGAAGTTCATCAGAATCCCGGCCCCATTGTATTGAAAATGCTGGCCGACATGGGATGGGTGCATACGCAGATCCAACACACGCGTTTAAAAAACACCGAAGATGTAGCCAATTCATACTTGGTGAAAGCAACCCTGCTGGCCGACCAAATGAATGGTTACAACTACAATGCAAGTGAGGTAAAACTTCATTACACAACGGATGCTACAAACTTTACCATCGTTCCGATGAATACAACAGGAAACGCGAACGAGTTTTCTGCTAACATTCCTGCAACCGGTTCGGCCATTACCTATGGATATTATATTTCAGTCAAAGACAATCTGAACCGGACAATTTATAAACCTGGCATAAATGCGGAAGATGGAGTAGCCCCGGAAAATCTTTATTACCTGTTTGAAGCCGGGCCAGACAACGAGGCCCCAACCATAGACCATACACCTCAACCTTTTTTACTGGCCGATGCTACACAACTCATCATTGAAGCTGATATCACCGATAACATTGGCATTCTGGGAGCCTCCGTTGAATACCAGGTAAAAGGAGTTACCAAAACTCCACTGGCATTGACATTAAAAGCAAATACAGAGTCAACCTATACAGTTACCATTCCACTTTCCGGATTGCAAAATGACGATCAGGTTAAATATAGAATTGTTGCCACCGACAATTCCGTAGCTCAAAACAAAGCTGCTGTGCCTTCCTTTACGGAGTTCTTTATACTTAATGTGGTGAGCCTGGCTGCCACACAGGATTTTTATTCCAATGATTTCAATTCTGTAACAACGGACTTCTTTGGTGATAATCTTTTTAGCATTACAACACCTTCAGGTTTTTCAAATGGAGCCATTCACACTACTCACCCTTACCCTGACGGAACAGGAACAGACTTTGAAAGGAATTTCATTTATCAACTTAGAGTTCCGGTTCGCTTAAAGGCAACTGATGCCACATTAAAGTTTGATGAAATCGTCCTGGTAGAACCGGGTGACAATGGATCAATATTCGGAGACGATAATTTTTATGATTACGTAATCGTAGAAGGCTCAAAAGATGGCGGTGTTACCTGGAAGCCACTGGCGGATGGTTATGACTCACGCGATAATTCTCTATGGCTTTCAAAGTTTGCCAGCAGCACGGATGCCGACAATAACTCAACAGCCACAGGCGATCCTTCACTATTTAAACAAAGAACCATTGATATGACAGGCAATGGCAACTTTGCCTCCGGGGATGAAATTGTAATTCGATTCAGGATATTCACCGATCAGCTGGTTCATGGATGGGGCTGGGCCATTGATAATTTAAAAATACAGATCGATGATACGCCTCCAACGATTCTCCATAACCATTTAGATTTTTTAAATCTTTCCACGCCTACACTAGTCATCACTACAAAAGTTTCTGATAATTCGGGGGTGAGTAAACTTTATATTGATTATAAAATTAAGAGCGGCCCCGTAATTACTGAAGAATTACCTGTAAGTGAAAACGTAGATCAATACACACTGAATCTGAATATTAGTGGATTGGTGCCCAATGATTTAGTAGAATACCGAATCCGCAGTCAGGATAATTCTGGTAACGAAGCGACATTACCTGCAACAGGCTACTTCCGTGCACCCGCCATAAATATTGGCTCTCCGATTACTCAGTATTTAGCCGACTTTAATTCTGCGAACACCGACTTCGTGGGTAACTTTTTCTCTATCGCACAACCTTCCGGCTTTAGTAACGGTGCCATTCATAGCACACATCCCTATCCAAATGGATTTGGTCTCACCAATAGCACATCAAACTATGTGTATATTCTTAAAAAGCCTATAACAATTAATGCTAACAATCCCTATATGATTTTTGACGAGATTGTTTTGGTTGAATATTCGGGCAGCAATGTAAAAGATCTGGTTGTTGTAGAAGGCTCTAAAAATAACGGCACGAGTTGGGAAACATTTTTAGATCCTTATTCTTCGTTGGCGAATTCAAGTTGGCGAAGTGCTTTTGATAATAGTCTTAGCGTGGGCCCGTCCTTGTATCGATCAAGACTTATCAACCTGACAACTTCCGGAAAATTTGTATCTGGTGACAATGTGTTGATTCGCTTCAGGCTAACTGCCGATGTATCCGTTAACGGGTGGGGTTGGTCAATTGATAACTTAAGTATTCAAGGTCCGGTAACCGGAATTGAAAGGGCCGATGAGGCTGTACTCAAGATGTATCCTAATCCAGTAATGAATGGAGTACTTATCGTGGAACTTGCTCATAGCGAATCTGCAGTAACAGCAGGAATTCAGATTCTAAATGCTCAGGGGCAAGCCATGATTACTGATCAGTTAGAGCTTGTGCAGAACATAAATAAAAAGGAATACGCAATCGGTAATTGGTCCGAAGGAATTTACTTTCTGCGGGTAGACATGGGTGATGGCACCTTTATCACCCGAAAATTTATCAAGTCAAACAGATAAAATATCCAGTGAACTCTTAGCGCAGGAGTTCTCTGGATATTACCATTTTTTGAATCTCCGTGGTGCCTTCATAGATCTGCGTGATTTTAGCATCGCGCATCAGGCGCTCAACATGAAATTCTTTTACATATCCATAGCCTCCATGAATTTGTACGGCCTCTGTGGTAACTTCTTGTGCTATCTGCGATGCAAATAATTTTGCCATAGCTGCAGCCTTCACAAAATCTTTCTTCTGATCTTTCAAATACGCTGCTTTCCAGATCATCAAACGGGCCGCATCAATTTTAGTAGCCATATCGGCTAACTTAAATTGAATGGCCTGGTGCTCCGACAAGTGTTTTCCAAATGCTTTTCTTTCTTTCGAATATTTTAACGCTAACTCATACGCTCCGGAAGCAATCCCTAAAGCCTGTGCAGCAATCCCAATCCGACCTCCGTTCAATGTTGACATAGCAAAGGTGAACCCAAAACCATCATCACCGATCCTATTCTTCTTCGGCACCCTCACATCTGTGAACATAAGTGAATGAGTGTCCGATCCGCGAATGCCCATCTTATCTTCTTTCTTTCCAACCACAAATCCATCCATGCCACGCTCCACAATCAAGGCATTAATTCCCTTATGACGTTTCGCTGCGTCTGTCTGGGCAATCACAAGATAGGTGTTTGCGCTATTGCCATTTGTAATCCAGTTTTTAGTGCCGTTTAATAAATAATAATCTCCTTTATCTTCCGCAATAGTCCGCTGACTGGTGGCGTCCGAGCCAGCTTCCGGTTCCGACAAGCAAAATGCGCCAATACCATAGGTGGCAAGTGGTTTCAAATACTTTTCCTTTTGCTCATCGTTTCCATATTTTTCAAGTCCCCAGCACACCAATGAATTATTAACCGACATGCAGACGGAAGCGGATGCGTCCACTTTCGAAATTTCCTCCATGGCGAGCACATATGAGATAGTGTCCATTCCTCCACCATTGTAGGTAGGGTCAACCATCATTCCGAGGAATCCCAACTCACCCATTTTTTTGATTTGCTCAACAGGAAATTTTTGCTGCGTGTCCCTTTCAATAACACCTGGTAACAATTCAGTCTGAGCGAAATCTCTTGCGGCTTCTTGTACCGCTATTTGTTCTTCGGTTAATTCAAAATTCATAGAGCTAAAAGATTATGCACAAATTAACAAAAAAAGAGGCCTGAAGTTACCTTCAGGCCGCATAGTAGTTTTTTCAAAATTTATTTAATCCCTTCTTCCTAAAAAGATCATCACATAATAAAGCAACATCGTAATGGCACCAATTGCCGCAACCACATAAGTCATGGCTGCAGAATTTAAAGCATCTTTTGCCATGTCGTGCTCCTGACGAGTTACTATTCCCCGGGTTTCGATCCAGGCCAACGCTCTTTTACTAGCATCAAATTCAACAGGTAGGGTTACCAAAGCGAATAACGCAAAGACTCCATAACAGGCAATAATTACTAATAATGCAGTATCCATAGAAAAGAGACCTTTAATAGCAAAGGACCCGAACATCATCGCAATAAAAACAAAATTAATAACCTTGGCACTTACGTTTTGTATTGGCACCATCGCTGACCTGAACTTTAGCATGCTATAAGCCTTGGCATGCTGAACAGCATGACCACACTCATGTGCCGATACAGCGGTTGCTGCTGCATTGCGACCATGATACACATCATGGCTAAGATTAACCGTTCTGTTGGCAGGATTGTAGTGATCTGTCAACTGACCTTCTACGGAAATAACCTGAACATCACCGATGCCATTATCTGTTAACATGAGCCTGGCAATTTCAGCCCCTGTCAGATCTTTGGTAAGATGAATTTCCGAATATCTTTTGAATTTACTTTTCAGCCTGGAACTTACCAGCCAGCCTACTAGCATGAAAAAACCCGTAATTATTAAGGCACCCATTTTATATAACGTTTATGTTCTTTTTATTTTTTCAACGATACGAGTTGTAGAATAACCCGGCACAAAATCAATGGTTTTTACTACTCCGTCATTCTTTTTTACAACATCTGCGCCAACAATATTATCTGCCAAATAGTCACTTCCTTTAACAAGTATATTGGGTATAAGTTCCGATATCAAATTTAATGGTGTGTCTTCATTAAAGAAAACAACCAGGTCGACAAATTGCATAGCAGCCAATACGCGCGCGCGCGAAACCTGATCCTGAAGGGGTCTTTCGGGGCCCTTAAACCGGCTGACTGAATCATCCGTATTCAAACCAATTACCAATTTATCGCCCAGCATTCTTGCCTTTTCCAGGTAATCGACATGGCCCAAATGAATGAGATCAAAGCACCCATTGGTGAATACCACGCGGTTGCCAGTATGCTGCCAATCTTTCACCCACGACCTGGCTTCTTGTAGTGTTACTATTTTTCGTGCGCTTTCTTCCATCGTATAATCCAATAACTGATGATTAAAGATACGACACCGGCCACAATCACAATCAATGTTTGCCAGCCGTGAAATATAAATACAAAAGCAATGGCATCGGCCTTGGGCAAATTATATAATGCAACCAGGCCCATGGGTACGAGTGTGTGATAGGAGCCCGCACCACCCGGTAACGGAACGGCCATCGCAATGGACCCAATGGCAAACAAAGTCAACACCGCACTAAAGCCAAGATCTTGTGTTTCGTTAAAAGCTTTAAGCACCCAATAGCTCATGAGAAAATAAAGCACCCAAATTGCAATGGAGTAGAAAATAAACAGGCCTTTGTTCTTCAGTTGAAAAACCGCTAATAACCCTTCCCTAAATCCTTTCATGATTTTTTTAAACTTCTCATTCCTGCGTAAGAGGATTATGGCTACGACAAAAAGTGCAACTCCTGCCAAAATCAAAAAAGTCCCGAGCGAAATTGTTGACCCTGTACCGGATGGCCGCTCAAGGGTATCGATAAATGCTTTCAGTTTTTTCCACTCCACAATAAACGATAGAGCAATCAGCGTCAACAGACAGATGACGTCTATAATACGCTCCACTACGACCGTACCAAAAGAAACTTCAACGGGAGTTTTTTCAAGCTTATAAAGATTATAACATCTTGATAACTCACCTCCGCGCGGCACAGCCAGGTTTACCAGGTACCCAATCATCAGCGAAAGAAAACTACCACCCAGGGTCACCTGATTCCCGGTTGGTTTTAATAACATCCTCCAGCGTTCTGCCCTTACTACATGACTGATAATTACCGTAACGGCCATGAGCACTAAATAACCCTTGTTAGATTTTTCCCAGGCGTGCCAAAGAAAGGCTGTCTTATTCTCACCTTCACCAACCTGAAGCCCCCTCAATGAAAGCCACAACAATAAAACCGTTAGGAGTATGAGTAACAGATATTGGAGAGCGGATTTTAATCTGTTATTCAATTTATTAGATTTAAGAAATTCAACTTAACTGATTATCAGGATTTGGAAAAATGATCCATGGCTTAAATTTCTTTGCTTCTTCAAAGTCTAAAGAAGCATAAGAAATAATAATGACGACATCTCCTACTTGTGCTTTTCTTGCGGCTGGTCCATTCAAACAAATGGTTCCGGTGTTTCGCTCACCACGAATTGCATAGGTTTCAAGGCGTTCGCCATTATTGATGTTCACCACCTGCACTTTTTCGCCCTCAATAATATTGGCGGCTTCCAACAATGCCTCATCAATAGTGATGCTGCCTACATAGTTCAATTCTGCCTGGGTGATTTTAGCGCGATGTATTTTTGATTTTAAAACTTCAATTCTCATTCAATAATAAATTATCGATCAACCTCACCTCACCAACATAACCTGCAATTAAAAGTATTGCCTTGCTTGTAACGCTTTCTCTCTGCACAAAGTTTAAGGTATCTGTCAGTTCAAGATATTCAAGTTTCACGCCCGGCTTTGATTCACAATGTTTTTTGATTTCTTCCCTGACGAATGACATGGAAAGCCCTTCCTCTAATCTACCCTTAGCCATTTGAAGCGACTCATAAAAAACAATTGCGTTCTTACGCTGTTCCTCATCAAGCCGCATATTTCGCGAAGACATGGCTAATCCATCCTTTTCTCTTTGAATAGGCACACAGCGCAATTGCACATTGAATTTTAACTCCCGCACCAGACACTCTACAATTTTGAACTGTTGAAAATCCTTTTGCCCAAAATAGGCCCTTGATGGCTGAACGATATTAAACAGTTTGGAAACCACAGTTGCCACTCCGCTAAAATGGCCAGGCCTGAATTTGCCTTCCATAATCTGTTCAAGTGTCCCAAAATCAAACTTGATTATTGACTTTTCAGGATAAACTTCCTCATTCGAAGGGCAGAACAGCACGTTACATCCAACAGATTCGAGCATTTCAATATCCCGGACAATGGTTCTCGGATAACTCGCCAGATCATCCGCGTTGTTAAATTGGGTCGGGTTGACATAAATACTGCATACGGTAATCTCATTTTCTCGATGAGATTCTCTGATCAGGGTCAGATGACCGTCATGAAGGGCACCCATAGTAGGCACAAAGCCTACCGATTTACCGATCAATTTTTTTTGCTCTAAAAAGGCCCTTAGCGGTGCAATTTGTGAGAAAATATCCATTTCAGGGCGTTTTTGGAGGTCGCAAATATAGCCCATATATCAGAAGATAAGTTGAAGAAGGGGTAAAAATTCCGTACTTTTGTGCGCTCGATTTTCCGTTCAGTCTTAAAATCCAAAATTATGTCCAAAATTCGCATTCTTTATGTTGCCAGTGAGATCAACCCCTTTTTGCAGACCACTGAAGTCTCTGATTTCGTGAGAAAATTGCCTCAGGCGATGCAGGAAAGAGGAATGGAGATACGCATTCTGGTGCCAAGGTTCGGATTGATTAATGAAAGGAAGAACCGCTTACATGAAGTCGTGCGCTTGTCAGGCATAAACATCGCTGTAGGTGACGAGGAAAAGCCCTTGATTATTAAGGTGGCATCCATTCCCAACGCCAAACTTCAGGTTTACTTTATTGATAACGAAGACTATTTTCACCGTAAGTCTGTATTCCACGACAAGGAGAATAAGTTTTATGAAGACAATGACGAGCGCGCCATCTTTTTCTGCAAGGGAGTGATTGAGACCGTTCGGAAACTAGGCTGGGCACCGGATATCGTTCATTGCAACGACTGGATTACAAGCTTCATCCCATTGTATCTTAAAACTACCTATAAGAACGATCCGTTATTCAAGAACACCAAAACCGTTTTCACTATTTATGACAACAGTTTTACGCATAAATTTAAGGGCGACCTTATGGGCAAAGTGCGTATGATGGACATAGAAGATAATATGCTGGGGCATTTAAAAACAGCCGATTACGAGGGGTTTATTAAATTAGGAGCCCAATTCTCTGATGTTGTTTTAATGGCTGGGGACAATAAAAAGTTAGAAGGATTAGTTAAGAAGCTAAAAGAGACGAAAATTGAAACCATTGAAAAAGACGACAACTATACTGAATCGTTTTACAACCTGTATACCGAACTGGTGGGCTAAAGCTGCCTTCCTTTTTCCAATTTTATTTTTTCTAAGTGCCTGCGAAGAAGATTTAACTCTTCTGGGTTTCAAGAGTGGCCAAAACATCTTCAAGGTCTACTATGCAGAAATTCCTATTGAGAGCAGTGTGCTTTTGATGGATTCCTTAAGAACCACTAACCTCAATGGCGAAACCAGCCGATTGTTAGCTGGCAAATATAGTGATCCTGTTTTTGGATCCACTCAGGCACAGGCGCTCATGCAGTACAGATCCTCTAATATTTCAACAGTAATACCTGCTTCCGCTGTATATGATTCCATTGTACTTCAAATGCGATTTGACTTCTATAGCTATGGAAGTATTGGTGAAACTACCCAAACCTATAATGTACATGAGGTAGCCACGGAATTAAATCTTCAACAAGATTATTTTTTTAATTCTGATGTAAGCGTTGGACGCGTACCGATAGGGACCTCCACGATAAAAGTAAATCATGATTTTTTCAAGAAGGAGTTTGAAGATACCGATGCAGATTCTGTGCTTACCACCAGAATAAAACTCAGTGATGGCTTTGGTCTGCGACTTTTTGAGGCGGTAGACCCGGAGGACGTAAATTATACTGATTTTGAGTTGTTCAAAGCTATCTTCAAGGGATTAGCAATTTTACCTGAACAATCAGATAAAATTGTCGGACTCAATCCAAGCGATTTAAACAGTTCTCTCATTCTTTATTACCACGATGGAGATAGTAAAAAAGCGCTTTCATTCGTCTTCTCACAAGGCGTTACCTTCTCAAAAATATTAACCGATCGTTCTTCAACAGAATTATCAGGGTTAGATCAATTTCATACTGACTTTGATCCTGGTATGAAAAGTTACCTTCAAGGCGGCACATCCATTATTACCAAGTTGGATTTTTCAAAATTCTACGAATACATGGACACGGTCTCCAATGTCATTGTCAATTCCGCGGAGTTAGAAATCTCCGGCATTGAAACATCTTCGATTTTTAAAGCTCCCAGGGGGCTATCCGTTTCCATGCTGCGGTTAAATAACCGATTTAAAACTTTTACAAACGCACGGGATACGGTCGACTATATTAACTTTAATGGAACACTAGCCCTCGGAGATCAACTGAAATTTTTTGTTGCCAATGATGCCGGTCAAATTTTTTCAATGGGCTATTCGACCACCAACAATGTATATGCCGGTTTCCCTACTCTCTTTTTTCAAAAACTTTTTGATTTAAAGACTAATCAATTTCCTTATTGGGCATTGCGATCTTCTGATCCTCAACCGGGCAAATCAGTCGATCGGTTAGTCTTTCCAAAAGACAAAATCAAACTGAAGATCTATTATACACGATCTATTCTAGATAAATAATAACAGTATGTGTGGAATTGTTGCCTATGTGGGCCATCGTCAGGCACATGAAGTAATCATAAAAGGTCTTAAGCGATTGGAGTATCGTGGATATGATAGCACCGGCATTGCGCTGTTAAATGGCGGCCTTAATATTTATAAAAAGAAAGGTAAGGTTTCAGAGTTAGAGACCTTTCTGAAAGGTCAAGATCTTGATAGTCATATCGGCATGGGTCACACCCGTTGGGCCACTCATGGCGAGCCTAATGATGAAAACGCTCACCCGCATTATTCCGCCACAAAGAACCTCGCCATTATTCACAATGGTATTATTGAAAACTATTCCTCTCTGAAGCAGGAGCTTTTGCGGAAGGGGCATACTTTTTTAAGTGAGACCGATACCGAAGTCTTCATTCATTTTATTGAAGACATCAAGGATAATGAACAATGTTCATTGGATGAAGCCGTGCGCCTGGCGCTTACGAAAGTAGTGGGTGCCTACGCTATCGTGGTGATGTCATTGCAAGATCCTGATTTATTAATTGCCGCCAGAAAAGGAAGTCCATTGGTATTGGGTGTTGGACGAGGAGAGTTCTTTATGGCCTCTGACGCTACTCCCATCATTGAATACACCAATGAAGTCGTGTATTTGAATGACAAAGAAATTGCCATTATCAACCATGGCAAACTCACTATAAAGGACACGTCAAATCTTCCACTTACACCCTATGTGCAGACCGTTGATCTGGAACTTGAGGCAATCGAGAAAGGCGGTTACGAACATTTCATGCTCAAAGAAATATTTGAGCAACCTCGTTCCATCAAAGATTGTATGAGGGGTCGCCTGGATGCTTCAACGGGAAGATTAATATTGGGAGGTCTGCGCGAATACATTAATCGATTGGTAAATGCTGATCGTATTTTAATTGTGGCTTGTGGCACTTCATGGCATGCCGGCCTGGTGGCTGAATATTTCTTTGAGGAGTTTTGCCGGATTCCTGTGGAAGTGGAATATGCTTCTGAGTTCCGCTACCGAAATCCAATCATACGCGAAGGCGATGTGGTGATCGCGATTTCTCAATCCGGAGAAACTGCAGACACATTGGCTGCGATTGATTTAGCTAAATCAAAAGGCGCTATCATCTTTGGTGTTTGTAACGTGGTGGGTTCTTCTATTCCGAGAGCAACGCATGCAGGAGCTTATACGCATGCTGGCCCTGAGATCGGTGTGGCCAGCACAAAAGCATTTACCGCTCAGCTGACGGTGCTTAATATGATTGCTTTGATCGTAGCTCAGAAGAAAGGAAGCATCACCGAACAAAAATTTAATGAGATGATGGTGGAGATGGAAAATCTTCCCGCTAAAGTAGAAAAGGCTCTTCTTCTCAACGATCAGATAAAAGAAATAGCAGAAGAATTTAAAGACGCCAAAAACTTCATCTATCTGGGAAGAGGTTACAATTTCCCTGTGGCATTGGAAGGTGCATTGAAACTAAAAGAAATTTCTTACATACATGCCGAAGGATATCCGGCTGCTGAAATGAAGCATGGACCTATTGCTTTGATCGATGAAGAAATGCCGGTTGTGTTTATCGCCACCAAAGACAGCTCTTACGAAAAAGTAGTTTCCAACATTCAGGAAGTGAAGGCAAGAAAAGGCAGGGTGATTTCTGTAGTCACAGAAGGAGACAACACGATTCCCAAAATGTCGGAGTTTGTGATTGAAGTGCCGGCTGTTACAGAGTCATTGATGCCTCTAATATCGGTGATTCCACTTCAACTTTTATCCTATCACATTGCTGTGATGCGAGGCTGCAATGTTGACCAACCAAGAAATTTGGCCAAGTCGGTAACGGTAGAGTAAATTTTTCAAATTACTTCCGCAAGCTTAGGAAGTTGATCAATACGGCTTCTCGCCCATATAATTTCCGGAAGGATTATAATTCGCAACAATCAGAATAGCCCCGCTCTTGCAAACAGCCTTGCCCATGCCAACGTGCGTGGTGCTTTTCCAAACCATCTGTGTGTAATGCCCAGTCTTATACCAATTACTATCGGTAAGAGGCCCATACTTATATTCCTCAATCTCGCTATACCAACTTTCACTAGCATGTACTACTGTGTAATCTTCTCCTCCACCCCAAAATACATTCTCACCATATTTCTGAGCCCAGGGGCCAGAGTAAGGTCGATGCTCCAACTTACAGTCAGCAGCCAGCTGATTGGCCCATGATTGCGCATACCGGGCTAACACTTCCGACCACTGAAGCGGTGGCGATCCAACATCACCACGCACCTTGTTATGAAAATCAAGCGCTTCCTGTGCGTCTTTCTGTAAAACCTTAGAGCCAGTGGTGGCCGGAACTTTCTGCGCTTGTAAAGGAAAAATTGTGACGCCAAGCAAAAAGACGAGAATCCTCAAACTGATCTTCATAAATAATTTTTATAATTAGTGAATAGCAATTCTTTATTGTGCCGCTCTGAAAGTGATGATCATAGAACCCCTGCTTCGCTTCTTAGCAGGGCGCAAACTTTATAACGATCATCCTTCGTGTCGTGGTGTACGGAGGTTAACAATTTAATCACATGATGAATGCCAATACGTTTGGCCCATTCAAAAGGACCATAGGGGTAATTGGTTCCTAATCTCATAGCCAGATCAATGTCACCGCGGGTGGCGGTGCCTTCTTCTAATGTATAATACGCCTCATTGATAATCATACAAATCACCCGCGGGGTTACCAACCCAACACGATCTTCTACGCACACAAAATCAGTATCTAATTGTGAGCAGATTTCCTTTAATAGCGATTCATTTTTCTTCGAACTCAGGCTCACTTCAAGAACAGAACGATTCACAAAAGTAGGGATGCCACAAAACCCGAAGAAGGAATCTCGTTGTGAAAAATCAGCTTGAGGCAACAATTCCGAGAGCGTGATCAGAGCAGTATTAAAAAAAACAGGATTAGTAAAGTTTAAATACCTGCTATTAATAGCTCTGCTATCTGAAACAAAATCAAATACAACATCCGCCTCATATATTGATTCTATACTATCCTCTCCCGATTCCTCAAGCAGATAGATGTGTTTTGGGCCGAACTTTTGTCTGAGTTCCTCCAAGTTCGAAGTGCTGCCAACAACTAGAATTTGCATATTCATATTAAGAACAATTGTCAATTCTTCATTGCCAACTATCCTGTGATTTTCGATATTTGATCAAAAGTAACACTCTATACCCTATGTCAAAAGAAGTAATATACTCAGCCAATGCACCGGAGCCTATTGGCCCCTATAGCCAGGCCATCAAAGTGGGATCTATGTTGTTTGTATCAGGTCAGATTGCCATTCAAAAAAGCACAGGAAAGATCATTACCGGCAACATCACTGAAGAAATCAATCAGGTACTTACCAATCTAGGGGAAGTATTAGCTGCTGCGGGTATGGACTTTTCGAATGTGGTGAAGTGCACGATCTTCTTAAAAGACATGAACCAGTTTCCACAGGTAAACGAAGCCTATGGAAAGAAATTTACTACCAATCCTCCCGCTCGCGAAACAGTGGAAGTAAGTCGATTGCCCAAAGATGTGAACGTAGAGATTTCCTGCATTGCAGTGAAGTAAAAATTAATCGTACCATATTAAAAAGAGAGGGCGAATCTATCTTTTTTATTTTGGTTTGATTTTTCTATTAACCCTTTTTTACCTCTTTGGCCCACATATCGTTGAGCGTAACGGTACGATTAAAAACCATTTTCTCTTGACTTGAGTCGGGATCTAATGTAAAATATCCTTTGCGTAAAAACTGGAATCGTTCATTAAGAATTGCACTCTTGATGGCAGGCTCAGCATATACTTTTGATATTACTTGCAATGAGTTCGGATTCAAATACTCTTTAAAATCGCCTTCCATATCACCCACATTTTCAACACTGAAGAGGCGATCATACAAACGGACTTCAGCGGTTACGGCATGAACTACGCTTACCCAATGAATGGTCCCTTTTACTTTAAGGCCCGAAGTATCTGATCCGCTTTTGCTTTCTGGCACATACGTACAGCGCAGTTCAGTCACCCTACCTGTTTCATCTTTAACAACCTCTTCACATTTTATGATGTAAGCGCTTTTCAATCTCACCATCTCACCCGGTGCCAATCGGAAATATTTCTTTGGAGGGTTCTCCATAAAATCATCTTGCTCCACAAACAACTCTCTCGTGAATGGAATCTCCCGATTACCAGAGTTAGGATCTTCCGGGTTGTTTTCTCCCGGCAACATTTCTGATTTACCTTCCGGATAGTTGGTGATCACCACTTTTAGCGGTTCAAATACCACCATCCTGCGGTAAGCAATTTTATTCAGGTGCTCCCGTAAGCAAAACTCGAGTAGTCCCACATCAATCAGGTTTTCCCGTTTGGCCACACCAATTTTATCGCAGAAGTCACGTATGCTTTCAGGTGTGTATCCTCTTCTGCGCACCGCGCTTAGTGTAGGCATTCGCGGATCGTCCCAACCGCGCACATGGCCTTCATTTACTAATTGAAGAAGTTTGCGCTTGCTCATGACCGTATAAGTCATGTTAAGACGAGCAAATTCATATTGATGAGAAGGATAAATTTCCAGCTTTTCAATGAACCAATCGTAAAGGGCGCGATGCGGTATAAACTCTAATGTGCAAATGCTGTGTGTGATGTTTTCAATAGCATCGCTCTGCCCATGGGCAAAATCATACATCGGATAAATACACCAGGCATCTCCCGTGCGGTGATGATGTGCGTGTTTAATGCGATACATAAGCGGGTCGCGCATGTGCATATTGACATGGGCCATATCAATTTTTGCCCGTAACACTTTCTCTCCATCTTTATACTTACCTGCGCGCATCTCGCTGAACAATTTCAGATTCTCTTCAACACTGCGACTGCGATAAGGGCTATCTGTTCCGGCCTGAGTAGGCGTACCTTTTTGTTTTGCAATTTCCTCGCTGCTACCATCATCCACATAGGCCAACCCTTTCTTGATCAGCGTTATTGCAAACTCGTAGAGTTTTTCAAAATAGTCTGAAGCATAAAGCTCGTGTGACCATTCGAACCCAAGCCACTTTATATCATTTTTTATGCCATCTACATATTCGGTTTCTTCGGTTACCGGATTTGTATCGTCAAAGCGAAGATTGGTTTTGCCTCCATACTTTAATGCCAAACCAAAATTCAAACAAATACTTTTAGCATGGCCCATGTGCAGATACCCATTAGGCTCCGGAGGGAATCGCGTAGTGATACTTTTATAGGTCCCTGCCTTCAGGTCGTTTTCTACAATTTCTTCAAGGAAATTTAAGCTTTTTTCTTCCGTCATGGGTATGCATTAAAAGATGCAAAGGTATAAAGGGTTTTGGATTCGTGGTTAATAATTTACCCGAATACCATCCATGCCACCCAGTCGTGCATCCGATTGAAATTCTATGTGTTACAAAGGCCAAATCGTCTTACCTTTACTGTTCAATTTAATTCAGAAGATAAATGAGAGATGTTCGCGTTCGATTTGCCCCAAGCCCTACCGGTGGCCT
Source organism: uncultured Ohtaekwangia sp. (assembly GCA_964540915.1). GTDB lineage: Bacteria > Bacteroidota > Bacteroidia > Cytophagales > Cyclobacteriaceae > ELB16-189. Next base: position 32,850 of record CAZIOY010000020.1, read on the forward strand.
TCATATTGGGGGTATACGAACAGCCCTGTACAACTACCTGCTGGCACGTCAAAACAATGGCACTATGATCCTTCGCATCGAAGACACCGATCAGGGCAGATTTGTGCCCGGTGCAGAGGATTATATTATTGAAGCGTTAACCTGGGCAGGTATTAAAATTGATGAAGGCCAGGGTGTGGGTGGTCCTTATGCTCCCTACCGCCAATCAGAACGAAAAGAACTCTATAAAAAATATTCTCAGCAATTACTCGATGAGGGCTTTGCCTACTATGCCTTCGATACAGAGCAGGACCTGGAGACCATGCGGGAAAAATTAAAATCTGCAGGCTCGGATAATCAGCACTACGGAATCACTTCAAGAATGCACATGCGCAATTCACTGACACTTGGCAAAGCAGAAACGGATGCATTATTGAATTCGGGAGCACCCTATGTTATCCGACTAAAAGTTCCGGAGAAAGAACAGATCAGAGTAAATGATTTGATTCGTGGTGAAGTAGTCGTGGAGTCTTTACAGATTGATGACAAGGTTTTGATGAAATCCGATGGGATGCCAACGTATCACCTTGCCAACGTAGTGGATGATTACCTGATGAAAATATCGCACGTGATTCGGGGTGAAGAATGGTTGCCATCAGCACCCTCACATGTATTGCTCTATAAATTCTTTGGATGGCAAAATGATATGCCTCAGTTTGCTCATTTGCCACTGCTGCTTAAACCTGATGGAAATGGAAAATTGAGTAAACGCGATGCCGATAAAATGGGGTTCCCCTTATTTCCTCTCAACTGGGCTGATCCAAAAACCGGTGAGGTGTCAAAAGGATTTAAAGAATCTGGTTACCTACCCGAGGCATTGATTAATTTTTTGGCCTTCCTGGGATGGAACCCGGGCACCACACAAGAAATTTTTTCCGTGGAGGAATTGATTTCAGCTTTCACCATTGAACGAATTGGTAAAGGGGGCACCAAGTTTGACATTCACAAAGCGCAATGGTACAACCAGCAATACCTAAGGGTCAAAACAGAACAAGAACTCTCCACCTTTCTTTTCAACTCACTTGAGAAAGAACAAATTAGTTGTTCAAAAGAAAAGGCAATTAAAATATGCGCGATCATGAAAGAGCGAGTTACGTTCCCTCAGGATTTCTGGGAGCATGGGAAATTTTTCTTTCACGCTCCTACTACTTTTGATCAAACGGTTGTTGCCAAAAAATGGAATGACGATGCGGTAAAAGTACTGGATATCTTCTGCGAAGAAATTGGAAAAACAAATGAAGTTACAACTGAAGGTGCCAAATCAACGCTTGAAAAAGTAACTGCCAGCTTAGGTATAGGCACGGGAAAAATATTGCAAGCCCTGCGCGTTTCGATAACCGGCAGCGCCTCGGGTCCCGACTTAATGATGACGATGGAAATTATTGGTAAGGAAGAAGTGTGCAGCCGAATTAAATACGCTCTCGCAACATTGAAAACAACCGCATAAGATGAATAAGCGATCAGACAAAACCAGCAAGAAACAAGGTAAGCCAAGAGTTCATAAAGAACTCAGTGGGTTTGAAGTATCGATTGATCAGTTTGGTGAATTGAAATCTAATATGCCAATTGAAAAACTGAATGAGTTTCTAAACGAAAACGTGGACGATAAAAAACTAAATGAGCGTGGCGACTACGAAGAAATGAAAAAAACCAGGAAGAAGAAAAAATAGCATCCGCTCGATTCCTTTTTAGGATCATCCAATTCTTTGTTATCAAAGCCAATCCCTATGCGATTTCCAACGATTTTGTTCATAATTTTTTTTGCTACTCCCTTCAATCGATTTATTTGCAAGTCTTTCAAGGGCACGCCATTGTCTAGGCGGAAGGAGAATTTATTGCAGCAAGTCGTAAATTTAAACCGAGTGATTATAAAATCGATATGAATCAACCGCTCACAAATCTTATTTTCTATCTGTTGGAACCTCAGTCCGATGATGGGTTGCTCACCCGAAATTTTCTGGACAGCTACCTTGAAAAGAAGAATGTAAACAACCAACCGGTAGCATATCCCGTTTTTAAGTATGTAAAATAAAACAAGAAATATGGCCCCATCACACGTCATCGATTACCAGATAAAAGGAGAAAGCATTCAGATTGTCGAAGTTGAACTGGACCCGGGAGAAACCGTAATAGCCGAAGCTGGTGCCATGCTCTTCATGGAAGAAGGAATTCAATTTGAAACTAAGATGGGTGATGGGTCAAACCCAAGCCAGGGTTTATTTGATAAATTACTCTCGGCAGGCGGGCGATTGCTTACAGGAGAATCATTGTTCATGACCCATTTTACAAACCGGGGTCATAAGAAAGCCAAAGCTGGTTTTTCTGCTCCCTACCCGGGCACAGTGATTCCGGTTGACCTGGCCACCAGCCGGAACAATGAATTGATCGTTCAGAAAGATGGATTTCTCTGTGCTGCCTATGGTACAAAACTTTCAATAGTTTTCAACAGAAAAATTGGTGCCGGACTGGTAGGTGGTGAAGGATTTATTTTACAAAAAATTCAGGGAGATGGAAAAGCCTTCGTGCATGCGGGGGGCACTGTAATCGAACGCACTTTGAATAATGAAACCCTACGTGTAGATACTGGCTGTGTAGTGGCCTTTGAATCACAAATTGATTTTGATGTTGAAACAACAGGAAGCTTGCGCTCCATGGTGTTTGGCGGTGAGGGTATTTTCATTGCAACACTGAAAGGTAGTGGAAAGGTCTGGTTGCAATCCATGCCCATCAGAAAGCTGGTGCAGGCACTTGCGCCTTATGGTAGAAACCAAGGAAAAGAAGCGAGTTCCCTCCTTGGAAATTTTCTGGAGTAATGGCTATTTAATTCCAGGAAAAATGGAAGGCACTTCTTTCCTATAGGATACATATTGATCTCCAAATTGATTAATGAGCTTCCGCTCTTCAAGATAAATTCCAAAGGGAAGGTAGGCCAGAATACAACTCACTGAAACCAATGTAGCCAGTGTTGGACTGAAAAGGAAAAAACCAATTACAATCAGGATTGTGCCACTATAAATCGGATGCCTGACATATTTTAAAATACCGGTTCGCTTAAACTCATTGCCTTCCTGCTTTAGTCCGATAAAAGTTAAAAAACGATATTCCTTAAATGTGCGGCTAATTATTATTACCCCGAAGGTTGCCAACATTAAACTCAGATAACGAACCAACCCAATGCTCTCAAAAAGTAGTGGTGAAGCTGTCGTTGAATTGATAAATAATAAAAGTAGTAAACCAACCGTTGAGAAAAATGAATATATAATCCTATAAAATCGAAATGCTTTGCCCAGAATTCTTTCAAAGAAAGCTTTAGACCGTAGAGAGGCCAATAGGCTGTGCAGAGAGAAATATAACACCCAAAATGCAACTAGTAGTAAGTAATTCATCGCACTTTAAAATTAACCCATAATGCATAAAATAGCTCTTCCTATTTAATAAAAGATCAAAACTACCTACCTTCGAAGGCCAACAGAATTTCATGCCCGTGATAAAAATTGGATTAATACGTGAAGGTAAAATTCCACCCGATAAGAGAGTGCCATTTACGCCACAACAAGTAGAGGAAATCCAGCAAAGATTTCCGGGAGTAAAAGTCGTGTGCCAGGAAAGTAGTGAACGCTGTTTTAAAGATTCGGAATTTAAGGAGTTGGATATTGATGTTGTTGCTGATGTTAGTGATTGCGATATTCTGATGGGAATTAAAGAAGTACCCATCACGAATCTTGTCGATAACAAGACCTATTTCTTTTTCTCACATACTATTAAAAAACAACCTTACAATCGCAAACTCCTGCAGGCCATTTTAAAAAAGAATATCCGGTTAATCGATTATGAGGCATTGAAAGATACGCAAGGAAACCGATTGGTTGCCTTTGGACGCTTCGCGGGAATTGTTGGTGCTTACAACGGCCTTTGGGCCTATGGAAAGCGGTATCACCTATTTGAATTGCGAAGGGCCTTTGAATGTTTTGACATCAATGACCTTAAGCTGGAGATTAGAAATGTAAAGCTTCCGCCTATCAAGATCATTCTTACCGGTGCAGGAAGGGTGGCAAAGGGAGCGATGGAAACATTGGATACTGCAGGAATAAGAAAAGTTAATCCGTTTGATTTCCTTTCAAAAGATTATAACGAACCTGTGTATGTGCAGCTAAGCAGTGCTGACTATCATGAGCGAATAGAAGGAGGACATTTTAACAGGGAAGAATTTCACAAAAATCCTGAAAAGTATAAATCCGTATTTTCTGATTTTTCCAAGGCGGGTCACCTATTGCTGGCAGGAGCCTATTGGAATCCTAAGGCTCCGGTCCTATTTACAAAGGCGGAAATGAAGTCACCGGGTTTTAAAATTAAAGTAATTGCCGATATCACCTGCGACATTAACGGATCAGTTCCGAGTACCCAGCGTGCAAGCACCATTCCGGAGCCATTGTATGACTATGATCCTTATACAGATTCTGTTATGCCTGAGCTTAGCAATGATGCTCACATAACTACCATGGCAGTTGATAACCTGCCCTGTGAACTTCCACGAAGTGCCTCTGAAGAATTTGGACGCGATCTGATTGATCGCATATTAAAACCCCTTTTGCTGGCCGACAAAGAAAAAATTATAAAACGAGGAACCGTAGCAGAGAATGGTTCACTTAGCAAAGAATTCAGTTACCTACAGGATTATGTAAATTCAATAGATTGAAAAGGTTATGCTTTTGTATAATGTCACATTCGGAATAGATAAAGTAATAGAAACAGAATGGATTTCCTGGATGAAGGCAAACTACTTACCCTCCATGATGGGAACGGGGTTATTCATTGAATACAAAATGTATAAAGTACTTACTCATGATGACGAAACATCTGTGTCGTACAGTGTGCAATGTTTTGCCAACAAAATTGAAGATGTTTTGAAATATCTCAACGAGTATGCGCCACCGTTGACGGAACTACACCATGAAAGATTCAAGGATAGACATGTCGCGTTTAATACACTCCTTGACGAAATTTAAGTTCCTTGAAGAAGGTTTTTAATTTGTTGAGCTTCCAGATGACAATTGATCCACTCGTTATCAAATCGGGTAGGGTAGCGTTTATAAAACTCGATGGCTGATTTATTCCAATCCAACACTTGCCACATCATACCGGTACAGCTTTCATCAAGAACCTTTTTCATCGTAGCCTCGAAAAGTAATTTTCCAACCCCCTTTCCGCGTTGACTTTGCGTAACGACAATATCTTCCAGGTAAAGACGCTTCCCTCTCCATGTTGAGTACCTATAATAGTATAAAGAAATGCCATGAATTTGCCGGTCTTCTTCCGCGACAAAAAAACCAAAAACAGGATTTGAACCAAAACCATCCTCTTCCATCATAGCAATGGTGTTGGAAACCTCATGTAAAGCTTGTTCATACTGTGCCAGTTCCTTGATAAGCTCCAGCGCCCGAGGCAGGTCCTCCTTATTTCCACTTCGTATCAAAACCATAGCAAATAAAAAAGGCCCCATAAAGAGGCCTTCATTAATTATAATCAAATATCAATACTCCCAAAGGTTGTGTTCCTTCTCCATCATTTTCATCTCCTCTTCCCAGCGTGCAAATACTGACTCACCATAGGTCTTTCCATTCCGTTCATAAATCTGCTGAATCGTATAATCTCCAGGATTTTCAACTTTAAGGATTACTCCATGGAAAAGTCTCAATTTAAAGGCATCAACAAATGATCTGTTCTCAGCTGGATTGTATCTGTTTCTCCACATAACTCTATCTCTTACATTCATGTCCTTACTATGGAAAGATTTTTCAACAAGATCATAAAAGTCTTTGTACTTGATATAACCGATAGGGCTTATTTCAGTTGACCCGGCTTTTTGAGCTAACAAACCCAATGCTTGTGGGTCATAATAAAGTCTTGATCTTCTCTTGTCAAAAATTACATCTTCCACTAATTCGATACCCACTACGTTATCCTTTGTAAAGTATTCAGTCTGATTTGCTGATACCTGCCACCAATCAGTTTCTGTTGGAAGATGAGCCTTATTATCATTTCTTGTTGACTCAAAATTCTTCCCATTATAACTGACTGGCTCGTTAATAAAGTAGGACTTTTTCGCATCATAAGGAGGCTCTAAGTTGGCCTTATTGCTAACGGTGACCTCCTCGGGAGTCATTACAGTTGTTAGAGAATCATTATAGACTGTAATAGCGCCACTCTTTATACTTTGAAGCAAGAACTGAGATATATCTGACTTGGACGATTTGAAGCCAGCATTTTGCTTCTCGTTCAAATCCACTGTTCTCCACACCCTAAAACGATAGAGCTGTTCGTAATAAGGTATTTTCTCAACAGAATTTTGATTAACGATTGTATCCTGCTGAGCAAATAACGCTGTAGTTAAACCAACATACAGGAGAAGAAAACTTAGAAATTTCATTCGATTATTATTATTTACCCATTATGTATGATCCTTCGAGTTTCGCATTTACAGGCTTTCTGTCATCATCGCCTGGATCCCATGTTGAACGGACAACCTGAACATTATAGAGCGAGAAGCTGTCACCTGCTCTTAAACCGTATTTGTTCAATTCTATTGTACCTGAATTGAGGGTAATCGGTGTTTTTCCAGTAATCTGCATGGTCATGCTTACAATTCTATAACCAGCATCTTTCTGATTCTGTCTTGAAAATGTTTCATCCGTTATTTCAGGCACGAACCTTACAACAGTTGTTCCTGGAGGAATTCCTTTCTTCACATCATAAGCTGCATTTCCTACCATCAATTTACCGCTTGGCATAGGTACTGGCTTTGCCTTAAACTGCTTCACTTCAATTTGAGATCCATTAACCGAAACTTTTACATCCATTTGAGGTCTTGCCGGAATTAGCACAAATTTACCAGGGCCCTGAGAGATTATCTTACCCTGATCAGCAGGTGCGCTAAGAGAAATCCCAGAAGCTTCAGCTAATCCTTGAACGCTAACTGACATTTCGTTACCGCTTTCAAGATACAAAGTGCTGGCACTCTCCGATTCAAACTTAGCTACAGGTCTTGCAACCCTATACTTAATCACATCTTCATAGGGTTTGCCCTTTACATTTATTTTAATCTTATAAGAAGACTCTGCAATACCATTCTTATCGTAGGCTCCCGCTGAAGTTTTAAATTTAATCTTACCCATTTTAACTCCCGTTGCAGCATCTTTAGCAACAGGAACAGGTTTACCATTAAAAAACATTTCAGGATCTTCATCTGAAGCAGCAGCGATGAACATATCGGCTGTATATTCTTGTCCCGCAACCAGAGTATTCGCCTCAGGTCTCACCATAGGCACTACGCTGGTAAATTTAATTTGTACGCCCTCCGCCACAGCATACAAAGAATCTAATGCAACCATTTCATATTCCATAATCTCAGTTTGCAACTGACTTACTGTGGCAATTGCTGCCATGGTTGGGGTGCCCTCAAAAGTGAATTCAAGAAACGTCTTATCCAGCTGATTGGTGTTATTTTTAAACTCCTCATAATCCTGAGCTTTCTTGGTCAAGGGTGCAAAAGGTTTTTTGAGGCCCATGATCTTATTAAGATCATTTACATAAGCTGTAACCTTCTTTTCGAACTGAATACCTTCTTCCGGTTTCTGACTATCCATCATGAGTTCTTCGGCACGGTGAGTATCTGTAACCAGATTCTCACCTTCTATGGCAACGCCATCGGATTGAGTTGACATTTTCTTTTTGAGTTCATCAAGATAGGCAATGGTAGACTTAGAAAGCTCCCGTACTTGCTTTGCCTTATCCTTTGCTGCTATAACGTTAGCGTCCTGACTGGTTGATGCGAGAATACCATTCAATTTTGATTCATTGGTCATGTTGTTCTCTTTGATCATGTCGACCAGCGTATTGTCAATGATGGCAAATTTCTCGAGTACCGCATTACTTACATTCAGCGCCAGAAGCGCAGTAAGTACCAGGTACATCATACCGATCATTTTCTGCCTGGGTGTTTCCTTACCACCTGCCATGGTTTTTAATTTTTTAGTTTAGAAATCTAAATAAAGAACCGTGTTATTGATTACTTCCCTTCATCGCGGTAAGCATACCACCGTACACCTTGTTCAAGGCAGTTACGTTTGCGGTAAGTGTACCTAACTCTGAAGTAAACTTCGTAGTATTTTCACCTACTTTAGAAAGACCTTGCATAGCACCTGTTAAGCTCTCGTAAAACTTATTCATGTTTTTCACATGAGAATCAGCATCCTTTAATTCCATTTCATAAATGGTATTAAGAGCCGCCAGATTTTTAGTCACTTTTTGAACTTGACTGTGGTATTCACTAGTATCTTTTGATGCATCCGCCATGGCAGAAACAGCCTTCACGGCCGTGCCATATGACTTATTCATCTCTTGAAGCGCTGAAGAAGCGGACTGAACATTTTTTGCATATTCGTTTGTGGCTACTGCTGCGTTAGAAAGATTATTCATTTGAGAAGCCGAAGTAGCAAGATTGGTAAGGCCTTTACCGAGGTTATCCAAAAGATTCTGGTCTACCTTGGCGGTCTTCAACATTTCATCAATCTTAAGAAGGGGAGAATCTCCACCAGCCGGACGATTGCTGATGCGGGTTGCTGTAGCATTTACCGGTCCTTCATAATCTTCAGCCAATTCAGGATATACTTTAGACCAATCCGCTTCAGGGTGTGGGGGTTCAAAAGCACTCAGGAAGAAGATACCTGCTTCCACGCTCAATCCTATCATCAACATCGCATTTGCTCCTTCTAAGTGTAGAATTTTAAAGAGTGCTCCAATGATTACAACCGCTGCGCCAATTCCATATACTTTGGGCATTATGGTTGTGAAGAACAACGAAACAAATCCGCCTTTTTTCTTTGCCATGATTCTTAAATTTAAGTTTAGTCCGTTTTTTTTATAAATATAACCAGAGTTTCAATTATTCAATTTTAAATTCTGTTCCTGAGGAACGACCCAAGCTGGTCATCGCGCAGCGAAAACCAATATAGGCTCTTGTAGAATCTTTGTATTCATACGTTCTGGTTCCCGTCTCAAGATAATAAGCTACATCTTTCCACGAGCCTCCACGAATAACTTTTCTGGCATTATATTTCTCTTTAGAATTACCTGCTTTATCATAGGCATTCTTATCGATGAACTGTGGGTTAAGATCCCAGACCGTTGGAACTGAAGCGGGATTAAAGTCATCCAAACACCACTCAGAAGCATTGCCGGCCATGTCTACCAAACCAAAATCATTTGGAAAGTATATTCCTACGGGTGATGTGTAGGCAAAACCATCATCATAAAAATTACCACGACCTGGCTTAAAGTTAGCGAGCATACAACCCTTTGAGTTGCGGATATATGGATTACCCCAAGGATATTTCGCCATATCTCTTCCTCCACGAGCTGCATATTCCCATTCTGCCTCTGAAGGCAATCGGAAGGCAGGCATGGGAGGCTTATCACCATCATTTTTTCTCCACTGATTCAGGAACGCTGTTCTCCATTTTCCAAAAAAGACAGCTGCTTCCCAGCTTACACCTACTACAGGATATTCCTGATATCCCGGATGCTGCCAGTAGTAATTAACAAGCGGATCACCCATATGATGGGAAAAATCTTTCATCCAAACCGTTGTGTCAGGATTATACTTGGTCATAAAGTCCTCCTTGGAGATCTGTGGGAAGTTAACTAATCCTTCAGCACCTGGAGACATGTTAGGTCCATTCGGGTCTAGGAAATAGGTCGTAAACTGAAGATATTCATCATTGGTGATTTCGGTTTCGTCCATGAAGAAACCACCAATTGTAATCTGCTTGTTGAAGTTTATTTGTGTTGAGGCCGGATCTTCATCGGCCTGCCCCATATGGAAAGTCCCTGCTGGAATTGGCACCATTCCAAAAGGAATGATCACACCCCAATCAGCTCTTCTTTCGATCATGGACTGACCGACTACATCACCATTCGCTTCTCCGCTACCTTTGCCTCCAATACCTAGAAGGCCGCAGCTTCCTAATATGGAACCTACTATTACAAACAGTCCGTAAAGAACGACCTTTGGAGAAAACATTTTGTTCATACTTTTTTTATTAGATCCAGTCTTTCAGTTTACTAAAGCCAACGCTAGAGACCCGAAAGATATTCTTTTTCGCCTTTTAATTAAATAACGGAAGCACCAAATTCATTAAAATATTAAAAAAACCAAAATAATTTATCGATTTAATGCCGATATCGGGGGGTTCTTACCACCTTTTTCCCGCTAGCCGGATTTACTGGTAATTGATAAGTGAGCAAAAATTCATGCGAAGTGGGTTGCTTTGCATCCTGATCTTTGATCACATAGTCTAAACCATAACCCAGTTTCAACGACTTATCTTTTAACAGACTGTAGCCCAACATTAGAATAGCAGCTTCCGATTGTCTAAACGACAAACCTCCCCACATCGTATTTTTATAATAGGCTATGCCACCTAAATCAAACGTTGTTTTCGTCAGGTCAGATTTTATAAGGGTGGAAAACTGAAGACGCAAGTCAAAGTTTACCTCGTAAAAATAGCCTCCTGTTACATATATATGAGGTTGTAAGGCATTGCGCTGGCTGAGGCCAAAATCAAATTCCGATTTTATCAGGTGATTCAGACTGATGCCCGCATAATATTTCTCTCGTTGCATAAAAACACCCATTGCCAAATCCGGTCGGACCTGTGACTCTTTACCAGAGCTTTTTAGAAGCGGATCATTTTGATCGATGGGTCGATAGAGATTAAAGTTGATCGTTTGAGAATAGAGCCCGGCCTTCATTCCAAAACTTAACTTGGTATCTTTTACCATGAGGTGGTAGGCATAGGAAGCCTGAATTTCCAGATTGTTTTGAGGGCCTAATCGATCATTCATAATAAAGGCACCAAACCCGCTATTTATTTTATAGATGGGAGTTGAAAAACTTACTATCTGTGTGGTGGGCGCTCCTCCTCCTCCAACGGTAGGTTGATACCCTAACCACTGACTCCTATGTATGGCTGTTAGCTTTGTGACCCCTTCAACTCCGGCATAACCCGGGTTGTAGTATAAAGTATTAAACATGTAATGCGTAAACTGAGGGTCTTGCTGACTAAATAAATCAGCCTGAAAGCATCCAACAATTAAAAAAAGTAAAAAAGTCTTTTTCACACTCTTTTGTCAACTGGACTTAAATATAAGTCAATTCGCATTACACTTTCAAAAAATAATTAAAGTGTAATCATTAAAGGTAAATGTAAAAACGTAAAGGTTAAAGAGTTATTTAATCCCGTTTGCAATTTTTATATACAGTTCCAGTGCTCCCGTCATAGAAGGAGCGTTGGGCAAAGGTGCTTCTATATCCAAAATCAGTTTAGCGTCCTTAACTGCCCTGGCGGTGGTGGGGCCAAAGGCGGCCATGCGGGTATTGTTCTGCTTAAATTCAGGAAAGTTAACGAACAGTGAGTTTATTCCGGAAGGACTGAAGAAAGCCAGGATATCATAATATACATTCTTCAAATCGCTTAGATCAGCTGCCACCGTATGATACATGATAGCCTCCGTAAAATTGAATCCATTCTCGCGCAAAAAATCCGGAAGGTCATTCTTTCTGATATCCGAGCAAGGGAACAGGAATTTCTCGTTTTTATGTTTCTTGATTATCTCTAAAAGATCTTTGGTGTCCTTTAATCCGGAAAAAATTTTCCTCTTACGGATAACGATATACTTCTGAAGATAATTAGATGTCTGGTCAGAAATACAGAAATATTTCATTTCGGGAGGCATCTCTAATTTGAGTTCCTGGCAAATCGAAAAGAAATGATCGACCGCATGCCTGCTGGTAAAAATGATGGCTGTGTACTGAGGAATTTCAATTTTCTGTTTTCTAAATTCCTTCACCGGAACTGCTTCTACCTGAATAAACGGGCGAAAATCAATCTTAAGATTAAACTTTTCAGCTAGTTTGAGGTAGGGTGAGTTTGCATCGGTAGGAGCCTCCTGAGTGACCAAAATGCTTTTTACTTTTCGCACTCTGTCATTAGCAGTTTCAGTCATAGCAACACGTATCGGGTTCGGCTTAATTCAATAACACCTTAATTAAAACCATCAATGGGATGATTTCTGAACCGCAAAGGTAGGAAAATAAATGAAAAACTGAGGACGATGTTCTGCTCATTAATTTAAAATAAAGGAAGAACGCGCTCAGGATCATAAAACCACCCGCTGAGGCAAGCAGGAAATAAAAAAAATCGGCTTTTTCTATTTCCAACATAAAATAACCCAGCAAGGCTGCGCCCATTAAAACAGATGCCACATACAAACTTCTGATAAAGTTGAAAAACTGAAACCGCACTACGCCTTTAAAACCAAATAGCGCACTCATTAACCAGATCAACAATAACTTAGTAATCAGAACACTGAAAATAATAATGGAAAAAAGAAGCCACCCTATAAAAGCATCTGCGGTGGATCGGATAGATACTTTGCTTGAAAAGTGTAATACCGGTGGCCCCCAATGGAAGATGATCATCAATAATAGACCACACAGCAGGCTAATGAAAACAAAAAAAAGTATGTTCACACTTGACCCTATTCTACCTGTTACTATGGCCTCCTCACGTTCCTGAATGGAAAAGATTTTTGCCAGATTAAGGTAATCCGTTGTGAGCCTTGTATTGGATCGGAAAAGAATAACGAAGAAACCAAAAAGTAACAAGGCACTTAAAATCACAAAATCATTAAAATCCGTTGGCTCACGAGTAAATCTTTCGTTTTCCAAAGACGCCTTGACGATGAAGTCTGTTTGTATTGTCTTAACGTTGCTATTCTGAAATATTGAAAGAATGGGCTTTCCTGCATGCGTAGCCCGAAGACTATCTACATTCAGTCTAAATTCTGACTTCGCACGAAGTTGGAGTTGTCCATTAATAAATAATGTGAATTCACCGGGCGCTTTTATTGATATTATGCCTCTATTAAGTTGATCGGTCACTAGTAAATGAATCGTGTGCACATTCTGTCCCTGGTAATCTACCAAACGGTCACCCTCTGAAACTTTCCAGGAGTTTCTCAGATCTTTTATTATTTCAGCAGACTGTGACCATCCGCTACCGGCACTCAAAAAAAATAGGATCAGTAAAACGCCAGCTCTCATGTTGCGTGCAAAAATATGATAATAGTTTAGTCCAAGGAAGTTTTCGCGGTTTGACGATTTGTATCTTTGAGACTTTATGGCGGGCATTTATATCCATATTCCCTTTTGCAAACAAGCTTGCTATTACTGCGATTTTCATTTTTCAACCAACCAATCCCTCAAAGAGGAGTTAATAGGCTCTATCTCACGTGAGTTGGACCTCCAGAAGGACTATTTGCAGGGCGAGCCGATTGAAACCATTTATTTTGGAGGTGGCACTCCATCCCTGCTTTCCAAACAGGAACTTGACCTTATCTTCAATTCTATTCATAAACACTATTCAGTAATCCCCTTTCCGGAGATAACCCTTGAAGCAAACCCAGACGATTTAAGTAAAGAAAAAATAATCATACTGAAAGAAGTCGGAATAAATCGTGTAAGCCTGGGTATTCAGTCTTTTGACGATACGGTTCTAAATTTTCTGAACCGGGCCCACAGCAGTGCCGATGCGTTGACGTGTGTATCGCAATTAAAAGAATATGAAATTAATAATCTGAGCATCGATTTGATTCACTCCATACCAGGACAAGATGATCGCTTGCTAGGTCAAAACCTAGAGAAAGTAATACGCTTAGCTCCTCAACACATTTCAGTCTATTCTCTTACTATCGAGGAAAAAACTGTATTCGGAAAATGGGCATCGCGTGGACAACTTAATGTGATGGCAGAAAATCAGGCTGCCGGACAGTTTGAACTTGTGATGGATACCTTAATCGCAAGTGGCTATCAGCACTATGAGATCTCCAATTTCTGCTTACCCGGCTTTGCCTCCCGGCACAATAGCAGCTACTGGCAGCAAAAGAAATACCTGGGGGTGGGGCCAAGTGCACATTCCTTTGATGGCAAGAGTCGACAATTTAATGTGAGCAATAACCATTTGTACATGAAGGCACTCCATGAAGGGGAGATCCCTTTTGAAATTGAGATATTAACCAGGGAGAATAAAATTAATGAGTACATCTTCACTTCGTTGCGCACCCATCGGGGTTGCAATTTATCCTACCTGAAAAGTACCTGTGACTATGATCTGATAAAAATCAATTCAGCATACATTCAATCATTGCTCAATAATGGTTACTTAACATACACCGATGAGGTGCTTACTCTGAGCCGACAAGGCAAACTCCTTGCTGATAAGATTGCCTCTGACCTTTTTGCTTCGTTAGAATAATTTATAACTTGGAAGCTCGCCCATTATCCATTCCCCATCGAATGACCCCGGAAGAAAAAAAAGTATACATGCTCCTGAAGGCTGTGATTTATCATTATCATGGTCTTGACGAAAGAGAAAAGCTAGACCTCGAACAAGTATCTACTGAGTTCGAAGCAAAGGAAGAATTAGCCTGGGCTCTTGATTTTGTGGCGCAGGATTACATCACGTCTTTTGACCGGGCACGCTCTTACCTCAATACTATCATTGGCGACTACACCAAGCCAAAACGAGTTGACCTTATCAACATGGTATGGCAATCGAATAATCTCAAGGGTTATGTAACCGAAATGGAGGCCACTGCTATGTTAAAACTCGCCAAAGACTGGAACGTAGAAAAAGAGTTGATTGAACTAGTCTTGAGATAATCCAATCCTTAAAGAGACATCATATCTTTAAACTTGGCAGCTTGCCTGCGGCTTACTTCTACTTTATCTCCACCTTTCAGTTTTACCATCAACCCACCGTTGAACCACGGTTCAATTCCTTCCACCCAGCTTAAATTAATAATGTGTTTGCGGCTTGCCCTGAAAAATGCGCGTTCATCCAACCGGTCATCCAATGCGTTCAATGATTTATGAATCATCGGACGATTGCTGTCAAAATAAACTTTGATATAATTGCCATCCGATTCAAAGAACCTAATGTTGGCTAAGCTTACAAACCAGCAACGCTCGCCATCCTTTACAAACACCTGGTCTTCCAAACCTAATTTCTTTCCTGCCCCGCGACCTGCCTTAGCACGTTCTTTCTCCATGATCTTGTGAACCGCTTCACTCAAACGATCCGTCTGAATCGGCTTGAGCAAATAATCCAGTGCATTCACTTCAAAAGCCTTTATAGCAAACTCATCATATGCTGTTGTAAAAACAACTAATGGGGCCGAATCGAGGGATTCCAATAATTGAAATCCGGTGCGACCGGGCATTTGAATGTCAAGAAATAATAGGTCGGGATTTAATTCATTGATCATCTGCTCTGCCTCATCAGCATTCACCGCCTCGCCTACAACTTCTATAGAAGGATGCTCTTCCAAAAGTTTGATCAATTCTTTCCGCGCCAGGCGCTCATCATCTATGACTAATGCTCTCATGTAGTAGTTAAATGTGGTATTATCAATTCCGTGAGTACAAAACTATCGCTTTCATTGCTAATCGAGAAGTGTGCTTCCTTTCCATACAATAATTTTAATCGCTGGGAAGTGTTGCTGAGACCAAGTCCACCCTTTTTTTTATGGCCATTCATGTGATATTGACCGCTGTTGCGGATACTTATCCTGAGCGTATCGTTCTCCACTTTGGTTTTCACCTGAATGATTCCTCCCTCTGTAAGTTTAGAAATTCCATGCTTTACGCCATTTTCTACCAACGTTTGAATCATTAAGGGAGGAACCAGAAAGCCCTTTGACGCAGGGTCGATGTCAAATTCCGTTTTTAGGCGCTCCTCAAAACGGATGGTCTCCAAACCTAAATAATCCCTCACCATTTTTAGTTCATCACCAAATTTAGTAAGCCCTCGTTTGTCAGCCACCAGCGAGTTTCGGAGAATATTTGAAAGTTGATTAATGGCCATCTTGGATTTTTCAGGATTTTCATCCACAAGCGCGCGGATACTATTAAGCGCATTAAAAATAAAGTGCGGGTTCAGTTGAGATTTTAAGTTATTCAATTCTATTTCCTTCACGGATGCTTCGAGCTTTAGTGAAGTATTGTATCGCTCAAAATAATTGTAGATAAAATAAAACACTGACCAGAGAAAAAAGATGATGGCATAATAAAACGACTGCCCCATAATATTGAATGCATCTAATACGATCTCCCTATTAAACAACCCCAATGGAAGCGACACCGGAATTCTGAAGAAGTACATGACCAAACCCAGTACCATGGAACTAAGCAATACCCTTGGTATCACGCGGGGCATTCCCAGTGTGAGCCAGTTCCAACGGTTAATAAAATAGCGATAGCCATGCGAGATGATAAGACAAAAGAAGGCTTCGTATGCCAGAAATATTATCCGATTAAGGCTGATGTCGCCATTTGCTGACGCAAGCACACTGGCGGAAATCTGAACTACTCCATAGAGCGTCCATCCTCCTAATTGCAAAGTCCAATAAAGTTGTTGTTTGTTTCTGAGCATACCTGAGTCAAAGGTAGTAAATCAACAAAATCGCTTTTAACAATCTTACATAGACGGAACAAGCTGACGATAGGGGCCTACTTTAACTCCGGCTTCAAAAATTTACCTGTAAAGCTGGCTGGGTTCCTGGATACTTCTTCCGGTGTGCCTTTTGCTATGATACGGCCGCCTCCGGCACCTCCTTCAGGGCCCATATCAACGATGTAATCGGCAGATTTGATCACATCCATATTATGCTCAATAACCAAAACCGTATTGCCTTTATCTACCAGTTTTTGCAAAACATCCAGCAAATGGCTAATGTCCTGGAAGTGTAAGCCAGTGGTGGGTTCATCTAAAATATAAAGTGTTTTACCCGTGTCTCTCTTCGAAAGTTCAGTGGCCAACTTCACACGCTGTGCTTCTCCACCCGATAAAGTCGTGGCATGCTGGCCTAGCGAAATATATCCCAACCCCACCTCGCTAAGGGTTTGAATCTTTCTTAGTATGCGAGGCTGTTTTTCAAAAAAATTAACGGCTTCCTCTACAGTCATGTCAAGCACATCGGAGATTGACTTTCCTTTGAATCTAACTTCCAACGTTTCGCGATTGTAACGCTTGCCTTTACAGGTTTCACAGGGCACATACACATCCGGTAAAAATTCCATTTCAATCAATCGCAAGCCTGCACCCTCGCAGGTTTCACACCGCCCACCTTTTACATTGAATGAAAACCGCCCGGTTTTATAACCGCGTATTTTCGCTTCCGGCATCTGTGAGAACAAATCACGAATGTCGGTAAACACGCCTGTGTAGGTGGCGGGGTTTGAGCGTGGTGTACGACCAATTGGAGACTGATCTACTTCGATTACTTTATCGATTAGTTTAAGACCATCGATCTTTTTGTATGGAAGCGGCTCCGTACGTGAATTAAAAAAGTACTGGTTTAAAATCGGAAAGAGGGTATCATGAATGAGCGTTGACTTGCCACTGCCAGAAACTCCGGTAATGGATGTAAACGTCCCGATCAGAATCTCAAGATCTACATTTTTTAAATTATTACCGGTTGCCCCGGTGAGAGAAATCTTTTCTCCACTTCCCTTTCTGCGGTCCTTCAAATACGGAATGCTGAGTTTGCCGCTCAGGTAGTTAGCCGTAGTGCTGTTGCTTTTCAAAAATGTTTCCGGATCACCTTGAGCCACCACATGACCACCATGTCTTCCTGCACCCGGACCAATGTCGATGATGTAATCCGATTCGAGCATCATCTCTTTATCGTGTTCAACTACAATCACGGAGTTTCCTAAATCACGCAAGTCTTTCAATGCTTTTATAAGCTTTGCATTATCGCGAGCATGCAAACCAATGCTTGGCTCATCTAAAATATAAAGTACTCCCACTAATTGTGTTCCTATTTGAGTGGCCAAACGAATGCGTTGTGCTTCTCCACCGCTCAGCGTGCGCAGTGGCCGATTGAGATGCAGGTAATCTAACCCGACATCCAACAAAAAACCGATGCGTTTACGGATTTCTTTTAGTACCTCTTTAGCAATCATATTTTGCTTTTCATCAAGGCGGTTCTCAAGGCCATCAAACCATTTTTTTAAGTCGGTGATGTTCAGTTCAGCCAGTTGAGAAATATTTTTATTATCGATTCTGAAGTGCAGTGATTCCTTTTTCAATCGTGCCCCATTACAATCGGGGCATACTTTGACAACGGTGAAATCTTCTACCCACTTACGGATAGCTTCAGAGCCCTCATCTTTTTGTTTCTGCAAAAAGATGATGATGCCTTCAAACTTTGTATTCCACTCGGTGCCGGGATATTTTACGGAAGCCACTGCCACGGGCTCATCATCTCCATAGAGCAAAACTTTTATGGCCTCCTTCGGGATATCTTTAATGGGCGTGGTGAGTGTGAATTTGTATCGCTTCAAAATGGCCTCTACTTTTTTGAAGATCCAGATGTCGCGATATTCACCTAACGGTAAAATACCTCCACGGCTGATGCTCAGTTTCTTATCAGGCATGATGGAGTCTTCTGTGATTTCTTCAATAGCGCCCAAGCCTGTGCACGTAGGGCAAGCGCCATACGGAGAGTTAAATGAAAAATTATTGGGAGCCGGTTCATCATACGATAATCCGGTTTTAGGATCCATGAGAAAACGTGAGAAGTGATGCACTCTTCCGTTTTCTTCCATGATCATGATTACGCCCTTCCCCTCCTTCATGGCTGTGTTAATCGACTGAGCGATCCGATGGCGGTCCTTTCCATCAGGCACAATGCGATCAATCACCACTTCAATGTCGTGGATCTTAAACCGGTCCAACTGCATCTTGGCGGCAATCTCCATGACCCCTTCATCCACACGCACCTTCGTGTATCCTTGTTTGCGGATATGAACAAACAGCTCGCGATAATGTCCTTTTCTTCCTTTTATGACCGGAGCCAGTAGGGTCAGTTTTTTACCAAGATGGTTATTGATAATGGCATCCAGAATCTGATCATCAGACTGGCGCACCATTCGTTCACCGGAGAGGTATGAAAATGCTTCGCCCGCCCGCGCGAACAACAAACGGAGGAAATCATAAATTTCGGTGACTGTGCCAACCGTAGATCGCGGGTTTCGGGAAGTGGTTTTTTGTTCGATGGAAATTACCGGGCTCAACCCATTGATTTTGTCTACATCAGGTCGCTCAAGATTTCCGATGAAACTCCTCGCATACGCGGAGAAGCTTTCCATGTATCTGCGCTGACCTTCCGCATAAATGGTATCGAAAGCCAATGACGATTTTCCGCTGCCACTGATGCCGGTAAGCACCACCAGCTGATTGCGGGGAAATGAAATACTGATGTTTTTCAGATTGTGCTCACGGGCACCTACAATTTCAATATAATCATGACCTGACAGGTCTGTAATTTTCTTAGCGGAAGCGGATTTGGACATTCAATAAGGATTAACTCAAAGGAATACAAAAATGAGGGCAGGATGGTTGCGTTACAACTAAAAGAAAAAAGAAAATCACGTAACCTCGATATGCCTTGAAAATCCGGGCCAATACTCCTTATACTGCTCTATTTACCAATTAAAACAAAGGCGCCCCAGTAGTAAGGATTCGAATATTGAACAATGGCCTCCAACTTAGCCTCCCGAAAGGCGCTTCGCACATCTCCCGTTATCAGCCATTTTTCATAGAAGTGTGTCATGAGCGATTGAGTGGCTTCAACATCTACCGGCCACAGACTCATTATTACATGACTCGCGCCAGCCAGTTGAAAAGCACGTTGCAAGCCGTACACACCTTCTCCATTTTGCACTTCTC
>CAZIOY010000021.1:0-52360 GCA_964540915.1 uncultured Ohtaekwangia sp.
ATCATCAAAAATCAGGTGGGTAAGCTAATTGCAACCCACCTTGAAAGTCCCAAAAAGTGATCAGAATCAATCAAAATGAGACATAATATATTCTTTACTACAGTATGGTTTTGCTTCCTGCTAAGTTCTTTTCAAGGCTTTTCACAGTCATCCGAATTATTTACTCGTGATGATGTTCTTGAAATTACTTTGAATGGGGATGTTTCTGGTTTAATGAAAGACCGAGGGGAAGATCCGCAATACCACACTTTCAAATTGTCTTATAAAGATTCAAACAGTGCTTTAGTAGAAGTTCCGTTACAAATCAAAGTGAGAGGGCATTTTAGAAAACTCAAACAAAATTGTAATTATCCGCCTTTGCTTTTAAACTTCTCAAAGGAAACTAGTAGTAATTCAATTTTTAAAGACCAGGACAAAATCAAATTAGTAACCCCATGCCGCGATGAAAAATATGTGGTACGTGAATACATGGTGTATAAAATGTATAACCGGATTACGCCTAAAAGCTTTAGGGTCAGGCTTGTCAAATTTGATTTTGTATATGATGATCCAAAGGCAAAAGATATTGAACCGCTTTATGGAATCTTAATAGAAGAAGAGGATCAGATGGCGAAAAGAAATAATTCAATTTCCGTTGAGACTCAGTTGGTGAGACCTCAGCAAACTCACAGGGACGACTTTCTGAATATGGCCGTGTTTGAATACCTGATCGGAAACACGGATTGGTCGGTACAGTATCGTCAAAACGTAAAACTAATTGCACAGGATTCTCTATCTATTCCCTTTACAGTTCCCTATGATTTCGACCATGCCGGAATTGTAGCTGCCCCCTATGCGTTGCCGGCACCCGAACTATTACTAAGTTCCACTCGCGAGAGACGCTATCGGGGATATTGCATACAAGATATGAATCAATTCGCAGATGTGATTACCCGCTTTAATGATAGGAAGGATGATTTTTATAAAGTGTATTCAGGTAACACGTTGCTCGAAGAAAATTATTTAAAATCAACCGTAAAATTTCTGGATGATTTTTATAAAACCATCAATGATCCAAAAAGGCTAAAAAGTGAGTTTCAATATCCTTGCCGATCTGACGGAACCGGAAACGTAGTGATACAAGGGTTGAAGAAGAACTGATTATGTTTTCAGGTTACGAATAGGATTTCTTTACATCTTACAGAAATAGTAAATTATGATGAAGTTGGGCAGATGTTTTGAATCAATTTCAGAACGAGTTAGCTCAATCTGGTAAGACAGGTTCACTCAAATTGGTTTTCAAAACTTGCTTAGCGTTTTCTTTATTCTTACTGATCTCGTCAACTAAAACTTAGTCTATGAAAAAGCTTTTACTCATGTGCTTTTCTCTGATTATTGTGCTTCAGTTATGGGCACAAGAAAGAGTTGTTTCAGGTAAAGTTACTTCCGCAGAAGATGGATCTTCGTTGCCAGGAGTCAATGTGGTCCTTGTGGGAACCGCAGGTGGAACGGTTACTGATGTGGAAGGTAATTACAAACTTTCGGTTCCTGCACCGGGGGGCGTCTTAAGATTTTCTTTTATTGGATTAGTGAGTCAGGAAATTCAGATTGGTAGCAGCACCAATATTGATGTTGGAATGGCTCAGGATGTACAGCAACTTTCAGAAGTTGTGGTAGTCGGGTATGGAACTCAGATCAAACAAGACCTAACCGGAAACATTGCACAGATAAAAGGGAGTGAGCTGCGAAGTATTCCGGTGGCAAGTTTTGATCAGGCCATTCAAGGAAAAGCGGCCGGTGTATTTGTGGAGGCGGGCACAGGAAAGTTAGGGCAGGGTATCAAAGTGCGCATACGTGGATCTTCATCCGTATCAGCGGCCAATCAGCCTCTCTATGTTATTGATGGCATGCCAATCACATCGTCAAGTCAATCATCGGCTGAAGGGGCCACCAACCCTTTAGTGGACATTAATCCAAACGATATTGAATCGATTGAAATTCTGAAGGATGCATCAG
The DNA here is from genome assembly GCA_964540915.1 of uncultured Ohtaekwangia sp. GTDB lineage: Bacteria > Bacteroidota > Bacteroidia > Cytophagales > Cyclobacteriaceae > ELB16-189. The sequence continues at coordinate 1,996 of CAZIOY010000021.1, forward strand.
CCTCAGCCATTTATGGATCCAGGGCTGCTAACGGTGTGGTGTTGATTACAACCAAAAGAGGAAAATCAGGAAAGACGAATTTCGAAATTGGATACTTCGCTGGATTTAGTTCAGAGACAGGCCGAAGAGAATTTCTGAATACCGCGGAATATGTTCAACTATTTACCGAGTCGAATGGAGGCATGACACAAAGCCTTACCAATCGTTTTAACCGCTATGGAGCTGCACCCCCAGGGCCAGCCGCTGCCTCCTGGGCTACACCGGGTGCTCCCGGATATGTAGATACCAATTGGCAAGATCAGGTTTTCCGCGATGATGCAGGAATCAACCAATTAGATATCAGTGCCAGCGGGGGAAATGAAAAAACTAAATTTTTTATTTCCGGTTCTAATAGCAATCAGCGAGGTATTATCATTGGTAATGATTTAGACCGCATCAATGGTAGAATCAATCTCGACCATCAGGCCTCGGATAAGTTTAATCTGGGCATTAACTTTAGCATTGCCCGAACATTCAATAAGCGATTAGCGGAAGATAATAACTTCAATACACCTATTCAGATTATAGCGCTTTCACCTATGACACCCGTCATAGATCCTCGCACTGATCTCATCAGCGGAGCGCTTGATCTGAATACGGGGGTACCCAATAGTAACTATCCAATTTATTACAACCCATTTTTGGATAATGCTTACGCAGAACAGACTACGCTCGTGTTTAGAAATCTGGGCTCTGTGTATGGTGAATACAAATTCACAGAGGGTCTTACATTCCGATCGGATTTTGGTTACGACCTGCTCACGCAAAATGAAGAACGTTATTTTGGTAAGGAAACTTCACGAAATTCCGGAGCCCCCAATGGGCAGGGTAACAACGCCTGGACGCAAGTCTTCAACTACACCACCAATAACTTTTTGAGGTATCAAAAAAATATTCAGGATCATGGGCTCGAAGCGGTTGGTGGAATTACGTACCAGGAATCGAATAGAAAATACAGTAATGTAGGAGCCCAGCAATTTCCAAGTAATGCGTATCAGAAGATAACTTCCGCAGCGGATATAACATCTGGTACTTCTAATGAATCTGCCTTTAGCTTCCTGTCTTATTTTGCAAGGGCGAATTATAAGTTCAAGGATAAATATTTACTAAGCTTAAGCGGACGTGTAGATGGATCTTCGCGGTTTGGTGCAGATAATCGATATGGCTTTTTTCCAGCGGCTTCTGCAGGATGGATTGTTTCTGAGGAATCCTTTATGTCGAATGTTAAAGTAATGGATTTTCTAAAACTGAGAGCCAGTTATGGCCTCACGGGAAATGCCGAGATTGGCAACTTTGCTGCCCTGGGTCTTTATACCGGTGGTTCTGGATATGCAGGTATACCGGGGCAAAGCGCCTCGCAACTTGAAAACCCTGATTTACGCTGGGAGCAAACAGCACAACTTGATGTTGGTATTGACTTTGGTTTATTTGAAAGCCGAATTACAGGTCAGTTGGATTATTATGCCAAGAAAACAAACGATCTTTTGCTGAATGTAAACCTCCCCGGTAATTCCGGATTTAGAACTCAGACCCGCAACGTAGGGGAGTTGGAGAACAAGGGGTTTGAGATTGTTATTAATACTGAAAACTTCGTGGGGGACTTTAAATGGAATACCAGTTTCAATTTTGCCAGGAACAGAAATAAAATCCTTGACTTACAAGGACAGATCATTCAAGGTTCATTCATCAGCAGAGCGCAGGAAGGGGAACCCATCGGAATTTTCTTCTCACCAAAATATGCCGGGGTAGATCCTGCCAATGGTGATGCACTTTATGTGCTGGTAAAAAGTGACGGCACACAGACCACCACCAATGATTACAATGAGGCCACCCAAATGAAAGTAGGGGATCCCAACCCTGACTTTATTGCAGGCCTCACAAATACTTTTAAATACAAAGGGGTTGACTTTAGCTTCCTGTTTCAGGGAGTTTTTGGCAACCAGGTGTATAACGGAGGTGGCATATTTATGTCGGCCAACGGTGACTTCTTTGATAACCAGACCAAAGATCAATTGCGAAGGTGGCAAAAACCAGGTGACATCACGGATGTTCCACAGGCCCGGCTCTTTGGTGGCAATGGTGTAGGTGAATCATCCCGGTATATCACAGATGGAAGTTACATACGATTGAGAACAATAACCTTGGGTTATAGTTTACCTGCTTCCGTATTAAGCAAAGCAAAACTTACCAAACTCAGAGTGTATGTAAGCGGCCAGAATTTGTTAACCTTCACGGACTATGAAGGTTGGGACCCGGAAGTAAATTCTGATACCTACGAGGGTAATAATGTCAATCAGGGAATTGATTTCTATTCTGCGCCACAGGCAAAGACAGTCACATTCGGTATTAATATTGGCTTTTAAATTGAAGAGAGATGAAAACAACTAACTATATTCTAGTGTTGATGGTTGCCCTATTTGCCAGCTGTAATGATCAGTTAGAAATAGAGCCACAAGATAATGTTGCCGACTATCAAGCCTTAACTACATCGGCAGATGTTGAGGCGCTATTGGTGGGTGCTTATGATGCATTGGGTGACGGTGATGTGTATGGTGGAAATATTCAACGTGATGCAGAACTCATTGGAGATGATGGCGAAATTTTTTGGGATGGAACGTTCCAGGCCCCGGGTGAGATCTGGGTAAAAAACATGCTGGTCACCAATGACCAGGCAGAGTTAACCTGGTTGGACGGTTACCGAACAATTAATATTTGTAACACCGTGCTCGCCAATATTGATTTGGTTACCACCGATAAAAAAGATAGGGTAGAAGGGGAAGCGAAATTTATACGGGGTGTTGTGTATTTCGAGTTGGCAAGGACTTATGGAAAAACATGGGTCGATGGAAATCCAACTCAAAATCTGGCTGTTCCCCTTGTTCTGGAACCAACCGATCAATCTAATGTTTCTGAAAATGTGAGTAGAAATACCGTCAGTGAAGTGTATGCCCAGGTAATCAGCGATATTGAATCAGCAAAAACTCTATTGCCTGAAGTCAATGGATTTTTTGCTACGACCTATTCGGCTAGTGCCATACTTTCCCGAGTATATCTCATGCAGAATAATTATGCTAAAGCGCTGGAGTTAGCCCACAGCGTGATCGCATCCGGTGAATTTTCTTTAACCGGAAGTATAGCCGATGCTTTTGGAAAAGGTTCAACGGGATCCACCAGCAGGATCAGTAATGGCAATGCAACATCGGAAGATATTTTTGCCATGCAGGTCACCTCGCAAGATGGTGTCAATAACTTAAATACCTTTTTCGCTTCCGCTGATTTTGCAGGGCGTGGAGACATTCTGATAGAACAAGCACACTTGGATTTTTACGAGCCAGGTGACGAACGGGCAGATTTGTTTTATGATATCTGGACCGCCAAGTTCAATAATCAATTTGGCAACATAACCATCGTTCGACTGGCTGAGATGTACCTAACCCGGGCTGAATGTAATGCCAGGCTGATTTCTTCAATCGGTGATACTCCGGTAAACGATATCAATGTGATTCGTAACCGTGCTGGTTTGGCCGATGTTGGATCGGTTACCGTAAATTCAATTTTAGATGAGCGAAGACTTGAACTTGCTTTTGAAGGTCACTTAATTCACGATCTTAAGCGGACCCAACGATCTGTTGGCATCCTTCCATATAGTGATAACTCATTGGTCTTTCCAATACCTCAGAGAGAAACGATAATTAATTCTTCACTTACACAGAATTCAGGATATGGATCTAATTAGCGTATTTACATAGTCACTTACGCTCGCTTAGTCTTTGGGTGTTCACTACTGGTTTCATTCTGAACTCTTGATTACTACTTCTGCGATCAGTAATCCCCTAGCGTCTCCTCCAATTGCGCCAATGCGTCCTTCAACTCATCATCATTGGGAGCCACGCCATGCCACTTGTGTGAACCCATCATATAGTCAACCCCAAAGCCCATTTCTGTTTTCATCAGGTTGATCACGGGTTTGCCTTTACCGGCTAGCTGCCGGGCATTCTTCAACGCACCCACAACTTCTTTCATCTTATTTCCTTCAAACTCCTGCACCGTCCAGCCGAAGGCTTCCCATTTTGCTTTTAAATCTAGCAACGACAGGATTTTATCAACCGGCCCATCAATCTGCTGACCGTTATAGTCAATTGTGGCGATCACATTATCCATTTTATTATGGGCAGCATACATGGCTGCTTCCCACACCTGGCCTTCCTGTTGTTCACCATCACCCATCAACACATAGACGAGATTTTTATCACCATTCAATTTCTTTACTTGTGCAGCCCCAATAGCCACTGATAAACCCTGACCTAATGACCCAGATGCCACCCTCACCCCAGGCAGATGGTCATGGGTGGCCGGGTGACCTTGAAGGCGTGTGTTTAGCATGCGAAAGGTAGCCAGTTCCTTTACATCGAAATAACCTGAACGCGCTAAGGTTGAATACCACACCGGTGAAATATGTCCGTTGGAGAGAAAGAACAGATCTTCTCCTTTGCCATCCATATTGAATTTTGGATCGTGCTTTAGCACGTGAAAGTAGAGCGCTACAAAAAAGTCAGTACAACCCAATGACCCACCCGGGTGGCCGCTTTGGCAGGCATTCACCATGCGTACGATGTCTCTGCGGATTTGTGAAGCAACTTTCTTTAGGTGGGTAATATCAGGTTGTGCCATATATTGAAACTTTGCGCGAATATAAGGCAGTTTGGAAGGATTACATACCAGTTGGAAATAAAAAACCCGTCTTGGAACGGGCTTTATCTATTTCATTCTGGTTGGCTATTTTTTCTTTTTCACAGCCTTCTTAGCCACTTTTTTCACAATTTTCCTGGCCGGTTTAACAACCTCCTTTTTCGTTGGTTTGGGTTTAGCTGAATCCTTAAGAGCAGCGCCTCCCAAAATCTGATCTGCATGGTTTTTAGTATCCACTTTATTAATGACTTCACGGATAATTCCATTTTCATCAATGATGAAAGTCACACGGGCTGTACCCATATAGGTTCTACCATACATGGACTTTTCTACCCAGGTGCCATACTTGCCGTGCACAGATTTATAAGTATCAGCAAGCAGACGGAAAGGGAGTTTCTCTTTCTCAATAAACTTGCGGTGAGACTTCTCATCGTCTGAACTAATGCCAAAAACTTCGTAGCCCGCTTTTTGAAGGGCTTTGTAATTATCACGCAAACTGCAGGCTTCCGCTGTGCAACCCGGTGTCATGTCCTTTGGATAGAAATAGAGAACCACTTTTTTTCCAATGAAGTTGGAGAGGCTAACTTCATTTCCATCCTGATCGTTGGTTGTAAAGTCAGGCGCTTTTGATCCCACTGCAAGTGCCATGGTTATAATATTTTTTGTTTGTAAATTTTTTCATTGCCGGCATTGTCGACCACCTTCAATTCAAAATCACCTTTCAGCGGTTTTGACTTATCGAGTTTCTCAGATTTAATATAGCCGGTTTTATAATCATAAACCATTAGCAACCACTCACCATTTATGTTTGCTTCAAAGTAAGAAATTCCAGAAAGGTTGTCTCTGATCTTCAATCGGGCAGACGTTGAGTTAACACTAACAGGGGCAATGGAAGGAGTAATGGTGTCTCGTTGAATAACAAATTCACCAAACTCTCGTGTACTAAAATGTATGCGATTGTTTCTCCAGTCAGCTGGCAGATAGCTATAGGAGTTTCCTTCTTTTCGATAAACGCCAAGATCTTTAGATTGCGTATAATTAAGGCGAGGCTTTAGTGTGATGCCAATCGATTGATGCAATGGAACAAGCCGGCTTCCAATCTTAAAAGATTCTTTTCGATGCAGCGTGTCGTAGGATACGGCCAGAAACGTAGTATCATATAAAGAACTCTTAGAAAATTCAATATCCAAAAGATCGCTGTAATAGCTATAGTCAGTTTCTGATGGAATACGATCCTGAAATGAGTAATTGATTGAACCCTGGCAAGTGCTTATCGAATCGGGCAAATAATGCCTAAGATCGATGAGATAAACAGATTGATTTTTTCCTTTGTAAGCTGCATTTATGGAAGTAGATTTTCCTTTCTGCCATAGGTCTATTTCTCCTTTTTCAGACAAGCAAGTTTTTACGGAAAGCTTCAAAATATTTTCCTGATACTCAGTTTCAAAAGGTCTGTTCATCATGCCGAGCAACAGCGTTTCATCAACCGGATTTGATGGCTTCAACGTAAAATTGATTTTGCTGATATTACCACCAAAATCTTTTAATGATATCTGTACAGGTGTTTCTGCATCACCGATAACAACGCCACTCTTTTTCTCAACGCCAACATAGTAATTCAATTGATTACCATCATCAATATATAGCTTATTGTAGCGATCGCCTTTCAACTCCAGCGCTTTATAGTCCATCAAGGTTAATATCCTTCTGCTCTCGCTCAGATCAATTTTATCGATGGTTTGGGTGAACATGATTTGGTCATTCACGCGCATGTCAATGTAGTTAATGCCATAGCGGAAGCGTGTATTTTCCATCTTATCGTGCGCAAGTACTTCCACGCCAATGTTGCCGCTTGCCAAAATTGGATAGGGCAGGGAGTACGTATCTCCTTTTCGTACAACCGAAAATTCAAACCTACCGAACTGATCGTTGATTCTTGATTTGCTGTCTAATGTTTTTAAAGCAACCTTGAAAGCCAAAGGAGCCATATGATCTTTCACCTCCGAAAATCCATACACCAGGGGATTGATTGCTTCATTGTCATTATTTCTTACTTCGAAATGAAGGTGAGGGCCACCAGAGCCTCCTGTATTTCCTGATAAAGCAATCACTTCACCACGTGAAATCGGAAATTGATTTGGCGAAAACTGAAGATCGATCTCCGAAACTTTGCGCGTATACCGCTGTCGTCTCACATAATCGCCAATAGCACCTTTGAACTCTTCGAGATGGGCATACACCGTTGTATTGCCATCCGGGTGCGTAATAAATAAGACATTTCCATAACCACCGGTTGAGCAGGTAGCGCGGGAGATATATCCATCCTGAGCGGAGAGCACAGGAACCCCAACACCAGGGGTATCAATATCAAGCCCAGCATGGAAGTGCGTATTACGCAACTCACCCATGGTGCCTGTGATGATCGAAGTAGAACCCGGTCGAATGGGAAATAGATAATCATTCGCGGCACCCCCCGATAAAACCGTTTTATCCGGACTGAACTGAGCGTAGGTGTTTCCGCAAAAAATTAATAGACTAAAAAATACAACTTCACTTAACTTCAAACTCCAGTAATTTCTCATTTTCTATATAAGCGGATAATTTATTTCCAATGACTACGGGGCCTACTCCCTTGGGAGTTCCGGTAAAAATAAAATCACCAGTGCGTAGCGTAAAAAATTTTGACAAATAGGATATTATATAATCAAACGGAAAAAGTAACAGGCTCGTATTTCCCTGTTGCTTTAGTTGCCCGTCAATCTCCAATTTAAAATTGATGTCTTTAATGTCTTTGAATTCATTCACCGGAATAAACTTATCAGAGATCGGGGCCGAGCCGTTGAACCCTTTGGCGATATCCCAGGGTAACCCTTTTTCCTTTAGTTTAGATTGAATATCACGGGCAGTAAAATCAATGCCAATGCCGATGGCATCATAGTACTTTGATGCAAACTTCTCTTCTATATTTTTCCCCTCCTTGCAAATCCTCAAAACCAACTCAACCTCGTGGTGAATGTCCTTTGAAAACTCAGGATAATAAAAGGGCCCATTATTGCGAATAATAGCAGTATCGGGCTTAGTGAAAATAACGGGCTCATCCGGACGTTCATTATTAAGTTCCTTAATATGTTCCGCATAATTTCTTCCTACCGCAAAGATCCTCATAGGATGTTTTACTTTCTGGCAAAGTTAGGAACAATCCAAAGGCAAAACCTCAATTTGTATTAGAATTTTGGATTTTTAATGATTAGTCGTTATATCTTTGTATACAGAAACGAAAATGATATGATTAGAAAAATAATAGTGATTGTCCTTGCTCTCTCATTCTTATATGGCTGCGCCACCGTGGCGGTTACCGGACGAAAGCAGTTGAGCCTTGTATCCAGTGCTGAGATCAATCAGTTGTCAGAGCAGCAGTATAGAGAGGTAATTGCGAAAGGCCCGTTGTCGACCAACAAGGAGCAGACAGAAATGGTGAGGCGTGTAGGTGTGAGAATACAGAAGGCCGTAGAAAGATATATGGCTGACAAAGGAGCCAGTTCTCAACTTGCCGGGTTCAATTGGGAGTTTAATCTAATCCAGGATGATAAGACTGTGAACGCATGGTGCATGCCGGGTGGTAAAGTGGCGTTTTATACTGGTATTCTGCCAATTTGTAAAGATGAATTAGGCGTTGCCGTGGTAATGGGTCATGAAGTTGCTCACGCTATTGCCAATCATGGAGCGGAGAGAATGAGCCAGGGATTGCTGGCAGAACTTGGAATGAGCACACTGGGTGCAGCCATAGGACAAAACCCATCGGCCACTCAGCAAATATTTATGCGAGCGGTTGGCGTTGGTACCAACGTGGGCATGCTGAAATTTTCAAGAAGTCATGAATCAGAAGCGGATCATATGGGATTAATCTTTATGGCGATGGCCGGATACGACCCAGCCTCTGCGCCTAAATTCTGGAAACGGATGGGAGCATTAAGTGGCGGAGCCCAACCTCCTGAATTTCTATCTACTCACCCTTCTCATAATACTCGCATCAAAGACCTTGAAGGATGGATTCCGGAAGCAAATAAGTATTATAAAAAGTAATTCTGAACAGTTTGCGTGCTATACGGTTTTGAGTAGGTACAAAACCAGTTTGTAAATTTCTTATGGTTGAAGCTTATAACTTCCTTGCTTCCTGGCAGTTATTTCCTGAAAGGGGAAGCTATGAATTAGGACAAAGACCCAAGTCAGGTATCTATAAAATTGAATTGGGAGGAACAGGCAGGCAGCTTGATATCAGTATGAACTGGGTCTCACTGGAAGATCAGGCATTTGCCTCTCAATATTCTGTGACACCTGACGGAGAAGAGCGACCCTTCGACAATAATGAGCTGGGTGAATCCATCAAATCTGAGTTTATAGATTCTCAAACTTTTGAAACCCATTTTTTGAGAAGAGATCAGATGTCTCTTCAAGTGAGACATGAGATAACACCTAAGGGTTACTTAAAAGTTATACAGACACATCACTACGATCAGGGTGAGAAATTCATCAATGAAGAAATCTATCACAAGCAGTTAAGCGTGCTTCCCTATTCAGCTTCCGTTTCAGGTGCAGTGATAAAACCAACTGAAATGGGTGTTATCCGGCATCAGGCACTCAGTGCGATGGAGGAACAAACCAACATGCAACTCACTCAGATCAGGCAACAGATTGAATTGCTGGCCATCCAGGCAAAGGAAATTCAAAAAAGGAAAGAGTTGTCGATGATTATTTACGATTCCAAAATCAGCTTTGCTCCCGTGATCGGTCAGAGCTATTACCTGTACGAAAAAGAGGATCACTCTCATTTAATTTCGATGATCAGCCCCAAGGAGTGGGGTAAAAAAGCACCATATAAATTTCTCGCTGCAGTTAAATTATTGGCCGACCATACGTGGAAGGAGGTATAATAGTTGTGTGTTGGATTAGTACCGGGTAATACTTACCAAAACTAATTGTTGGTCACTTCTATTACTTTGGTTATTGAATATTGATTTTGATCAATTCCCGTTCCTTTCAATGTTACACTATAAAATCCATTTCCTGGAAATTTAATCTTTGGCTCACCTATTGAGGATGTGGACGGACTCCCACTTGACTGGGAGAACCCAAAATTCCATTGAAAAGATTTCATGCCGAGTGATCTATTATAAAACCGGATATAGCCCTGAAAAGTTGGACTGTTGTCATATTCAAAACCGATACTCGGAGATCCATTATATTCTGGTGCGGGAGCAATTAATGTAGGTGCGGTGGGTAAGATTTCGCAAGAACCAAAGACAACAAAAACAATCAATAAATAGAGTTTTCTCATATAATTTAATCTTAGCTCCAAGCTAAGATACCGATATGGATTATGATATCTAAATCAGAATGAAAGTATGTAAGCCATTTGACATTTTTATTGATGTGTTTGATCGTTAGAATACCCGTTGTTATGGAAAACTGAATGAGTAGAAATCGATCAGATCAACCTGATTACTTCTTTAAGGCGCTCAACTTGATCTCTGTTAACCTGCGCTTGGTGTCGAGTGGAAAATCACCATTCATCATCCAGTCATAGTAGGAAGGCTCCTCTTTGAAAACAGTTGAAACTGGTTTGTTTTTGTGCTTTCCAAAATTGAACACAGGTTCACCTTTGTCGTTTTTTATCATTCTACCTGCTAAATCAACCATTTCGGTGGCGGTAAGTTTATTCAACTCATCCATGTCATTTTTGATGATTCCGACCTTGTTTCCAAGTCCGTCTGTTACCTCCTGGTTTTCATAGCGCTCAATCTGGGCAAACAAAACATCCATGGTGGCCTGGGTATCTGCTTCAGCCGAGTGGGCGTTTGCCATTTCTTTTCCGCAATAAAATTTGAAGGCAGCGGATAAGGTCCTTTTTTCCATCATGTGGAAAATCTTTTGTGCATCTATCAGTTTTTTACGACTATAGTCAAATTCAACTCCGGCTCGCAAGAATTCTTCCACCAGTATGGGAACATCAAACTTCAGGATGTTAAAACCAGCAAGGTCTGATCCCTCAAAAAACTTAACATAGTCTTTTGCTATCTCTTTAAAGGTGGGCTTGCCGGCCACGTCTTCGTTGGTGATACCATGTATGGCCGTTGATTCGGGTGAGATCGGAACGGTCGGATTAACCAAATTACTTTTTCGAATTATTTCTCCGCCAGGTAACACTTTGATGACGGCAATTTCTATGATGCGATCTTGCGTGATGTTGATACCCGTAGTTTCCAGATCAAAAATGCAAAGGGGTATTTTAAGATTAAGCTTCATAGTAAATGGGGGAAGAAGATTCAGTAATAGTTGAGGTGTGTGCGACTAGGAAGTCTTGTATTCTGTGATCGCCTCATAAAAGTTACCGCTGGTGATTCCTATCTTTTTAAGTAACTCTTTACCAGCGCTAACACATTGAAGATCAAGGTCACCATTCAATTCTACCGGAAATTTTTCTTTTGTACTTGAGATCAGTACTGTTTTTCCTTCGGCCTCTTCGTGCTTATAAACCTCATAGGCGATGGATTGGATATCCGTTCGATCTTTCGAGCCGATCTTGTTGAGAATGGAATTAGCTTTGGGATAGATGATTGTGCCGCCTTTTGGCGTTGCATCAGCCAGTTGTTCTAAGCCATCAAATTCTTCACTTGAAGCACTATTTCCTATAATTAATATATGATGTTTATACTGAATAGGTTGAATTACATTTTCTGTAATGATAACGTGAGCATCTTTTTGGATGGATGCTGGTTTTCCGGCCACAACAAAATCAAATTTTCGATGGTGAAAATGGAGTGTATGTAAAATGAGTGAGGCAATTAAATTGCTACCTCCGCCAACAACCAGTATTCGCTGTTTATCAATAGATTGCTGATAGATTTCTGTCCCTGTCAAGATGTTGAAGTATTAAAGCGTTAAATATAAAGTAAAATGTTTGTGCTTTAAAAGCGTTGGTGTTGGTGAATCAAAATTTTAATTAAAAGATCGAAGCGAATTTATTAACAATTTCACACGTTTGAATGTAGATAACTTGTTGAAGGTAGTTGAAATCTAAGGAGTAGGTTTGTCACCCTTTAAAGAAACTACGTACAACAACCACGAAGTATGGAGCAAAGATCAACGCCAGTGAGGTTAAGTTCCGTGATGAGCGGAACAGGAAGTAAGTCTAAACTTTTAGCAAGAGATATCTCTGAAAGTTTAGGCAAGCTTCCGCCTCAGGCGCTCGATCTGGAAGAAGCCATTTTAGGGGCACTCATGCTCGAGAAAAATGCCCTCACTGCGGTGATTGAATTTTTACGTCCCGAGCATTTCTACACGGAACAGCACAAAGAAATTTATAATGCTATCACCGACCTGTTCAAAGCCTCTGAGCCAGTAGATATGCGCACCGTGGTAGCCCAACTACGGAAAACTGCTAAACTTGAAGTTGTCGGTGGCGCTTACTATATCGCTGAGTTGACTTCCAAAGTAAGTTCAGCGGCCAACATTGAATATCATGCGCGTATCATTATTGAGATGGCTATTAAACGCGACCTGATTCAGATCGCCTCTCAGATTCATCATGATGCCTACGAGGACACCACCGATGTGTTTGAGCTCCTTGATAAGACTGAGCAAAATATCTTTCAAATCTCTGACGCCAACCTGAGAAAGAATTACGATAACATGAAGTCACTCATGTTTCGTGCGATTCAGGAATTGCAAGAGAAGAAGAATCATAAGGATGGATTAACGGGAGTGCCTAGTGGATTCTCGCGACTCGATCGGGTAACATCCGGTTGGCAAAAATCAGATTTAGTAATCATTGCTGCCCGACCTGGTATGGGTAAAACGGCCTTTGTTGTTACTGCTTTGCGCAACGCTGCCGTTGAATTCAAAATTCCGGTAGCCATCTTTTCGTTGGAGATGGCTTCCCTGCAGTTGGTGAATCGATTGATTTCGGCAGAAGCGGAATTAGAGTCAGAGAAAATTAAGAAGGGAAACCTCGCTGAATTTGAGTGGCAGCAATTGGTACATAAGACTACCAACCTTTCTACCGCACCTATTTTCATTGATGACACTCCGGCTCTCTCAATACTTGAGCTAAGAGCCAAGTGTCGTAGATTAAAAGCTGAGCATAACATCCAGCTGATCGTTATCGATTATCTTCAGTTGATGAAAGGCGAGATGGGAGGAAACCGCGAACAAGAGATTGCTTCCATCTCTCGTGCCTTGAAAGGAATAGCAAAAGAATTAAACGTGCCAGTGATAGCGCTTTCACAATTGAGTCGTGGGGTAGAAACCCGGGGAGGCGATAAACGCCCTCAACTATCCGACTTGCGTGAATCAGGTTCTATTGAACAGGACGCGGATATCGTTATGTTCCTGTATCGACCTGAATATTATAAAATATCGGTTGATGAGGAAGGCATGCCTACTCAGGGTATGGCCGAAGTAATTATCGCCAAACACCGGAATGGTTCATTGGAAAATGTGAAGTTGAAATTCATTGGCAAGTACACCAAGTTTGCTGATTATGATGCACCGGATGGACTCACACCATTAAGCAGCATCACCCGCGAGAGCAGACTGAATACAGTCCGGGATAACCCACCACCGCCACCCGGAGCAGATGATGAAACTCCTTTCTGATCATTTCATTTTTTAGTTCTCAAATTTTTTTTCTGACCCGACATAAATATTTTGCCAGCCTTCGTATCTTGAAAGACTATGAAAGCACTTTTACTTTCCGGTCCCGGAGTTATTGAATTCAAAGAAGTTCCAAAGCCAACTCCCGGCAACGGGCAAGCGCTCATAAAAATGAAAGCAACGGCTCTCAATCGAAGAGACGATTGGATTCGCGAAGGCAAGTATCCCAACATTCGCTTTGGTGTTATTATGGGTTCGGATGGAGCCGGTATTGTTGAAGCGGTTGGCAATGATGCCGATCAACCCTGGGTGGGACAGGAGGTAGTTATCAATCCCAATATAGAATGGGGACCCGATCCGGAAGTTCAATCAGGAAAGTATACCATTCTTGGTATGCCGATAGATGGCACCTTTGCAGAATATGCCCTTGTTTCAGTAGATCGTCTCCATCGTAAACCTTTCCATCTTGATTTTCTTCAGGCTGCAGCCTTACCCATGGGCGCGCTCACCGCCTTTCGTGCTTTGTTCCGCAAGGGTGAATTAAAGGGTGGACAAAATGTACTGATCTCAGGTTTTGGCGGAGGCGTGGCCCAGTTTGCATTTCTATTTGCCAAAGCGGCCGGTGCCAATGTATATGTTACATCGGGTAGCACGGATAAGTTGGAGAAGGCACTTAAGTTAGGAGCGAAGGGCGCCTACAATTATAAGAAAGAGACCACGTACCCAGATCTTTGGAAAACAAAAGGTGGATTTGATTTGGTAATCGATAGTGCCGGTGGCGATCAACTCAATAACTTCATTAAGATTTTGAAACCAAAAGGCAGAATTGTTTTTTACGGTGCCACCAATGGATTGCCAGCGAAACTTGATTTGTATCGCATGTTCTGGAATCAATTATCACTTCTGGGTTCTACGATGGGCAACGACCATGAATTTAGTGAAATGCTGTCCTTCGTAAGCAAGCATCAGATTCGACCGCTCATTGATTCGATCCGTCCTTTTTCCAAGATCGCAGAATCATTTCCAGATATCACCAAACCCAATAAAGTGGGAAAGATTGTATTTCAGATTTAGCTATCGAGATTTTGAATGGCGCTCTTCAACTCGCGCAGGGTTTTGAAGTCTGATTTTCTTTTTGCGAGTTCAACTCCTTTATTTAAGATTTCGAGCGCTTTCACTTCGTTGGCGAGTTCGGCACAAAGCGTTGCCGCTGTGTAATAAACCGGTAAATAGTCAGGGTGATTGATCAGGATTTCATCAAATAGCTCACTGGCTTTGTTCGGATTGGTTTGAAGATATTCCAAAGCAAGTGCATAATAGTTGAACGGATCAGAGGGATCTTCTTCAATGAATTTCTCCAGTAAATCGATACGCGCGTGATTCATCCGTTTTTTCAGTTTTTAGTGCCTTATTTAAGATTTAATCTTATATCTTGAGGCCAAATTTAAGCCCAAAAAGGCAATAGTTTGAATGTCATTTTATTAGCGCATTTATGAAAATCTTAGTTTGTATTTCACACGTGCCTGACACTACCTCAAAAATCAATTTCGTGGAGAATAATACGAAATTTGATACTGCGGGTGTTCAGTTTATCATTGGCCCCTATGATGATTATGCATTGGCAAGGGCCATCGAATTGAAAGACGCAAATCCTGGCACTACCGTTACGGTAATTAATGTTGGATTAACCGATACAGAACCAACGATCAGAAAAGCTTTGGCCATTGGAGCAGATGATGCCATTCGGGTAAATACAGAACCAACCGATTCATTCTTTGTTGCTGAACAGATTGCAGAACATGCAAAGGGATTTGATTTGATCCTGATGGGAAGAGAATCAATCGACTACAACAGTGGCGTGGTTCATGCCATGGTTGGCGACTTATTAGGTTTGCCTTCAGTGTCTCCGGTGATGAAACTGGAATTAGAAGGAACCAAAGCAAAGATGACCCGTGAGATTGAAGGTGGCAAAGAACAGGTTGAGGCAAACTTGCCGTTAGTGGCAGGATGCCAGGAGCCAATAGCGGAGTGGAAGATTCCTAATATGCGAGGTATCATGTCAGCCAGAACAAAACCATTGAAAGTGGTTGAAGCCAAAGCAACTCAATCGCAGGTTGCGCTTCAAAAATTTGAACTGCCAGCTCCTAAGGGTGCGGTCAAAATGATATCGGCCGATAATGTAGCGGAACTTGTCACCCGACTTAAAAACGAGGCTAAGGTACTTTAATTCAAAACGTAAGGATATGTCCACATTAGTATTCATAGAAACATCCGAAGGAAAAATCAGGAAGTCGTCACTCGAGGCAGTATGTTATGCACATGCCATGGGCGGATCAGTAACAGCAATCGTATTGGGGCCTGCCGATGGAGCCGAAGTACAATCCTTAGGTAAGTATGGAGCGCAAAAAGTGCTGCACGCATCCGATGCTAAATTAGAGCACGGAATAGCGCAGGTGTATGCATCAGTACTGACCCAGGCTATGAAAGATGAAAATGCCGATGTGTTGGTTCTCGCCAGTTCATCATTGGCTACTCCTGTAGCGGCAAAGGTTGCAGTTAAGACGGGAGCCAGCTTTGCTTCCAACGTAGTGGAATTGCCAAATACATCAAATGGCTTTGTTGTGCGCAGAAGCATTTACACAGGCAAGGCGTTCGCTCATGTAGAATTAAAAAATCAGAAGAAAGTTATTGCTATTCGCAAGAATGCTGCTGAAGTAAAAGAGATGGGAGGGAGTGCCGAAGTGGTAACTTATTCTCCAGCTTTAAATGAACACGATTTCAACACATCAATATTATCAACTGAAAAGGCAACAGGAGATATTTTACTTCCTGAAGCTGAGATCGTTGTGTCAGGAGGAAGGGGATTAAAAGGCCCTGAACACTGGGGTATATTGGAAGAACTGGCCAAGACACTTCATGCGGCTACAGGCTGTAGTAAACCGGTATCCGATTTGGGATGGAGGCCTCATCATGAACACGTTGGACAGACGGGTGTGAAGGTAGCTCCACAGTTGTATATAGCAATCGGAATATCTGGAGCCATTCAGCATTTGGCGGGTGTTAACTCATCCAAGTGTATCGTTGTAATTAACAAAGATGCAGATGCTCCTTTTTTCAAAGCGGCTGATTATGGCATTGTGGGCGATGCTTTTGACGTGATTCCTAAATTAACTGCGGCTATAAAAGAGTCTATTGGATAGTTCTGTTTTTAAATGTTTGGGTTTTATTTACTTTTTTATAAATTCAATTTTTGAGTGGCACCGTTGAAGAAGATTAAACTTGAAATTCTAGGACTATCCTCCAGTCAATCGCAGACAGGCTCTTTTGCATTAGTGTTGGGTGAGACAGAAGGCAACCGAAGACTTCCGATTATCATTGGCATGTTTGAGGCGCAGGCGATAGCCATAGAGATTGAAAAGATCATCCCTAATCGTCCTATGACGCATGATCTGTTTAAATCATTCTCCAACTCATTCCATTTTCATGTTGAGGAGATCGTCATCTCTGATTTGAAAGAAGGTGTCTTCTTTGCGAAGATCGTGTGCTCGGATGGATTAAAGAAAACTGAAATTGACGCCCGTCCTTCCGATGCAATTGCTATAGGCTTGCGGTTTGATTCTCCTATTTATACGTACGAGACTATCCTGGCAGAGGCCGGCATCGTTCTTACTGATCAGGAAGAGGAAGAAGAGAAGATCGAGCCCAAACCGGAGACAAAGGCAAAGGTAAAAAAGGAATCATCCAAAAAATCGGGCGAAGATTACAAGAACTATTCAGTTGAAAAACTCAATGATTTGCTCAAAGATGCCATTGATAAAGAAGACTATGAACGGGCTGCCAAAATCCGTGACGAGTTGAGCAAACGCAACTAACTTTCTCATCCAAAATAGTTAAGACAAGATGGATTATTTACGAGGTCTGGGTGGCCTGATATTTATTATTGGCGTTGCTTATCTTCTGTCAGGAAACAGGAGAGCGATCGACTGGAGGCTCGTCCTTATAGGAATTCTTATTCAGCTAACATTTGGATTAATCATTGGCAAAGTTCAGTTCGCCCAAACAGCTTTTGCTTATATCAGCGAGAAGTTTGTAATCTTTTTGAGTTTTGCCGCCAAGGGAGCCGAATTTCTTTATGGAGATCTGGCAAAGAATAGTACAGGCAATCCTGATGTAAAACATAGTTTGGGTTTCCTTTTTGCCTTTCAGGCACTGCCCACGGTAATCTTTTTTTCAGCCGTTACCGCAGGATTATACTACCTGGGTGTTTTACAAAAAATTGTTTTTGGATTTGCCTGGATCATGGCACGGACCATGCGGCTTTCGGGGGCTGAAAGTTTATCAGCCGCTGCCAATATTTTTATGGGTCAGACTGAAGCGCCTTTGCTGGTGCGACCTTTCATTCCCCGCATGACTAGGTCAGAATTAAACTGTCTTATGGTGGGAGGAATGGCCACGATTGCAGGAAGTGTATTGGGGGCTTATGTTTCTTTTCTTGGTGGTGGTGATCCGGTTCAACAAGCTAAGTTTGCCACCTATTTATTAAGTGCCTCCATCATGAATGCACCTGCCGCTATCGTTCTTGCTAAAGTGTTTATGCCGGAAACAGAGCCTGAAAAAATTGACCGAAGTTTAAAAGTGAATAAAGAACAAATTGGTGTGAACCTCATTGATGCGATGGCAAGCGGTGCAGCCGATGGCTTGAAACTGGCGCTCAATATAGGGGCGATGTTGCTGGCATTCATTGCGATCATCTATGCGTTGAATTGGGTGCTCGTAGATTTTATAGGTGACCTTACAGGATTGAATGAATTCGTAGTACAAAGTACAAATGGAGCCTATCAGGGTTTTTCGTTGCAGTATATCTTAGGACAGGTTTTCCGGATTTTTGCTTTTTGCATTGGAGTTAGCTGGGATGAATCCCTGTATGTAGGAAGTTTGCTGGGCCAGAAAATGGTAATCAATGAGTTTGTTGCTTACCTCGATTTGGCTAATATGAAACAGGCAGGTTTGCTAAGCGAAAAATCGATTCGCATTGCCACGTATGCCTTGTGTGGATTTGCCAACTTCAGTTCTATTGCCATTCAGATTGGAGGCATTGGAGGAATGGCACCTAATAGGCAGGGAGATCTATCCAGGCTTGGACTCAAGGCCATGATTGCGGCTTCACTCGCTACGATGATGACGGCTACGATAGCCGGTGCTATCTTTTAATATGAAGATCACCAATTTCATCCTCGCTATTCTTTTTCTGCTCTTTGCCTTTGTGCAGATAAACGATCCGGACCCTATTTTGTGGATTCTGATTTATGGCAACATGGCAGTTCTTTGTGTATTAGCCATGTTCAAGATGCGTTTTACATACTGGCTTGCAGCAACCATTATACTTTATGCGATCTATGCCTCCCTGTTGATAGGTGGTGCCTGGGAGTGGCTGCAATCTCCAGATCGATCGTTGTTGTTTGATGACCTTGCTAAAATGCAATATCCTTACATCGAAGAGACGCGTGAATTTTTAGGCCTTCTCATTTGTATCGCTGCCGCGATTTTTCACCTACTCACGCCTAAAAAAAAGTAAGTTACTCAATCTGTATTTTTTGGGTTCTGCGCACTCCTCCCTGCTCTACCATAATGATGTACACCCCATTGGATAGCGATTGCACATCAAAGTAAAAAGTCTTCTCAGAAGGTGAACGCTCTTCACTCATTCTAACCCTACCTAATATGTCAATAATCTTAAACTGCAATGGACCAACATTATTTTCCGTCCATTGAATTATCAGAGATTTGTCTTTTACAGGATTAGGATACACCGTAAATGAATCATCACTGGGTTCATCGATGCCGGTAATAACAAAATCAATTAGATCTGGGGCAGGCGAAGTTTGCTGAACGGTGGTAAAGATGTGAAACTCACCGGGTGCCAGAAGCATCACCTCATTCACGTCTGTTACAATCCTGGATTCGTTTCCGAAATAATCAAACCACGTTCCGGTCTTAGTGAAAATTCCAGTAGGTTTCTGATACGCTGTAGAGAAATTTCCAACAATCGAAACGTTCATCGCAGCAGAAGCAATCTTGATCATACGCACATTTCCAAGAGGAATAGTTTCTACAGAACCATTTTTAAATGTAGCCTTGTTGGCTTGCACCAATTGATTGATGGCTGCGATTGTTTTGTAAAGGCGTTGGCGATCAGGATTTGAATAATAATTTAATCCTCCTGTTCCCCAGGGTAAAGGTTTATTATCTAGACGACAATTACTGCTTTCGGTTCCATTTGTGCAATAGTTGATGCTCTTATCATAACCTAATTCTTCAAATTGCCACACCATTTTTGGTCCCGGCAAGGTGAAGAAAAATGCAGCCCCCATCTTGGCTCGGTTCAATGCAATCTCCAGGTTCTTAATATTGTATGATCCTTGCGATTGTCCATTTTTCATTAACTCAACAAGTTGTCGCTCTTCATCGTGACTTTCCATGTAGTTTACATGAGACACCCGATTAGCAAGATTAATATTGGCGTTGCTATTACCGGCAAGCGCACTGGAGTACGTGCCCGTCATATTGCCCCATAGGAGCATGCCATTATTGGCAAGAGTACTCTCTTCTGAAGGATCACCCAAGTGTTCCAGGATCACATACGCTTCCGGCTTCTTCTTCCAGATTTCGTTAGCCATGCGAGTTAAAATATTAATCCGACTTCCATCGTAAGTACTCCAGGCACCCACATCATTTGGGTTATTCTTTTGTGTGAATCCTTTGGATAGATCAAAACGAAATCCATCGAAGTGATACTCCTTCAACCAGTAGCTGCATACGGTATCCACAAAGTCCTTGGTATATTGGCTTTCATGGTTAAAGTCAAAACCCACGTTAAAAGGATGGGTGGCATCCCGATTGAACCAGGGGCTATTGGCAGAAGGTTTTCCTGCCGCCTTATCAAAATACATTTGAACCATTGCATTTTGACCAAATGCGTGATTAAGTACCATATCTAAAATCACTGCAATACCTTGCTGATGAGCTTTTTGTATAAATTCCTTCAGGTCATTTTTTGAACCATAGAATTTATCAGGTGCAAAAAAGTAGGAGGGATTATAGCCCCAACTAAGATTGCCTTCAAACTCCATAATCGGCATCAATTCAATGGCATTGATGCCCAGTCTTTTGAAATAGGACAATGAATCCGCCAGGTCTTTATATCGTCTTGATCCAATAAAATCCCGAAGCAATAATTCATAAATGACCAACTCCTTTTTATCAGGAGCCACCCAGGTTGTTTCACTAGAGGACCAGTTATACGGGGTCTGATTCGTTTGCAAAACCGTGGCAATACCATATTGTGTTTTACCATAGGTAGGAATAGCAGGATAGGTTGTTGTCGGAATGAATGAGTCATTGAATGGATCAGCAACTTTATCCGCCAATGGATCACCTACTTTAATGACTCCATCCACCCAATATTGAAATACATATTCCTGTCCCGCATTCAATCCACTAATCTCCAGCCAGAATCTCTTTCCATCTGGAGTTTTCTTCATGAAATAATTGTCATTCAGTTGCCAATTCGTAAAGTCACCCACCGCATAAACGAATTCTTTTTCGGGAGCAAGCAAGACTAAGGTGACTTTGGTAGGATCTGCCCCATAATTGATTCCATCATTGATTCCAGAAGGTAAATCCTCTTCAATTACCACAGGTCGGTTGGTAAACGTAAAATTGCTCGTGGTCTCTGTGGTAGTACCATTTATAATCGCTTTAATTTTAATCAAAGCACTAGCGGTGTTAGGCGTATAGCTGGCACTGATGTCAGTTGTGTTGGAGGCAGTAGCAATGGAAGTATAACCACTGCCGGCATCAACTAAAATTTCGATCGTTGAAGCTTGAACAGAAGCTGAACCCGAAATCGTTACTGCCCCACCAGTGGGATAGAAGACCTCGGGATTGGAAGGAGACGTGATAGATGTATAAGGAAGTGTAGATGGTCTAAAAAAGATATCAGGACTAGTTTGTTTAGAACCTGTAGCATTTCGAAAGACAAGGGCAAGCCAAAAGATGTTGGTGCCATCGGGTGCTCCGTAATACTGTAGCATGGTAGGTGAGAGAGCGATCTGCCATTTATTTGACTGGCCTGTAACAGCAGTCATTAATCCAATGCCATCATCTTTACCCCAATTTCCCTTGACAAATTTCCAATCGGTAGAGCCCGGGGTTGCCGTGCTGGTGGTCACAATTCCACTGTGCATGTACACTTTTGATTCACCGACAAGTGGAGTTCCGGTGGCATCAAAGGCAAGGGTAACTAACTGATTGGGAGTGGGATTCGCAGGTGACAATGTTACCGTTTGCGCGGAGGAAATCCATGACATTAATGCGCCAAGACTGATAAAAAAGACTTTATAAAATCGTAACATAACGTTTAAATTCAATACAGGATTAGGCGTTTAAGATAAGCGATTCAGTTCATATATTGGTTTAATTTTTAAACCGACATTAGCGAAAACGTTTTCTAGCCAAAAGTCATAATAAATGATCTATTTTTTATGCATTTTGTGTGGGTATAGTATTTAATTACCTTTAAGAGAATGAAAAAAACAGGTTTACTTTCACTTATGTTGCTTTTGGGTTGTATTACTCCAAAAGACAAAATTCCGGATTCCACCATGTCGCAAAGTCAAGGAAAAAAGATGGTTATCTACCAAATGATGACCCGGTTATTTGGAAACCTTAACACGACCAATAAGCCATACGGAACCATTGAAGAAAATGGAGTGGGCAAGTTTAACGACATCAATGAGGTCGCTTTAAAAGGAATTAAGGAACTGGGAGTGACTCACATTTGGTACACCGGTGCAATCGAGCATGCGCTACTGACTGATTATTCAACGGATGGAATACCCTTGGATGATGCGGATGTAGTGAAGGGAAGGGCAGGATCGCCTTACGCCATTAAGGATTACTATGATGTGAACTCTGATCTGGCAGTAGATGTGAAAAACAGGATGAAAGAGTTTGAGCAACTCATTGACCGCACGCATGCTCAGGAACTTAAAGTGATTATTGACTTCGTACCCAACCATGTAGCGCGGGGATATAAGAGTGATGCAAAACCTCAGGGAATTCAGGATTTAGGAGAAGGAGATGATTTGTCCGTATCCTTTAAACCTTCCAATAACTTTTATTACCTGCCGGGACAATCCTTTCAACCTCCTGCAGGATATATTTCGCTTGGCCCGAATTCCTTCCCCACAAAAGATAAAAAGTTTGAAGAGAACCCAGCTAAAGTAACAGGCAATGATCAGTTCACGGCATCACCCGGAATAAATGAGTGGTTTGAAACGGTGAAACTCAATTATGGAGTAGATATTCAGAATGGCCGCAAACTTTTTTTCGATCCTATTCCCAGTACATGGATCAAGATGAAAGACATTCTGATATTCTGGGCAAATAAAAGAGTAGATGGCTTTCGTTGCGATATGGCGGAGATGGTGCCAGCAGAATTTTGGAATTGGGCGATACCACAGGTAAAAGCTGTGAATCCCGAAATATTTTTTATAGCTGAAATTTATAACCCTGCACAATACAGAAACTACATCGATCAGGGTAAATTCGATTACCTGTATGATAAAGTTCAACTCTACGACACCTTACGGCTGCTAATCAATAAAAGATCGAGCACAGTGGATATTCACAGCATTCAGCAAAGCTTAAAAGGCATCAACCGTAACATGCTTCACTTCCTTGAAAATCATGACGAGCAGCGTATTGCATCATCATTTTTCGCAGACGATGCTTGGAAGGCTGTTCCCGCCATGGTGATCAGCGCTACCATTGATCAGGGCCCTGTGATGATTTATTTTGGGCAAGAGGTTGGTGAGCCGGGTGCAGGTAATTCCGGATTTTCCAGTGAAGATGGTCGCACCACTATATTTGATTATTGGGGTGTTCCTGAACATCAAAAATGGGTGAATGGTGGCAAGTTTGATGGCGGACAACTCAGTGGTGTACAGTTACCATTGCGTCAGTTTTATGGTGACATTCTCACTTTTGCATCCAACAGTAAAGCCATTACCCAGGGAGATTATTATGACCTCACAAACTTCAATCTTTCTCAAGGTAATATTGCCAATGATGTACATGTTTTCGCGCGTGTTTATAATGAGGAAAGACTTGTTATTTTATCCAGCTTTGACGACAAAACAAAACGTGTAAAGGTGAAATTATCGGATGAAGTAGTTCAGGCTTTTCAACTTAACTCAGAAGAAGATTATGTGGGTCACGATATGCTCAGGAGCAGTGCCGATGTAGGCATCAATAAATCAAGATCATTTGAGGTCGACATTCTTCCTTACTCTTCTTTCATTTTTAAAATCAAATAATTCCTATGAGGAAAATTAGTGCGTGTTTTCTTCTTATTGTTTTTGCTTTTTCGTGCAGCAAAGAATCACAAAAAATTGCCACGTGGCCCTATGGAGTAAACTACGAAGTATTTATTCGTTCATACGCGGATAGCAATGGCGATGGCATTGGTGATTTCAATGGACTGACTGCTAAGTTGGATTATCTGAAAGAATTGGGAGTAGGAGGAATTTGGTTAATGCCAATTATGCCTTCGCCAACCTATCACAAATACGATGTAGTCGATTATAAAGCAGTCGATCCGGAATATGGAAGCCAGGAAGACTTTCAGAAATTGGTAGAAGAAGCTCACAAGAGAGATATTCGCATTTTAGTGGACTTGATTGTAAATCACACAGGTTCTGATCATCCCTGGTTTAAGAATGCCATTGAAAGTAAAGAAAGCACTTACCGGGATTATTACGTATGGGCAAATAAAGATTCTATCCGTGAGCAGATATCCAAGAAGTCCGCCTCCCTGGATTCTGATAACATTACACAGTGGCATCCGGTGAATGGCGATACGCTATCGGAACATTATTATGGATTCTTTTATGGTGGGATGCCCGATTTGAATCTGGATAATCAAAAAGTAAGACAAGAGTTTGTTGAGATAGGAAAATACTGGCTTGGCGAGATGAAGGTGGATGGCTTTCGTCTGGATGCAGCAAAGCATATATTTCCAACGGATAGAGCTAATGATAATCATGCATTCTGGAAGTGGTTCAGAGATGAAATGCAAAAGATAAAACCGGATGTGTATCTGGTTGGAGAAGTCTGGTCAAAAGCGGAGGATGTTGCTCCTTATCTGAAAGGCCTTCCTGCGTTATTTAACTTTGATATGGGATACGCCATCACCAGCGTGGTGCGAGCAGGTAAAGACACCATTGGACTCATCAGCAAATACAAACAGATCAACGATTATTATACGAAGAGTACCAATGAGTTTATTGATGCTACCTTTCTCAAGAATCACGATCAAAACAGGATTCTCAGTGAGTTGGGTACCGATCTGAATAAAGCCCGCGTGGCCGCAGGTATCTTGTTCACGTTACCAGGAACTCCCTATGTCTACTATGGTGAAGAAATTGGAATGATTGGCATGAAGCCGGATGAATATATCCGTGAACCTTTTATATGGGACTATGATGCAAAAGATAAACGGCAAACATCGTGGGAAGCACCTAAGCATAGCAATGACGATACAGTAATCCCTTTATCAAAGCAAAAAGACGATCCTGCTTCATTGTATAACTTCTATAAGAGATTTATTCAGTACCGAAATTCAAGTAAATCACTTTCATACGGAAGTATTGACACGGCTCCCATAAACATTCGGGAGATTGTAAGTTTTATTCGTAGCAAGGATGGTGACAATCGACTGGTGCTGCACAACGTGTCTGATGTGGAAGTAACGATCAAACTACCTGCTGCGCTTGCTGATTATAAAGTAATTGAGTTTGATTCTTTCAATTCGGCATCCGTAAACAATAGCGAAGTTAGGTTGCCGGCCTACGCTACTGTAGTTTTAAAATAGTTTCACGCGTAATTATACTGATAGATGAGTAACGGAAAAAAGAGAGTAATTATTGAGAGTGTTCAGCCTCAGGTTGAGGGTGGTCTATATCCTGCCAAGCGCACGGTCGGTGAACGTGTGAATGTTAGTGCGACTATTTTTGGTGATGGCCACGATCATATCAGGGCGGAGTTGCTATACAAAAGAAAAGATGCATCGAAGTGGAATGTGATTGAACTAAAGCCCACTTTCAATGATGAGTGGAGTGGTTCTTTCAAAGTAGAGGAGAGGGGTTTGTATGTATTCACCATCATGGCATGGATTGATCATTTTGATACCTGGTATGATGGATTTAAGAAGAAGGCGCAAGCAAAAGTAGATGTATCGGTAGAGTTACAGGAAGGTGTTATTTTCTTAACGCGGCTGGCAGGTAAAACCAATAAAGAGTTATTGAGCCTGGCTAAAAAACTTGACCACAAGGAAAATTATGGTAGGGCAATTGACGTAGTTCTCAGTGAAGCATTCGGTAAAATAGTTCATCAATACCCGCTGAGAGAGAATGAAAGTACATGTGATAAAGAAGTTGAAATCATCGTAGAACATAAAAAGGCAAATTTCAGCGCTTGGTATGAATTCTTTCCACGCTCTTCCTCATTCGAAGCGGATAAGCATGGTACCTTTCTGGATTGTGTTAAACTTCTGCCACGCGTGGCAGCCATGGGTTTCGATGTGCTTTATTTTCCTCCCATACATCCCATTGGTAAAGTAAATCGCAAAGGTAAAAACAATAATGTGCGTGCCAGGAAGGGTGAGCACGGATCGCCCTGGGCCATTGGCAGTGATGAAGGCGGACATAAAGCCATTCTACCCGCTTTAGGTACATTAGATGATTTCAAAAAACTCATTCAGGAGGCGAAGAAATTGAATATTGATGTGGCCCTGGACATTGCCTTTCAATGTGCACCCGATCATCCATACGTGAAAGAACATCCTGAATGGTTTAAGCAAAGACCAGATGGATCCATTCAATATGCTGAAAATCCTCCAAAGAAATATCAGGACATTTATCCGTTCAACTTTGAGACGGACAATTGGAAAGAGTTATGGGAAGAACTTAAATCAGTATTCATCTATTGGATGGAGCAGGGTGTTACTATTTTTAGAATCGATAACCCACACACCAAGCCAATTCCTTTTTGGAATTGGGTAATTGCCGAAGTACACCAAGTGAATCCGGATGTTATTTTTCTTTCGGAAGCATTTACAAGACCTAAGATCATGGCCTCGCTGGCAAAGGTAGGCTTCACCCAGGGCTACACGTATTTTACCTGGCGAGCTTCAAAGCAGGAACTTACTGATTATGTGAATGATTTAGTTTATGGGGCATCACGCAATTATTTCAGGCCAAACTTCTGGCCAAACACACCCGACATTCTTCCTTATCATCTACAAGGACAGGGTGAAAACAGTTTCATACTACGATACGCATTAGCTGCAACACTTTCTTCCAACTATGGTGTGTACGGACCTTCTTATGAGTTCTATGAGAATACGCCCACCGAAGGTAAAGAAGAATATTACAATTCTGAGAAGTATGAAGTAAGACATTATGATTGGAAGCGTACGAACCGTATGACGGACATCATGAGTTTACTGAATAAGATTCGTAAACAAAACGAAGCGCTTCACTCCACCTGGAACACTCAGTTTTGTGCTATTGAAAATAATCAGATCATCGCTTACCTGAAAGCCACCGAAGATCTTTCGAACATTATTTTGGTAGTCGTAAATCTTGATCCTCATGGTTCGCAAAGCGGATTTGTTCAATTACCTAAGTCTACGTTGAAGCTGGGTGAAAGAATTAATGTGAAGCTTCTGGACCTGATTACCGATGAGTACTATACCTGGACTCAGGAATGGAATTTTATTGATTTAAATCCCCATAAAATGCCTTTTCATTTATTTAAGTTAGAGATTCACGAGTCCAATATGTAACTATGGCTGCACCTGCAAAGAATACAGATCCACTTTGGTTTAAAGATGCGATCATTTATGAAGTAAGCGTTCGTGGCTTCTATGATAGCAATGGTGATGGCATTGGAGATTTTCCCGGACTGATTCAAAAACTGGATTATCTGGAAGACCTCGGCATTAATACTATCTGGCTATTGCCATTTTATCCATCGCCTCGTAAGGATGATGGATTTGATGTGACTGAGCATTGCGACATCCACCCGGATTATGGAACGCTGGCAGACTTCAGACTTTTTCTGAAAGAATCTCACCGGAGAGGTATCCGAGTAATTACTGAATTGATTCTTAACCACACTTCTGATCAACATGCGTGGTTTCAAAAATCCCGCAAGGCACGCGCAGGCTCACGTTACAAAGATTATTACGTCTGGAGTGAAACGACCGAAAAATACAAGGAAGCAAGAATCATGTTCTCCGATGAGGAGTCATCTAACTGGACTTGGGACAATGAAGCGAAGGCGTATTTCTGGCACCGGTTTTATCGTCATCAGCCGGAATTGAATTTTGAAAATCCGGAGGTACAGTTGGAGATGATTAAAGTGGTTGACTTCTGGATGAAACTGGGTGTTGATGGATTCAGGCTTCCGTCTGTTCCGTTTTTATTTGAAGAGGAGGGAACCAGTTGTGAGAACTTACCGCAAACCCATACTTTTTTAAAGCGGCTAAGAAGTCATATTGATAAGCACTACGATGATAAGATTTTAATTGCAGAAGCAAACTTATGGCCTGAAGATGCCGCGGAATATTTTGGTGAAGGACAGGAGTGCCACATGAATTTTCATTATCCACTCATGCCTCGCTTATTTCTTGGCTTGCGCACAGAAGACACCTATCCGATCATAGACATTATTGAACAAACTCCAACCACGCCTCCAAACAGTCAGTGGGCTTTATTTCTTCGTAACCATGATGAAATTGGATTGGATATGGTGACTGAGGAAGAGAAGGATTACTTATTCAAAGCCTACGCCAATGATCCTCACACGAAACACAACCTGGGAATCCGAAGGAGGTTGGCGCCCTTATTGAATAATGACAGAAGAAAAATTGAATTGCTTTACACGATACTCTTTTCCCTCCCGGGAACTCCCGTTTTGTATTATGGAGATGAGATCGGCATGGGCGATAATATTTATTTAGGTGACCGGTTTGGTGTGCGAACCCCCATGCAATGGAACATGAATATCAATGCAGGGTTTTCGGAGGCGAATCCTCAAAAGCTATACTTGCCGGTTATTACCGATCCTGTGTATCGCTATGAGTCGGTGAATGTGGCCACCCAAGAAGAAAATCCATCTTCATTGATGTGGTGGATCAAAAATGTATTGGCGATGCGAAAACGTTTAAATGTTTTCGGCAGAGGAGACCTTCATTTCATTGATAGCTCTAATTCGAAAGTGCTTTGTTTTGCACGCACCTATGAAAAACAAAGTATTATAGTAGTTGCCAACCTCTCACAATTCTCTCAGGCAACCACGTTGGACTTAAAATCTTTCAAAGATTGTGATATCACCGAGGTATTCAGTCAGAATCGATTTATGAGCGTGACCGATGGAGAGTACCCCATCACCATTGGTCCTTACGGATATTTCTGGTTTCAGGCAGACGCTACAGAGAAAAAAGATGCCTCTGGTGCTACCAACGAATTGTTCTTGTACAAATCCGATCTTTCCTGGGAACGCCTCTTCGCCAACTATAACGAGGTGCGAGTGTTGGAGAGAAAAATTCTTCAGCCTTTCATGAAGAAGTGCCGTTGGTTTGGCGGCAAGGCAAGGGCTATCAGTAAAATGAATATCCATAAGGTCATTCCACTTAAAGTAGAAAAGGATACTCACTTTTTATGTATCATTGAGGTGCACTATGTGCAACGTCTGCCCGAATTGTATTTCCTTCCCATGTCGTTTGCCCCCTCCGACACACTCTTCGATAAGGTAGAATACACTACGATGAGTGTGATCAGCAGGGCTGAAATTCAAGGAAAGGTAGGTTTCATTTTAGATAGCAGCTATGACCGAACCTTCCGTGACTACTTGTTTACCAGTATGGATCGTAAGGTGAGAATTAAAGATGATGAAGGAACATTGGAATTTAACTCCAGTGTGTTTGCAAAACTCAATGCCGAAAAGGTTGAATCAAAAATCTTAAAAGCGGATCAGAGTAACACCGCGATCATTTACAATGATCAGTACTTCTTCAAGTTCTATCGTAAAATAGAACAGGAGATTAATCCCGACCTTGAGATCGTCCGCTTTCTTTCAGAGAACACAAGTTTCCGCAATGCACCGAAGTACGCGGGTAGCGTTGAGTATCGTGATAATGATGGCAACACTACCGTGCTCGGATTGTTACAGGAGAAGGTTGAAAATCAAGGTGACTCATGGGTAATGACTATCGATTCGGTAGGTCGTTTTTATGAGCGTGTAATGGCGAAAGCCAAGAAGGAAAAGATTCCTAAACTGGTTAATAAGGCTTCGATCAAATTTGAAGAAGCTCCCGAACTCATACAGGAATTTATTGGCAGAGGATTTTATGAACGCGTTGTACGATTGGGACAGCGAACAGCCGAGATGCACCTGGCACTTGCTTCGGATCAAACCAATCCTGCTTTTGCTCCTGAATACTTCACTTCAAATTACCAGCGCTCACTGTATTCCACTTTACGAAAGTTAACGCGCGATCGTTTTAAGCTTTTGGAGCAGTCGCTTGATAAGTTGAATGCAGAAACACAAGATCTGGCACGCAAGGTATTGGCTATGGAAGATCAGGTGCTGGAATGTTTTAGTGAAGTGTATAAGACACGGATCAATGCAATCAAGACCCGGATTCATGGAGACTTTCACCTCGGACAGGTATTATTCACAGGTAAAGATTTCATTATCATTGATTTTGAAGGCGAACCTGGCTTTAGCTTTAGCGAACGCAGATTAAAAAAGAATCCGCTGAAAGATGTCGCTGGAATGATGCGCTCATTTCATTATGCTGCCTTTGGTAAAATAATGCTGAATGAAAACTACCGTGAGAAGGATATTGAGTTCCTGGTTCAGTGGGCGGAACAATGGCAACATTATGTAAGCCGGTTTTACCTGGATGCCTATCTGGAGAAAATGGGGTTGGAAAGTACTTTAGCAGAACAAGACGAGGTGTTAATTAGAACGTATCTGATCGAGAAAGCAATTTATGAATTAGGATACGAACTCAACGGCCGCCCGGATTGGGTTAACATTCCGCTGAGAGGAATTTACTATCATATGAATCGTTATTTTCATGCAAAAGAAGAACGTAAAAGGAAAAATTAAAACTATGGGCAAAAAAGCGAATACTAAAATTAAGTCTGAAGAGCATGAAAGCTTTAGCCTGTTTTCAGATTTTGACATTCATTTATTCCGATCAGGCAAGCATTTTAAGCTATATGAAAAATTAGGTGCTCATCTGGTCAATTTCAAAAAAAAGGAGGGCACTTACTTTGCCGTTTGGGCTCCCAATGCCACGGCCGTTTCAGTAATTGGTAACTTTAACCATTGGAATAATAATGACCACAAGCTTTCACCTCGCTGGGATGAATCCGGAATATGGGAAGGCTTCTTTCCTGGTATAGGCAAAGGAGAAGTGTACAAGTATGCCATTCATTCAAACACCGGAGAGTACCTGGAAAAAGCAGATCCATTTGCCTTTTATGCAGAGATAGCACCTAACACGGCTTCAATAATCTGGGATCCCAAATATTCATGGCAAGATAAAGCATGGCTTCAGAGCCGGAAGAAGAATGCTGAAAAAGTAAAGCCGTATTCTGTTTATGAAGTTCACATCGGAAGTTGGAAAAGAAAATTTGAGGATGGAAATCGATCACTGAGTTATCGCGAACTTGCCAAAGAGTTGGTTGACTATGTAAAAGAAAGTGGTTTCACACATGTGGAGTTCCTTCCGATTATGGAGCACCCATTTTTTGGATCGTGGGGATATCAATTAACTGGATATTTTGCGCCCACCAGCCGATTTGGTACGCCCGAAGAATTCATGGAGTTGGTGGATGCATTTCACCAGGCTGAAATTGGTGTCATTCTGGATTGGGTGCCATCCCATTTTCCAGGAGATGCACACGGACTTTATAATTTTGACGGATCGCACTTATACGAACATGCCGATCCGAGAAAAGGATTCCATCCGGATTGGAGCAGTTACATTTATAATTATGGTAGAGATGAAGTAAGATCCTTCCTGATCAGCAATGCACTGTTTTGGCTCGATGTATACCACGCGGATGGCCTTCGTGTAGATGCTGTGGCTTCTATGCTCTATCTCGATTACTCACGAAAAGAAGGAGAGTGGATACCTAATGAGCATGGTGGAAATGAAAACCTTGAAGCCACAAAGTTTTTAAAGGAATTCAACGAAGTTGTTTACAGCAATTTTCCAGATGTAATTACCATAGCCGAAGAATCAACAGCATGGCCGGGTGTTTCAAAACCCACCTACCTGGGAGGATTGGGCTTCGGACAAAAATGGATGATGGGTTGGATGCACGACACCTTGAGTTATTTTAAGTTAGATCCCATTCATCGTAAGTATCACCAGAATGAAATCACGTTCAGCATCATGTATGCATTCACAGAGAACTTCATGTTACCGCTTTCACATGATGAAGTAGTTCATGGAAAAGGTTCTTTGTTGGGTCGCATGCCGGGCGATGAATGGAGACGCTTTGCAAACCTTCGCCTGATGTTTTCATACATGTTTACTCACCCAGGCACCAAACTTTTGTTCATGGGTGCTGAGTTCGGTCAGTCATCCGAGTGGAACCATGATCGTAGTTTAGATTGGTCTTTGCTTGATCACGCCCCGCATCAAGGTGTGCTCACAATCATCAAGGATTTAAATCATTTATATAAATCTGAGCCTGCTTGCTACGAGTATCAATTCGAAGAGAAAGGTTTCGAATGGTTGGATTATTCTGACCGTGAGAACAGCGTAGTAATTTACATGAGAAAAGGTGAGAAGCGCGAAGATGCACTGATTGTCATTTGCAACTTTACTCCGGAAGCCCGTCCGTTATATAGAGTGGGAGTTCCATACCGTGGCACCTGGACGGAAATCTTCAACTCAGATAGCACAAAGTATGGTGGAAGTGGAGTGCTGAATCATGGATTGTTATACACGACCCCGGTCAAATATCACAACAAAGATTACTCCGTATCATTAACCTTATCCCCAATCAGTATTTCAATTTTAAAATTGAAGGAGGAGATGACTGAGTTTGACATCGAGTAGTTTTTTTATAGAATAAAATCTGGTTTTTATCTTTTTGCAATGACTGATTCAGCAAATAAATACATCTGTATTCACGGTCACTTTTATCAACCGCCTCGTGAAAATGCGTGGCTGGAGGTAATTGAACTTCAGGATTCATCACACCCCTATCACGACTGGAACGAACGGATTACGGCAGAGTGTTATGAGCCCAATGCTACGTCCCGAATTTTGGATGAACATAATGTCATTAAAAACATTATCAATAATTACTCGAGGATCAGCTTCAATTTTGGCCCCACGCTTCTCTCCTGGATGGAGTCCTATTCGACAGAAACCTACGAGGCCATTCTGGAAGCAGATAAACTAAGCATGTCCAACTTCGGAGGGCATGGTTCTGCAGTCGCCCAGGTTTACAATCATATCATTATGCCACTCGCCAACAGGCGTGACAAAGAAACTCAAATACGATGGGGCATTCGTGATTTTGAATCGCGCTTTAAGCGAAAGCCGGAAGGCATGTGGTTAGCGGAAACAGCAGTGGACCTAGAGACACTGGAGCTACTGGCTGAAAACAAAATTAAATTTACCATCCTGGCCCCACGGCAGGCAAAAGCCGTGAGAAAAATTGGATCAGAAGATTGGACAAATGTAAATGATCGTTCACTAAACACGAAAAAAGTTTATCAATGTAATCTCCCCAGTGGAAATTCGATTGCTTTATTTTTTTATGACGGAGATATCTCGCAAGGGATCGCCTTCAATGGTTTACTTAATGATGGGAAGCGCTTTGCGGAAAGACTGCTAAGCCCATTGGATTTTCAGGATCATGACGCTCAACTTGTTCACGTTGCTACAGATGGAGAAACCTACGGTCATCATCATAAGCATGGTGAAATGGCTTTGGCGTTCTGTCTTGATTTTATTGAGAAAGATGATCGGGTAAATCTTACCAACTATGCGCAGTTCTTAAGTTTATATCCACCGGAAAATGAAGCTCAGATCATCGAGGATAGTTCGTGGAGTTGTGTACATGGGGTAGAACGATGGAAAGCAGATTGCGGATGTAATAGCGGTAAGCCCGGATGGCATCAACGTTGGCGCAAGCCCCTCCGCGATGCGTTGGATTGGTTGCGGGAAAGTGTATCTGATATTTTTGAACGTGAGGCAGCGAAAGTAGTGAAGCATCCGTGGAAAGCGCGAAACCAATATATTAATGTCGTTTTAAAAAGAAATGACGATAACGTTAAACGTTTTTTAAAGGATCAAGCACTCAGCGATGCTCATCCTAATCAGATATTAAGGATCATGGAGATGCAGCGGCATGCCATGCTGATGTACACCAGCTGTGGTTGGTTTTTTGATGAAATATCCGGAATTGAAACCGTTCAGGTGATGCAGTATGCTTGCCGGGTAATTCAATTGGCAAATCAGATATGTAATGAAGATCTGGAATTAGAATTTATCAAACGACTTTCTGAAGCGCCTAGTAACGTACCCACCTTTGAAACAGGAGATGAAGTGTATAAAAGGCAGGTACTTCCTTCGCGCACCAACCTGCAACGGGTAGGTATGCACTATGCGGTATCCTCCATCTTTGAAGATGAACCAGAATCGCTTACAATTTTTAATTACAGTACATCCAA
This sequence comes from uncultured Ohtaekwangia sp., assembly GCA_964540915.1. Lineage (GTDB taxonomy): Bacteria > Bacteroidota > Bacteroidia > Cytophagales > Cyclobacteriaceae > ELB16-189. The sequence goes on from CAZIOY010000021.1 coordinate 36,214, forward strand.
TGACGCCTTCATTAAGAAGGAAGCAGGAGAACAAAAATTGGTGTTAGGCATTACCAAAGTAAAATCTTTAGTTACGCGGTCTGAAAAGAAATTTGCCTTTGCAGTAATCTATCTGGGTAAGCATAACATCATTGGAAATATTTCGCTAGACATGGAGCCGGATAAATTTGCCAGTATGCAATTCAGAATGGTGAAGGCTTTTGAAGAGGGTAGGTTGGGTGAGATGATCGGATTGATTCAAACATATTTCGGCCCCGACAAATACACAATCTGGCATCTCTTTCAGGATGAAAAGAGAAAAATCCTTGATATGATTTCGAGGGAGAGTATGGCAGAGTTAGAAAGCTCGTTGAGAAGAAGTTATAATCGGGATTATCCGCTTATCAACGCTCTGTCTAATAACAATATTCCAATTCCGCCTGCATATAAAACCACATTTGAATATATTTTGAATGCAGACCTGGTTAGGATTTTTCAATCAGATAAAATCAATATTAAGGAGATGGAGCGCATTGCGGCCGAGATGCATCGTTGGAGCCTGAAGATTGAAGACCCCGACAAGCTTTCACGAATGGCAGGGGAGAGTATTTATAAAGAACTAAAGAGAATAAGCAGTGAAAGGGAAAATGTGAAACGAATTCAACGATTGAATCGGATGTTTCCTATTCTCGCGAAGTTCAATCTCGAACCTAATCTTCATAAGACTCAGAATCTCTATTTTGAAATATCCATGGAGAATAGAAAGAAACCGGTAGTAGAGATAGAAAGTGAATGGGTAGATTATTTTAATCTGCTTGGCGCGAATCTGGGAGTAAAAGTGGAATAAAGATTTTATGCCAACTCTGCTTTCATTTGTAGTTTATCCAGATAATCCCATACCAAACTACTTGCGCCTAAAATAGGAGCGGCCTGGTTTTGCATGGCGGATGGAAGTACTTTTACTTTTCCTCTGAATAATGGCATTAGATTAGCCTCCATGTGTTTGATGGTAGGTCTGAAAATCAAATCACCAGCCATCGACAAACCACCAAAAAGGAAGATCGCTTCTGGATCTGTGTGAACAACCGTTTCTGCTAGTTTCATACCTAAAATTCTGCCCGTATATTCAAAAGCTTCTTTTGCTACAACATCGCCACGGTTGGCAGCTTCGCTAATCATTTTGGTATTAAGATTATCAAAACTGATACCTCGCAATTCACTGGGCTCGAGGTGATCAGCCAATAATTTATACACTGTTCGCTTGATGCCTGTTGCTGACACATAGGTTTCCAGGCATCCGCGCTTGCCGCAATTGCAATAGCGTCCATTGGGGTTAACCGATGTGTGCCCAACTTCACCCGCGATACCATGCTGTCCGTTTAACAGAACACCTCCACAAACAAATCCGCTTCCAAGGCCGGTGCCAAGGGTGATCACCACAAAGTCTTTCATGTTTTTGGCATTGCCGTAGATCATTTCTCCAACAGCGGCCGCATTGGCATCATTGGTAAGTATGCACGGAACTCCAAATTCATCTTTGAACATGCGGGCCAAAGGCAGAACACCTTTCCATTTTAAATTGGTTGCCCGCTCAATATTTCCTGTATAATAATTTCCATTTGCGGCACCAACACCGATCCCAACAATCCGGGCGGTGGAGGGTAGCTCTGCAATCCCTTTCCGGAGTGCCTCCGCCATCGCATCAAAAAATTCCTGAAACTGTTCATATTGAGTTGTGGGGATGTTACCCTGATGCAATACGTTTCCTTCACGATCTACGATGCCGTATTTGGTATTCGTGCCTCCTATGTCGATACCGATGGTTAAATCTTTCATGGGCTGTGATTAGATGGAAAGAATTTTAGCTATTCTGAGTGACTCACTATCAATCTCGTGGATGTGATTGATGATCGTATCAAAACTGTTATATACGATTACATTATTGCGGATGCCAACCATTACATCTTTTTCACCTTTGAGCAATCCTTCTACAGCAGCAATACCCATCTTGCTGGCCAGCACGCGATCAAAATAAGTAGGAGTGCCTCCGCGCTGAAGGTGACCGAGGATGGTAACTTTGATGTCAAAGTAATTATTTCTTTCCGAAAATTTCTTGGCAAGTTCCATCGCGCCACCCAACTTACTTCCCTCCGCTACCACAATCAGGCTGGACTTCTTATTGGTCTTTCCACCTTCATCTAGTTTGTTGAAAAGTTCTTCGAGGGTTATTGATTCTTCAGGGATAATGGTTGCTACCGCACCTCCGGCTATTCCACAGTTAATTGCGATGTATCCTGAATTGCGCCCCATCACTTCAATAAAGAAAAGACGATTGTGCGAGATGGCTGTATCTCTTATTTTGTCAATGGCTTCCACAGCGGTATTGGTAGCCGTGTCAAAACCGATTGTATAATCCGTTCCCGCTAAATCATTGTCAATAGTACCAGGGATACAAATAGAGGGAATGGCGTACTCTTCGTAAAATTTATGAAGCCCGGTGAACGTTCCATCGCCACCAATGGCTACCAATGCATCTATGCCATTTTTATTAATATTGGCGTAGGCTTTTTCCCTACCTTCTTTCGTACGGAATTCAGCGCTCCGTGCTGATTTTAAAATAGTACCTCCTCGCTGAATAATGTTACCCACAGAGCGAGCTCCGAGTTTAACAATTTCACCGCTGATCATGCCTTCGTAACCTTGCATGATTCCGTACACTTCTTTCTTGTAATAAATGGAAGCTCTGACTACGGCACGCAATGCGGCATTCATTCCAGGAGCATCTCCACCGGAGGTAAATACTCCGATCTTCGAAATAGTTGAATTCATTCGTTTAGTCGAAGATCCAAAAATACAGTTAAAAGAATGTTTTACAAGAAGATTAAAAGTTATTCAGATTTCAATCGTTTGAAATAATTGATAAGTCCGTTGGTGGAGGCATCATGCGAAGAAATTATGTCCGTTGAGGTGAGTTCCGGAAGAATTTTCTTGGCCAACACTTTACCTAATTCTACACCCCATTGATCGAAACTGAAGATGTTCCAGATGACACCCTGCACAAATATTTTGTGTTCATACAATGCGATGAGTGTTCCCAGCGTGCGAGGAGTAAGCTTCTTGAACATTATCGAATTGGTAGGTCGATTACCATTAAACACCCGGTACGGTAGATGAAACTTGATTTCCTCTTTACTCATTCCTGCTGCCAGGAGTTCTTTCTCCACTTGCTCTTCCGTTTTGCCAACCATCAATGCTTCTGTTTGAGCGAAATAGTTTGACAAAAGTTTATCGTGGTGATCACCAACCTGATTGTGACTGATGGCAGGCGCAATAAAATCACAGGGTATGATTTTAGTGCCTTGATGAATGAGTTGATAAAATGCGTGCTGTCCATTCGTGCCCGGCTCGCCCCAGATAATGGGACCCGTCTGATAGAGCACTGGTTGTCCATCGCGATCAACCGATTTTCCATTGCTCTCCATATTTCCTTGCTGAAAATAAGCGGCAAAGCGATGAAGATATTGATCATAGGGAAGGATCGCTTCTGAATGGGCCTCAAAGAAATTTGAATACCAGATTCCTAAAAGAGCAAGGATTACAGGAATATTTTTTTCAAAAGGTTCATTCTTAAAATGATTATCCGCTTCATGAGCCCCCTCCAGCAACTGCTTAAAATTATCATAGCCGATGGTGCAGGCAATAGACAAACCAATGGAGGACCACAATGAATAACGGCCACCCACCCAATCCCAAAACACAAACATATTTTCAGGGGCTATGCCAAAGGCAGTCACCGCTTTTGTATTCGTGGAGACGGCTACAAAATGCTTTGCCACGTCACCTTGTCCGTTTGTTTTTTCTAGGAACCAGGACTTTGCTGATTCCGCATTCGTCATAGTTTCTTGTGTAGTGAAGGTCTTCGATGCAATGATGAAAAGTGTTGTTTCTGGATTTAATTTTTTTAGCGTCTCTGCGATATGAGTGCCATCTACATTGGAAACAAAATGAGGAATTATGTTTTTATGATAAGGCCTTAATGCCTCCGTAACCATGAGCGGTCCCAAGTCAGAACCACCAATGCCAATGTTTACAATATCGGTGATAGCCTTTCCTGTAAAACCTTTCCATTCTCCACTTATTAAGCGGTTTGAAAATTTCTGCATTTGCCCGAGCACAGCATTCACGTGGGGCATAATATTTTCGCCATCAACGTGGATCGGTGTATTGGATAGATTTCGCAAAGCGATGTGCAGCACAGAGCGATGTTCAGTCTGATTGATCTTGTCGCCATTGAACATGGCATCCATGGCATCCTTCAATTGAACTTCATGCGCAAGATCGAACAGTAAATTCATAGTCTCATCGGTGACAATATTTTTAGAATAGTCAATGAGAATATCATTAAGGGTAATTTGAAACTTTTCAAAGCGCTTCGGATCTTCTTCAAATAGCTCGCGCATGTGTGTGGCTTGCATTGTCAAAAGATGTCCCGTTAGTTGTTGCCAGGAGGTAGTTTCAGCGGGGTTAATGGATGGTAGCATAAATCAGGTTAATAGGTAATAAACAAATTGGCGTCACTAAAAAGTGACGCTCACAAAATTAGAAATTAGTGCTAATTTATGAAGTGAACTTAAGCGGAAAGAATGCGGATCAGCCCCCAACTACCTTTTTGAGGTTTTCGATTAATCCTTGCCATAGATCATGCAATTCATCCACATCATCCATTTCAGAATAGTCGACCACTTTAAGAAAGGTGGTTTGTGTAAGCTCGTTGATCTCTAAACGCAATTCAAAATAGGAAGGGTCCTTCTCATCTTCTTTTGATTCAGGAAGATATTCGAATCGTGCAAAGTGATTAGTTCGGTGAGCACTCATAATTGCCTTATGATCTTCATTATCCCAAACAAAAGTGAAAACTTTTTCTGGGCTTATATTCACATCATCGGCAAACCATTCTGATAATCCGCTCGCAGTTTGAATATACGGATAAAGCATTTTTATCGAAGCATGGATCTCAAAATCGGCAGTAAATAGTTTTTTAGTTCCTTTAACCATGGTGGCTTCGTTTTGATTTTAATTTAAATCAATTTTTGATTAACGACAAATTAAAAAGCAAATTCCTGTATTCCGGGTAAAACATTACCTGACGACTGCCAGAAGTTAGTAATTAGTTAGAATGAAGATAAGGTTAATTAATATGACTAAAATCATTCTTATTAAATGACATCTGATCAGTTGATGTGTATTAATATGATATGAATTACTCCGGTGGCACTTTTTTAGTTGAAAGGTGTCATACTTTCAATTAGTATTCACTAGAATATTCTTTCGATTTACAAGCCTTAAAATTAGTGCTGCATGTGAAAGATGATTTTGCGCCTTGGATTTGACCAGTATGTCAATAGGAAGAATTTATAGCGTGAACATTGATAAGGGACAAGAATTATGACTGTCGGAATATTAGGTATGCCATTTTCCCTTTCAGCATTGTGAGAAGCCAACCAGGCCTCTAAATTTGATTCAAGAGAGAAGATTGAAATATTAAGTAGCGCGGGGGGGAGTTGAACCCCCGACCTTTGGGTTATGAATCCAACGCTCTAACCACCTGAGCTACCGCGCCAATTTACTTTTTAACGCTCTTCCCTATAGCAATCGGGACGACAGAGCTACGCCTTTATTCTCACTAAGTTACTTAATCAGCTTGAGTGATAAGGGCATTACATCTAACAATTTGTGCCCTATCCTGATTTTGAGGCGCAAACATACAAACTTTTCTCATTATCAAAATACAGCGACCATCTGCCTGGGATATTTTATTAAAAAATTAAATGGCCTTGTTTTTGACATTATCTTTGCCGCTGTGCAAATGAAAAAGATTGATAAGCTAATTCTAGCTTCTTTTCTGGGTCCATTTATTCTCACCTTTTTGGTGGTGGTATTCATTCTATTGAACATCCATATGCTGAAGTATTTTGATGATATCATCGGCAAAGATCTGGGCTGGGATGTAATCGGGCAGTTGCTTTTTTACTTTGCTATCTTTAACACCCCGGTGGCTCTGCCTTTGGCTGTTTTACTTTCATCCCTGATCACTTTTGGCAACCTGGGGGAGCATTTCGAACTAACTGCCATAAAAAGCCTGGGGGTATCCTTGGTACGAAGCCTTCTGCCAATTTTTGTATTTGTTTTATTCGTGACGCTGGGGGCGTTTATTGTAGGTAATTATCTGGTGCCCAAGGCAGCGTTGGAAGCCTATAGTTTGTTGTATGACATCAAGCAAAAAAAGCCGGCCCTGGACTTGCGTCCCGGAGCTTTTTATAACGCAATCCCTGACATCAGTATCAAGGTCGATGAAAAATTTCAGGAAGATGGTGTTTTAAAAGGCATTACCATTTATGATCATCGTGGCCGGACAGGTAACAAAGAAGTGACGAAGGCTGACTCAGGGAGGATGTACACCTTTATGAACAACCAGTATTTAAAACTGGAGTTGTTCAATGGTAATAATTACATTGAGGGGGCTGGATCAGGCACTGATGTTTCTTCAGGTCAAGGTAATGAAGAAACATTTCGAAAGACCAAGTTCGCAAAAACACAAATTGTATTTGATCTCTCTTCCTTTGGATTGAACCGCACCGACAAGAAATGGTTTCAGAGCAACCGCATTATGCGCAATATGAAACAACTGAAGTTTGACATGGACTCAGTTAACACAGAGATAAAAACACAGCAACTTTCGATTTATAACACCAGCAGCCAGGTGTTCAATTACCACTTAAAAAAAGATACGATTGCCTGGCCGGAAGATATAAAGAAACTTAAACGTGAACGAGATTCCATATTCTTGATTAATAGTAATAATGCAGAAAAAGTGCCACCCAACCAAGTTGTTGGTGTTCGCAATGCATGGGATGGAAAAATATTGATTTCAGACAAAGTCAGGTCACTTTCAGACAGTATTTTCAAAACACCGTATTCACGCAGTGATATAAGTGTTGCTTCCAACCAGGTGAGGATGGTTAAAAGCCAGCTGTATAATGCCAACGAGCAAATTAAATCTCATAACGAACAATTTACCCAATTTGAAGTTCAGTGGCACAAGATTCTTGCTAATTCCATTGCCTGTATTGCCATGTTTTTGATTGGGGCGCCCCTCGGCTCTATCATTAAAAAGGGTGGCTTGGGTGTGCCTGTATTGGTATCGATATTATTCTTCATCGTTTTCTATGTGCTCTCGCTTATAGGAGAGAAATGGGCCAAACAAAGTGTTCTTGCTGTTGCCGAGGGTATGTGGCTAGCTAACATTGTGCTGGTGACTATAGGATTAATATTCCTAAAACAGGCCAGGGCCGATGCCCGGCTTTTTGACGCAGATTTCTATAACGTGGTTTGGGATAAGCTAAAACGCAGATTTACAAAAACCGCCCCAACGAACTTTCACATATAACTTGCTTTTTACCATCGATAAGGATACTTTTGCGCGTCAAATTAGAAAAAGATAAACTTTACCAGAGATGTACCTCAATTCAGAAAAGAAGCAGGAATTGTTTAGCAAGCATGGCTTCGCTAAGAAAAAGACCGACACTGGCTCACCAGAGTCGCAAATTGCCCTATTTACGTATCGGATTAATCATTTGACCACTCACCTGAAGGGCCAAAGAAAAGATTATTCTACTCAGACAGGTCTTTTGAGATTGGTAGGACAACGCAAGAAATTGCTTAATTACCTTCAAAGAACCAATATTGAAAGATACAGATCTGTTCTTGCAGACCTGGAACTAAGAAAATAAGCATTCGCTTTAAGCAGATAGGGAATCAATTCAGATTCCCTATTTGCTTTTTTATAAACTACTGAAAGGCTGTGAATTGTAGGCCTTTCTAAATAACTCATATCTAATGAACTCAACTATTATCACTAAATCCTGTGCGCTCCCTGATGGACGCCAGATTACAATTGAAACTGGAAAACTAGCCCGCCAGGCGGACGGGGCTGTCGTACTTCGCATGGGAGACACCATGCTGCTTGCTACCGCGGTGGCAGCACAAACTGCAAAAGATGGGGTTGATTTTTTACCCATGTCGGTTGATTACCAGGAAAGATTTGCCTCTACAGGTAAGATACCCGGTGGGTTCCTGAAGCGCGAGGGAAGACTTTCTGATTATGAAGTGCTGATCAGCCGTTTGGTGGATCGCGCCATTCGTCCTTTGTTTCCCGATGACTATCATGCAGAAACACAAATAGCTATTCAACTTATCTCGGGTGATGTCAACGCGTTGCCGGATTCACTCGCTGCTTTTGCTGCTTCGGCTGCGTTGGCCGTTTCTGATATCCCATTTCAAGGACCAATTTCAGAAGTAAGGGTTATCAGGCTTGGTGGTCAGTATATTATCAATCCTACTTTAGAGCAAAAAGAAAAAGCTGATTTAGATTTTATAGTGGCCGCATCCATTGATAACATTCTGATGGTTGAAGGTGAGTGTAAAGAGATTAATGAAACTGATATGCTGGAGGCACTTAAGCTGGCGCACGATGCCATCAAGGTGCAGTGTCAACTCCAATTGGAGCTTGCAGCAGCAGCCGGTAAGACACAGAAAAGAGTATATGAGCATGAAGTAAAAGATGAGGCTTTCAAAGCAGAACTTTTCAAATTGCTTTATGATAAGGTGTATGATGTAGCTCGTCAGCAGCTCGCAAACAAGCATCAGAGATCGGAATTATTCGGCAAAATTGCTGAGGAATATCTCGCTTCATTGCCTGAAGACACAACAGTCAAGAAGGACCTGGTAAAAAAATACTATAAGGATATTCAAAAGGCGGCTTGCCGCAATCTTGTTCTTAACGAAAAGGTTCGTTTGGATGGACGTAAGACTAATGAAATCAGACAGATAACTTCTGAAATTGATTACTTACCTTCTGCACACGGATCTTCTGTATTTACTCGAGGCGAAACCCAATCGTTGACTACGGTAACCTTGGGAACGAAGCTGGACGAACAGATGATTGATGGTGCCATGTTTGATGGTACTAATAAGTTTATCCTGCACTATAACTTTCCCGGATTTTCAACAGGTGAAGTGAAGCCTAACCGCGGGCCGGGTAGAAGAGAAATAGGACATGGAAACCTTGCCATGCGAGCTTTGAAGCAAGTGCTTCCTAATATGACTGAAAGCCCCTACACAATTCGTGTAGTTTCCGATATTTTGGAATCAAATGGTTCTTCATCCATGGCTACCGTATGTGCCGGTTCACTGGCGTTGATGGATGCAGGTATTAAGATTTCCTCCCCTGTATCCGGAATCGCTATGGGTATGATCTCCGACAGCGTTACAAAGAAATATGCTATCCTTTCCGATATCCTTGGCGATGAAGATCACCTCGGAGATATGGACTTTAAAGTTACGGGTACTGAAAAAGGTATCACGGCTTGCCAGATGGACCTTAAGGTAGACGGATTAACCTATGATGTTTTAAGAGAAGCATTGGATCAAGCGAAAGAAGGTCGACTTCATATCTTGAATGAAATGAAGAAAACCATTTCTGAATCCAAGGCTGATTTGAAGCCGCATGCTCCTCGCGCTGTAACCATCTCTATTGAGAAAGAAATGATAGGCGCAGTAATCGGGCCAGGCGGTAAAGTAGTTCAGGAAATACAAAAGACCACGGGTGCTACTATTGTGATTGAAGAAGTGGGCAACAGAGGCATTGTAAATATTTTTGCTACTAATCAAGATGTGATGGACGCAGCGGTTAAACGCGTGAAAGCAATTGTAGCAGTTCCTGATGTTGGTGAGGTATATGATGGCGTTGTAAAGTCCATCATGCCGTTTGGTGCTTTCGTGGAATTCATGCCGGGCAAAGACGGACTATTACATATCTCCGAAATCAAGTGGGAACGTCTCGAAACTATGGACGGAGTAATGGAAGTGGGTGAGCAGGTAAAAGTAAAATTGGTAGAAGTAGATAAAAAGACCGGTAAATATCGTCTTTCACGCAAAGTGTTATTACCTAAGCCTCCCAGAAAAGAAGAAACAGCGTCTGCATAAACTTGCGAATTCAGCTTTTTGGAACTAATTTTTCGACTTTACGTGTTTAGAATTTAACCACTAGATAGCGCAATGAGACAATTAAAGATCAGCAAGCAGATTACCAACCGCGAGAGCCAATCGCTGGATAAGTATCTTCAGGAGATCGGTAAAGTGGATCTGCTTACGCCCGATGAAGAAGTTGAACTCGCCAAGAGAATTAAAGAAGGTGATCAAATTGCATTAGAGAAATTGACGGAAGCCAATTTGCGCTTTGTGGTTTCAGTAGCAAAACAATATCAGAACCAGGGGCTTTCCCTTGGTGATCTGATCAATGAAGGAAACCTCGGATTGATTAAAGCCGCTCAGCGCTTTGATGAAACCCGGGGTTTCAAATTTATATCCTATGCAGTATGGTGGATTCGCCAGTCTATCCTTCAGGCATTGGCAGAACAATCCCGCATCGTTCGCTTGCCACTGAACCGGGTGGGATCGCTGAACAAAATATCCAAAACATTCTCAGAGTTAGAGCAGAAGTTTGAACGCGAACCTTCACCCGAAGAATTAGCCGATGTACTGGAAGTTACAACGGCAGAAGTAGTCGATACCATGAAGATTTCAGGTCGTCATGTTTCCATGGATGCTCCCTTCGTGCAAGGCGAAGAAAACAGCTTATTGGATGTATTGGAAAATGACAGTGAAGAAACACCCGATTCAGGCTTAATGACTGATTCTTTGAGAAGGGAAGTCCAGCGCGCATTATCTACGTTGACACAACGCGAGTCGGATGTGATCACCGTGTACTTTGGTTTGAATGGTGAGCATGCTATGACATTGGAGGAGATTGGCGAGAAGTTCAGCCTGACCCGTGAGCGTGTGCGCCAGATCAAAGAAAAAGCCATCCGCAGACTGCGTCATACATCAAGAAGCAAAGCATTAAAGCCTTATTTAGGTTAATAGTATTATGTCATGTTAGTATAAAATTAAGGGTCTCATCAGGTGAGACCCTTTTTGTTAAATAATTTCTAAAACGAAAGATTATGGAAAGGGATAAAGAAAAAGTGTTGATCATCGGTTCAGGCCCAGCCGGATATACAGCGGCCATCTATGCAGCCCGGGCCGGACTAACCCCGGTTCTTTATACCGGTGGCCAACCGGGCGGACAGCTTACCATCACCAATGATGTAGAGAACTTTCCCGGTTATCCGGAAGGAATAAACGGGCCCCAGATGATGATGGATCTGCAAAAGCAAGCGGAGCGCTTCGGAACGAAAGTGAGTTATGGATTAATAACCTCTGTTGATTTTTCTACCTACCCATTAAAGGTTGTGGTAGATGAAAAAGATACGATCACGGCAGAGGCTATCATCATTGCAACGGGAGCCACCGCCAAATACCTGGGCATACCTTCCGAAGAGACCTATGCGAATCGCGGGGTGTCTGCCTGCGCGGTGTGTGACGGCTATTTTTACAGAGGCAAAGAGGTAGCGGTAGTTGGCGCAGGAGACTCGGCAGCCGAAGAATCTACTTATCTTTCCAAGCTTTGTACAAAGGTTCATTTGATTGTACGAAGAGATGAAATGAGGGCCTCTAAAATCATGCAGCAGAGGGTGTTAAATTCACCTAACATAGAGATCCATTGGAATACAGAAACCGATGAAATTCTCGGTGACGACAATGGTGTGAATGGAGTGCGCCTATCCAATACGAAGACCGGTGAGAAGAAAGATATCGCAGTTAAGGGTTTCTTTTTAGCCATTGGCCATAAGCCAAATACCGACATCTTTAAAGGTCAATTGACTATGGATGAATCCGGATACCTGAAGGTGCAACCCGGCTCAACACACACGAATGTGGAAGGTGTTTTTGCTGTGGGCGATGTGGCGGACAAGGTTTACAGGCAAGCCATTACCGCTGCCGGTAGCGGTTGCATGGGTGCCCTGGATGCAGAGAAGTTTTTGGCTGCGAGAGAAATGGAAACGACTCATTAAGAAGCGATGGATATCAAACTGGATATAATGGTTTTAGCGGCTCACCCTGATGATGCAGAATTAGGATGTGGCGGCACCATCGCCAGGCAAGTAGCGCTCGGTCATAAAGTGGGTGTTATCGATTTCACGAGGGGTGAGTTAGGTACACGTGGCTCCGTGCAAACGCGCGATGCCGAAGCTGCGGCATCATCAAAAATATTAGGTCTCTCTGTTCGCGAGAACTTAAACTTTCGCGATGGCTTTTTTCAAAACGATGAGCACCATCAGATTGAAGTAGCCAAAGTCATTCGCAAGTATCAGCCAGAGATCATTCTTGCCAATGCCATTTATGACCGTCATCCGGATCATGGAAAAGGAGCGGGGCTATCGTTCGACTCCAGCTTTATTGCAGGCCTGGTAAAAGTTGAAACTACCCACGAAGGAAAGAAACAACTTCCGTGGAGACCAAAAGCTTTATACCACTTCATTCAAAGTCAATATATTCAACCAGACTTTATTGTAGATATCGCAGAGCAATGGAATACCAAGATGGAATCCATCCGTGCTTATAAGACTCAGTTTTACGATCCACAAAGTAATGAGCCTGAAACGTATATCTCCAATCCATCCTTCATGAAAATGCTGGAATCCCGTGCGCAGGAATATGGACATGCCATCGGAGTTAAATTTGGTGAGGGCTTTACTGTGCGAAGAAGTATTGGTGTAGATAATTTATTCTCCATCCGATAAAGCCACAGATTCACTGATTGTATTATTCTGTGAATGGGAGTTAAGCATTACGGAGCTAATCGGTTAATTGTCCAGGTATCTTTTACATCTTTTTTGGAAAAGACAATCCGGTCGTGCAAACGACTGGGCCTTCCTTGCCAGAATTCTATTTCAACAGGATCTACCGCATAGCCGCCCCATTGGTGAGGCTTGGGTATTAGCGCCTTGTCTTTAAATTTTTTCTCGAGTTCTTTTACCCGTTCTTCCAATAATGAACGATTGGCGATCACACTGCTTTGTGGCGATGCCCACGCACCAATCTGACTACCGCGTGGTCTGCTTTGAAAATATTTTTCGGAAGTGCTTGAATCAACACGATGACTAATTCCTTCAATACGTACTTGTCTTTCCAACTCTGGCCAGAAGAACGTGAGTGCGCAAGCAGGATTATTCTCAAGTGCTTTACCCTTCTTACTTTGATAGTTGGTATAGAATAAAAACTTTCCTTGTTCCAGTCCTTTCAGCAAAACAATTCGCGCAGTGGGCCTTCCGTCTTCCGTTACCGTTGATAGGTTCATGGCGTTGGGTTCCAATGCTTCTGCTCTTACTGCTTCATCAAACCATTTCTCAAATAAGTGAATGGGATCTTTTCCACCGGAGATGATATCTAATGTTTCTTTCGAATACTCTTTTCTTATTTCTGAAAGGGAGGCCATGGTGTTTATAATTTGTCAAAAATTAGTAAATCCAAAGTTTGCTTCTCACAAAAACCTTGTCTTTCTTAAGATTATATTTCTAAAGGAAGCTGTAATTGCTGTAAAGCGTTCATTAAACCGAAAACGATATGGAGTTTTTTGAATACCGAAATAAAATTGATCTGCAGAAAGGAAGACTGTTATTGTCGGAACCTTACCTGGCAGATCCTAACTTTGAGCGCACCGTCATTTTGCTTACCGAGCATAACGAAGAAGGCTCCGTAGGGTTTATCCTCAATAAGCCTTCCGAATCACACGTAAGTGAAGTGATGGATAATTTAAAGGGTTTGGACGCTCAAATCTACATTGGAGGGCCCGTACAGCAAGACACCCTGCATTTCATTCACCGCTATGGCGACCTTGAAGATGCCATTGAATTGGAAAATGGAATATACTGGGGGGGCAATTTTGAGCAACTGCTTACCTTGATAGACGACCAAAAGCTCTCCTTTACTGAAATAAAGTTCTTTTTAGGCTATAGCGGATGGTCGCCCGACCAGCTGCAGGAAGAACTAAAACTCAATTCATGGATCGTCAGTGACCGTGTTTCGCAGGAATTGATCTTTGAGACCTTACCGGATCAAATGTGGAAGAGGGCGTTGCAGGAGCTGGGTGGCCGTTTTTCAGTTTATTCGAATTACCCGGCCGATCCCCGAATGAATTAAAGGATTTTAGTATTTTTACCGTCCCTTTAAGGGGTTTGATAATGGAAAACGATAAAGAGGTGAACCAAGAGAAAGAATTGGTTGCAGGGGAGGAAGGTTCCGGTTCTGCTTTTATGGTAGTGGAGGAAAAGTCCGCGGAAAAGGAACTACTCATCGCGGATGACACTGCGATTGAACCTGAAGATCATGTGCTGCCTGATTATTCACACCTCTCTAAAAAAGAGCTGGTGGAATTGGTGAAAGAATTAGCCAAGGCCGAAGACTTTAAAAAATCAGACGCGATCCTCAAAGAAATAAAACCATTGGTGGATGAGATGAGAGCCCATGAAAAATCTGAGGCGATGATTAAGTTTAAAAATGCCGGTGGCCTGGCAGATGACTTTGAATATCGCATCGATGAAACGGACCACGCTTTTGAAGCAACACTAAAACTCATCCGCGATAAGCGAAATCAATTTTATAAAAGCCAGGAAGAAAAAAAGTCAGATAATCTTCGCAAGAAGAATGAAATACTGGAACGCCTTCGCGCACTGATTGATGGAGATGACAACTCCAATTCATTCCATGTATTCAAAGAGCTGCAACAACAGTGGAAGCAGGTGGGCCCCGTGCCGGTGTCAAACATCAAAACGCTATGGGCGAATTACAATGCATTAATTGATCGGTTCTATGATCACCGCTCCATCTATTTTGAATTAAAAGAATTAGATCGCAAGAAAAACCTGGAAGCCAAACTCGATATCTGCACAAAAGCAGAACGATTGAGTGAAGTGACTTTGCTTAAAGATGCCGTGCGCGACTTGAATGAATTGCATCACGACTTCAAGCACATCGGCCCTGTGCCCAAGGAAGATCAGGAGACCGTGTGGCAGCGTTTTAAGAAAGCCTCTGACGAAGTGTATGCAAGACGTGATGCGTTCGTTGCTGGGTTGCAGGTAGAATTGCAAAATAATCTCGAGACCAAAGCACAACTTTTATCGGAGATTGAATCGTTTGGTTCTTTTGCCACCGATCGTATCAAAGATTGGAATCAGAAGACGCAACAGATTTTAGAACTCCAAAAGAATTGGGATGCCGTAGGTGCGGTGCCCCGCGCAAAGGCCAAGGACCTGAACAAAAAATTCTGGACGGCTTTCAAAACCTTCTTTCATAGCAAAGGCATTTTCTTTAAAAAACTGGATGAAGAGCGTGGCAACAACCTGAAAGCAAAACAGGAATTGGTGAAGCGCGCACGAGAACTGAAAGAAAGTGAAGACTGGTCGAAGACCTCGCAAGAAATGATTGACCTACAGAAGAAGTGGAAGGAAGTAGGACCGGTGCCTGAGAAGCAAAGAGAAAAGATTTATCAGGAATTTAAGGAAGCATGTGACTTCTTCTTTGAGCATCGCAGGGGTTCGCAGGAAAAAGCAGACCAGGAGCAGGATGAAAATCTTAAGAAGAAGGAAGTGATCTTAGAAGATTTGTTGAAGGCAGCCAAGGCAGGAAATGGATCGTTGGAGGCATTGCAAGAATTGCAGGCACAGTTTAATGCCATTGGTTTTGTGCCTAAGCAAGTGATGGCTTCTGTGAAGAGTCGTTTCAGCGAAGCCACATCAAAATATATTGAATCCATTGGCGGACTGAATGCCGATGAAAAAGACCGCATCAATCTGGAATCACAACTGACCAACTTGCGCAACGACCCACAGGCCGAGCGTAAAATATATCAGAAGGAGCAGACGTTGCGTAAGCAGATCACCAAGGCAGAGAATGATCTGGCGGTGCTGCGCAACAACCTGGAGTTTTTTGGACGTTCTAAAAATGCTGAGAAGCTGAAGCAGGAATTTAACGGCAAGATTGAAGAAGCCAGCCAACATTTGATTGAGTTGAAAAAACAATTGAAACTGCTGAAAACCGTTTAGCAAGGGCTTGCAAAACCAAAGTCTTCCATTATTTTTGCACCTCATTTAAGCCTCCTTAGCTCAGCTGGTAGAGCAACTGACTTGTAATCAGTAGGTCGCTGGTTCGATTCCGGCAGGGGGCTCTT
>CAZIOY010000022.1:0-32093 GCA_964540915.1 uncultured Ohtaekwangia sp.
CTGCGAGCTTACCGCTCGCAGGAAACTGTTGATAAAAAAATGGCCGCATGCCTGCTGGCATGTGGCTTCATCTAGTATCGGATCGGGAATGCGCATTGCGTGTTCCCGATCCGATATGCTAGCATTCGCGCCCGCAGTCGGTGGGTAGTACTATGAAGCACAAAAACAAAAAAGCCTGAATCGAACATGACTCAGGCTTTAGTAATTTGAATGTGGAGCTGCAGGGAATCGAACCCTGGTCCAGAGAAGATGAACGTGTACGTTCTACATGCTTAGTTGACTTTGATTGTCGGGAATCACAAGGCAGGCAACGGCCAAATGATTCCTTAGTTACTGTATCTCGACATCGCTGCGCAACAACAGCGAGGCCCAGTTTATGCTTTCGACACCGCGGTTCCGGCACCGCTAAACAGAGTACCGGGCGATGATGGCTTCCACCGATCTTATCAGCGAATAAGCAAATCTAACCTTAGGTCAGATTAAGCAGCCATGGCGTAAGTATTTTCGCCACTTATAATTGTAGGACTATCTATTAAGGCTCTCATCCCATGAGCCTGCATGCTGGCATACACCCCCACGCATCCTGTCAATACCGGTCAGCCCCGATTTGAGTAAATTGGCAATAGGCAAAGTGCAGTAGGCAATTCCTATTCAAAGAACGATTAATGAGATGACAAAGGTAAGGGAAAATTAGTTCCGAGGGGTTAAAAGTTCAGGGTCAAGGTTCAAAGTTTAAGGTTTAAGGTCGGAAAGTGTTAGACGACTTTAAACTTTCAATTTTGAACTTTCAACTCCAACCTGATCAATCACCAGGTAATTCTTTTTGGAGACGGATTGGCGTGCGAGTAACTCTGCAATGAAGCCGGTGAGAAATAATTGAATGCCAATCACTACGGCTACCAGGGCGAGATAAAAGATGGGTTGTTCGGTTACCTCGCGCTTGAGCGGAATTTTAGAAATGAATACCGAATCAATCTTGTCGTATAAAATTTTTACAGTGAATCCTAATCCCAACAAAAAGGAAAGTATTCCCCACGTGCCAAAGAAGTGCATCGGGCGCTGGGCAAATCTTCCGATAAAAGTGATGGAAAGTAAATCCAAAAAGCCACGAACGAAACGCTCCCAGCCAAATTTACTAACACCGTATTTTCGCTCGTGATGTTCAACAACCTTTTCCGTAATTTTTGTAAAGCCTGCCCACTTGGCAATCACCGGAATGTAACGGTGCATTTCGCCATAGACCGAAATATTTTTTACTACTTGATTGTGATACGCTTTCAAGCCGCAATTGAAATCATGCAGATGAATGCCCGATATTTTGCGCGTGACGTAATTAAAAAATTTTGAAGGCAAAGTTTTTGAAATAGGATCGTGGCGTTTCTTTTTCCAGCCACTCACTAATTGATATCCCTCGTGTTTGATCAACCGATAAAGACCCGGTATTTCATCAGGGCTATCCTGCAAGTCGGCATCCATGGTGATCACCACATCGCCTTGCGCTATTTTAAAGCCAGTATGCAATGCTGCCGACTTTCCAAAGTTGCGATTAAACTTAATTCCTTTGAAGGAAGGATTGATAAGATTCATTCGCTGAATTTCATCCCAGG
Organism: uncultured Ohtaekwangia sp.; assembly: GCA_964540915.1. GTDB lineage: Bacteria > Bacteroidota > Bacteroidia > Cytophagales > Cyclobacteriaceae > ELB16-189. The sequence goes on from CAZIOY010000022.1 coordinate 1,608, forward strand.
TTTGATCGGTACTGCCATCATCAATATAAATCACTTCATAGGAATAGCCATGCTCTTGCATGACACGGCTAATCCACTGACTAAGTTCTGGGATTGAATCCTGCTCGTCTTTGGCAGGTATGATGACAGAAATATCAATACGTAACGACATTTATATAGCTTCTTCCGGATTTTTCTTTTGTGTGACGAGGCTTATCAAAAGAGCCACGATAACAATGATCACGACTCCAAAAAATAAACCGGTGCCAAGGATGATCTCGGGCGTCATGAATTTTTCGGTCATCGACATGGCCTGATCGATCTGCGCATCATCCATACCACGCTCCTCCATGGCTTCCCTTTGCTTATCAAGAATTTGCTGGATCATGGAGTTGTCGATAAACTTCATGTAGACGTAGGTGAATACACCGGAGATGGCAGCAGAAACCAACGCCAACCAAAAGCCAATGCCGGTACCTTGCCCGATGGTCATAAAACCATCGCCATTCTCTTTGTAATATTTATGAGCGAGGTAAATGATCACAACGGATATCAAAAGACTGGCCCACCGGCCAATGCCTTCGGTCATACTGATATCCGCCATCGTCAGGATCACAAAGTAGGCAATGGATATCAAACCTGAAATCAATCCATAACGAATACCGGCTGCTCGGGTGGTTACTTTTTCTTCGGGGGTTTCAACTTGTTCCATAGTATTAAGGGGTTTTAGGTTGTCTTCTTAAAATTACAGATATTATTATGCTAATGAAAAGGCTGATGATAAAGGTTTTGCCAAAATAATCGATGGCCAGATCGCTGCTATTAGTAGCAGGAAGCTTGTTTAAATTACGTTCATAGGCATCTTTTCCCAATTGCTCTATAATTGCCGGTTGAATTGATTTTAATTGTTTGGTTGCTGTTAGAATATAGTTGGACAGGAATTCTGGAACAACAAAACAAAAAGCCCAGATCAAAAGCGAAGCCACCAAAGCAAACACCAGTGTAAATAAAAACGCGCTAATCATCGCCTGACCGAAATACAGAATACCTTCCTGATAATCATCACGAAATTCCTTTAAGGTCATCACAATAAAGACCGACAACAATATAAGGCGAAAGTCAAAATAAATCGGAAACAAAAACGGGTGCTTGCCGATGTAGTAAAGCACCATCAATAAGGAAAAGCCCAGCACACCGGCTATCAGTCCATTGCGCACCGAAAGAAATGCGAGGCGCTTGACAGTACTAAACATCCAATGCTTGTTTTGAATTATTAAACACCGCTACTGCTTTTCCGGTAAGTGTTTTCCCCAGCCACGGAGAATTTCTTGATTTTGATAGGTTTGCATCAGCATTAAATGTCCACTCATAGGCAGGATCGAATAATGTGAGATTGGCCTTTACATCTATGTCAATCGTCACGGGTGGCAGGTTCAATAATCTTCTTGGCGCATCGGTAACCTTTTCAATAAGCACATCCATATCCACCGATTTGCTCAAGGTGGCAATGTGTGATGCAAAAGTTTGTAAATTGATCATTCCAAAATCAGAAAGATCAAATTCCAAAAACTTACTTTCATCGTCCAGTGGAATGTGATTACTCACGATCACATCGATGGTTCCATCCTTGAGTCCCTTGATCAAAGCTTCCTGATCGGCTTTTTCGCGCAGCGGAGGATTTACTTTGTAGTTGGTATCAAAATCAGAAAGCAACTCGTCACTGAGAAGGGGTTGATACGATGCGATATCACAACTGATGTTCAGTCCTTTCTTTTTAGCAGTCCGCACCAGGTCAATTGCTTTGGCCGCAGAGAGTTTCGAAAAATGCAGGCGACCACCGGCATAACCTAATAACTTCAGGTTTCTGCTCACCGCTACTTCTTCTGCAATGCGGGGCATCCCTTTTAATCCCAACATTGTGCTATTGGGTCCTTCATGCATCTGCCCGAATAAATTCAGCCAGCTATCTTCCGGATGATCAATCAACAGGCCGTCAAACTTTTGAAGATATTGAAGCGACTTGAGAAAAATATCGGTATGCCATACTGGCTTGAGTCCATCGGTAAATGCAACGGCACCTGCTTCATGCAAATCAATCATCTCGGTGAGTTCTTCTCCTTTGCAGTTCCTGGTTACAGCAGCCAAGGCATGCACCTGTACCAATCGGCTCTCATTATTTCCGGTGATGTAGCTTACTTCATTTTTAGTTTGCACCGTAGGAAGTGTATTCGGCAACACCGCGACTTCGGTGAACCCTCCTGCTGCTGCTGCTTTGGCAAGCGAAGAAAGATCTTCACGATTCTCATGACCCGGATCGCCCACGCAAGCACCGAGATCGAACCAGCCCGGTGAAAGGATCATTCCTTCGGCTTCGATGACTTTATCCGCAGTATAATTTTTATCTCCGATTTCGTCAATGCGTCCGTTTTGAATGAGAACGTTTTTAATCTTTTTGTGAAAGGGCGATTGGGGGGAAAGGATTTGAGCTGAACGGATTAGTATTTTCATGAGTTCAATGTCATCATTTTAAAAATCGGATCAACAGAACTTCCGCCAGCAGGAAGAAGAGCGCCAATAGCAAGGCATACTTCCATAAAGGCGTGCCCAAATATCTCTCTTTTATTTCGTTGCTGAAAGTCTCCGTGGAAGATGCCTTAAAAATTGAAATCTGGTTGCCACCGCCTAATGTAGTTTTAACCTCTTCACCTGTAAACTGACCCAGCATCGATTCCGTTTTTTCCAGGTTAAAGGCGATCAGATCCAGCGTGTCGCGCCTGTGTGTTACATGATAGAAACCCTGGTTCACCGAAAAGCGAGGAATCTCCAGAAGCAGCCGATCACCCAGTCGTCTTTGCGAAGGCACCAATTCCTGTGTACCAATCAACTTAGCAGGCTCCTCACCCACCAGGCTGTCGGTAGCAACGGTAACGAGTGAAGAAGAAAGATAGAAATAGGGTTTGCTCTCCACTTTCTTTCCGCTGGAGGCGATGCGATACATCACCGGAACAAACAGCGCATTGTTAAAAAAGTCAGTAGCCCCTTTCTCGAGCGGGCTTGCTATCACAAACGTATTACCAAACCGTGATAAATATGGGAGTCCATTTTTGAATCGAAGTATGGCGGTGCGATCAGGTCCCCAGTCCAGTAATCTTTTGGCGCGAGGCATTGCCAGTGCCGATGTCTTTTCTTCAAACACATTTTCAAAAAACGGATTTCGAAAATCAGGGCGATCCAGTTCTTCCATTTCTGATTTCTCAATTTTCTTTAGGCCTGATAATCCCAACAACTTTTTATAGGATTCCAAATCAGGCTGCTCCCCACTCACCACCAGCAAACTGCCGTTGCTGCGATACGATTGCAAAGCACTATTCAATGACGATTCAATTTTATCAAGGCCATTCAACACCACCAGATCGGCTGCATCGAGCAAACTGTAATCGATATTCTTTACGGAATACGATTTGAAATCAAACAGCTGGCGATTACCATATACTTTTTCGATGAAGGTGGCAGTGGCATCTGGTTTAATTTCGATGACCCTCAATTTTCCTGAATAGTTAAGTGTGAAATAAAACTCGTTGTCAAAGCTTACCGGAAAATCGCTGAAGCTAAACACCGCTTCATTATACCCCTTTAACGAACCTGACAGATCGAAGGAAGTTTCTACCGAACTATTGGGTTGCACGGTGATGGAAGAAGTGGCGGCCTGCACGCCATTAATGGTTAGGCGGGTGACCAAACCCTCCAATGTTCTCGGGCCTTCGTTGCGCAAGCGTACACGCACAGAATTTTTCTCGCCTCCTATTACAAACGGGTTTTCCAGGAAGACTGAATCCACAAACACATTCGATAACTTTTCATATTCAACGGGCACCAAACGCAGTTGCCAGGTTGAGTCAATCACAATCTCCTCGCCCATGGTAGACTTCTGAAAATCGGAAACCCAGAATACTGTGCTACCGGGTTCACCAATGCGCCTGGTGATTTCATCCAGCGTGCGACTGATCGGTGAAAGGCGAACTTGAGAAAGCTGATCGATGATTTCAGACCCTGACTTAAATGAATTGGAGAATGGAGCAAAATCGTTGGTGAGCAGTTTGAAGCGCGTTTCGGGTGGAAACAATTCTACAATCTCTCTCACAAAACTCACCCCTGCATCCAACGCACGGATCTTTCCCTCCACGGGGGCCGACATGCTAAAAGAGTTATCGAGGTAGATGGTAATATTTCGTTGCGAACTGATCTGCTCCCGGGCAGGCAAAAAGGGTTGGGCAAAGGCCAACACCAGAAACAATAAAAATAAAAGCCTTGAAGCCAATACCAGGTATTTCTTCAGTTTTCGCTTTTGCGTGGTCTCCTGCTTTACCTGTTTGAGGAATTTAATATTGGAGAAATAAACCCTGGTGGTTTTGCGAAAATTGAAAAGGTGGATGATGATGGGTATGGCCAGCGCAGTGAGCGCCCATAAAAACATCGGATAGTTAAAACTCATCACCACAAAAGTAATCAATCAACCCCGGATTAGAACGCTGACTTTGCAATGGATAATGTGAAGGAATACACCAGTGGTCAAAAACAAAAAAGGCCACCCCATGGAGGCGACCTTTTTTGGCGAAAGCTAAAAGTCTATTTCTGCTTAGCGCCCAGCATGAGCAAATCGTTCACGTTAATTTCGGTAACGAATCGCTTTTCGCCTTTATCCGTTTCGTAATTGCGATGCACAAGCTTTCCTTCCACGCAAACCTCCATCCCTTTTTTCAAGTATTTGCTTGCTACATCAGTAAGTGGGCCCCAGATCACAATGCTATGCCACTGTGTATCATCTACCTTGTCGCCTTTCGCATTCTTGTAGCTGTCGGATGTGGCGAGAGAGAACGTTGCCTTCTGGCTCTTGCCAAAAGTTTTCACTTCAGGGTCTTGACCTAAACGACCGATTAACTGGACACTGTTTCTTAAACTTTTCATAATTGTAGGATTTAATTGTTAAAAATTGATTTTCTGAAATTGCGTCATCGGTTTGTTCCGATTGACGATGCAAAGGTGTGGGGGTCTCCAAACGTTAGTCGTATGTTATTCAATTACTTTCGGTTATATTCGTTTATAAACGTTTATAAACGGATAGCAAACCCATCAAAAACCTTAAAAAATGATCAAAAAGGAAGAAAAAGTGTGTTTGGAATGCGGAGCGAAGATGAAGGGCCGGGCCGACAAAAAATTCTGTTCCGACCAGTGCCGGGTGTCATACAACAACAAATTGAACCGGGATGAGACAGCTTACATGAACAACGTCACCAACATTTTGCGCAAGAACCGCAGGATATTGATCGAACTAAATACCACAGGCAAAACGAAAGTGAATCGCAATAAACTGAACGAGAAGGGTTTTGATTTCAATTATTTTACGAGCCAATATGTAACGAAAGAAGGAGCGATTTATCATTTTTGTTACGAGCAAGGTTATCTCGCTCTGGAAAAGAACTGGTACCTGCTGGTAACAAAAAAAGAAGCGTAAATTTTAAGAACCCATATAAAACTCTACCTCATGAACAGTTGGTCTTTACAAGGAAAAAAAGCATTAGTCACCGGAGGCACCAAAGGAATCGGCCTTGCCATCACGCGTGAATTTCTTGAACTCGGTGCAGAAGTATTAGTGGTGGCGCGCAACACCAAAAGCATTCAAGGGAAATTAAAAAATTCAGCTAACCTTTTTACGTTAGAGGGAGACCTCATCGATGCGAACGTGCGCAAATCACTGGCTCAAAAAATTGAAGAAAACTGGGGCAGACTGGATGTGCTGGTAAACAACGTGGGCACGAACGTTCGGAAAAAATTTGTAGAATACAGCGAAGAAGAATACCGTCAGCTTTTTGAGACCAACCTCTTTAGCATGATGGAACTTACCCGGTTGTGCTATCCGATGCTTAAAAAATCAGAAGGCGCCAGTGTGATCAACATTGCTTCAGTAGCGGGCACGTTTGATGTGCAAAGTGGACCGCCTTACGGGATGACCAAAGCAGCCATCATACAATTTACAAAACATCTTACTGCCGAGTGGAGCACCGACAACATTCGCGTGAATGCAATTTCACCCTGGTACATTGAAACACCACTTACCAAACCAGTATTGGAACAACCCGATCGCTTAGAAAAAATTATCGCACGCACACCTATGGGTCGCGTGGGGCAACCCGAAGAAGTTTCCGCTTTAGCGTGCTTCCTGGCGATGGACAAGTCAAGTTATATCTCTGGCCAGAATATTATGGTCGATGGAGGGATGAGTGTGAAGGGCCTGTAAAAATCACTGCGTGATCAATTCTCTATCGGAATATCGCGATGATAACCATTAGCGAGTTCGTTGTAGGGTAATTGAACCGTAAGCATCCCCTCATTATACTGTGCACGGATTTTCTTTGCATCAATAAAATACGGTATCGGCTTATTGTAAACAATGTGTGGAGCATAGATCATCGCTTCACGCGATACAACGGTGTGCTCAAAATAAACCATCAACTGGTTGTTGTTAATTTTCACGTGCATGCTTTCCTCCACCATGCCCGGCACCCTCAACGCTATCTGGCGATATTCCTGATGTTGCGAAAGTTTCATCATGGGCTCCGATATTCCGCCATTCAGCGTGTTGGTAATATCGATGCTTTGAAGTACATCATCACTAACTAATCCTTTTCTTCTCATATCTTTCAAAACTTACTTTTCAATCATCAATCATCATTCCTATAGCATAAAAAAGTCAAAAAGGCAGGGAATTGAAACGTTCTCAGCCAATTTGTCGTTAAACTCTATCTTTGAGTATGCCAAAAGACTTCCTCGATATTGAGTATCTGCTTCATGGAAGCGCGTTGCAAAAGAAAGGACATGCCGCTATCAAAAATATCGGTGTTCTGGATGTTCTTCATGAATTTGATCCTGTGCTAGCCGGCACTTTGCCGCTGGATATTTTTATCAAAGACAGCGACCTGGATATTCTTTGTTATGCCGTTGATCTATCCGCTTTCGAAAAAATCCTTTTCACAAACTTCTCAGAATATTCAGATTTTACGATTCATAAAACAGAGGTCAAAGAAATTAACTCGGTCATCGCTCGCTTTCATGCCATGCAATTTGACTTTGAAATATTCGGGCAACCCGTGCCCACGAAAAATCACCTATATGAATCGCTCCAGACCGTGCCTGTCTGAAACCTGGTTGCATAAACAATATGTTTTTGTGTAGCACGGTTGCAACAACATCACATTTGTCTGAAATGTGTTTGACCTTAGCTAACGCTGAACTAGTTTTCACACATGAATTCAATGAGCCTTTCATCAGGGCGTGAGAAAAAGTTATACGACCTCGCATTAGTACTCGGTGTGTTTACGATTGTGTATAACCTCGCGGAGGGAATTATTGCTACCTGGTTCGGATTTGAAGATGAAACTCTGGCGTTGTTTGGTTTTGGTGTAGATAGTTTTATCGAGATGATTTCCGGAACGGGCATCGTGTATATGGTATTGCGAATCCGACAGAATCCACTTAGCAATCGCAGCACCTTTGAAAGAACTGCGCTTAAAGTAACAGGCGTATCATTTTATCTTCTGGTAGCTGTATTAGTTATCTCTGCCCTGATTGTTCTATATTCAGGTCACAAACCCGTCACTACTTTCTGGGGAGTTATTATTTCACTGATTTCCATCGTAGTGATGCTCGTTCTGATTTACGGAAAAATTAAAACCGGTAAACAACTTCAGTCCGATGCCATCTTAGCGGATGCCAACTGCACCAAGGTGTGTATTTACATGTCGTGTATTCTGCTTGCCTCCAGTGGCATTTATGAACTCACCGGCTTTGCTTACGCGGATGCGCTGGGTACACTGGGGCTTGCCTGGTTTTCTTACAAGGAGGGAAAAGAATGTTTTGAAAAGGCTGCCAGCAATAAACACTGCGGCTGCGATCATGATCACTAGTCTTTAAATTTGATCTTAAAAAATAAAATCACCAATGACAGAACAAGAGTGATAATATTCCAAAGAATTAACGGTAATTCATTGAGCATAAAACCGTAAATCGTCCAAAGTAACATTCCTGTGCAATAGAGTAAAAACATAACCAGCGATAGATCCTTCGCTGATTTTGATCGCCAGGTTTTAACAACTTGCGGAACAAATGAAATCGTGGTGAGGAGACCTGCCACTAAACCGATAATCTTCGCTGCATCCATGATTCCTTTTTTCCAAAACTAATCATCTTAATTACCTTCGCATAACACCATCATGAAAATAAGCATAGAAGTAGCGAAACCGGAAGATGCCGCCAGGGTTGCTGATCTATTGCGTCAAATGGGTTATGCAACTTCCGAGTCGGATACAGCCAAAAGAATTGCGTTATACGGCCAACCTTCTTACCAGCTTTTAATTGCTAAAGCAGAAGAAATGACCGTTGGATTTATCGCTCTTCATTTCTATGATGTGCTTCACTTACCCGCACCAGAAGGGCGTATTTCATCGTTTTGTATTGACGAGAAAGTTCGTGGAAAGGGAATTGGAAAGACGCTTCTTAATGCAGCCGAAGACTACTTTAAAGAAAATGGTTGCTACAAAATAGTTTTGAACAGCAATCTGAAAAGGCCAGAAACCCACCAGTTTTATTTAAACAGAGGTTATCAATTTACCAGCAAACACTTTGTGAAGTTCCTTGAGGTCGTATAATTATCAGATATCTGACTTCTTTAACTTCAGATAAGAGAAATAATTAAACAATATCGTCCACACGAGCGCAAGGGCTACTGCACTCAAGGCAACGTGATCCTGAATTTCCTGTAAAGCATAGCGGGCAAAAGGAAGCGGTACCAGGTTAGTGATGGACTCCAACGGAAAAAATTGTTTCAACCATCCGATTTGTTCCTCTACGCTGGAGCGGAAAATATTCAACTTAATAATTGCCTCAATCATATGTGATAACATCAGCAACACAATGGTAAGACCTGATCGCTGCACCAGCACTCCCAACATCAATGCATAGGAAAGGAAAGCAAATACCTCTAAGAAATAGGCGAGAAAAAACTCCGTTCCCAAGAAGAAAAAATCCCACTCGATTTCAGGTGTGTAGATAAATCCCGTTACCAGGGCAATGGACATAATCATCGCCACACTCATCAGGCTCAACAAAAAATTGGTGAGTATCTTTGATTCCAAAAATTCCCACCGGCTCAATCCATCAATAATGTTCTGCCTAAGTGTACGGTACTGATATTCGTTGGTGATGGATATCACTACCATAACTGCTAGCACAATCTTGAAAAGTCCGCTTATCCAGATCAGGTTCTGCCAAATGTCTGGAAAGTGATACAAAGGAATCCGGTTTATGTTAATAGATGCGCCAAACTCAGCGCCTTTGCTTGCAAGCCATTTTAAAATTTCCATTCCACTGGCCGTGGTGAAGCCGAGGGTAAGAAAATACAATCCACAGATCACCCAAAAGGTGCGATAGCTGGTCAATTTCTTGAGATCAATTTTCAGCAAGTGCAGCATAGCTTATTTATCTAAAACTTAAAATCGTTAAATTTTGTGACTGGTGTCTGACAGGATTTCCAAAAACTGCTTCTCCAGGCTCTTCTTCCTGGTGGCCAGGTGTGAAGCCACGATGCCCTTGTCAAATAAAAACCGGTTAAGGTCATTGCTGTGAAAACCATCCTTCATCATCACCTGAAAAATTCCGTTCTCTTTTTTGATGTTGGCGCTTCCTATAAACTCCTGCAGGAGCACACCCAGATCATCGTGATAGGCCTGCACTTCAACAAGCTCCTCTCCTTTTCCAACGTCATCTACAGGGCCGGTATGCATTAAGGTGCCACGCTTCAGTACGGCAAAGTGCGTACATACTTTCTGAACTTCATCCAACAAGTGGCTGGCTAAGATGATTGTCTTACCATCAGCCGCAATCTTTTTGATGATCTCGCGTATTTCCGCGATACCCATGGGGTCAAGTCCATTGGTTGGTTCATCCAGGATCAAGATAATAGGATCGCTTACGAGCGCAGATGCAATCGCCAGACGTTGTTTCATACCCAATGAATAGGTGCGATACTTATCATCTTTTCGAGCAGTGAGTTCAACGGTCTCCAAGACTTTAGCAATGTTATTTGGATTCGCTCCCTTAATCATCGCATTCAATTCAAGATTCTTCTGGCCGCTCAGGTAAGGATAAAATATCGGGTGCTCCAGTACGGCTCCAATTTTCTTACGTGTGTGATGGGTAGCTTGTTCACCAAACCATGAAAAACTTCCAGAGGTGGGGTTTATTACGCCCATGAGCATACCCAACGTAGTCGTCTTGCCGCTACCATTGGGGCCGAGCATACCAAACACCTGACCGCGTTTTACTTCGAGATCAAGCTGATTGACGGCACAGAGCTTCCCGAAATTTTTGGTGAGCTTCTGAATCGATAAAACTGTTTCCATTAAAATTAAGTGTGAGGGATTAATTCAATTTTTTGTTGACTTCTTCTTCTCGTCTTTATCGTGATTGTCTTTATCATCATCCTTACTGATAAAGTTTTTAATCTTCCCTCCTATATCAGTGCTTCCATCAATTACTTTGAATAAATCAGGCGCTCTGTTTAAGGCAATCTTTCCCAAAATATCCAAAACAATCACACTGGTGGAGTCCGTGGCAAGGATAACGGTTCCCTTGATGCCACCATTTTTCTCCTTCAGATAGACATCAAAATTGCGGCCATCATAGCGTCCGGTCATCACCTCTTCGTACTCTTCACCTTTATAACCACTCAATAGTTTTTTATAATCCGCTTGATCAAATTTCGATTTTGTTTTATCAATCATTAAAAATCGCATCTTCTCAATGTCCTTGATCAATTCATCAAAACCAGGATCCTCAGTTTGATTTAACATGCGCAGTGTATTTCTGTAGAAGTACAGCGTCAGCCCTTCATACTTGTCGTCCAACGACTGGGTGGTTTTTGTTTGACTGAAAACAAGACTGACTGAGCTAAAGAGAATGAGCGTGAGAATGGTTTTCATCAGGTGTCTATTTATTGATCGCCAGGGTCGTGTTCTTTGGGTTGAGAAGCTGAGGATCCAGGTAACCTTTCAATTCGATAGCTACCACTTCCCGCTCTTCTTCCACTAATACGAAGTAAGTGTTTTTATTGTTGTTTCCCTCGCGCAAATAAATGGAAACTTCTTCTCCCTCATCACGAATAAAAGCCAATTCCTGATAAGCATCCTGCTTTAGCAGTTTCTTAAAGCCTTGAATGGATACCTGCTGCGCTGAAAATTCTGAGCGAGGTATGGTGATAAACTTCACATACCTGATATCCTTTATCGCATTTTTGAATTCATATTCACCGGCCAGGTTTAAGACCATGCGTCCCATCCAACCACTGAAAGAAAAACTATGAACATCGGGCTGGTCGTTGAATTTATCTTTTAATGCCTGGTAACTGTTGCTTTGCGCACGAGCGCTCGCAGCAGTAATAAATAATGCGGCCACGAAAAGAAGTATTGATTTCATATTGATAATGGTTTCTGATAAGACGAATTAAAAAGAAAAAGGATGCATGATACACACACATCCTCTTACGATTTTACAAATTAATTTTTCTTATTGTGATCTTTCACCTTCTCCAGGTTTTCCAATCCATTAATGTTTACTGACTTACCGATCTTAGAAATGTCTTTCAAATCGATTTCACCAAAAAGTGTCAGCACCATAAACTCTTCGTTGCCTCCCATAACCATTATCAACTCGCTGATTTTTCCGCCTGACTCCTTTGTATAGAATTTCATATCCTTGTCCTTATCGCGAATGGACATCAATTCTTCAAACGTATTGGTAGGGATCATCGAGATGGCCTCTTTATATAATTCTCTGGAGTTACGCGCATCGCTTTTAGACAAAATCTTTAATCCTTTGATCTTGCTGATTGAAGCAATCATCGCTTTTTCTTCCTCCGTTTCACCGGTAATGTTAGCCATCATGCTAAACATTTTTCCGCTGATCGTTACCTGGCTAAAGGTTTCATCACTCTGGTATTTGCTGAAGAATTTAGCAATGGCATCGTTTTGAGCACTTGCGACAAGTGAACACATCATTATTACAGCACCAATCATTAACTTTTTCATAATTATCAACTTTTAATTTTTTAATTTCTTTTTTAAATAGTCTCTTCTTTCTTTCCCTGCTTCTGCAGTTTCTCTTCCGCCTCGTTAAAAACTTTTATTTTTCCTGCTTCCCTCTGTGCCTTATTAAACCCTTTCGATATGATCATGAGTGCTTTTTTGGTTTCTTCAAGCGCCAGTTTCGGATCGCTGTACGTATCCACGATTTCTGGAGGATACGCCTTTCTTACTTCCTGCCTTACAAAATAGGTGGCCGTAATCACTACCAGCAATCCTGCTGCTATACGAGCAAAATTGAAAACCATGCTCACCGATTTGCCTTGTGGCTGTTGTTGTTTTATTTTTTTTCTTACTACTGCATCAAAGTCTGTGCCCTCTACCGAATATGACTGTTGTGCTTCAAAGTAGCGAAACAAGTCAGCGGTATCCTTTAGATTTTCCGGCACCGAGCCGCGAAAATATTCCCGAAGTTGTTTTTCTTCCTCCAGGGATGTTTCACAGTTCCAGTACTTTTCCAGCAGCTGTTCGAGTTGCTTAGAGTCCATACGCGTTCATTTTTACTAGTTTTTCTCTCACTGCGCTACGTGCACGAAACAAATTCACTTTCACCTGATTCATGTCTAATTCCAGTATCTCACAAATCTCGTTGTAACTATACCCTTCAATATCGCGAAGGTGTATCACCTGGCGCTGTTTTTCAGGGAGCGCGGCTATCATTTGATTTATCTGTTGCATGTTCTCATGAATTTCTGTCCTCTCATGAGGCGTTAAACCTTCGTGTCGAATGTCAAAACCATCGTTGATCGATTCGGTACTCCTGCGTTGGCGTGAGCGGATGCGGTCGAGCGAAAGATTTTTGGTGATGCGCATACACCAAGCCTCCATATTCTGCACTTCACCCAATTGATCCCTGCCGTTCCACAGTTTAATGAATACATCTTGAACTACGTCCTGCGCTTCCTCCGAATTGCCCAGAAGCCTGAAGGCGAAGCGGAAAAGCTTGTTTTTTGTAGGAAGTACCAGGGTTTCGAACATTTCGAGATTCATCGTTTCAAAGGCAAGACGGTGGGGAAAGAGGATTGTTACAATTAAATTTAAAAAAATTCCTGATGCCAGAACTTTAATGAATGTCTATTTGGCTACATTTTACAATATTGAAAGAATATGGATGAATCTGATGGCAAAATAATTGTTTTCGACTCGTATGATACGGTCATGGCAGCCAACCTGGTGAAAACCAAACTGGACGCATACGGAATACCTTGCTTTTTAAGTGACGAACATTTTGTAGGACTCTATCCCATCCGAAATGAACTATTTCCCGGGGTGCGACTTCATATTTTTGAAAAGGACAGAGAAAGAGTAACTGAAATTCTAGCTGAACAAAATACATCTGAAAGAGAAACATTGCACTGCCCCTATTGCGGATCTAAGAACATTACACTAAAACCCGACAAGAAAGGTATTCTAAACAGTGTAATCACCAGCGTTCTTATTGGATTGTTTCTCAATCCGAAAAAAGTGCATCGTTGTGAAGATTGCTTAAGAGAATTTGATTCAGTGCCTGATGTCTCTACATCTTCAGCACAGTAAATTCAACCCTGCGGTTATTGGCTCTTCCTGGTTCGGTGTCATTGGTATCAATCGGTTTTGACTCTCCGTAGCCCTGAGCCTGCAACCTTGACGCTTCAATTCCCTGACTAATGATATAGTCCACCACCGACTGGGACCGCCCTTGTGATAAATTCAAATTGTATGTATCTGAGCCTTTACTATCTGTATGGCCAGAAATTTCAATGGTTATGCTTTGATTGCGTTTGAGAAAGTCAACTACCTTATTGAGTTCCACAAAGGACTCTGATTTTAGCGTGGTCTTATCAAAATCAAAATAGATGTTTTTCAATCGTACGGTAAGACCAACTTCAATGGGGGTGAGAATAATATTTTTTATAACCGGTGTTATCTCTTCACTCTGAACCTGCACACTGTCGGTGGAATTCAGATATCCTTCCGCGGAAGTTGAAAACACATACCAACCCAGGCTGGCAATATCTTGCTCATACTTACCTTCATTGGCAGTTAAAGAATAATTAACCGTTTGATCGGGCTTATAAGCAATATTTATTTTTGCATTTTTAACAGCCTGCTGCGTTTTCTTATCAATGATGTCACCTGCAAGCACAATTTGCTTTGCCAGCGGGGTTAGGTAAACATCTACGTGGAATGTGGTATCGCGATTGATTTTCGGAATTTTATAACTCTGGGTGTATGGTAAAAATCCGGATGCTGCTGCCTTCAGTGTGTATTCATCAATTTCCGGTACCCGTGTTTCATAATTACCATTGACGGTCGTTTTAAGATTGACCGGTTTTTGCTCTTTCATTTTCACCTCCACCGTGGCTACCACAGGTTGTTTTGTTTTTTGATTGAATGTGGTGCCCGTAAGTACGATCTTAAAATTGCGCGGCCTTAAAATAAACAAGTCGAAATTTCCACCATCCACCCTGGCCCCAGAGCGCGAAGTGAAAATATTGCCATGGGTATCAATTGAAAAGTAGGCATCGCCTGCTGGGGTGTTGACCGATCTACCCAGGTTAACCGGTTCGGACCAATTCATCCAGGTGTCATCCAATCGTGTTACTTTATAAATATCAGTGCCTCCGACTTTATCCTTAGCAAAACGATCGCTTGAAAAATAGAGTGTCTTTTGATCAGGGGATAAGAACGGACTATAGTCGTCCGCGGTAGAGCTGATTTTTAATTTCACCGACTTCGACCATTTGTCATTCTCCTGGTTTGACAAATAAAAATCACTGAATTTATCACCGGGCTTTTCTGAGAAGTACATAATTAAATGTTTCTCATCCGATGAAATAGTCGCTCCATTGAATAATCCTTTATCCATAGTTTCAAAACCGGGTACGCTCAACTCCGTCCATGCGCCTCCAGAAGATACCAATGAAAATCCTTTTGAGTTTTTCGCTCGTCCTCCGCGCACCAACAAAGAGCCATCGGGCAACGCATTAAATACCTGATTGTACCGGTTTTGATTTAGAGGAGGAGGCAGTCGCTTGCCGATTGACCATTCACCCTTTTCATCAAGGGTAGAAAACCATATATCCTGGCTGTTCTCTTTACCAAATGTATTCTGAGGATGATTGCTTACGAAGTAGTATAATTTCGTTCCATCCATCGAAATCACCGGGGAGACTTCATGATAGAGGGTGTTCACATTAGCACTCATTTTCACCAATTCGTAGCGCGGGCTAATTTCCTGGGCGCAAATTGAAAATACAATCAAGCCGAGACAGAAGGATAAAAGATACTTCATAGCGTAATTTTATACTATATACTGTTTCTTAATAAGAAGGTAAGTTAAAAAAACCTCTTCCACTTTGCATGATGGCAACTATTATTAGCACTAATGCAATGCTATTAAAAATAAATAGCCTTCGGTATTTTGCTGTCGAATCAGTAAGTTTTTTGGTCGTGACGCGAGCCATAGTGATCAGAACGATGGCGATAATCATCATACTGATATGCTCTACCAGCCAATAACGGGCCGTGGCGTCTTTCATAGATGATGCACTGAATATTACCAGCGGGCTAACAAAATATAGTACCAAACCTAACAGTAACTGGGTATGCGTAACAATAAACAGCCATAAACTAAATTTTTCATCAATGCTGCTATACGAAGACTTATTTAGCCAGCCAATCAAGGATCGAACAATTAAAACAATTAAAAATATCAGCAAGAAATACCTAAAAACGGAATGAGTGAGTTGTAATAAGCTATGCATATCAAGAGATTAGATTTGACACTAAGTTAGCCCAAGAATTTGACTTTTCTAACCGATAATCATTGAAATTAGCTTTTCCCTGAAGCACTGGAACAACCATGGCCTATTTCTACACGACTGCCGACAGAAATGCTGTTGGCGGTTTTTTTAGTCTCCGGTTTCATCTAATTTTAACGACCCAACCGCACCGCATGAAGTTTATATTCATCACCTGTCTTTTTTTCCTATCAAGTCTCTCTGTAACAAATGCTCAACCCGACACCGTGAGCGTTGGCTCCTATGTTATTAGCGTACACGATATCAACTTTCGCGATAAACAATATACCATGCGCTTTTGGTTATGGTTTGTCTATGACAATCCTGATTTTGATTTCTCCACCCAACTGGATATTCCCAACGCAAAGTCAATCGATACACCTGAAATTATTCTGGACAGTCTGAACGGCAAAGCCTGGGCCATCATGAAAATGAAAGCCACCATGAAGGAAAGCTGGAATGTGCAGGACTTTCCCTTTGATAAACAACATTTAAAGGTGCAAATAGAGAACACGCTATTTGATGATCAGAGCCTGGTGTTCAAGCCAGATGTAAAAGGAAGTGCGTTTGACAAAAATGAAGCAATTGATGGATGGGAGATTGTGAACTTTAAGGTCATTCAAAGCACTAATGATTATGAAACCGGGTTTGGAGATCCTGCACCCGAAAGAGGTCTTCAAAACTTCTCATCCTTCTTAATTGAAATGGATATCCAGCGAGATGCCTGGGGATTATTTATGAAAATCTTCATCGGCATGTACATCGCCTTCCTGATAGCGATCATTAGCTTCACCATTCACCCCTCTGAATTTGAACCTCGCTTTGGATTGCCGGTAGGTGGTTTATTTGCTACCGTGGGTAATAAATACATCATCGACTCCATCTTACCCGAGTCATCCTCATTCACTTTGGTGGACACTCTTCATACGATCACCTTTCTGGGAATTTTCGCGACTCTCGTGGTGTCGGCCATTGCTCTTCAACAAAGCGACAAAGGCAATAAAGAAGGCGCAGTGCGCATAAATAAATTGGGAACCAAATATGTTATCGGGCTTTATGTTCTCTCCAACATAGTAATGGTTGTGTTGGCAATTCTGTAAGATTATATTCTATTCTTCGTATCAATTAAGATCGTAACAGGTCCATCATTAATCAAACTTACCTTCATGTCGGCACCAAACTCACCGGTTTGAATTGGTTTACCCAATTGCATAGTTACTGATAGAATAAACTTTTCATAGATTGGGATGGCGACCTCTGGCCTGGCTGCTTTGAGGTAACTCGGGCGGTTTCCTTTTTTTGTACTAGCCTGCAGAGTAAACTGACTAACCAGAATAATATCTCCGTTATAATCTTTTACACTCACGTTCATGACCCCAGCTTCATCGTTAAAGATCCGAAGGTTAACAATTTTTGCCGCTAACCATTCAATGTCCTCCTGCCCATCGGCATCTTCAATTCCCACCAAAACTAAAAGGCCATTACTAATTTGAGCCTTTATATCGCCTTCAATTTGCACAGAGGCATGGGTAACGCGCTGGATAACGGCAATCATTATTGAAAATTTAAAAGGTCTGCATCGCGTTAGATTCATGAACAAACTTTCCCGGCTTATTCACTTTGGCAAAACTAATCATCGCACGCGCAACCTTTATTGATTCAATGCTTTTGTATTTGGCGGGAATGATAAACCCGAAGATCTTATAAAATACTTTGGCGGCATCTTCACCTGCACGATGCTCTTTACGCGGACCTATTAGTAATGAGGGTCTGAAAATATGATAGGCCGAAATCCCTACCGCACCTATTGCCTCTTCCACTTCTCCTTTTACCTGGTTATAAAAAATTCTGGAGTTCTTATCGGCCCCTAGCGCGGAGATTAACAGAAATTGAGTTGCCCCGTTGGATTTCAATAGAGTAGCCAACGCTAAAGGATAATCAAAATCAACCTTTCGGAAGGCTTCTTTGGTCTTTGCTTGTTTTATCGTGGTGCCCAGGCAACAAAAGACATCATCCGCCTTGATATCCCTGTGATTTTTCAAATCACTCGCCTCCACAACTACATTCTGCAGTTTTGGATTTGAAATCGAAAGAGGCTTACGGCTTAAGGCAATCACCTTTGAATAAGCATTGTCATTAAGCAACAATTCCATCAATTGACTTCCAATGAGTCCAGTGGAACCAGCAACGAGCGCAATCCGGTTTTCCATACGTTAAAACGTTTGTTGAATTTCTCTTTTCAATTCGGTGAGTGCGTGTGCAATCAGGTCAACATTCTTGTTCATTACCGCTTCAAAAATCTTTTTAGAAAGGTCGATGCTGGTAGCCTCGGCCGGCAGCTGAGAAGCAGACTCATTAATCAGGATGATAAGATCTTCTTTGGCATTTCTGATCTGGTTCCATACTTCCTCACCCATATACACTTGTTGCGAAACATTATGGTTATACTCATTACGAATCTCGTCCAGCAACACCTTTTGAAAATCACGGCCCGAAAACCCAGGGTTATTAAGGCGAATCAACAGGTTTTGTGGGGCAATCCTTTCTAAAAACAATGTCATCCGCTCATACGCCTGAAGGCGGGCCGGTAGGATTGTTTCAATACTGCGTGTGCGGATTTCGAGTTTCTTGAGCTCGATCTCTTTGGTGATAAAAGAGCGTATAGTCAGAAATACTGCATATAGAACCAGTGAGGCCGGTATTATTATTTTTCCAAATTCAATCAATGCTTCCATAAGAATTAAATCAAGTTCAAAGGTGTTTAAAATTTAGATATTTTTGACTGATTAATGATCAATTTACTGGATGTTTGAAAACATAAAACCCATCGGGCTCACCGCCCGGGCTGCTGAAGAGGTCCGCAAAATTATGCAAACGAAAAATATTCCGTCAGAGTATGGTTTGCGGGTAGGAATTCGCGGTGGCGGATGTGGTGGAGTTTCTTTGATCATTGGCTTTGACAAGCAAAAATCTACCGACCTTATCTACCAGGATGAAGGTATTGAGGTGATCATTGACAAAAAACACACCATGTATTTAATCGGAAAGCAGGTAGATTTTTATGAAGGTGCTGATGCAAGAGGATTTATGTTTGTTGACCAAACACCCTCCACGCAAGAATAATGTCTTACTTCTTCTGATTTACCGTTACCATTGCCTTCTTGCAAACGCCCCCGATTGGGGGATTGAACTTTGAAATCCTCACTTCTACTGCTTTTGCTTCGCGAAAGGAATTCAGTGTTTTTTTTGCGATGGCGTGCCCTACCGTCTCCAGAAGTTTCGATGGCTTTGCCATTTCTTCACTTACAATGGAATAAAGATTCTCATAATTAATGGTGCCGCTTAAGTCATCCTGAAAAGCGGAATCTGAAAATTCAGTATCAACTACCACATCTACTTCGAATTTATTTCCTGAGGATCGCTCGTGTGGATACACGCCATGATAGGCATGAAACTCAAGTCCCTCTAACGCAACTTTACCGGTCATTGAATATCGTCAAAGAATGACTTTTGCATTCTCGGTTGCTCCACGGTGGCCATTACTTTCACCGGTTCTGGTATAGAAGGTGTAAATGCTTGTTGCGTTGGTTGTGTTGGCAGTGCACTCTTGATTTCTTTTTCTATTTCAGCATTTGGGAACAAGGCTTTCTTGCTTTCGCGTTTTGCCAGGGCCAGGTGCTGATCCGGATCAAAATCACGTGAAGATGTCTTCGCCCGCTCAACACGATCAATCGTCTCACCTGCCAAACGTTTTAGGTCAGAAAGTAAATTATCGCGATGAAGTTCAAGTGTTTTATAATGCTGGCCCATTGATTTGAGACGCTCTTCCATTTCATCAAGCATCTGACGCGATATCATCTCAGCCTCTTCGATGGTATTTTTTGACTTGGTTTTCGCTTCGCTCATGATGGCATCAGCATTGAGCTGATTCTCTCTTAAAATCAATTCGGCCGTTTTGTTGGCCTGCTCGATTACGCTGGCTCCGGTATCTTCGGCTGCCTTTAATGTTCTGAACAAAGAACTTTCCACCTCGCGAAGTTTCGACACCTCGCGCTCAGTAGCTTCCAATCTAATGCGGGCCTCCTTGACGTCATCCAGCATGCGCTCCCATTCTTGCGAAAGGGTTTGTAAGAAGGCATTTACTTCATCTTTGTCGTAGCCACGAAGCACTTTATCAAAGGCCTTCTGGCGAATTTCCAGTGGTGTGATTTTCATATGACTTATGGATTAATTAAAAGATTAAAAAATAATTAGCTTAAAAAATAATAATCCGTAGCTCAAATGTATAGAAATGTTTGAAATCTGCCTAATAATCTGCGTGTTATACAATTTCTAAGAATCCAATTTCAACCTCCAAACAGATAGAGTACGGTCGTCACTGGCGCTTACCAGTTCATCATTAAACGAAGTCCAGAGCAATTTATTGACTGAGGTGCCATGCCCCGCATGACGAGCCTTATCAATCACTTTCAGGAGCTTCAATTCTTTGGCATCCCAAACTTTTATGGACTTATCCATACTGCCTGTAACAAAATGTCTGCCGGAAGGACTGAACGCTATATGATTGATCGCAAAGAGGTGTGCGAACACCTCGGCAACCTGCTTATAGCCGGAAGAGACATCCCATACCTTCAAGCGTGCATCACGCGATCCGCTGATCAGGAAATTATTATCGGGCGTGTAGTGGAGTGTAAACACAGAATTTTCATGGGCTTTAAATTCACACTTGAGAGAATAGTCTTCCAATGAAAATATGCGAATGAAATAATCACTAAAGCCAATGGCCACCTCTCCTGCTTTCGGATTTATGGCTATGACGCGCGCACTTTTTTCCGAGGTGAGAATTTTTTTTCTCACTGCCCACTTTTCGATGTCCACAACCATGAGCGAACCATCGCCCGAGGCAACTAAAAGATCATTCTGAAACGATTGAATATCAAAGATGGATGCAGTTGTTAGCTTTAATGAAGCGATCTCCTTCTTTTCTTTCCAATCCAGCAAATGAATGCCTTCATAATTATGACCGGCCACCAGCTGATCGAGCTTTGTTAAATAGTGGATTGCATAGATCGAGTTAGGCAATTTCGCTATTAATGTTCCTTCTTCGGGAGCAAAGAGATTCCATCTCACAATCATGCCATCCCCCCCTGCCGAAAAGAAATGAGCAGCGTGCTCTGATGCCTCCACGGTGTATACGCAATCGCGGTGACCTGTTAGCGAATGAATTTTTTCAACCTGTATCAAGGGACAAGAATTACTAACCTGACTGAAAAGACGTTTGTTCGGTTAATCCGATTTTTTTACCAAAATTGTATCATTAAGCAATAGAAACCAATGCCATTGATTAAAATGCAAACTACCGGCCACCAAAGCGCATGGGCATTATGGTTTATTTCAGAAACGGAGCAAGAATTTATTTCCACCATTCAAGAACGGCCAGAGTCAACCATTATAAATGCGACCAAGAGGCTGGAATGGCTGGCGGGTCGTGTGCTCTTGCAACAACTGACAGAACAATTTGGACTTGAATATCAGGGCACCACAAAAAATGAATTTGGCAAACCCTTTTTAAAAAACCTCCCTCACCACATTTCTCTCTCTCATTCATTTCCGTATGTGGCCGCACAAATCGATTTACACTTCGAGATAGGCATTGACCTGGAGCAGCCTAAATCAAAACTCCTGAATATTGCCCATCGGGTATTATCGCCCACCGAACTCATTGATGCTGGCACGGATATAGTGAAACATTGTGTATACTGGTGCGCGAAAGAAACTATGTACAAAGCCTATGGCAAAAGGGGTTTACACTTTTCAGATCAACTTCAGGTGATGCCCTTCGAATTACTACGTGCCGGTGACCTCTATGGAAAAATTAACGCCAATGATAGCTCACGCGACTTATCCATGACCTATCTCATTCAACCTGATTATGTATTAGTGCTTACCAAAACCCAACCCACATGAAAACAATCCTTGCTTTTATTATCGTAATCATTAGTACCACCCTTCGGGCCCAAGAGGTAAAGAATTTTACGCTGACCAATATAAAGGATGGTAAAGAAGTGTCACTCACTAACTATAATTCGGCAAAGGCGGTGGCCCTTGTTTTTACCAGTCATGAATGTCCCTTTGATAACTATTACAAGGAACGACTGAAAGAACTTATTCAAACCTATTCAGGCAAAGTTCAATTCCTGTTGGTGAACTCAAATACCGAAGAACAAGAAAGCATAAAACAAATGGCCATCCATTATACCGATGCGCCCGTGCCTTACCTGGCCGATAAAGATCAGGTGGTGATGGGAAACATGGGTGCAAAGAAAACACCCGAAGTATTTCTGCTCACTCCGGCTGAAGGGAAGTTTGTAGTTGCTTATTGTGGAGCAATCGATGACAATCCACAAACAGCCAAAGACGTACGGCAATATTTTTTTAAGGAGGCCATCGAAAAAGTACTGGCTAATCAGAAAATTGAAACGCCAAACCAACGTGCCACCGGCTGTACGATCCGTAAAAAATAGTCGTGTACTTCATCAGCCTGGATAAACTAAGAATCCATATCACACGCTATAAAATCAATGCTTGACGGGCAGGCGAAAAGTTTTTTGGTAACAGAGAATGGGGTTCTCTTTGGTATTATTGATCGGGGTGATATCATCCGTGGTGTTAAGGAGTTTGATTCAAACCCAGCCTGTTCAGCAAATCGCTCAAAGAGAACTTATCTACGTTAAATCAAGCATATCGCTGAACGATGTTTTCATAGAGTTCAGAAGAACACGAACTCCCTCGATCCAAGTCTTGGAAGACGATCAGTTTGCCGGAATCATTGGCACCGATAATATTGCTGAAGTAATCCTGATACACAACACCAGACAGGTTTAATTGTTTAATATTTTAATAGCCTTCTTGATGGTCGTTTCGGATACTCCAAACTCTTGTGAAAGCATGCGCACACTTTCACGATATCCTCTACTTTTTTTTCTTAGTTCCTGATAGCGCATGTAGTACTCTATATAAGAGAGTGTACTTCCACTGAGTAGCCCTTTATGATAGAGGTAATCGATAATACCATTTCGATACAATTCAAGCACATTCATAACCATTTCATTAAACCTCCTTCACTACCTTAATTGCTTTCTTGATTGTAGTCTCAGATACTCTGAACTCCTTCGATAAGTTGCGAACACTCTCACGGTATTTTTTACCATGCTCACGTTCCTCCACGTAACGCGTGTAATACTCTACATAGGCCAGGGTGCTACCACTCACTAACCCTTTGTTAAAAAGGTATCCTATGATACCTCTTTGATACAAGTCTAATACGCTCATAAAATATTTTTTTTGGTTTGATGATTACTCCATTGTTTCATTATTGTACCAGATTAAAAAACCGCCCAAAAACACCAGAAATAACGTTTTCTCTTTCTAATGCCATCCCGTTTTGGGAATGATAAGATATCTTTTGTTTCAAAGTGGGGCAGGTTTTGGTTAACCACACCCTGGGGCAGAAAATGGAATACTGATCCTAAAAGAATGGAACATAAACCCCATCTATAAATGGCTGGGATTTGCGATTTTTATTGAATCCCTGGGCATTATCTTACAGGACAAAAAATGATTTGGCATAAACTATCTGTCGATAAAACGCTGGCGGTGATGGAGTCCCCCGGAGAGGGGATTTCCCCGGCAGAAGCCACCGCACGTCTTGCCAAACACGGAAGCAACGAGCTTGAGGAAAAAGAAAAAAAGCCAGCCTGATATTTATTTCTAAATCAGTTTAAAGATTTCATGATTGGGGTAGTGATCATGGCGGCTAACCGGGATCAGTTTTTCTTACCGGTGGTCTTCAAATAGTAGTGATCTATTTGCCACTCGCCAGTGAAATATTCAAAACTCAAGCGCTATCCTTTTTGGAATTTGATATTTGCATAGGCGCTTCTGCCGTTTTATTTCATGCCGTAGCGTTAGAGAAATGGGTGAAAGGAAAGATCGTTAAAAAGAATAATCAATTGTGATGTAAAAGTGATTTAAAAAAAGAATCCCGCTGCACCATGCAGCGGGATTACTCTCTTTTTTTTGCAAGCAGAGAGTTAGTAACGATAATAATCTGGTTTGAAAGGTCCTTTCACTTCCACGCCAATATACCTGGCCTGCTCCGGTGAAAGCTCTTCCAATTCAACTCCGATTTTCTTCAAGTGCAAACGCGCTACTTTTTCATCAAGATACTTAGGCAGCATGTATACTTTATTTTCATACTTATCTGTGTTCATCCACAATTCAAGCTGAGCGAGTGTCTGGTTCGTGAAGGAGTTAGACATTACGAAGGAAGGATGACCCGTAGCACAACCAAGGTTTACCAAACGACCTTCTGCCAACAGGATTACCTGGCGATCATTTTTCAATGTATACAAATCAACTTGTGGCTTCACCTCATCTTTCGATGCATTCTTATTCAACCAGGCAACATCAATTTCATTATCGAAGTGACCGATGTTACAAACGATGGTTTTGTCTTTCATCGACTCAAAGTGACGACCTAAAACAATTCCTGAGTTTCCGGTTGCTGTAACAATGATATCAGCCTCTTTCACAGCAACATCCATTTTCTTTACGGCAAAACCGTCCATCGCAGCCTGAAGCGCGCAGATGGGATCAATCTCGGTAACAATTACGCGTGCACCGGCACCACGCAATGAAGCGGCTGAACCTTTACCTACATCGCCATAACCAGCAACGACAGCTACTTTTCCCGCCATCATTACATCGGTTGCTCTGCGAATCGCATCTACCAACGATTCTTTACAACCATATTTGTTATCAAACTTCGATTTGGTAACCGAGTCATTGATGTTGATTGCAGGCAATGGAAGCTTTCCGGCATGCTGACGTTCCACCAGGCGATGAACACCGGTAGTGGTTTCTTCTGAAATACCTTTTATACCGGCAACTAATTCGGGGTAACGATCTAATACCATGTTGGTCAAATCACCACCATCGTCAAGAATCATGTTGAGGGGCTTGCCATCTTTGAAGGCATGCAATGTCTGCTCGATACACCAGTCAAACTCCTGCTCATTCATTCCCTTCCAGGCATACACAGGAATTCCTGCTTTCGCGATGGCGGCTGCTGCATGATCTTGTGTGGAGAATATGTTGCATGAAGACCAGGTAACTTCGGCACCCAATTCAATCAATGTTTCAATCAGCACTGCCGTTTGAATCGTCATGTGCAGACATCCGGCAACGCGGGCACCCTTTAGTGGCTTTTGAGCGCCAAATTCTTCACGCAGGGCCATTAATCCGGGCATTTCGGCTTCCGCCAATTTGATCTCCTTGCGGCCCCATTCAGCCAGAGAAAGGTCTTTTACCTTGAATTTTGTTTGATCTGTAATTGTCATTTTTGTGTGATTTCTATTTTGGAACACAAAAGTACCACAATGGTTTAAGATTTACCATTATTTAGTCGAATTGAGATACGTAAGTATCTGTTAAACAAATCCATTAATCCTCTGTTGAACTTATTAATCAATCGCAAACGTTATCAATCAAATTTATATCATGAGCAAACCTGTTATTAAAGTTGATATTGTATCGGATGTAGTATGCCCCTGGTGTTTTATTGGTAAACGAAGAATAGAAAAAGCCATGATGGCACTCAATAATGAATTTGATTTCGATGTTAGTTACCTTCCCTTTCAGTTGAACCCTCAAACTCCCCAGGAAGGCTTCAATCAGAAAGAATACCTGTCAAAGAAATTTGGTGGTAACGAAAAATACGATGAGATCACCCGCCATGTAACCCGGGTGGCAGCCGAAGAAGGATTGCAATTCAATTTTGATAAGCAACTTGTTTCGCCTAATACAAAGGATGCACACCGGGTGATCTGGTTTGCCAAAAAAGAAGGGAAGCAACTCGCAGTGAAAGAGGCACTCATGAAAGCTTACTTTGAGCAAGGTGTTGATCTCACCAAAAAAGAAAATATAGTAGCCGTTGCCGCTTCCGTTGGATTGGATGCAACACGGGTCGCGTCTTTGCTTGATTCACAGGAAGGCATGCAAGAAGTTAATGATATGGAACAACTCAACCACCAGCGTGGAGTGAGTGGTGTTCCTTTTTATATCATCAATAACCAATACGGAATATCCGGTGCCCAACCTTCGGATGTTTTTATACAGGCATTAAAAGAAATAGGAACAGCGGTGACCACCACAGAAGGTGAAGCCTGTGATGTGGATGGTACGAATTGTTAGTTCCCGGATGGCTTATCTTTCAGCAGATCCGAATCCATAATCACTGTCGTGTAAACGCTTGTCTTTCCATCATCCATGCGTGTCCAGATGGGAGCAACAACTCCTTTGTGTGCTGCGATGTTGGTATAATCTCCAAAGAATTTTGTATCAGTAGGAATGAATGGGCTCTCGCTGATCTTCTTTTCTTTGAAGATATTTCCTCCATCGGTTGAGTAGGCGATGTACACATCGGTTTGCAAATCATCATACGCCCTGCGATCGTAATAAACAATATAAATGTAACCGGTACCTTCATCCACCGACATCCAGGGAAGGAATTGATGCTTGCCGGGGCCATCCTGATTGATGCGCATCGGTTGTGTCCACATGTCACCAAAGTTGGTGGAGCGCATAAACCAAATATCCGTGTCGTTGGTACCATTGCGTTGATCCGCCCACACCAAATACAAACTATTACGCAGACGCCCCTTGCTGTTGTCAATCATCAACACGGGCATTCCGTTACTGCGACTTAGTCCCGGAATATCCATCGACCAACCGCCCGGCTGCTTGGCAATCATTAAATCGTTGCTGAGCCAGGTAGTGCCTCCATCAAATGAGCGATCAAAATAAATATTCCCTTGACTTGCCCACGTCACAAACACGCGACCTAAATTATCTACTGCCGGCACGGCTCCTTCCGCTGTGTTGTCATCATCGATACAATCGCCCGGGTTCTGATTTATCTGTAAAGGCTTTGACCATTTTTTTCCTTTATTTTCTGACATGCTAAACATAATATTGGAGTGACAATTCGGATCATCCAAACCATACGTATCAAATTGAGTCCAGGTGGTATACACATTCTGCTTGCGCGGATGCACGGTGGGCCACGGCTTGTCTTGATCTTTTGGAGGATTGTTTCCAATTGAAGCACCATCGCTCCAGGTTTTGCCACCATCGGTAGACTTCTGACAAACAATGCGATCAAGCCACGCATCATTTTCCCTGCCCTGTCTGCTGGGATCTGATAGATGGAAATAATAAATATCACCTTTCACGTCTGATACCAAGGCCGGATCACCATATACGCCATGGGGAGATTCCAATTTTGATTCGCTCCAGGTAGCTCCTCCATCGAGGGTATACATCGCTCTGTCAAGTACCACACCTGCCACAATGTTCTTTGGATTTTTTCTATTGATGGCAATGCTTGGTTCTAGCGGTGGATAAACACCTTCTACCTGCTCTGCCAATTTGGTATTCTTAAACTGTGCAACTGCTCCAACCTGAACTATTAACACTAACGCCAGACTTAAAAACTTCATGGTTCCTTTTAAAATTATGCTACTAAGGTACTTCAAAAAAAAATCAAACTTTCAACATCATTCAATTTAACTACTTCTTGAATGCCTCCAGTTTGACATTCAGCTTTTGGCTTCCGCCAATCTCAACCACCGAAGAACCAAAAACCGTAATGGTTGATTTTATAAAATCTTCTTCATTGGCCTTATAAATATTGTTGACATACTTTTGAGGATTGCGATCGATGTAAGGGAACCATGTGCTATGGATCTGAATCATGATACGGTGACCTTTTTTAAAGGTGTGCAAAATGTCTTGAAGTGGAAAATCTACACTGCTTACTTCACCGGATTTAAATGGTTCAGGTTTATCAAAACCATTTCTGAAGCGACCTCTGAAAACTTCATGCCGTACCAGTTGCTGATAACCCGCCATGACTATGTTCTTAGCATTGTGCTCATAATTCGGATGGTTATTCGGATACACATCGATCAGCTTAACAATGAAATCTGCATCCGTTCCCGTCATGGCAACTTTTAAGCGGGCCATGATTTCTCCGGCCAGCACAACATCTTGCGTGAGTGGATCGGTTTCAAATGTAATCACATCCGGTCTTCGGGAAGCGTGCCTCTGATCATCACTCATAAATTCACGGGGCGTAAACGTTAACCCTTCTGTTTGTGATGTGTAAGGGACCGGCTTGGCCGGATCGCTCAGGTACTCAAACACCGCTTCCTTTGGGGTGGGTTGATTCACATATAATTTTCCATTCTCAGCAAAATAAAGTTTAAGCGGAGCGTATTCTTTGGGCGGCCACACATCGAATCGTCTCCATTCTTTTTTCCCCGTGTCAAACATATAGGCTTCGGGTAATTTAGGTTGGCCCTCGCCTTTCAGGAACCAGGCAAAAAACTTTCTTTCAATTTCGCGTTGGTAAAAAGTAGAAATACTATCCCCAAAATAAATGTGGTTGTGGGTAGTCTTTCCTTGCTCGCTGGCCCAACCACCATGCGCCCACGGACCCATCACTAATGTATTGTATGCATTCGGACTGGTGGCCTCAATGGTTTTATAAATATTCAACGGCCCATAGAGATCCTCCGCGTCAAACCATCCGCCTACGGTCATCACGGCATGGTTCACATTCTTTAAGTGAGGTAACAGACTGCGCTTCTGCCAGAAATCATCATAGTTGGGATGATCGATAATCTGTTGCCAGAAAAAATTATCCTTGTGATACTTCTCGGTGATATTCTTCAGTGGTCCTTGCTTTAAGTAAAACTCATAACCGTCTTTAGGGGCATCCGCATAGAAACGCATAATCTTGTCCATGTACCAATCCTTTTTGGTTTGCTCTTCTTTCTGATAACCAAACACGGCAAACGCTGCCGTATAACTTTCCAGGTAGGCGCCATTGTGATGGAAGTCGTCAAAGAAAAAATCGGAGATAGGTGCCTGAGGCGAAGAGGCTTTTAATGCCGGGTGCGCATCGGGTATGGCAGCTGCCGTATAAAATCCAGGATAGGAAATTCCATACATGCCCACTTTACCATTGTTGTTCTTAAGGTTCTTAATCATCCATTCAATGGTATCCCAGGTGTCGGAACTTTCATCAATGGCTGTTTTGTTTTTCCGGTCGTTGCCGGGAATGTTGGGGCGCATGTTATCAAAGGTTCCTTCACTCATGTAGCGACCACGCACATCCTGAAAGGCCAGAATATAAGTATCCTTCACCAGGTAGTTGGAAGGATGTCCGTGCGTCTTAAAATCGGCATAGGCCGAAGCATTATAGCACGTGCGGTTCAACAGGATAGGATACTTTTTGGACGGGTCCTTGGGTACATACACCACCGTAAATAGTTTAATGCCATCCCGCATCGGAATCTGCACGTCCATCTTATCGTAATGCATTCGCATATAAATGGAATCCTGCTTTTGTGCGGACACCATTGAAATGGTTGCGATGAATATAAAAAGTGTGAGGGTATATTTCATCTGTTTCATAGTCATTTAAAAGTGAAATCTATTGAAAAGTAAGCAGATCAACCGCTAAAGACAATGCCTTTCTGGTAAGTGGCAAAGAACCCGATGGAATCTGGGTAGAATCTTTCCGTATTTTTTTAAATAGTTGAAACAATCAGGCCCAAAGCCTGTTTAGTGTTCATAACTCAACCAAGAAAACTATGAAAACTCAAAAATCTCTTATCCTCGTGGGCGCATTCGCCCTGTTTGCTATCATCGTTACCAGCTGTGGTGATGGTGGAAAAGCGGCTAAAGAAAAAGCTACTAAGGATTCTATCCGTGTAGCTGATTCATTGACTGCCGTTCAGCTTGTTGCTGATTCATTGGCTGCATTGCCTAAAACAATTGCTGAAACTGCTATCAACACCCCTAGCCTGAGCACACTGGTTGCTGCTCTTTCTGCTGGCGAGTTGGTAGAAGTATTTAAAGGAACTGATGCGTTCACCGTATTCGCTCCAACAAATGATGCCTTTGCTGCAGTTCAATCTACGGTAGACATGCTGTTAAAAGCTGAAAACAAAAGCAAACTTCAGAACGTGCTGAAATATCACGTAGTGGCTGGCACATTCAAGGCTGCTGATTTAACTGACGGTCAGAAATTGACCACCCTTCAGGGCGAAAAACTGAAAGTTTCAATAAAAGATGGCAAGGTAACCGTTGGTGGTGCCGAAGTGATCGCTGCTGACGTTGCGGTTAGCAACGGTGTGGTGCACGTCATCAATAAAGTAGTTGTTCCTAAGAAGATGTAATTATTACGATTTCTTCCTTAGTGTAAAAAACCCTTCTGTGAACAGAAGGGTTTTTTATTTTTTATCATTGTTATCTGATAAAAATTACCGCAGAAAAAATAGTAAAGTTTCATTAAGTATTTGAAGGGTTAACTTATATGTAACAGTATCCCCCCTTATCGTTCTATGAGAGTTCATCATGTATGCGCGAAAAGTACGGTCGCATTTCATAGCTACATGGCAGGC
>CAZIOY010000022.1:32193-39838 GCA_964540915.1 uncultured Ohtaekwangia sp.
CTGGCGACCTTTCGGGCCTGAAGACATTTAGCGCGGCCTACGAGTTTGATCTGGCTGTTATTACGTCATCAATCGTTCTATGAAAGTTCATCATGTATGCGCGAAAAGTACGGTCGCATTTCATAGCTACATGGCAGGCGCGCATTTAAAGACATGAGAGTCAGCGAACGCGCGCGTTCGCTGACTCTCATGCTTATTAAACCTTCAGGCTCGAAAGGTCGCTGGCGACCTTTCGGGCCTGAAGACATTTAGCGCGGCCTACGAGTTTGATCTGGCGATGCTGTTAATACCGCGCCATTATTACAACGTCTTTTCTACGCAAACCGTAGTGACCAATCTGATAGCTACAAGGAGTATCGATGTACCCTGCTTTCATTGTCAATTGTTCATTGTCAATTGTCAACTGCTTACTGCATACTGCCTACTTTTTCATCCGCCCTCTCCTCCACTTTGGTTTTTCCCCGCTCATTTCTGATCTTCTCGACTTTATTTGATGACCGAATCCAAAAACTATACCCTCACTGTCGCCATCACACTGGTAATCGCCAACATGATTGGCACGGGGGTGTTTACTTCGCTGGGGTACCAGGTGGGGCCGTTGCCTTCGGGATTTGCCATTATGATGTTGTGGTTGTTAGGCGGAGTGGTGGCACTATCAGGTGCTTTAACCTATGCGGAAATTGCTACCACACTCAAGCGCTCGGGTGGTGAGTATCTTTATCTCTCAAAAATCTTTCATCCCGTCCTTGGCTTTCTTAGTGGCTGGATGAGTTCCATCGTAGGTTTTGCCGGAGCGATATCGGCTGTGGCCATTGCCATCGGAGAATATGCCACGGAAGCAACCGGAGTATCCACGAAAGTGATTGCCATAGTCGCCATCGTGGCGGTATCATTTGTTCATTGGTTTGGCGTAAAGACCGGAGGCCGTGTGCAAACGCTTCTCACTACGCTCAAACTTTCATTGATTCTCTTCTTCTGCATCGCTCCTTTCTTTATTACCTCAGTACCTAAAACTGATATTCATTTTCGTCCCCAGCCGGGCGATTGGAATCTTATTCTCAGCTCAGGCTTTGCGGTGTCACTGGTGTTTGTTGTCTACGCCTACACCGGCTGGAACGCATCGGCCTACATTGCGGGCAATCTGGATAACCCAAGAAAAAGTTTACCAAAGTCGTTGATCACAGGAACGTTGCTTGTTGTTTTTATTTATCTCGCTCTCAACGCCATGTTTTTATATACGGCCACCTTTGAAGAGCTGCAGGGACAAAATGACATCGGCAATGTGGTTGCGCACAAACTTTTTGGAAACACGGCAGGCATCATTTTCTCCGGCATTTTTAGTTTCGCGTTGCTATCCACGCTCAGTGCCATGACCATTGCAGGGCCACGCGTGATCGAAGCCATGGGGGAAGATTACAAACTGCTGCAATCTTTTTCCGTAAAGAACCGCTATGATATGCCGTATGTAGCCATTGTCGCACAAGCAGGCTGGTCTGTATTTTTGGTATTGGTGAGTTCATTCAAAGAAATCATTCAATACATATCGGTGAGTTTATCTTTCTTTTCCATGCTCACGGTGTTTGGTATTTTTTTCCTACGCAGAAATAATACTACTACCGATCATTTTAAAACACCGCTCTATCCTCTTCCGCCCGTGATTTTTATCGTGTGCACTTCGTGGATGATTTACTATGTGGCTGCAGAAGACGTAAAAATAATTCTGTATTCAATGGGCACCATTATTCCTGGCGTCATTTTGTATTTGGTTTCCGACAGGTATAATTCCAAAAAATGAGCATTACCATCGGATAGCTACTGGCCAAAAGAATAATCGTTGTTTTTTTGAACCGCCTATATACCCGAAAATAATTCTGCTGAGCGGCATCAAAAGAAAAAAGTAAAACTTCCGTATTTGAAAATAATAATAGATATTCGTAATCGTCATAGTAGCATAATTAACCAAACAAATTCACTTATGAAATTAAAAAAAACAGCTTTTGCAGGAATCTTCCTGATTTTAACTCTGGTCATCCTTCCTGCCTTCGCACAACAACTTACCGATCCACTCCCCATTTCTCCTTCCATTACCACGGGCACGTTGCCCAATGGGTTAAGATATTACATTAAAAAGAACAGCAAACCAGAAAAGAAAATGGAATTGAGGCTTGCCGTAAATGCCGGTTCTATTCTGGAAGATGATAATCAACAAGGCCTGGCGCACTTCACTGAACACATGGGCTTCAACGGCACCAAAAATTTTAAGAAGAACGAACTCGTTTCATTTTTACAATCCATTGGTGTGCAATTCGGAGCACACCTTAACGCCTACACCAGTTTTGATGAAACCGTTTACATGTTATCCATTCCCCTCGACAAATCAGAAAACTTAGAGAAAGGTTTTCTGGTGCTGGAGGATTGGGCCGGAGGCATGCTGTTTGAAGCCACCGAAATTGAAAAAGAGCGCGGTGTGGTGTTGGAAGAATCGCGCGGACGCAAAGGCGCCAATGACCGCATGATGGAACACGTCTATCCCAAACTTTTTGTGGGCTCAAAATATGCGCAGCGTTTGCCCATCGGTAAAGAGGAAATATTGAAAACATTCAAACCCGAGACGATCAAAAAATTCTACAAAGACTGGTATCGTCCTGATCTGATGGCCGTAGTGGCCATTGGTGACTTTGATGTGGCCGTTGTAGAAGCTAAAATCAAAAGCCATTTCGGAAAACTGAAAAAAGCCCCTAAAGCAAAACAACGCTATCTGGTAGAAATGGCGCCACGCCAGCAATCCGAAGGTTTAGTGGTTACCGACAAAGAGGCAACCAACGCCATACTTCGTTTGTATTATCCTCAGTCAAAATCAAAAGAACAAACAACGGTGGGTGACTATAGAGAATCCATTGTCAATGGTTTATTCCAGTCCATGTTAGGCCAGCGCATGAGCGAACTAACCCAGAAGGCAACCCCTCCTTTTATTTTTGGCGGAAGCAACCTGGGTGGATTTATAAGAGGCGTTGAAGTCTTTTCTTCTTTTGCGTTGCTAAGTCCTGCCGGTGTGGAGCCCGCCATTAACGCCATCATACAAGAAGGCGAACGGGCGCGACAATTTGGATTTACTGCCAATGAATTAGATCGAACAAAAAAAACCATGATGAAAGGCATGGAACGCGCTCTCAACGAAAAAGACAAAACAGAGTCCGCCAATTATGCGGATGAGTATGTAAGAAACTTTTTGGAAAAAGAGCCCATTCCCGGAATTGAAAATGAATTTCTTTACTATCAAACATTCCTGCCGGGCATTACGCTTGAAGAAGTGAATAAATATGCTGTACGCATCATCCCGCAAGGCGGAAAAAAATTCGCTGTCATCACCGCGCCAGAAAATCCTGGTTTCGCATTGCCTGGCAACGAACAGCTTTTAGCGATGATTGAAAATGCATCAAAACTGGAAGTAACACCGTATGAAGAAAAAGTGGTTGCCGCAGCATTATTGCCCGCCTCCCCCACTGCTGGTAAAGTGGTGGCCGAAAAAGAAATCAAAGAACTCGGTGTTATCGAATGGACACTGAGCAATGGTGTAAAAGTATTGGCCAAGCCTACCGATTTTAAAAATGATCAGGTAGTGATGTCGGCCACACGCTTTGGCGGACAATTCCTCTATGATACCAAAGATCGTTACAGCGCAGAAAATGCTGCAACGGTAATAAGCCAGATGGGAGTTGGTCAGTTTTCACCCACCGATCTGCAAAAAATGATGGCGGGAAAAACAGCGAGTGTCAACCCCCGAATCAGTCAGATGAGCGAAGGAGTGAGCGCACAAAGCAGTGCTGCGGACATCGAGACGATGCTACAATTGAATTACCTGTATTTCACACAACCGCGCATGGATCAGGAACTTTTCAAATCGTTTGTGAGCAAGCAGAAAGGATTTGTACAAAACATGATGGCCAACCCGCAAATGGTGTTTCAGGATACCTTGTTACAAACCTTATATGCCAAACACGAACGCGGACCTCGCGCCCCCAGTGTGGAAATGTTTGATAAGATTGACGTGCAGCGAGCGTATGATATTTATAAGGAACGTTTCGGTAATGCTTCCGGCTTCACGTTTATTTTTGTTGGGAAGTTTGATGTGGCCGCATTAAAAAATCTTTGCGAAGTATACCTCGCCAGCCTTCCCGCCAACGGTGCCGCTTCTACTTTTCGCGATGTTGGTATGCGGCCTGTAAAAGGCGTAGTGAAGAAAGAAGTATACAGAGGAAAAGATCCCAAGAGTTTTATCTCCATGCAGTTTACCGGTGAGGCGGCTTATTCCGATGCCGAACAATTGAAAATTCAAATGCTGGTAGAGTTAATGAATATCAAACTGATTGAAAAACTGCGCGAAGAAATTGGTGGCATGTATAGCGGTGGCATGTTTGGATCGATGAGCAAAGTTCCGTATGGGAATTATACCATTGGCGCTTCGGTTCCCTGCGGTCCGGAAAATGTGGACAAACTCGTGAAAGCAACCTGGGAAGAAATCAACAAAGTAAAAGCAGGCCCGACCGAAACCGATTTGAACAAAGTAAAAGAAACACTGAAAACGCAGGCGTTGGAAAACATGAAAGACAATGCCTACTGGCGAGGCAAAATGCAGCAGTGGGTAGAGCTGGGAACCAATCCCGGTGATATACTCACCTTAGATAAGAGGGTTGATGCGGTCACCGTTAAAGACATTCAGGGTGCCGCTGTAAAATATTTTAATGAAAAGAATTATTTGCAGGTGATACTGTATCCTGAAAAATAAATTTCCCTTTCGCGAATAAAATCATTAAGCCAGCAGGATGGTATACCGCTCCTGCTGGCTTTTTTTCATAGTTACGTGCGCATTTCACTTCATCGGGATACCGGCTCGCGTATTGAAATACAGTGTGGGTTTTTATCTTGGGATAACTTGGCCGGTATGACTTTTCATAGAAAAGTAAGAATTAGAATGACAGTCATCCTGCATCTCTTCTCAGCAGAGTCTTCAGCCTCGGAGATTACGCCTGGAAAAAGTTTTTCATAGTTACGTGCGCATTTTACTTCATCGGGATACCGGCTCGCGTATTGAAGCACCGTTTGGGTTTTTATTTTAGGTTAACCTGGCCGGTATGACTTTTCATAGAAGAGTCTTCGTTTACCACACGCAAAATTTCACTTCTCTTCCTGTGAAACTTTTGCTTTCTTACTGAATTAATAACCTCCTATGAAACCATTCTTCGCATTACTCCTGCTCATGAGCGCCAGCGCTTCTGCCCAGACACTAACCGGTTTTTCCACTAGCTCCTCAGAAAAGCAAAAGCGGGCCGAATCCGTGTTCCTCAATCAGCAGGAAAGTGAACGCTATAAAAATCATTTGAAGACCCTCACCAAAGAACCACACATTGCCGGCTCAAAAGCCAATGAGCGTGTGCGGGATTACATGGCCGAGGTCATGCGCAAGGCTGGTTTTCAGGTAGACATTTATCCGTACGACATTTATTTGCCCGTGATGCCTGGCACCGCTTCCGCAGAAATTGTGGAACCCCTCCGCTTGCCACTTAATAACAAAGAGTACATCCATAAAGAAGATCCGTTTTCTTCTGATCCCAATCTTCAGGTGGGTTTCAATGCCTACACCGGCACCGGTGATGTAACGGCTGAAGTGGTGTATGCCAACTACGGTCGCAAAGAAGATTTTGAAAAGCTCGAGGCGATGGGCATCTCCGTGAAAGGAAAAATTGTCATCGCACGCTATGGCGGAAACTTCCGTGGCTACAAAGCCAAATATGCCGAAGCCTATGGCGCTGCCGGTTTGATCATCTTCACCGATCCGGGCGACAGTGGTTATGCCAAAGGTCTCGTTTATCCCGAAGGACCCTACTATGATGAAAGTGGCATCCAACGCGGTTCATTGCTTACCCTCGACTGGACAGGCGATCCATTGACTCCGTTCGAACCTGCCTTGCCACTCGATGGCAAAAAGAAAATCGTTCGTAA
Source organism: uncultured Ohtaekwangia sp. (assembly GCA_964540915.1). Lineage (GTDB taxonomy): Bacteria > Bacteroidota > Bacteroidia > Cytophagales > Cyclobacteriaceae > ELB16-189. The sequence continues at coordinate 38,194 of CAZIOY010000022.1, forward strand.
AAAACCCGAAGAAGTAACCGGCATGCACAACATACCGGTATTGCCGTTGCCGTATGGATCAGCTAAAGAAATTATTGGCCGCATGAAAGGCAAGCCCGTGCCCAATGGCTGGCAAGGTGGATTACCGTATACGTATCGCCTCGAAGGTGGACCTGATTTAAAAGTGCGCGTGAACGTATCACAGAAAAGAGAAATACAGCGCGTGTACAATGTGGTAGGCACTCTGGTGGGATCAGAACTTCCCAACGAGTGGATCATGGCCGGTGCACATTATGATGCATGGGGCTTTGGCGCCACCGATCCTAACAGTGGCACTGCCATGTTGCTTGCGTTAAGTGAATCATTAGGAAAACTTTCACAAGCCGGCCATAAAACAAAACGCACCATCAAGATTGCCCATTGGGATGCGGAAGAACAAGGTGTGATCGCTTCTACCGAATGGGTAGAACAGTTCCGCGATGAACTCGAGGCAAAAGGGGTAGCCTACTTCAATGCCGATGGCGCGGTGTCGGGAAAAAGTTTTGGTGCTGCATCCAGTCCTTCATTAAAAAGTTTGTCTATTGAAGCTACCAAAGCGGTGCCCTATCCTGATTCATCGAAGACGGTGTATGAACATTGGCTGGGTAAGCGTGGAGCGAAAGAACCACCTCTTGGAAACTTAGGGGGTGGCTCTGATCACATTGCATTTTATACTCACGTAGGCATTCCTTCCTGGGGTGGTGGCACCGGTGGTCCTTCCATCTATCACTCTAACCATGATAGCTTTTCATTTTATGAACGCTTTGCGGATCCTACCTTTAAAATGGGACCACTCGTTGAGCGTGTGTTTGGTATAATGGCATTACGGTTAGCCAATGCGGATGTGATCCCCTATAATGTAAGCCGCTATGGTACCGATTTAAGAACACACTTTGAAGGGCTGCAAAAACTTACCAAAGCGTATGACAAATCTGAAACTGCATTTTCATTTGATGCTTTGATCAAAGCTGCCGATGAATTGAAAAACGCAGGTGAAGACAGTGAAGCCGCCTTGAAGACCGCCAACGAAGCCAACACGAAAGCAATCAATGCAGAACTTCTGTTGTTAGAGCGCCAGTGGATTGACAAGCAAGGAATGCCATATGGAAATTGGTATCGCTCACTCTATGCTTCACCCGATCCCTACAGTGGCTATGCATCCTGGATGCTGCCCGGTTTCCAATATGAAGCCGCCAATAAATCTACGACCAACTTAAAAATGTGGGAGCAGAAATACCTGGATGCCATGGCGCGATTGAAAACTAAAATGGAGACGATTACGAAGCTGGCGAAGTAAGTGTTAAAAACTTTGAATCCTGAGCGGCTATCAAAGCCTGATAGCGTAGAAGAAATCCGATAACACGTTTTCATCATTGACTCCACACCCAGCGAAGGATCTCCCAAATCGAAGCTTGGTTTCTCTATGAGGGGATCCTTCGCTTGTTGGTGAACTTGTCGTAACGTGCAACTGCATTATTATTTTATCATTCTAATCAAATCGGTTACACCGATCGCTCAGGATTGGAGTCGTTTTTTTTGGTTGAGTTTTGTGTTCCTTCCACCCCACAATGAACTCCAATCCTGAGCGGCTATCAAAGCCTGATAGCGTAGAAGAAATCCGATAACA
>CAZIOY010000022.1:39938-51701 GCA_964540915.1 uncultured Ohtaekwangia sp.
GGACGCTGCGTAAAACTTGCTGAATCTCCTGAGTAATCCGATGGAGAGTTTGAATAGCATAAAATAATAGTATAATACTGCAACCTGTAGGGCGACTACATAGTCTAATGTACTAACTAATAAAAACTCCATGCTTACGAACTATCTTAAAATAGCACTACGCAGTCTTTTCCGTCATACGTCTTTCAGCATTATAAATATTTCCGGTTTAACAATTGGCTTAGTTGCCTTTCTGGCGATTAGCCTCTATGTAGTGGATGAACTCTCTTACGATCGATTTCATGAAAATAGCGACCGCATTTATAGAGCAATCATTAACGCAGAGTTTGATGGACAAACAAATAAATGGGGAGCCGTACCCAACAAACTGGCGCCAGCCTCCGCCAAAGAAATTCCGGAGATTGAAAAAGCTACACGTATCTTTCATCATAATTTCGGAGACATTGGATTTGTTTCTACCGAAACTGATAAATTTTCAGAGACAAAACTTTTCTATGCCGATCCGGATATTTTCAATGTCTTTACCATTCCACTGCTAAAAGGAAATTCCGCAACTGTTCTTTCACGACCAGGCACGATTATACTAAGTGAAAGTTCTGCTAAACGATACTTTGGTGACACCGACCCAATTGGAAAAAGCCTGACAGTAGACAACTCTCTGAGTTATGAAGTAACAGGTGTTTTTAAAGAATTTCCATCGAATTCATTTCTCAACTGCAAACTGATTGCATCTTTCTCATCTATTGCCTTTGGAAAAGATGAAAATCAAAATTGGGGCAATGCAAGTTTTGATACCTACTTCTTGCTAAATAAAGGTGTTACGGCCGAAGTGGTAACCAAAAAAATTGGAGACCTACTGGAAAGAAACATAGAAAAAGATAACAGGTGGTTTTATATTACACTGCAGCCGTTGGTAGATATTCGCCTATTCTCAAAGGACTTTACCTCCAGCATTGACAGAAAACAGTATGGCGATATTGGTCAGGTTAACATATTAGTTGCATTAGCGATTATCATCTTATTGATTGCCGCGGTCAACTACATGAACTTAACAACGGCACAGTCGCAACGGAGAAATAAAGAAGTAGGCATCTCTAAAACATTAGGCGCTAGCTTTTGGGAGCTTAATTTTCGGTTTTATTTTGAAGCTGCCTTTTTTGTTTTACTGTCTCTTCTTTTAAGTATTGTAGTCTTTTCGCTATCACTTCCTCTATTCAACTCTTTAAGTGGAAAAAATATATTAATAGGGTTTCTGTATTCAAGTTGGTTTTGGTTGGCCTTTATTGCGGTTTGGATTTTACTCACTATCATTTCAGGATTTTACCCAGCATTTTACTTATCTTCGTTCTCACCCAAATCAGCATTACTTAAGACCTCAAACTCGGGAGGACAAGTTTCTATCCGAAAAGGATTAGTGGTTTTTCAATTCTCGGTTTCAATTATACTAATCATTTGCGCAGTGATGTTTTACAAGCAAATGAATTTTATGAAAGAAAGGAAATTGGGATATCAGCCTGAGCAAGTGGTTGCTGTTATGGTTTCTGCTGCCAAGGACAAAGATCAGGTAATGTCGTTAAAAACAGAATTTGAAGCATTGGCGGAAGTTAGAAAAGTAGCACGTAGTCAATCTTATCCGGGTATTGGTACTAGCGGATATACCATCTCACGAGAAGGCTCATCACAAGGTGCTTCCATCCTTACTACAAGAGCAACCCATGAAATCCTTGACGTTTTACAAATAAAATTATTGGCAGGAAAAACGCTGCCCGAAACCAAAGATCCCAAAGACACTGTCGTACAAGTGGTAGTGAATAAAGCTGCTGTTGATTATCTTCAACTTACCCCGGAAGAAGCTATTGGCAAACGAGTAGAAATTTTCAATGGGCAACCCACTGAAGTAGTGGGCGTAACAGAGGATTTTCACTTTGCCTCCATGCATCAGAAAATTGGGCCATACTGCTTCAATAATAATGGTGATAATCGATATATCTACTTGTTAGTTAAAGTTGATTCTAAAAATCTTTCATCCACAATTCAAAAATTAGAAACTGCTTTCAAGAAAATTATTCCAGCCGCATTTGAATATAGTTTTCTGGATCAAGAAATGGCAAGATTATACGCATCAGAAGAACGTTTATCTAATATCGTATTGTTATTTGCAAGCCTGGCCATATTTATTGCTTGTCTTGGATTGTATGCACTTGCTACTTTCACTGCTGAGCAGCGGATAAAAGAGATTGGTATTAGAAAAGTTCTAGGAGCTACCGTCCCTCAATTAGTTCTACTGCTTTCCAAAGAATTTATTTTGTTGGTGATCGTTGCTTTTGTTATTGGAATACCAGCAGGCTATTACCTGATGAACAATTGGTTAGAAGGTTTTGCTTACAGAACAGAGTTTAATGTACTCATATTTGTTGCGACAGGTGCACTCGCAATTTGTATCGCATGGTTAACAGTAAGCTTTGAATCATACAAGGCTGCTAATAATAATCCGGTGAAGAGCCTTAGGAGCGAATAAGGCCGTAGCCAAGAAATATTTTAAAACGGACAATCTAGAGCAGACAACGTTCAGGCATTGAATAAATGTTTAGCGGCACGTGTAACAGACCATACGCAATCTCCATGCCTGGACACATAAAAAGAATGATAAAAGCACTGACCTTGAAATCAAAAACTGTTTTCTTGATTGACAGTGTAGGGGCTGCTTTAACGGCTATTCTTTTGATTGCTGTTCTTAAGCCATTCCATGAAATTTTTGGAATGCCTCGGGAGACACTTACACTACTTTCAATAGTTGCATCGCTGCTCGCCATTTACTCATTTTCCTGTTTTGTGTTTTCAGACAATAACCGGCAAAAACTTTTAAGAACTATTATTGTGGCTAATATAGCTTACTGTATCTTGACAGCAGGACTTGTAATCTATTTTTACAATTCACTAACTATTTTGGGTCTCACCTACTTTGTTGGCGAGATTTTAATAATAAGTGTCCTTGTTTACATTGAACTAAAGATCGTAAAGGCAAATAGACAAAACATCAGCAAATGACTTTCATTTTGAAGTTACCTTGAAAAGAGAAATAACACCAGCCACTAACAGCCGTCATGCGAAGGCGAGTATAAAAGGATTGATTGAGTGAAATTAAAAAAATTAAAGATATGACCAGGTCAATTAGAATCTTGTTTTTCATTTTGACAATCTTTGTAGGAGTAAATGTATCGGCATAAAATAAACCAAAAGCGATGGGAACAATCAGGAAAAAGGAAATGCTTTATATAACGCAGCTTATTTACATAAAAGACGGACAAGAAAATGTTTTCAATCAATTTGAAGACATTGCCATTCCGACAATTTCAAAATATAATGGCCTCCTTTTGTTACGCATGAGGCCAAGTGAAAATTCCTTCGTTGAAATAAGTATTGAACGGCCCTATGAAATTCATCTGGTTGAGTTCGACTCTGAAGATGACTTCGTCAGTTTTATGCAAGACGAAGAACGAAAACGATTCTTGCATCTAAAGGAACGGTCTATAAAAACAGTTTGGCTTATCAAAGGGACGAAAATAGCATGAGAAAGTGAAGTCTAACACCAACTGCCAAACTCATATTCTTGATCTATTGACAACAAATTACGCTACCATGGAAGCCACATGCTACTAACGGTACCTACCCTAAAGTGACGGCTCAATGTTTTGTGTGACAGTTTTCTGGTTCAACAAACATTCATGCTTCGTATGAACATTTGTAGTGAAAATCCCTACCTTCGCCAATGCCCAAACCGTTAGCAGTAATTGCAAATTTACATCCGAGTCAAATATTGAATTTACTGATTACAATCAAGTGTCAATAGTTGAAGAGTTACCATCTTTGAAATAAAAAATTATGCTAACAGACATAAATCCAAAATTGCCAATGCGAGACAAGATCGCAACAAGAGATTTTTACCTGAATAAGTTAGGTTTTAAAGAATTTGGAAATTCAGACTTTGCCGGCTACTTAATGGTGGAAAAAGACGCCATCCAAATTCATTTCTTTGAGTTTAAAGATCTTGACCCGAAAGAAAACTACGGACAAGTTTATATCCGAACCAATGACATTGACAGTTTGTATCAGTCATTAATAGACCGAAAAGTGATACATCCAAACGGAACATTGCAGACAAAACCGTGGGGGCAAAAGGAATTTGCGGTGCTTGACCCCGATAACAATCTGCTTACTTTCGGGCAAAGCATTTAATGGTAAATAATGGCTACAGCTAATCGAGTAGACGGCCCCACGGTCAACACGGATGGGGAGCGCCTCTCACACCACGAAGCATATGGGTCTCGTACTACGCGGTTCGTTGAGAATAACAAATGGAACTAACCAGCGGTTTGAGAGGTTTGGTCATGGTATTTAAAGCAAATGAATATTTTGACAAACAAGTATACTCAATGAGGTTTTGAACTTTTTAAAGCAAGTTGAAAATCAATTAACTGAAAAGGTAAACCTGACTATGAACCTTAAAGACATTTTAACTGAGGACAAGGAGTTGCTGGAAAGCCATGCTATATGATTGACATAAAAGCAAAGCAAATGCAAAAAGCAGATTGGTCGAAGTTTTGGAAAGATGAAGAGGATGCATTTTTTCAAATTATGCAACTCAGTACAAATGATTTTGCAAGGCGCCTCGATAAGTTATTGCGTATTAATGAATCAAACCGAATACTTGACTATGGGTGCGGACCTGGTTTTCTGATCGACTCTCTGGTGGATAAGTGTGGCAATTTGATTGGCGTTGATATCAATGCATTCTTCTTAGCACAATGTAAGAAGAAGCATGAGGGCCTAAGATTTATTAAAATAAGCTCTGTTGTTTCTGATAATGAGGATGTCTTCTCTGCAGAATTTAAAGATTTAAAATTTGACATCATCGTGATCTTGAGTATTGTTCAGTATTTTGAAAGTAAAGATGATCTGGAAATCTTGCTTCGAATGCTTAGGAAATATCTTACCAGTGATGGTAAAATAGTTCTCGCGGATGTCATTGATGCCCAAACTTCATCCGTACGAGATGGCCTTGCATTATTAAGAAGTTGCTTGCTGTCAGGGCGGATTCTGCCCCTCTTGAAATTTATGAAGTATCTGTTTTTATCAGATTACAATAGATTATCAAAGAAGCTTAACCTTTTGAATATATCGGAAGAATCGGTAAATCAGATTGCTGAAAACTGTTCTTTAAAAGCGATCAAGGCCGAACCATTAACACTGCATCCAACGCGTTCGAGTTACCTTTTAACAAAAGTCTCATAGCTTTTGACATCGTATTACCAACAATTACATTGATGCAATCTTTCAGCTTTTTTTTAAAAAATCGGATATTGTCGAGAAATTGTAGCCTTGTTTTTTCATCCAAAACAATAACTGCTCGAAGCGAGCAACCATGTGAGCTCCGGTGTTTTTCGTTAGGAATTTTGGTAGTCCGTATTGGTCTTTTAAATCAATAAATTCCCACGGATGAAAATAGATATTAATATAATTTCCTGAAGAAAAGGCACGCTTACAAAGTGCTTTATAGAACCATAGCGGAAAGTGATGAAAGGAAAGCCAAAATAATGGTATCCTTAAGGATGGTGTTGCTGACGCTGGCACTTCCCAAAGTCCTTCCTCCTTAAAGAGCAGACGTGGTTTGGAAAAGTTGTTATACCTGCCGGGCAGGATGACGGGATTTAAAGAGGAATCATATTCGTATCCGGCTTCTGCTATTTTGGAGAGCTCCACAGACTTCATCCTCGGCATTCTAAAACCCACCACCGGATGCCCCGATAAATCCTCCAGGCTTTGTTTTGATTTCGCGAGGTGAATGTCTTCAAATTGAGAATGAAAGTATCCATGTGAAGCAAGCTCATGATGCTCATCACAAAGATTATGTATCAGCGACTTTGATTGAGACGCAAAAGTGTATGTACTGAAAAAAGTTGCGTGCAAATGGTGTCGCGAAAGAATTTCGAGGATGAGCTCACTACCTGCCTGAGATGCTTTGATTTGATTCTCGAAAGAAATGGCGTGGTGATACTCCAGCGGCATATCAAATTCCTCAAGATCGAACGATAGGAGTACGGTGGGAGGCGACTTTGATATCAATGGATTGGATAATTAGAATCTTTAATGAAGTAGAGCGGTCGCTGCTTGGTTTGAATAACCAGTTTACTAATGTATAAACCAATAATTCCAGTCATGAGTAGTTGAAGACTTCCAAAGAAAATAATCGTGATCATTATGGAAGTCCATCCTGATACTGCGCTGCCATACAGATAGCTTACTAATGAATAGGGAACCAGGATCATTGAGAATAGAAATAATATCAACCCAATATAAACAACAATTTTTAGAGGCTTGGTACTGAAAGATGTTAGACCCTTTAAAGCAAATGAGAGCATCTTCATTAGTGAATATTTCGATTGGCCGGAGAGCCGCTCGTTTGGCCTATATTCAATAGCGGTTTGCTTGAACCCAGCCCACTTTACCAACCCACGGATGAAAAGTTCATTCTCCTTTAATTGACGAAACGCATTTACTACGTCTCTGCTCATCAATCGAAAATCGGCTGTTCCGGCCTCAAGTTTAATATCCGAAAGAATATTATGAAGGCCATAAAAAAGCTTGGAGGTTTTTCTTTTAAACCAGGAGTCGCTCTTTGTTTCTTTCCGCTTTGTGTATACAACATCATAGCCTTCCTCCCATTTTCCAAGCAGCTGTTGAACAGTTTCCGGAGGGTGCTGAAGATCACAATCCATCGAGATCACGCAGTCTCCCTTGGCAAGATCAAGACCTGCCTTTAGTGCATTTTGATGTCCAAAGTTTCTGGATAGTTGGATAAAAAAGATGTCCTTATTATTTATTGCTAAAGTTTTGATTTCGTTTAGCGTTAAATCAGAGCTTCCATCATCTATAAAAATATATTCAAAGGAATAGAGAAGGCCTGATAAAGTTGTTTTCAATTCTGAAAACATTCGATTTATATTCTTTTGCTCGTTGAATGCAGGGATTATAATGGAAACTTTTTTATTCATTTAAGTTATAGCTTATAGATTTTAAAATTCTCGGAATCATATAGTTGATGATGGGGGAGTGAAACTTCAATACCATGATGTCTTTTTTGAATTAAAATATAGCTTATTCCCTTTTGTTGTAATCCCATGATCGTGGATGAATCTGAAATTGCCTTGATGTTTAATATTATTCCTTTTCGATGTGACATATAAATTGATGCTGCGCTGCATTCATCGCAACCCACCGCGATCAAATCATTTTTAGAACTGCCCAAAGAATCGAAAAGCCCATCAAGTTCTACATAGGAAAAGTTAAGCTCGCTTATTTTAAATACGTGAATTTGGTTAGCGATATTTTCTGTTGCAACAATAATTAAAATCGCCAACTGAACCTTCTTGTTTTTTATTAGGCTTAATCCAAATCCACATAAAAGAACGATGGACGGCACGAGCATTACAAAATAGTAACCATTAATGTAAAACCATTTACCTGATTTTAGAATAAAGATGAAAAATGCGATCAGTGGAATAATGGCAATAATCATTGCAAGTATTTTTTTTTGTTTTATCGATAAATAAATCGATGTCAACACCATGGCTGTGCCGGTATATTTAAGTGGATCATCATAAAATTTCTTTGCAAACCTTCCCGGCTCGGCTAAAATATCTCGTATTCCATCGGCCATGGGAAAGCCCATAGAAAAATAGCCACCTTCGCCAATAGAATTTAAATAGGGGACCCAAAAAAAATACCATGTACTAACTATGGTTAAAATTACTACAGCAGAGGTAGCTAGCACTATTTTTCTATTGGTTGGAATTTTTAAATGAAAGAAGGGAACGAGTAAAACTGTCAAAAGTGAACTAGCAGAGATTTTTGATAAGCAGCCAGCGGCTGAAAGTAATGTAAAGATTATAATATTGATTATTTTACCCTGTTCGAGGTATCTAAAGCAAAAATGTAATGCTATTATGCAAAGAGAGGCAGCAAAAATATCAGGGAACGTTGTTCTTGAATAAGCGAACCATGCCGAGACTAATAATAGCATGGATGCATAAAAACCTGTTTCCTTATTAAAATATCTGCTTATTAATTTATTAAAGTAAAATATGCCTAGGCTGGCGACCAGTAAATTTATTATTCTTCCATACCAGTGCTGATAACCGAAAATCTTAGCGAGAAGAAAAATGCAGTAATTGTATATAGGAAATTCTACACCGGTGATAGTGCCATTGCTATTAATACCAACATCAATCCTTGGATAAAGAATATTGGGATCGATTTCATAAAAATTTCTGGCAATCATCAAGACATCACTTTGCCTCCAAAGAGTGGCGGAATCAAGAGGTGGATTGGTTATTCCAAAGAGTCTAATGATGAAAAATAAGATAATCCAAAATCGGATATCCGTCAAATAGAGTTTCCAATCGAATTGATTATTCACCAGCATAGAATCAGGACATTGATTTCATCCTCAAAGATGTAAAATATATGGTAAATCCGGAGCAAACCGTCAGAACTCCAAAAATAGAGAATATAAGAAGCAGCCCCATATGGGCAAAAACGGCAGGGCAGGGCTGGTAAAAGGGATGGGTTCATCTTATTCGTTGATAGGTAAGAATAGGTAAAGTTTTTAGGCATGGTGATAGTTTAACCTATCTTCTTTGGTTAATTGAGAAGATCTAAAAAAAAATATCGAAATGCATTTCAGTACATGAAAAATAATACCGCACATGGAAATAGACCACCTGTTTATTTTCTCCAAAGCTAAAGGAAAAGAAGCTGACGCTTTGGTTGACTTTGGCTTTTTTAAGGGAAGCAGACGGATGATCAAAAAACTAAAACAAAGCAAGTTTCTGTATTTGAAACAGAGATTTCGAAATTATTGAAACACGCGCACGTAGTCCACAGCCATAAACTGAGGAAACGCGGTAGACCCATCCGGACTGCCCGGCCAATTGCCACCAACTGCTACGTTGAAAATAAAGAATGATTCTTCCCGTAATTCGCTCAACCCATCCGGTGTGATATCAATCACATGAAACTTGACATCGTCCAGGTACCAGGTAATGAACGATGCATCCCACACGATGGAAAACACGTGAAACTCATCGGCAAATATTTTTCCACCTGTCAGTGCTTTGTTGCCTCCATACTGCGCGTGGTTTCCCCCATTATCCCAGTGCACAGTACCATACACCTTACTATCATTGCCTGTGCCTCCAATCATTTCCATCACATCGATTTCACCACACTTTGGCCAACCTACCGTAGATATGTTGGAACCGAGCATCCATAAAGCAGGCCACATGCCTTGTCCTTTAGGCAATTTCGCACGAATGTCGATACGACCAAATTTGAACGCCTTTTTGCCCTGCGTGATAATGCGTGAAGACGTGTAGCTTTTACCTCCCACATTTTCCTTTTTGGCTTTAATGATCATCATGCCATTTTCCACACTTGTATTTTGCTCCTGATAATATTGCAATTCATTATTGCCCCAACCACTTCCCCCCAACTCGTGCGTCCAGTTTGTTGACTTCAGTGCGGTTCCTTCAAATTCATCTTGCCACACCAATGTTAATCCCGCATAGTTGTCGGGTGTTGAATATCCCGTTGAAACGATTACCACGTTTACAGTCACTTCGATTGGCGTATTCACTGATAACTTATCGACCGAATAAGCAGTTACCAGCACGGTGTAGAGATCAGAAACCGGATAGCTATGAGTAGCCTTTCCATCGGTTGATTCCGAGCTGGTGCCGTCACCAAAATCAAACACATAGCGATTTGCATTATCTGCTTTTGCTTCAAAAGTAACTAACCCCGAACCATCCACGCTTACTACCTTCGAAACCGTCAGATTAGTGGGTTCCAATTTCACTTCCGGTTCACTTGAATTACAACCTGCGATGATAAAAAGGGAAACCAGTAAGATTATTGCACCTGAGTTTTTCATATTGATTGTAAATTAAATCTCGTTTTCCGACTACGGTCAGCTAAAGAAGCCCCAAAGCAGGACAGTAAAAATAAACTAAAAAATGAGTTTGGTCAGGTTCTTCTCAGCTTAAACAAAAATTCTCAAAAAAATGAAGGCCAATAGGAAGCAATCATCTGATTTTTAGTCTGATTTGTTCATATTCCTGACTAAGAATTATAGCAACTTTTAAACAGTATGGCAAAAATTCTACTACGCATTCAGTTTCTTTTGCCGATCTTCGTTAGGGTAGTGAATATTTCAGCTGAAAATCCATTAACAATTCTGAAGACTCAGCGCGAAAAATAGAGGTCGAAGTCGTCATCCTAAAAATCACCAATTCATCATGAAAAAAAGCGTTCTCTTTATCGTGCTCATCGTGCTTGGCACTTCCCATACATTGGCACAGAACAATACGCCCGATCATAAACGAAAGCAAGACATCACTACTTTAATAGATCAATACGCTCAAGCCAGAGAAAAGAAAGACACTGTCTTGCTCAAAAGTATTTTAACATCCGATGTTGATCAACTGGTTTCTTCGGGTGAATGGAGAGATGGGATTAAGGCATCTGTCAATGGCATGTTGCGAAGTTCAGACAGTAACCCCGGATCAAGAAAATTGATCGTTGAGAAAATACGATTTATAAATTCAGAGAGTGCCATTGTAGATGCGCGGTATGAAATTCAAAATGCAGACGGAACGACAAGAAAAATGTGGAGTACTTTTATTGTTAAGCATAGTAAAAACGGTTGGAAAATAACAGCTATCCGAAATATGCTTCCTGCAGGACAATCATAATTTCTTTTATCATAAGGGTCAGGAAAATGATCAACATAAAAACCAATGAGGGAGGGTATACACTCAGAACGGCAACCTTGGCGGATGCGAAGTATATGGAGGAGGTACAAGTCATTTGTTTCCCTACCCTGACACGCGAAGAACGATTAACAAAAGAACATTACGCGAATCATATAAAAATATTCCCCGAAGGACAATTGGTCGTTACCAATCGCGAGAAGATAATTGCTTCGTCAAGCACATTAAGAATTCAGTTTCCCAAACTCAATCACACGTTCATGGAGGCTACGGATAACCGCTGGATTACGAAAACGCATTTACCTGACGGAGATTGGTTGTACCAATTTGATATTGGAGTATTGCCGCAATACCGCGGTTTAAAATTATCGACAGAACTATACAATGCTCAACAAGACTTAGTGAGGGCCTGGGGAATGAAAGGTCAGATTACGGTAGGCATGACCATTGGCTATGGCATGTATAAAGATCACTATTCCATTGAAGAGTATTGCGAAAAACTTAAGAACCATCAGCTCTCCGACCCCACCGTTACACCTCAGCGAAGGGCGGGATTTCAATGGATAAAACCGATTTATAATTATGTAGACGATCCTACGGCAGGAAATTGCAGCGTACTGATGGCATGGCCTCTTAAGGGGATTTCCATTCAAGAATATATTGAAAATGGAACGGACTAGTAAACTTCACAAACCTTCCGTTCCTTTAAGTCAAAACAATCCATGAACAAATTAAAATTACCATTAACCTTCTTTTTCGGATTGTTTATGATTCTCGGTGGTGCTATGCACTTCATCAATCCTGAAATGTACGATCCTTTTATACCAGATTTCTTGCCGAAAGACCTGGTCAATTACGGATCCGGTGTTTTAGAAATCATGGTGGGCATATCAGCTATGATCCCTCGCTATCGATCATTAGGCACCTTGGGCAT
>CAZIOY010000023.1:0-36786 GCA_964540915.1 uncultured Ohtaekwangia sp.
TTCATGTTTTTGTGGGAGGCAACTCACGCGATGTGAAACAGGCAGCGTTTACACTGAAGTAGGATTGATTATTGGAATTGGAAGTAGCTAATACTTTAATTCATAGAAATATTCTTTTTAACGATTTGGAGGTTATATCCATCTGGAATTTTTGGGATGGCATATGCGAAATCTCCAATGCTATAAACTTTTTCATAACCCCACTCTTTAACGTTATGAGTTAATGTGCAAGTGTTTGTTACCTCATTACATGAATATTGAACGTCTATCTCCCAATCTGGCGTGCCGATTCCCGCTGAAAAGCTAACCAGATGATGAGTACTAAAATTAACTGGAGATAAAACAGTGAATGAGTAAATACTCATAGCTTCATTAAGTTCATTTTCGGATTTTAGTGATAATGCAGGGATGGATGGTGTAAAGCATAGGGGATGAAGTGTCGAAGTGAAACCGGGCGTCAGTTGTGGATTATTACAAAGATCAATGGCTACGAGATCTTTCACACAAGCATTATAGTAAGGATCAGAAAACTTTATAAGATCTGCATCAAAAAGGATCTTTGTTGATTTCTTTAAACTGTCGGGTAAGGCTGAACAAACCGCGACCTCGTTAATTACATGATCTTTTTTGTACTGTAAAGTGGAGAATGATCCAGGCGAATAATTCAAGTAACCAATTTGCTCTTTCAATTGACCGATTATATTAGTCTCCGTATCGTCTTGATCACAAGAGGCTATCGCAATTAATATAATTGAATAGTACACTGCGAATTTACTATTCCAGAATAATTTATTCATAATGATAAAAAGTTAATTGGTTATTAAAACTCGTTTCATCTGAATTAATTCATCTCTATCTTTAAGATAAACAATGTATATTCCATTTTGAAAGTCGGAAATAGAAATATTAAGTCGATTTATTGAACTGAAATTATGGCATTTCGAAATTCTTCTGGTACTTAGCGTGTTTTGAAGTATGATTTCGGTTTCAATGTCATCTTTAGAGGAATTAGCATCAACATTTTTTACTATTGAAAGCTCTTGTGCCTCTGAGTTCAGCTCAATTTGGTAATTCGAATAATAAGATGAGGTTGAAAAGTAATAGTATCTACCCTTACTACATCCGTATCCACCAAATGATGTGACGTAAATATTGAATGAACCACTACCTGTAACATATAAGTTTGCCGTTTTTCCATTCCCGCTTGGATATAGGTATGCGCTCGCACCTGCACTTAATGTCCAAGTATAACTATTGGCCCAAGGTGTATTTGATACATCGAGGTTGTAGGCGCCTCCGTTACTTACAGTATTATTAGAAAATGTAAGGAGAACTCCATTCATTTTTACTAATACCTCCTCGTTTAATCCTATTGGGTTTGTGCTTGTTAGATTTGTATTTGACGGATCTAAGAAATCCTTCATTTTTTTATTGACATAATTGGGATTAGTATTTGTATTATCATTTCCATTATTCCAGGATTTATTAATTGCACCGTAGTAATCATTGCCCCCATTGCAGACTGAATTACCACCTCTTAACTGTCCGACAACTCTTTTATATTCATCAAATAATTGTTGTTATTAAAAGTAGAGAAAGAGGATTCGCATGTTGAACCTAAATAGGTTGTTATACACGCAGTTTGATTTTCTTGTGAATATTTTAAAGTGGAACCGCACGGGTGATGTAGAGATAATGAATAATTTGGATAGCGATTTTCTCTACTCCAACTGGAATAGCTAATACCGTTACAGACTAATGCATTTGAGATATATAATAAAGAAGAATAATTAATTTCTAATAATTGATAATCTCCCCCGTTCTGATCAATGTTAACAGAACATGATAGGTTTGAATTATTTGAATACCACCATGCTAATCTCCTGATATTAGTAAAAGAAACATAGCCTGTCTGTGGTATTAAATTAGTACATGAAGTGCTATAATATTTGAAGGTTATCGTTGAATTCCAATATTCACTTTGATCATTAGAGCATGTGGTGCCCTTTGGTCTGCAATGTGATGCTGTCAAGAGAATTGGACGGCCATCTTGACTTGTATTATTAATTAATGTGGCAGTACAATAGGTTGTATAATAATTCCCTGCAAAATAATTTCGATAGGTCCAAACACCAACTGATCTTCCTTGGGTATCCCAGGCGGAACTGAGACATCGATAATCTTGATTACAAGGGTCGGTACCTGATGGTTCACTACAACTTTTTTGAATGCCATTTGTGACGTAAGTGATTTTAAAATTAGGTGCCTCATTATTTAATTGTGAAAAATACTTAAGTACTATTGTTTGACCCTCAAATTCATGCGATAAAAGACTGCCTCCGTCAAAATTAGAAGAGTTGATTGGACCATATATTGTTTCTTTTTTATCATCATAAATCAACAATTGATCTCCTTTCTGCAATTTTAAATTTTCAATAAATACGCCTGTACTTGACGAATTTTCGTTTGTTAATTTTAAGGTCCATAATTTAACCTTTTTCATTTTTAGATTGTCTCCATTCAGACATCTCGATATTAACTGGAATATGGATTGATAATGCGTTTTCCGGAACTCTGTTTAGGGAAAACAAATTCAATATCTCTTTTTGAGTTAAACCTACAATACTTTTAGTTATTAAAATTTCATCATAGTTCAACGTGAATTTTGAAATTAAGTCCGAATCTAATGAATCAAGGTTAAAACCTCTTGTATAAATTTGTGCATTGACTTTGCCATTAAAAACAAAGGAAGTTATTATTCCAATTGAAATAATTGTAATTTTTCTTAAAAAGGTCATTTGTTCTTTGTTTTTAATAAAATTTAAAGAAAAAATTTGAATATTACAAACTAGTAATGATCATGTTAATTTGTCCATCCCATTATTCAAGGGGGTCCACCCCTGGTCGTCACCAATTCAAGTTATTTGTTTGTTATCCTACTGGGATTTGGCGTATCGATGTTCTTCTATGAGAAGCTAAGTAAAATGGTGATGACCATGAAATTGGTCGATGCCATCTCTCTGGGGATGTATAGTGTGGTAGGGGCCAGCGCTGCCCTTCGTGCTGAACTGGTGCTGTTAGCAGCGGTGCTGATAGGAATGTTTAATGCGGTAGGAGCAGGGTTAATCCGCGATATCCTCATTGGTGAAGTACCCGTTATTTTCAAGCCGGGTCGCTTCTATGCCGGTGCTGCCATTGTGGGTAGTAGCTTATTTACCGTGTTATATGGTCTATTTGGTATTGATGAAACGATCGCTGCACTGATTGCAATCATTTCTACTTTTCTCGTGAGAGTTCTTTCGGTGCGATTTGATTGGAGAACAAAACCGGTATTAAAAGAAGTATAGTAATTCTATTCAGGGAATTGATCCATGGTTTGTGTCTTCAAGCGCAGCGTACCATTGATTCCGAAAGCTTAATGGTAAATTTTTCTTATTCCTTCAAATAAAAAATGTGTGGATATACGTCAATTACCTTTCAGTACACCGTTCTCCACATACCAATATTGATCCGGATTTTTCTTAGGCCACTTCAGAATATTGAATGCCTCCGTGCCATCTTTCGTTCCATTATACACATGTACCCTTACTGCTTTTTGATCTTGATACCAATGTAGTGGCGAACCAGGTGCACAGGTTTCAGGATCTTTATCTCCCGCAGCGATGAAGAAAGCCTTATTCGTTCCAAACACTTTAGCGTCTCCGTTGGCTTCAATGCACACCGCTGTCTTTTCGTCTACTGCAATCCCTTTTGCATCAAGAGCCATGTCTTTTTTCATTCGCGCAAGGAAAGCAATATGACGTCCCTGACGTTTGCGCTGTGAATAATGCTGATCCGTAATGATGTCTTTTAATAACGGGATGCGAATAAAGCTTTTTGAAAGACTTACTTTTTCATCATAAGGATTAGCCAGCGCTTCTTCCGAAAGAATCGTATCATGCAGTGCATCAAAAATGATATCGCTGAGCACGGCACAACCGGCACTCGTGCCACCGATTGGTATTTTCTTTTCGTTGATCAGGTAGTCAAGGGCCTTGCTTACCTCCGAATCGGCCCAGAAGTTTACATAATTAGCCTGGTCGCCACCGGCAATAAAGATTGCCTCTGCTTCGCGAAGGCGTTTGCCAACCTCTGGCTGGTTTGCTTTTTCTTTGGAGTTGATAAGCAAGGTTTCTACCGAATTAAGTGAACCGAGATTATAAACAAATTCATTATAACCCGTTGATCCGGATGCGCGGATAATGACAAAATCTCCGCCTTTGGCTTTGTTTATCATCCAACGAAATGCTTCCTCCACATCGGTGCTGCCTCCCATGAGTACCAGGCCGAATTCAGTCTTTACCGAAGCGTCTTTTTCATCACCAACAATTCCAATACCGGTAGATTTTATTTGTTCCTGCGCCCACGCTGAAAAAGAAAGACATAAAATAAAAATCAAAATTCTCATAGCATTGAATAAATAGGATTCAAAAATTAACCCGTACTATATGGCGTGAGTAAAAGGGTATCGTAAAACAGTGAGAATAGTGCCTTTTACTTTACCAACTTACTGAAAGCAAATCCAGTGATACCCAATTGAATGGTGACCATCGAAGTATTTGCTTTTCCTGTATCATAGGTGAGTGTGCCATTATTCATCTTTACGGAATTGCGTACCACATAGTCTACTTCATCGCCCCACATATAGAGAACCCGCATCATAAATCCCGCACCATTTATTTTCTTTGGTAGCGTATAAAATCCAGCTCCTAATCCGAAGTTGAGTCGTGTGTTATTTACATTTTCTATCACTTCCTCCTGGTTATTATTAAAAATTACATCAATGAGGTCTTTGTCAATTTTGACCCGTGTGTTGTTGAGCTTTAATCCGAGCAGTCCATCGATAAATGGAATTACATTTTTCTTGTAATGATTAGGATTTCGTAATCGCGCCATGCCATCAAAAGAGTAAATGTTATGGGTAACTTTAATTGCCGGGTTGCTTGAATTGGCATTTATCTTTTCTGCACCGTAATTAATATATCCAATGTCGAAACCCAGTAGAATAGGTGAAGGTTTTTTTTGTCCAAAGGGACTAAATAAAAAGCCTCCCGCCAAACCAACTCCTAAATCACCTACCGAGTTGTCAATAACTTCACGGAATTCTTTGGCAGGTACCCCCACCTGGCCATTAAAATAGAAGTTTAAATAATCAAATTTGATAGTATCTGATTTCTGAGCAATTGTATTAATTCTTGAGGTGAGAATGAATACAAACGCAAACAGAAATTTGATTTTCATATCATGCCAGGTTGTGATATACGGTTTGCACGTCTTCATCTTCTTCCAGGGCACTGACGCACTCCATCACTTCGTCCTGCTCTGCTTCTGTCAACTCTTTTGTGGCGTTTGGAATGTATTGCAATTCAGAACTTTTTGGTTCGAGGCCTTTTGATTCCAGAAATTTTTGCATGTGACCAAATTCGGTAAACTTAGTGTACACAATAATCTCTTCTTCGTCACTTTGAATATCTTCAGCACCGGCATCAATCAGGTCCAATTCCATCTCATCCAGGTTCAATTTAGCAGGGTCGAATTTGAAAACACCTTTGCGTTCAAACATAAAAGCAACGGAACCGGAATTGCCCATGCTGCCGCCATTTTTTGAGAAACGCAATCGAATATTCGCCACCGTACGGGTAGGATTGTCGCTGGCGCATTCCACCACCACAGGCACACCATGAGGGGCGTAGCCTTCATAGATTACTTCCTGAAAATCTTTTTCTTCCTTGCTCGATGCTCGCTTGATGGCTGCATCCACACGGTCTTTTGGCATGTTCATACCCTTGGCATTTTGAATAGCCATTCGCAACCTCGGGTTGTTGTCCGGGTTAGGGCCATTGAGCTTTACCGCGATGGCAATGTCCTTTCCAATGCGGGTGAATCCCTTCGCCATCTTATCGAAGCGGGCGAACATTTTATGCTTTCTTTTTTCGAATACACGTCCCATAGATTAATTAAAATTCGGATGGTAAAATTAGAAAAAGTGCGGATAGTATTGCAGTCTTTCCTATGATAGTTAGTCAAAAGTTGCGATAGTCGCAATATCATTAGGCAGATATTTACGTCATAATATTGCCAGCTGCCTTTGTATTCCATTATTTAAAAAGTGTACATTCATTTTCTGGATAATCGGTTAACACCCATGGCGCAGATTGACAAACGCATTGATGCATACATTAACAAGTCTGTCAGTTTTGCGAGGCCCATTCTCGTTCATCTGCGCGGCCTGGTTCATAAGGCTTGTCCCCACGTAGAGGAAACCATCAAGTGGGGCATGCCGCATTTTGATTACAAAATAGAGATGATGTGTAACATGGCTAGCTTCAAACAACATTGTGCGTTTGGATTTTGGAAGGCATCGCTGATGAAAGACAAAAAATTAATGGAGAATGCCAAAGGTGAAACAGCGATGGGTCACTTCGGAAAGATTACCAGTTTGAAAGACCTTCCTTCTGATGCCGCAATGGTTCGCTATATTAAAGAAGCCATGAAATTGAATGATGCGGGCATTAAAGTGGAAAAGAAAAAGCGAATGACAATCAAAGAGTTGAATGCGCCTGATTATTTTTTAAAGGAGCTAAAAAAAAATAAAGCGGCTCAAACAACATTTGATACGTTCAGCCCTTCCAACAAAAAAGAATATGTCATGTGGATCACCGATGCGAAAACCGAAGAAACCCGCAACTGCAGAATGACTACGGCCATTGAGTGGATGGCAGAAGGGAAACCGCGCAATTGGAAATACATGAAAAAGTAAACCAGTCTCAGAGCATTAACTCCGCTTAACCCCTTTCAAATCATGTTGGTGTAGTCTTGATTTTTTTATCTGTGCGAAGCAGACTATTTTTAATCATGAAAAATTCAGTAATACTTCTTTTCGCACTCTTTAGCATCAGTGCATTTGGCCAACAACTGATTGATTCGCGCCAGCGCGAAATCGTCTTCACTTCTGTGAATGTGGTGCCGATGGATTCCGAAAAGATCTTGAAGAACTACATGGTGATCGTGAAAGATGGAAAGGTGACAGCGATCGGTAAGAAACTGAAGTATGGCAAAGAAGCATTAGTAATTGAAGCAAAAGATAAATACCTGATCCCCGGTCTGGCCGAGATGCACGCACACGTGCCTCCCAATGAAAATACTGAATCACACAAAGAAGTATTGTTTCTGTTCGCAGCCAACGGAATCACCACCATTAGGGGAATGCTGGGCCATCCCAAACACCTGGAACTTCGCAGCATGATTAATACTGGAGAAGTGTTTGGCCCCCGGTTTTATACCACCGGTCCTTCCTTCAATGGGCTGAGTGTGAAAACTCCTGAGCGGGGTGCAGAAATGGTGCGCGAACAGAAAGCAGCGGGCTATGATTACCTGAAGCTTCATCCGGGCCTGACCAAAGATAACTTCGCTGCGATTTCTAAGACTGCAAAAGAAGTAGGAATTCCTTTTGTAGGTCATGTGTCATTTGGAGTAGGGGTGTGGCGCGCCATTGATGCAGGCTATTCTTCCATTGATCACATGGATGGATTTGTAGAAGCCATGGTGCCCGGCATCGAAAGTATGGTAGAACAACAAACCGGTTTGTTCGGGATGTTTGTTGCCGATATAGCAGATGTGTCGGTACTTCCGAAGTTGATGAGTCAATTAAAAGAGAAAAACATCTGGGTTGTTCCTACACAGTCATTGGCCGATCGTTGGTTTGATTCACGCTTTACGGGAGAGGAGTTTTTAAAAGATCCGGATAGCAAATACATGGATAAGAAAATAGTGAGTCAATGGCTCGACTCCAAGAAAAACCTGATGGCGAATGAACAATACGATGCTAAGAAAATTGACAACTTCATTAAACTGAGGCGCAAACTGATTTATGAATGTCAGCAAAACGGAGTGGGACTATTGTTAGGCTGCGATGCGCCACAAGTATTTAATGTGCCCGGATTTTCAACACACAATGAACTGAAGTACCTGGTGGATGCAGGTCTTACTCCCTATCAGGCTTTGCGCACCGGCACAGTGAACGTGGCAAAATATTTAAATCTTGCTGATGCCGGAACGATAAAACCGGGTGCCATCGCAGATCTGGTTCTCATCAACGGCAATCCTTTAACCGATATTACCAACACCAAAAAAGTAGAAGGTGTAATGGTGCGCGGCAAGTGGCTTTCAAAAAGTGAAATTGAAGCAGGACTTAAAAAACTTGAAAAGTGAAAAAGTAGTTGACAGTTACCGGTCTCCAGTTACCGGTGGCTGAAAACTGGTAACCGGCAACGAATGATTTCTCTCTTTACCTACCAACTCTCTTATACAGAATTAGCAATCGTGCTGTCGGTGGCACTACTCATTGGCATGGCCAAAACCGGAGTACATGGTGCGGGTATGTTGGCGGTTCCCTTACTGGCAACCGTATTTGGTGGTCAGTTATCCAGTGGTATTTTGTTGCCGATGCTGGTGATGGCCGATGTGTTTGGTGTGTGGTATTATCACCGTCATGCATCCTGGCAGCATTTGAAAATTTTATTTCCGTGGGCAGCTGTCGGGGTGGTGGCCGGCACGATCACCGGAACCTATATCAACGATCATATTTTTAAGATTGTCATGGCCGCCACCATTTTGGTGAGTGTAATCATCATGCTGTGGTTGGAGAAACTCGGCACCCCCGATCATATTCCAAAAAAGAAATCATTTGCTGTGGCCACGGGCATAGCCAGTGGGTTTACCTCGATGGTGGGCAACCTGGCGGGCTCGGTGATGAGCGTGTATTTATTATCTGTGCGACTTCCTAAAAATGCATTCATCGGCACAACGGCTTGGTTTTTTCTGGTGGTGAATTGGTTTAAGGTTCCCTTTCACGTGTTTGTTTGGCATACGATCAGCTGGAATACTTTTCTTTTTGATTTGATTACCTTGCCGTTGATTATTCTTGGAGCGTATCTTGGAATTATCCTCGTAAGAAAACTGACAGAAACCATGTATCGTTGGTTTATTATCGGCATGACCTTGATTGCGGCTTTAGGAATGTTATTTTGATAAATGTTTGTCTACACAAAAACCAATTTTTCAAACCCTGATTTTCGAAAGCTGATCGAGGAGTTGGATAATGAATTTCTGGTACGCTATCCGTTTCTTCATCAGGAATTTACGCCATTCAATTTATTGGATCAGAATGCACGGGTGGTGATGGCCTACTTTCAAATCATGCCCGTTGGCTGCGGTGCTTTCCGTCTCGTTGATGAACGGACCATCGAGATCAAACGAATGTACACACTTCCATTGTATCGCAACCAGGGCATTGGCAAGAGCATCTTGAATCAGTTAGAAAAGTGGGCGAGGGCAGAAGGATTTTCTGTTTCGAAACTTGAAACCGGCATCAACCAACCAGAAGCGATTGCTGCGTATGAGAAGTCTGGCTATAAGCGGATTCCCAACTTTCCACCGTATGTGGAGGTAGGGGAAAGTATTTGTATGGAGAAGTATCTTTGATTTATAAATCCGATGTGTATACGTAAACTATTATTTCTGGTATTCTTTCAGTTGCTGGTGATCACATTGGTTGCCCAGAATCCGCTTCGCTTTGAAAAGGAAGTAAATAATCTTGTAGCCGGTGACAGTCTGGTGAACAAAAAGAATGTGATTCTTTTCACAGGCAGTTCCAGCATTCGCTTCTGGGCTGATTTGAAAGCAGATTTTCCCAAACGCAATGTTGTGAATCGTGGCTTTGGCGGATCCGAGATGACCGATCTTCTTTATTATGCCAAACGGTTAGTTTTAAATTATCAACCCACGCGTGTGTTTATTTATGAAGGCGATAACGACATCAACGCAGGCAAAAGTCCGGAGGAAATTTTAGCGAATGCGGATACGTTGCTCACCTTATTAAGATCACAACTTCCTTCAAAAGTGAAGATCATCTTTATTTCGGCCAAGCCAAGTGTATCACGGTGGAATTTAAAAGCTAAGTACGAAGAGTTCAATCGCCAGCTAGAACACTGGACCAGCACTAAAAAGAATGTTTTATATGCCGATGTATGGACACCCATGCTGGATAGTAACGGAGAGGTACAGAAGGATCTTTTTATCGAAGACAATCTGCACATGAACCGCAAGGGGTATGAGATATGGAAAAGTGTGATTGAGAAGTTTCTGTGATTGGCATTTAAAATAAACTCAGTTTATATATGAATAAGTTTTTCATCTTCGGCACCTTACTTTTATTCTTTATCTATGGATGTGATCAGAAGAGACCTTCAGATCAGCAGGAATGGATCTCCCTCTTCAATGGAAAAGACCTCACCAACTGGACGACAAAAATACACCACCATGATGTAGGCGTGAATGCCGGCAATACGTTTCGTGTCGAAGACGGCATGATCAAAGTGCGCTATGATCAATATGATGATTTCAATGATCAGTTCGGGCACTTGTATTATGATCAACCTTATTCACGTTTTCACCTGGTGGTGGAATATCGCTTTACCGGTAGTCTTCATCCGGACGCTCCTGATTATACATTATTGAATAGTGGTGTCATGTTTCATTCACAGGATCCGCACACGATGCCCAAAGAACAGAACTGGCCCATTTCTGTAGAGATGCAATTTTTGGCCGGACTCGGTGATGGCAATCCCCGACCCACGGGCAACATGTGTTCACCGGGAACGGAGATCGTTTTTGAGGGAAAGCAATATGAAAATCATTGTCTCAATTCAACTTCCAAAACCTTTGAAGCCAGTGAATGGGTGAGAGCCGAATTAATTGTATTGGGTGATTCTCTGATCACGCATATTATCAATGGAGACACGGTGTTGCAATACAGCAAACCTACCATGGGTGGGGGAGTTGTGAATGGTTATGACAACGCGCTTTGGCAGCCTGGCAAAGCATTAACGTCTGGGTTTATTGCCTTGCAAAGTGAAGGTCAGCCTATTGATTTTAGAAAGGTGGAATTGCGCATCCTGAAGTAAGGCACGAACTTCCTGTGATGTGCATACGATTGGCGATGGGAGATCAAGGTATCCAACGTATTTCTTAATTTCGTTTGGCGTTAAAAGTAATATCCTTGTTGAAAGAATATAATTCAATTTCCATAACCCACCATTGAATAGATGAAAAATCGAACGCTCGTACTCTGTTTGGTAGTAATTGATTTACTTTTTTATTCCTGTTCAAAGCCTGATCAAAAGTCAATTCAGGAAGGAGTTGCCACCGCAGCGATAGCCGCTAACACGGGAGTCTTTACAAGGGAGCAAGTGGAATTGGGGTCCGTACTCTATACAAATAATTGTGTCTCTTGTCATGGAAGGGATTTACGTGGAACGGAAGGCGGCAACGCTTTGATGGGTGAGCGTTTTGTTGACAAATGGAAAGAGAAATCATTGGGTGAATTGTTTGAATTGACAAAATCAACGATGCCCAAGGCCAATCCTCACTCGTTGGATGACACATCGTATTCATCACTGTTGGCTTTCATTCTTAATGCCAATGAGTTTCCTTCCGGAGAGGTTGCTTTGTCTTCCGGTAAAGAGGAATTGGAAAACATCATCATGGGCTCACCTCCTTCATCACGGGTAAGCGCGCGATTTTCTCCGAAAGAGTACAGCGCCAAACCCAAAACCATTGAAGGCGAGTGGCTGCAGCATCGTGGCGATTATGCCAGTTCCAATTACTCGTCTTTGGATCAGATCAATAAGGAAAATGCGAAAGATTTGAAAATTGCCTGGCGATGGAAGACTGACAACTTCGGACCTGGTCCGGAGTTTTATTTTAAAGTTACGCCATTGATGGTGAAAGGAGTTTTGTATACAACGGCAGGGTTGAGCAGAACGGTGGCTGCTATTGATGGGGAGAGTGGTGAAACATTATGGACGTTTCGATTCGATGAAAAAGAACGAAAGGCCAACGTGCCTCGTCAGAACTCAGGAAGGGGAGTAGCCTATTGGTCATCTCCGAAAGGAAAAGATCGGGTCATCTACATTACACCTGGGTTTCAGTTAATTGCTTTAGATGCTGAATCAGGAAAATTAATTCCCGACTTTGGCGATCATGGCGTAGTGGATTTAAAAAAAGGATTAGGTACACACGTTGATCCGCTTACGGCAACGATCGGCTCTACTTCGCCTCCGATTATTGTAAATGATGTCATCATCATGGGAGCAAGTTTTCCGGTGGGCCTCGCACCGGTTTCCAAAAATCAGGTGAGGGGCGACATCATGGGGTACGATGTGAGAACCGGCAAGCAACTGTGGATTTTTCACACGATACCACAGCCAGGGGAAGAAGGTAATGAAACCTGGGAAAAAGAAAGTTGGAAGTACACAGGCAATGCGGGCGCATGGGCACCGCTCACAGCCGACCCACAGTTGGGTTATGTGTATCTTCCGTTGGAAGCAGCTACCGGAGATTTTTATGGTGGCCATCGACCGGGAAATAATTTATTTTCTCAAAGTTTGGTTTGCCTCGATGTAAAGACAGGAAAAAAAGTCTGGCACTACCAATTGATTCATCACGATATCTGGGATTATGATATACCGGCTCCTCCGATTTTGGCAGACATCACGGTAGATGGCAAAGCGATAAAGGCAGTTGTTCAAGTTACCAAACAAGCCTTTGCATTTGTGTTTGATCGGGTTACCGGAAAACCCGTGTGGCCCATTGAAGAACGATCAGTTCCTCAAAGCAATGTGAAAGGAGAGTGGACATCGCCTACACAACCTTTTCCAATCAGGCCGGCAGCGTTTGATCGCCAGGGTTATTCGGATGATATACTGGTGGACTTTACTCCTGAAATAAAAAAGGAGGCACTGAAAATTGTAAGTCAATATAAGAAGGGGCCGCTCTATACTCCGGTCAGTGTATATAGTCCGCCCAATACGCTGGGCACGTTGATGATTCCCGATGCCGTGGGTGGTGCCAACTGGCAGGGCGGTGTGCTCGATCCGGAAACTGGAATTCTTTATGTTTCTTCCAGTACGGTATTAAGACCGATGAGCCTGGAAGCGGCTCCTCATTTGTCGGATATGGATTATGTAGCCTATATGGGTAGCTCGCGAATTGGTCCTTATGGGTTGCCTTTGGTGAAACCGCCCTATGGAAGAATCACTGCGATTGATCTGAATACGGGCGATCATACATGGATGGTGCCCAATGCCGATACACCCGATTGGGTAAAAGATATTCCGGCTTTAAAAGGCATTGACATTCCTAGAACAGGATTACCCGACCGGGTGGGCATGCTAGTGACTAAAACACTTTTGTTTGCCGGTGAAGGATCAGGTTTATATGCGGCTGATGGCGGTGGCGGTAATAAGTTCAGAGCCTACGATAAAGCAACCGGAAAAATCATTGCGGCAATTGAATTGCCAGCCAATCAATGTGGTTTACCGATGACCTATTCGATCAATGGTAAACAGTACATCGTTATAGCGATAGGCGCTGTTGGTCATCCTGGAGAATTGGTAGCATTGTCTCTTTAATCTGAACCGGAAACTAGAGAACGAAGAAGTGATTTGGGATTAGCGCAAAGTATTTATCTTGTGGATGTAAGTAGGAGTTTATAGGGTGCTAGTGTTTTATACAAACAGGTTGGTGGAAATTTTCCCCATCCTTGTGACGGAGATTAATTTCGAGGGCTAACGAAAAAGAATTAGTTGTTGTGCAGAACGAGATGAAGAAATATTTAAAGGAACTAGCAGGATCGTAAAATGCAAATCCAATACTGCTCCGACCTTCATTTAGAGTTTCAGGAAAATAAAAATTACCTGAACCGCTTCCCGTTAAAACCGGCAGGTGAAATACTAGTGCTGGCGGGTGATATTGTGTTGTTTAAAACAATGGACGAGCATGATGATTTTTTTAATTATTGCTCTGATAACTTTGAAGCCACCTATTGGATACCGGGCAACCACGAATATTACCAGTACGATCTGGCAGATGTAAAAACACCGCTGAATGAAAAGATAAGACCGAATGTTTTCCTACTCAACAACCAAACGATTGATTACAAAAATGTGGAGCTGGTGTTCAGTACCTTGTGGAGCCACGTACCACCGCACTATGAATGGGCCGTACAACAACGTGTAAACGATTTTAATCTGATTAAAAAATCTGGTAAAAAACTAACCGCCTCAGATTTTAACGCCTTGCACCAAACCGATTTTGAGTTTTTAAAAACCGTATTAGCAAAACCAACCGAGAAGCAACGCATTGTAGTAACGCACCACGTGCCTACGCTGATGCACTACCCGGAACAATACAGGCAAAGTGAAATAAACAGTGCCTTTGCTACAGAGTTATTTGACTTTATTGAAACAAGCAATGCTGCATATTGGATTTATGGTCATCACCATTTTAATGTACCCGATTTCAAGATTGGAAAAACGGAGTTGACCGCGAACCAACTTGGATACGTTATGCACAAGGAACATTTGGGGTACACGCCATCTAAATATTTAGTCTGTGCCTTGCACACAACTATCAAAACACAACTTTGAAGGCTTATGGCAGAAAGTAACATTATTATATATCAAGCAGAAGACGGGCAAACTAAAATAGAAACCCGTCTGGAAGATGAAACCGTTTGGCTCACGCAAGCACAAATGGGAGAATTGTTTCAAAAGTCGAAAGCTACTGTTAGTGAACACATTAGCAATATTTTTGATGAAGGGGAACTCGCTGAAAATTCAGTTGTTCGGAAATTCCGAACAACTGCTTCTGACGGAAAATCGTATGACACCAATTTCTATAATCTTGATGTTATCATTTCGCTCGGCTACCGTGTCAAAAGCCATCAGGGCACAAAATTCCGACAATGGGCAACGGCCAGGCTGAGAGAGTACCTGATCAAAGGCTTTACGATGAACGATGAGTTGCTGAAGCAGGCTGGCGGTGGAAACTACTTTGAAGAGCTGCTCGCCCGCATCCGTGACATACGCAGCAGCGAAAAAGTATTTTGGCGCAAAGTACTTGATATATACGCTACCAGTATCGATTATGACCCTAAACATGAAATGTCTGAAAGTTTTTTTCAAACGGTGCAAAATAAAATGCATTGGGCTGCCCATGGTAATACTGCGGCAGAGATCATTTTTAAACGCATAGATGCCACTAAGCCCAACCTTGGCTTAACCAACTTTAAAGGTGTAAAGCCAACACGCCAGGAAGTTGAAGTAGCTAAGAACTACCTCAACGAAGACGAACTTCAAGTACTGAACCGGATGGTGACAGCTTACCTTGAATTGGCCGAGTTGCAAGCGCTGAACAGAAAGCCCATGTACATGAAAGACTGGATTGCACGCCTTGATGATTTCGTGCGCATGACGGGCAATGACATACTTAACCATGCCGGCACCATAAGCCATCAGCAAGCGTTGAAGAAAGCACACACCGAATACGAAAAATTCAAAACAGTAACCCAGCATGATATGAGTGAAGCTGAAAAACATTTTATAAACCATCTTGAAAAAGAAACAAAGAAGTTACCCAAGCCAAAAAAGAAGAAAGATGAACAGTAACAAAAGCACTTTTGGCACTCAGGTTAAACAGCTTTCGGCTTACACCAAAAAAAATGGTTAGAAGCTACTTATAAAAAAATAGGCGATGAGAAATATAAAAAATCAGAATCACAGATTAGGCGGATTAAAAGATTCCACAGAAAAAAATCCGTGCCATCTGAGCAAACCGCGAAAATCCGTGATTCAGACAAATGGGAAATTCCAAGTGACTGGGAGGTTAAGCATTTTGAAGATATTGCTGATATTGATAAAGAAAGCCTGAACGGGAACACCCCAAAAGATTATGTGTTTGACTATATCTCATTATCTGATGTTGATGATGATTTTAGGATTGAGGCAACGAGGCAAGTTTTTTCCACTGCACCTTCAAGAGCAAGAAGGATTGTAAAGAAGGGTGATGTATTAATGTCAACAGTTCGCCCAAATCTTCAAGGATTTTCCTTGATAAAAAACGATGTGAAAGATTTAATTGCATCGACTGGATTTGCTGTTATAACTACAAATAAATGCAGCAATGAATTTTTGTATCACTATCTTTTTAGTTCTGCAATTTCAAAACAGTTTTATCAATTATTAGTTGGATCGAATTACCCGGCTATAAATTCTTCAGATGTCAGAAAATTAGAAATATTACTTCCGCCTTTCCCCGAACAAACCGCTATTGCCCAACTGCTCTCCACCTGGGATAATGCTATTGCCAAAACACAGGCACTCATCGCAAAAAAAGAATTGTATAAAAAATGGTTGATGCAAAATCTATTAACTGGCAAGAAAAGGTTGAAGGGGTTTGATAAAGATTGGAAGGAATATCGTATTGAAGAATTATTCGAAAAAGTATTCCGATATGTTGAATGGAACGATGAGAGTTTGTATAAGTTAGTCAGCCTTCGTAGAAGATACGGAGGTCTATTTGAGCGTGGTGACTATTTGGGTAGTCAAATAGAAGTAAAAAAAATCAAAAGCATTAGTCATAAAGATTTCCTTATTTCTAAACGTCAGGTATCTCATGGAGCATGGGGCGTTGTTGCCTTAGAGTTTCACGATAGAAAAGTTTCTGACGAATATGATTCCCTAATCGTAAAGGATAACAATAAATTATTAATTGAATTTTGGGATTGGTTTAGTAAAATACCCCTCTTAAGTCATTATGCATTTCTTGCATCAAATGGCGTGCATATTGAAAAGTTAATTTTCGACTTTGATACTTTCAAAAGAAGAAGAGTTCTTATCCCTCCTACAACAGAAGAACAAACCGCCATCGCCCTAGTTCTTCAATGTGCCGATACCGAAATACAAATTCTAAAAACCAAACTGGAAAAACTGAAAGAGCAGAAGAAGGGCTTGATGCAGGTGTTGTTGACTGGGGAGAAGAGATTGAAGCTATGAAGTATAATCTCTACATCGATGAAAGGCACCCCAGGCCAGTCTAAGAGCGTGCTCAGTGCAGTGCAGGTGGACGAAGTAGACAAAAAAAATGCCCCACCGCACTTCTGCTAAGAACGATTGGCCTAAATTAGCGAGTGACAGGAAGGCAGGCTACGAAGCTGAATTTTATGATGACACCTTAAGAGAATTAATAGAGTGCAATCGTCAAATCATTTATAAAATAAATTCAGACTCTGTTGGAGTTGTTGGTGCACATCATTCAGCACGACAACTAAAACGACTGTAAAGCGTCAACTGCCAACAGCGTGTTTACCATTTGTGGTGGATGATTAAAAAATCACCTCACCAAATGCACCCACCCCTGCAATTGCCTCTTCTTGCTTTCCGGGCGCAGCACATTAAAGGTTACTTCTGTCGTATAGAAATAAACTCCACCACTTAATTCATGGCCGTTGGTGTCGTGACCATCCCATTCTATGCTGATAAAATTTTCATCATCCGAAGTATAGGAATATACTTGTTTACCCCACCGGTTATAGACTTTGAAATCGATACTCTCTACAAATCGCGGACAGCGAATGGAAACGCCTGAAGTAGACGTGCCGTTTTGTAAATCTTTCACATCAAAGTTGGCACTGAAGGCATCATTGTATCCGTCATCATTGGGTGTAAACACATTGGGCAAATCATAATACGGACAATTGTCGTTACATACCGAGTCGCTAAGAGGTCCTTCTTGACCTAACCCATCAATGGCAGAGATACGATAGCATCGCGCAAAAGAAGGCAGGCCTCCTTCCGTAAAGAAAGTCTCTTTGCTGGCTATCTGTTTAATGAGAGCGAATTCTTCATCCTCTGAGGCTGCATATATTTTGTAAGTAACAATATCTTTTCTGCATCCTGATAGGTCATCCAGGTTCCAGAAAATGCTGTTGCTGTATTCGCTTTGATAGCAAGTGTTCGCATTTAAAAACTCATCGCAGTTCACTGTTTTTATTTCTACGGTTGGCTGGCAGGGCAGAAGCTTACTGGAGGGATAGGTAGTAATCACTTGCGAATAATTTTCCTGTAGCGCAATCTTCGGGTTGCCATACGTGCCGCGTGTCAAAATTCTATACGAATATCGTTTATCATCCTGCAGTGCCTCGTTCTTATACTTACCCACATCTACATACGTAAAACCCTCTTCGCTTACCGCTACACTGTCAATCAACACCATGTCTTTTTCAAGCGGACTTTCTATCGATCGATAGATAAGGTGATAGGGTCTGCTTTGCGCTACATTCGACCAGGGTACACTATCGCGCCAGTCGAGTTCAATCTTTTTAACACCGGCAATAAAGGAAAGTCGCACGGAAGAAGCGATGGAAGAGGTATCTACAGCGATTGTCTGCGTGGCATTGTCGGGTTTGGCATAGAGCACTACCCGGTAATTGAAAACGTTCTGATCGGTGTTGATTCCGGAATCCAGAAAGGTAGTATCCAACACACGGCCAACTTTCAGAATACTGGTGTCGCCAATAAATCCGGAAGCGCGATATACTTCATATTCATACGGTTTGGGAAACTGAGTAGTGTTTATAGTGAACGGACTTCGCCAACTCACGCGTATCTTACCTTCAACCGAATCGGTTTTCTCTATGCTCACGTGAGTAATCACAGGCGCATCGGCTTCAATAGGGCCCACGCACAACTCAGTGGACACCATGCTGGGTGTGCTGGCCGGTGAATTAAAATAGGCGATGATGCGATAACAATATTTGGCACCTACAACTAATCCTTTTCCATTGTTGGTATCGGTGTAAGTGGTTTGTGTGGTTGGAACTTCTGCGATCAGATTATAACCCAGGAACTTTGGTAGCCCGGGATTACATAGGCCGGGTGAATAGGGATAAGAATCCACCTTGCGATAGATTTGTATTTTACTGGCATTGGCACACGCATAACTTTCCCATTCCAATTCGCCATAACGTTTTACCAGGTTCAATTGCAGTGTATTCCATTTCGGTGCTGGTGCCACTACTTTGATATTCCAGATTTTGAAGTTCACAAGTTTGGGTCCGCGCGCTGGATTGTCAGTGATTTTAAACACCACCTGGTAGGGCTGCTGTCGCACATGCATGCAATTGGTTTGCCATCGTATGCGCAATTCTGCAGCCGGATCGGAGGAGATAAAATCCGGTGGATATGGGAGGTAGGTGGCGGGCATTTTGCCGGCATCAAAGTCAATGATTTCAGAAAACACTTCGATCTTAACATTGTCCTTGTCAGCGTCTTTTCCTTTGATCAGTTCTTCAATCAATGTTCCGGCTTCCACACAGATGTCAACAGGAATGATTAATTCAGGACGGATATTGGCACATTCTTCCACCACTATTTGCATGTCGCGCGTAGTAGTACTCAGTTTTCTGTACACATTGGTGGTGGAGTCTTTGCGCCATTCGATAATCTTAAAAGCTATGTTGTATTCTCCGATAGCACCCGGTGCATCCCAGGTAAGAAGTCCGGTTACAGGGTCGATAGAAAAGGTGGGTGCACCATTTCCCGCTTCATTGCCCTGATTAAAGTTGGTGTAGAATCTGGGATTGTTGGGAGGTGTATAGTTGGCGAATGTGTTAGGGCTGTTGGCGGGTATCGAGAGTTCATACGAAAGGCTATCGCCATCAATATCATAAGCACCCGAAGTGTGGAAGAAGGTGGATTTAAAACAGGCTCTGTCCAAAGGAGGCACCGAAAGAATGGGCACCGTATTGCAATCATTTTTTGAATCGAGGGTAATCTGCACAAACGTGACATAGGGAACATCATCAGAGTTGGCAATGTTGAGGATTCCACTGCTGCGATCCCGCTCAACATATGCAATGGTATAGGTTCCATTTTGCTGGTATGTGTGAGAGGTTGTAAATGTTGCTATGGCAATGTTGGTGCCCAGATCAGTTCTGAGGGTAGCCGTGGTTACTGGAATGCGCACGGAGGTACCATCTCCAAAAAAAACTTCGCTACTCGTTCCAAACCGGGTGTTGGATAATGTGTTTAAATAAGCAACCACCGTAATGGTAAAGGTGTTTGGCCGGCTGCAATCGGGTTCTACTCTGATATCGGCAGCTCTCACGTGCGTTGCTTCAGCCGTATAGGAAAAAAGCAAACATAACCCCACACAGGCAACGTATAATAGAATCGTGTTAACTTTTTTCATTTCTAAGGATGCTGCAAATATCTCTTAAACGATCTATCGGTTGTGTTAATTAATGTTAATTCGGAGTCATGCCCTGATTAAGTTCATTAATTTTGTGGAGCCGGCATAAATTTAATACATCTGTTCGTTTAATGCAGGAAATGTTCATGGTTACTTACTGCCAGTCTGAATAAAATTCCGGGAGACGTGTAGATTTCTTCTGAAATGATGTAAGCCATTTCAAATTAAAAGGTAACTATAAAATCAGAGAAACCACCGAAGGATCGTAACCGATATATCGTCTAAACCTCCACAGGTTAAAATATAAATAATGAGAAAACTAGTTATCCTGATATTTTGCGTGGTATTCGTTGGTTGCAGCACAGGGGTAGAAGAAGAACCCGATCCATCCACCAATACGAACCCTACACTTTCTATTCCCGACTGGGCGGATGCATCTCATGGAAATAAGACAGACCCTGATTATGAGATGGTGTTTCCCGAGTACAAAGTAAACAGTTTGGAGATCACCATGACCAGTGATGACTGGACAAGCATCCAATCGAATATGACATCTCTTTATGGTTCTGCTTTTGGTGCTGGCGGACAGCAGCCGGGTGGTGGTTCTTTTCCGGATGCCGAGCCTGACTATGTGAGCGTGGCGATGAAGTTCAACGGAAAAGAATGGTACAAAGTGGGGTTTCGCCTAAAAGGTAATTCCACTTTGCGTAATAGTTGGAGAAGTGGTATTTACAAACTTCCGTTTCGGCTGAATATGGATCGCTATGAAGATGAATATCCTCAGATCAATAATCAACGGTTTTATGGATTCAAAGAATTGTCCATGTCACCCGGTGCAAATGATAATTCACTCATCCGTGAAAAGGTAGGTTCCGATATTTTTCGCGCAGCGGCAATACCTTGTTCACAAACTGCTTTTTATAAAGTGTATATCAACTTTGGAAGTGGTTTGAAATATTGCGGTGTATATACGATGGTAGAAGTAGTGGATGATACCATGGTTGACAAACAATTTGGCGAAAACAGCGGTAACATCTACAAACCGGAGTCAACCTTTCAATCTTTTTTAGCAACGCAGTTTGAAAAGAAGAACAACGATACCGAAAGTAATTACATCGATGTGCAATCAACCATTACCGCATTGAACAGCGATTTACGCACCTCTGATCCGGCACAATGGAGAACCAATCTTGAAAAAACATTTAATGCTGATCATTATATGAAATGGCTGGCTGTGAACACCACCATGTTGAATTGGGACACCTACGGTCGCATGGCACATAATTACTATTTATACAACGCTCCCGGAAAAGGGTTGATGTGGATTCCGTGGGACAACAACGAATCGATGATGAATCGTGAAATGAACAATACATCAACCTATACCATTTCGCTGTCTTCTACGGGATCGAATTGGCCGCTCATTCGCTACATGATGGATGATCCGGTGTATAATGTCAAATACAAAGTGTACATGAAGGAATTTACAGAGCAGGTGTTTACTTCGGCCAAAATGAATGAGCTATTCACAAAATATCACGCTCTGATTTCTCCTTATGTGATAGGTCCCGAGGCTGTGGAACAAGTGAAGTACACACACCTGACTAACACAGCGGCCTTTACCTCGGCACTGGAGACATTGAAACAGCACGTGAATACCCAAAATGCAGCCGCAGCAGATTATCTGAAGTAGAAATCAACGGGGTTAATTTGATCAATGGCTTTAAAAATCAAATCCCTTCCGTTAAATTTCAAGATTAATAATCTAACCAGGGGAACGCCTTAAAATCATGTTTGAACTTTTTTCTGACGGTCCGGTCTATGAGTATCCGCAACTAATCAATGTTACCTACTCTTTTCTGTGGGCGTTTTTGCTGGCTTCTATCATCGCCATTACACACAAGCTTACGTTTACAGGAGATTATTATCCAAAGAATTTTTTTCAGGCGTTGATATTGGGAGCTGTGGTTACGGCCATGGTGATGATGGCGATTGGTGATAGCCTGGCGCGTGGGTTGGGTGTTTTCGGAGCCATGGCCATCATCCGGTTTCGCACGCGTATTGATGATCCTCGTGATGTGCTCTTCTTATTTGCTGCCCTTAGCACCGGTTTGGCCATTGGGGTGTTTGGTTACACGATCTCTTTTGCCGGCACCGTTCTCTTTTGCGCGGTAGCTTTTTTGCTTCACTACTCACCCTTTAAATCCTATATCCATCAACAGCATCTTTTCTTTACGCTTATCAATAAGAATAATTTTGATCAGGCCCTTCAAATCATCAAAGAAAATTGTCAGGACTACCGGCAGGTAAATGCCCAGACTAACAAAGAAAATACAACGCGCTTTCACTTTAGTGTTTGCCTTCGAAAGGAGGTAACCGCAAATGACCTGATTGATTCATTGAGTAAAATTGAAGGGATACAACAACTTCGTGTGGGTGTTAATGAGGTGACCAATTTTTAGGATTATGAGATTCAACTGGTTTTTTGCTTTTATTTTCATCTTCTTCATCGGGATGCTTGCCGTCAACGCGAAGTACTTTCGTGGAACGGGTACTGCTTCAGTGGGTGTAACCTATTCAAAAGGGTATAAGATCAATGCCGATCGGTCGGCTCTGGTAAAGACAGTAGCCGTAGTGCCGGGTCAGCAGGTAAAAGTAGGGGATGTGTTGATTGAACTCACCAGTTTCAACCTTGCGCTCGACCTGGACAGACTGGAGAACCGCATCGCTACACTACAGGCAGAGCGAGCTGAGAAATCTAAATTAGCTAACTCCGAGATTGCCTATATAAAAGCAGACCAGGGAATTGAAATTGAGAAACTTAATGTGGCGATTATCCAGACAGAATCTGAACTGGCATTGAATAAGAAATTGAGTAACGAATTCTCAGAGCAGGAATTGAATGATAACAATCCTCTCAAACAAAAGATTGATGCCCTAAAGTTGCAACGAGGGCGATACGAGGAGGCCATCAAAATAAAAATTGCTGACATTTTGCAGGAGACTAACACCGAAGAGCGTCTGCTGGACAACCAGGTGCGGTTGCTTGAACAAGAGCGTGAGATGCATTTGGCAGAGAAAAATAATTTACGCAAGGTGGCGATAGTGGAAGGTGTTGTAGAGAGCATCTTTGTAAAACCCGGTGAGCAAGTGGACGCGTATAGCGAGTTGCTCTCAGTTAACCCGGTTCATCCTACCACCGTGGTGGGTTATCTGGTTGGAAAGAAAAAGGCATTGCCCATTGGTGCGGAAGTGGTTGTTAGATCCTATGAGAATCAGCGATTGACCGCCTCAGGAAAAGTAATCGGCTATGGTTCTGTGGTGCCGTTGCCGGAAATCTTGCAGAAGTCCACAGCAGTTACCGGTTTTGGCAGGGAGTTTTTTGTTGAAATATCCGCACAGAATGGTTTTGCCAATGGCGAGCGCGTATTAATCCGCTAACGATGAAGCATTTGTTTTTATATCTGTTGTTGATCTTCGTCTCTCATCATTCCTATTCACAGTTTACCATGGCGGAGTTCATACGCTCGGCCGTAGAGGCTCCTGAAGTAAAATCAGCGGACGCCCAAATAAATTATCTCCAAAGCAATCCCTATCGGTTGTCCCCGTTGCAAAAGCTGGAGTTCCGCACACAAAATCGGGAACTCATGAATACACAACAAGAGTATGCGTTGCGGTTTAACCCGGCCAATCCATGGGAGATGCGTAGCAACAATAAATATTTTGAGGAATACAAGAGTTCGCTTTCTTTCGAAAAGGAGAGGGCATTAAAAACTTCGCTCGTGGACCGTTACAACCTGGTGATCCTATACTTTTATTACTATGAGTTGAAATCGCTCGCGGAGGAAAATGAAAAATTGGTAGAAAAACAACTCGCTATTTTGGAACGCCAAAGTGTTAGCAGTTTTTTTGATGCAGATGAATATGTGAAACTGAAGGTAGAGCAACTGGATAAAACAGTGGAAAAGGAAGAAACTGATTTCGACTGGCAAAGTCAGAAGTCAGCGGTGAGCCAACTGGACCCTCAGGCGTCAGGCAAAAGTATTTCATGGGAGACGCAACCACTGATCTCAATAGATCGAATGGAGCGCGTGGCGGATAGTCTGAAAACCCAAACGATCACTCCGTTGGAGGTGGCCTACCGTCAGCAAAAAGTAAATGTGGCACGCAGTCAATATAATTTAGAGAAATCAAATATTAACATGGGATTTCTTCAAACCTCCTATGATCGCAGAAGGGTAAATCAGGACCGCACCCCATTCGATATTTCATTGGGCGTTACCATACCGATCACGAATCCAAACAAGGGCGATATGGCCCGTAGAAAACTGGACGAGATTGAGTCAGAGTTTGAATTGAATGCAGCAAGAATAGAAGATCAGGCGTCTCAGGATATTTCTTATCTGAAGTTAAAAGAATCCATACATCGCTATCGCGACCTGCAACGAAAAATTAATGAGTTGAAAAACAGCAGCATGCAAAAGGATCTGACCTTGCTAAAAGGGGGCGATCCGCTGATCGCTTTGCAATTTGAAGCCGGCCTTACTAAACTAAACGTGCTGCAGACCAAACTTCAGCGGAAGGCGCTTACCTACTATGTGGAGTTCCTTACACAATCAGATCACCTGCAGCAAAAACCTTTGGTGAACTACTTATCGGATTATCTTACTCGGCTGGACTAAGCTTAAAAATTGGTGAGCCTTTTTTTCTTGGTTGTAACAAAAAGGCAATGGCCAAGTCTTAGCTTTGTTATTCCGACTTATGGTACGAAAGATCCTCAATTCCTTTGCGTTGGCATTTACCAACATTAGGTCTAATCTGTTTCATACATTCCTTTCGGTATTGGGCATCGTGATCGGTGTGGCGGCACTCGTTTCAATCCTCTCCTTAATTGACGGGATGGAAAAATTTGCCCGCGAGCAGATATCCACCACTACTTCATTAAATGGTATTATCATTCAGAGCGAAGCGTATAAACGTGTCAATGAGGTGCGTTTAAGAAAAGATACCGTTTCGGTTATTGACTACAACCAATTTCAAAAACTGACTGCTTCGCTTAGCAAGCCGGTAACCTCCTACATACGCTCATCAACCTCCGGTGAAGCCGTGCTTTCATCTTCGGACGTAAAAGTAGGAGTGAACATGATCGCAACCGCTTCTGCACTTGAACCGGGTGTTAAAGTTCCTTCCGGTGATTTGTTTACGGAGGCGCACATAAAGGAAATGAAACCGTATGCCGTGGTTAATAAAGCATTTATCAAAGCATCGCAATTAAAGACAGATGAAGAAGCGATAGGAAAAGAGGTTGTTTTCAGAAATAAAAAATTGACGATCGTTGCCATTCTTCCAGAGGGAAAAGAGACACCGCAATTATATTACCCTATCAGTCTTTTGTCGGAGCAAGAGCTACAGGCTTCTCCACCGGATGTGTTTTTCGATGCTAAAAAAACAGAGGATATTGCTGCATTGAAAGAAGAGATGTCAACGTGGTTGAAGGATAACTATGTCAATGCAAAATCTGATTTCCGTATCGTAACCAACGATTTCCGGATACAACAGGCTACAAAAGGTTTTCTATTGTTCAGGGTGATCATGGGTTTGATTGTAGGTATTTCCGTAGTGGTTGGCGGCATTGGCGTGATGAATGTATTGCTGATATCCGTTACCGAACGAACCGCTGAGATCGGCATTCGCAAGGCCACTGGTGCGAATAGGCGCGATATTATTTTGTTGTTCCTGACGGAATCAATTACCGTGTCTGCGTTCGGGAGTTTGTTGGGTTTAGTGGTGGGTGTGCTGGGCACTATGATGATTATCCCCGTTGTGAAAGCGATTACTGAAATTCCTTTTCAGGCGGCTTATACCTGGAATACATTTTTTGTGATTACCATAATTTCCATTTTGGTCGGAGTCGTTTTCGGCACCTATCCGGCCATCCGTGCATCACGATTGGATCCGGTGGAGGCCATTCGCCACGAGTAAAAAATATTCTAAAAAAAAGTTTTTGGGGAATAGGGGTTTGATGAGGCATAATTGTCCTACGGATATAAAATTATCTATTATGAAAACCCGTGTTTTACTTACAAGTTTGTTTATCGCCTTTATTTCATTCACTTCCTTTGCTCAGGAGGTCCAGTCCATTTTTGGCCAAGGAAGGGCTACCGGTGGCTATGGAGCGCTCTCCAATAAGTTCACGTACATCGGGGGAGAATTTGCTAACATCGCTGAAGTATATGGCGGTGTATTTATCAATCGCAGATGGATGGTAGGCTTGTCTTTTGCAGGCTCAACCAATGATCTCAGGGTGCCTGTCGAATATAGCGTTGACCCGGTAAATCCTATGACCTACCAATATAGCCAGGGGGGAATGGTGGTGGAAAGGGTGTTTAATTCAAACCGGCCATTTCATCTTGTGTTAAGCATGTTTAGCGGGGTTGGATTCTCTGCGCAGTATAACCGTAATGACTGGTACAACTATGATTATCATCAATCGGGTTTCGTTCATGATGAAAACTGGTTTTATGTGCTGGAACCTGGTGCCCAGGTGGAGATGAATCTCTTTCGCTGGATGCGACTGAGCCCCGGTGTTTCTTATCGCAAAACCTATGGCAGCGATGGCCTGGGATTAACGGATGATAGTTTGAGCGACTGGACGTATAATATTACCCTTAAGTTTGGAGGATTTGGAAAACGTGAAAGCAGGAGCCGCCAGGAAAGTCAGAACTAATTGACAGGAAAGTGGTTTATATATGGGTAACTTTCATATTTAAACCACTTTTTAAATGAAATGGCTTGACGTTTTACAGTACGCTAAAAATAGTAATCTCACACCACCGCGCAGAGTTGAGAAAAGTGATGAGGAGTGGAAAAAGCTCCTTACGGAAGAAGAATATTATGTGACCCGAAAGAAGGGTACCGAGAGTGCCTTCTCAGGCGAATATTGTGAAGCCCATGAGCCGGGGCTGTATGCATGCCGCTGTTGCGGAACGGTACTCTTTGATTCGCGAACAAAATTTGAATCGGGCACCGGCTGGCCAAGCTTTACAAATTCCGTAGAGCCCAATGTAATTAAATACACGAAAGACAGCGGCTACGGAATGGTACGTGTTGAAGTGGAATGCAGCGTGTGCGATGGGCATTTGGGTCATGTCTTTCCCGATGGTCCGCCACCAACGGGCTTAAGATTTTGCATCAACTCAGCATCCATCAAACTTGTGAAATAATTGATAGGTTAATGATTAGCCATTGTGCATAACTTGGTGGAAAAGTTGTGCGTTTCTTTATTATTGAAAATTTTGTATTTCAATTCTTGAAACATACCTTCATATCACTAATTCAAATATTGAAAAACTGATTAGATAGCTGCGGAAAACAAATAGTTATTTTCTACGGAAAATGATAATAAAAAATCTGCAGCGAAGGAATCGTGTGCACGAGAAGGGTCCTTTAGGAAAACCGGGCGTGTGTTCGAGACTGAGAGCAAAAGTTGCAATACGATTGAAGCAGGTCTTAGTTTAGAAAAGTTGTATTAGGGTTGAGTGGCAACTACGGTTGTTAGTCAGCAAGACGGGGGTAAATCAAGCAATTGAATTACCCCCGTTTTTTGTTTTATCAGGCCTTACTGAATGAATATCTGAATTTCTTTCGTCCTCATTTGCTGCATCTTGTCTGGCGTCATTACGCTAAAACAATTAATTAATAAAGAAATTGACGAAAGAAAATAATAAATTGAAATTAGAACATCGCAGGCAGGAAGTAATCCCATTACCGAATTTCCTTATTCGAGTGGGTCGATACGCGTTGGTTCTTTATCTTGGTTCCGGCCTCGCTGGGAATAGGCACTACCGGCTATTATTATTTTGGTCAGATCAATTGGCTCGATAGTTTTTATATGTCTTACATGATTTTAACCGGCATGGGCCCTGTGGCAAAAATGGCAACTGAAAAGGCAAAGTTGTTCTCCTCATTTTATGCTTTGTACAGCGGGGTTGCTTTTTTAAGTATTACGGCAGTCTTCTTAGCCCCTATCATTCATCGCCTGTTGCACATTTTACATGTAGAAAAGTACGAAAACACTACTGTATAGTAAATCGCCCTAAAACTTTTTACGGATTTCTTTCATCTATGAGCAGGACAAAAGACAACGACTTTTAATATCTTTAATAGTACGTCTTCAGTCTTGTGTCTTGCTACTGATATCTTACGTCTTACATCTATGCTTAAAAACTACCTCAAAACCGCCCTTCGCTCTCTATGGAGAAGCAAGGTGCATTCATTGATCAACATACTGGGCCTGGGCTTGGGTGTTGCTTGTTGTATTTTGATCGTCCTGTTTGTGCATGACGAGTGGACCTTCGATCGATTTCATAGCAAGGCGGATCGAATTTATCGTGTATACGCACGCGAAGATTGGGGTGAGAAACAACAATTTTTTGCTACCCTCACACCACTTCCCATGGGCCCGGCTTTAAAAGAAAATTTTCCGGAAGTGGAAAAACATGTGCGCATAAATCCGGTGGGCTCCCAGATAAAAGTGGGCGATGTTCAGTTCAATGAACAAGTAATTATTGGTGGTCAGGATTTTTTCGATGTGTTCGACTTTGAGATAATCACCGGAGATCGAAATGCATTGCGTATGCAAAGTAGTGTGGTGATTACAGAACGCATAGCCAAAAAATATTTTGGCGAAGCCAATCCCATCGACAAAGTTATATCCATGCAACTGGGTGAAAACTTTGAAGACTTCTCGGTGAAAGCAGTTACTGAAAATGTGCCTACCAATTCCAGCATTCAATATGATATTTTGATTTCTGATTTGAATTTGAATAAGGTGTTTGATGAACGTACCATTACCTCCGCGTGGTTTAATATCAGTCCGGAAACGTACGTGTTATTGCAGCAGGGTACTGACCCGAAACAAATCGAAGCTAAGTTTCCTTCTGTGTTCAGGACGATTTTGGGAGAAGAGGAATTCAAGCAAAGTAAATATGCACCTGGTCTTCAGCCGATCACCGATATTCATTTGAATACAGATTATCCGGTGGGTATTGCCCCGGTAAGTAATCAACGTTACAGTTTGATACTCGCTGCCATTGCTTCCCTTATTTTAATTGTTGCCTGCATCAACTTTGTTACCTTATCAGTAGGTCGTTCGATAAAACGTGGAAAAGAAGTAGGCATTCGCAAAGTAGTAGGAGCGCAACGCGGGCAGTTGATCATACAATTCATCGGTGAAGCTGTCATTGTTACACTGGCTGCGTTAGTGATGGGTATCTTGGCTGCGAGGTTGAGTCTGTCAACGTTTAATGAATTGTCAGGAAAGCAATTGATTTTTCCTTTGAATGGATTTTTGCTTTTTATCATGATGAGTTTGTTAATCGTTATTGGTCTTATTGCAGGTAGCTATCCCGCCTTTGTTCTCTCTGCGTTCAAGCCGATTTCTATTCTAAAGGGTGGCTTACAAGCGGGCAGCAGCAAACAACAGATGCGCAAATGGTTGGTAGGTGTGCAGTTGGTGCTTTCTATTTTTCTGGTTTCCAGCACGCTCATCATGAGCCAGCAACTTGATTTTTTGCAGAACAAAAATCTTGGTTTTAATAAAGAACAATTGGCTGTAATCAGGTTGAATGTTCCTCGTGGAGGCCGGCTGCCCGAAAGAGTGAAGTTGGGATTTGAAAAAGCGGAACTCTTTAAAACGGAGTTCAGCAAAATTCCGGATATCAATAGTGCATGCGCCTCTTCACATGACTTTGGCAATGGTAACTGGACGAGTGTGGGCTTCACGGACGATAAAGACGTGTATCATAACTTTACTTTAAACAGCATCGATGATGATTACATTCCAACACTGAAAATGGAATTGGCGCAAGGCAGGAATTTTTCGCAGGAGATTCTATCGGATGGAAGGCGAGGAGTAATTGTTAATGAAGCGTTCTTAAAAGAATATGGATGGCGTGATGCCATAGGGAAAAAGATACCCGGCAAGAATTTTTTAGATCATGAAATCATTGGTGTGGTGAAGGATTTCAACTTTGCTTCGCTTTATACCAAAGTACAACCTCTGGTGATGGTGCAAGATCCAGCCATCATTTTAAGTGGAGTAGAAAACATCAATATCGAGAATAGTCCGCTGCCCAAGTTGATTGTGCGCCTGGAGCCTGGCAATATGCAGACTACCATAGATCAG
Source organism: uncultured Ohtaekwangia sp. (assembly GCA_964540915.1). Taxonomy (GTDB): domain Bacteria; phylum Bacteroidota; class Bacteroidia; order Cytophagales; family Cyclobacteriaceae; genus ELB16-189. The sequence continues at coordinate 30,317 of CAZIOY010000023.1, forward strand.
ATAAAAATAGTGTGGGAGAAAATTTCACCAGGTGAAGAATTTACCTTTGGTTTTGTAGATCAGACATTGGCCGCACAATATCGCAGTGACCAGAACCTGGGTAAGATCGTCCGCATGGCAACACTACTTGCCATGTTCATTGGTAGTTTAGGTTTATATGCACTCGCATCACTGGCCATGCAAAACCGAACGAAGGAAATTTCAATTCGCAAAGTGATGGGAGCAACAGAGCAATCGCTCCTTGTGCTGCTTACCAAAGACTATGTTTTTCTGATTATGATTTCGATGTTATTGTCAGTGCCCATCACCTGGTACATGATGAACCAGTGGCTCGAGTCATTTGAATATCGTGTTACAATTGGCTGGCAGGTATTTGCGTGGGCGGGAGCACTTTCCTTGTTCATTGCCCTGGTAACGATCAGCTATCAAGCTATAAAAACTGCATGGACACGCCCAGCCGAAACGCTGAAATACGAGTAAAAGTCCTATTTGTTCAAGTTAGTTAATATTTCTTTGACAAAAGTGTAACAAATATTGGCATTCCGAGTATATTAGTTTTACAAAGTATATACTAATGAGCAAAGAATACCTCGGTGAATTTGAAGAACTGGTTCTCACGATGGTCGGAATCCTTCAGGAAGAGGCTTACGGCAACGCCATCGTCATTGAGATTAAAGCACGCCTCGGGCGGGAGTCAAACCTAAGTGCCGTGCACGTGACACTCTATCGCCTTGAGGACAAAGGCTTTGTGAAGTCGAGCATGGGAGGGGCCACCAACACCCGTGGCGGAAGGCGAAAGCGAATCTTTACCATCACCAATGCTGGTATTGCCTTGTTGCGTTCCATGAAGGAAGCGCGAATTGATTTATGGAAGATGGTGCCTCAACTGAAATTCAATTATTAGCAGCCAGTCATCGGTAACCTAACTATGTCGAAAAAGGAAATCAAATCACCACCACAATTCGCACTCAATATATTGAGAAGGGTTTGCCCGCCTGATTTATACGAGGGTATTGAAGGTGATTTGCTGGAGCAATTCGAAGTGGATGTGAAAGTGGCAGGTATAAAAAAAGCAAGAAGAAGATTCATGGGAAACGCTATTCGGTTTTTGCATCCCTCCATCATTCTGAGAAATAAGTTTTCATTCGATTTAATTAATACCATCATGATCGGAAATTATTTTAAAGTAGCGGTGCGTAATATTCAGAAGCGCAAGCTCTATTCATTTATCAATGCATTTGGATTGAGCATTGGCATCGCTTTTTGCATGCTCATCTATCTTTTTACCATGGACGAGAAAAGCTTTGATCAGTTTCATGAGAATAGATTACACATTTATCGCATCGAAGAAAAGAGTTTTGATACGTGGCAACACGATTCACCTGACCCTTACCGCAAATCGGCCTGGATCCAAACCGGGCTGAAACAAGTATTGAAGGATGAATTGCCGGAAGTAGTAAGAGCCACCCGATATAATAACGGTGAAACAGCTGTCGTCCGCTATAATGAAAAGGTGTTTACCGAAAGCCTTACCTATGTGGATGATGATTTTTTCAGCATGTTTTCATTCAACCTATTGAAAGGGAATGCTGACAAACTCTTTAAAAACAAATCGGATGCGGTAATCACCTCTGAGATCGCAAAAAAGTATTTTGGGGACGAAGACCCGATTGGGAAAACGTTGCAGATTTCTCTTCAAAAGGAAGCATCCTTCATCGTGGCCGGAGTTATTGAGCCGGCACCGGTCAATTCAAGCCTGCAATTTCAAATCATTTTACCGCAGGAGCACCGATGGGGCTATGAGCGTAACCTGGCCCAGTGGGGCAACTTCAACACACCTACGTTTGTACAACTACAACCCGATGTGGATTTAGTCTCATTCAAAACAAATCTTGATAAACTGACTGATAAATATATGGGCGACCTCCTAAAAAAATGGAGAGAGGAAGCTACCGTGCCCATTCCGGCTGATGCAAAAATGATGGAGTATCAATTTACTCAACTTCCTGATTGGCATCTCAAGACGGAGATCAGTTGGGATAAAGTGAGCGATCCTAAGTACTCCATGATTTTGGGCGGCATTGCTTTATTGATCCTGTTAATTGCATGTATCAATTATATTTCACTGGCCCTTACCACTTCGGCTTCCCGAAGAACGGAAGTGGGCATCCGTAAAGTAGTAGGGGCGCAGCGAAATCAGTTAATGTATCAGTTTGGCTTTGAGTCAATGATGTTGGTACTAATTTCTTTGTGCATCGGAATCGGACTCGTGATAGTATTTCTTCCCGCTTTCAACCAGTTCACCAATAAGGGAATTGAATTGAATTCCATCAACCTGTTGCAGATGACAACCGTGAGCACTGGTTTGATGATGGTAGTGGGTTTGGTTGCGGGCAGTTATCCATCTATATTTTTGTCGCGCTTCAAACCGGCACTTGTGCTCAAAGGCGGGTTTACTTCCAAGCTGCAAGCGGGTTTTACGAGGCCGTTGGTCGTGGTGCAATTCGCGCTCTCAGCGTTTCTGATCATCAGCTCCATAGTTATGTACAGACAGATGCATTACATAACCACCAAAGATCTGGGTTACAGTAAAGAGCAGATATTGGTGATACCAACGCACACGGGTTGGAATATTGAAGCAGATCGATACGTTCAGCGCTTTCGCGAAAGGGCACAGCAGGAGCCTCTCATCACTTCGGTGACAGGAACCAGTAGTTCCTTCAATCAAGGATACTCCAGGTATGGCTATAAAATAAAAGAAGTGCAGAAATCCGCGTATGTGTATGCAGCCGATGCCTATTACATTCCAACGCTTGAGATAGCGTTGCTGCAAGGCAGGAATTTTGACGCGACCATTCCCAGTGATTCAGGTGCAGTGATCGTTAATGAAGCGCTGGTACATGATATGAAATGGACTGATCCACTCAATGAATATTTAAACTGGAGAGAAGACAGTGTAGGCCTCGGCTCACCTGTGATTGGCGTAGTGAAGGATTATCACTTTCTGTCGTTGGAGAAAAATTTTGAGCCGCTTTTCCTGTCGATGGATAAATCGAATGTAGGCTACCTCACTACAATGCTCGTGAAAGTTTCTTCAAACGATCTTGCCGCTTCGGTCGAAAAAGTAAAATCTGTCTGGAAAGAACTCAATCCCAACAAGCCATTTGATTATTCTTTTTTGGATGATGATGTGGCGAAGCAATATGCTTCCTATCAGCGATGGATGAACATCATGGGACTGGCTACCGGTTTTGCAATATTAATTTCGTGTCTTGGTTTGTTCGGACTTTCGGGTATTAACACAGTGAACCGCACCAAAGAAATAGGAATACGCAAGGTAATGGGTGCTGAGCTTTCAAATATTTTCATTTTGCTCAACCGTCAGTACATTGGGCTTTCGCTGATTGCCTATGCGCTGGCCATTCCATTTTCGTGGTGGGTAATGAACAAGTGGCTGGATGACTTTCAATTTAAGGTCACCATGGGCTGGGAGTTGTTTACGGTGAGTGTACTGGTTGGATTAGGTATCGCCCTTCTTACCGTGAGCTATCACGCCATCAAAGCCGCCTTTGTCAATCCTGCCGAAACATTGAAGTATGAATGATCAGTTATTAGTCTGATAGCAGTAAGTTGTACTTTCTGCTATCAACTTTTCACTTTCAGTTCCCTACGCTCCAAATATTCTGCAAACATCTTCCGCAAATTCTGCATATCAGAATTACTTTCTGCCTGCAACCTTTTGATGGTATCTATTTCTTTACCGACATGGGTGCGTATCCAGGGTATTAGAGTTTTCTTATCATGCCAGTTCCCGATCTTTTCTGCGCTTTCAATCAGGAAGGGATCGATTTTACTTTTTTTCTTTTTTATTGATGTTAGATAAATGATTTCCTTGATCAGCTTCCTTAACCCATGAAGGTCTTTTTGAGTTATACCGTCCGATAAAAGGGTAGTGAGTTCTTTATTCTTTTTATACAGATAGAGTGAATAGGTTCGTGATTTTATATCTCTGATTTCACCCAGGATAATTTTCTTTTGTTTACGCACCGCTTTGGTATGAGCAGGCATGTCTTTTTTAAACTTTCGAAGCGCAAGGTTTGGTGACCGGAAGAATGGAACGTGAATCTGCGTGTATTGCGCTAATAGTTCTTTTCGAACGCCTGCATCCCTGATATTGCCGGCTTCACGGAAGATGGCACGAAAGGGAATAAAATGTTTGTGATCGCTGAATTCTTTATTGTTGAAATGGACTAAACCCAACAACGTCTTTATTCTTTTTATTACCAAACGCATCTGGTGCAGTTCTTCTTTTTCTTTTCCAGATGGAAATGATTTCAGCAGCGACTGCAGGTGTTTAATACTTTTTATTGTGAATTGTTCCAGTGCTTTCATTACTCGGTGTTGTTTAGACGTTAGTGTGTTATAATCCGTCTAAAAACGTGCTTTGCATAGTTATCAATAATACACCTTTTTATCCACTATCAAATTCATCACCAAACATGATTTATATCATTTTTAATTATCTATAAAAATCGAATTTTTAGTCATCATTAACCGTGTGACTTTACTATGACTACTGCCAGAACAACGTCCCTTCAGGAACTCACTCAGGAAAAGGTCTCGCGCCAACTGGCCGACATTGTGGAGGATATGCAAGAGGCCGAACAAAAATTTGCACCCCAACTCACGGAGCTTCACGATAATTTTAAATTAAGCGGGATCAACCTCATTCATTACCTCGTTTTGCGCAGCAACGAAATACGCGAAGCACAGGAATATCTGCACCACGTGGGGTTGTCGTCATTGACCAACTCCGAAAGTCATACCCAGTTTCAGTTGTTGAATGTGTTGGGTTGGCTGGATCACAATCAGCATAAGACGAATGCCGCTGCCTGCAATTTTGAGACGGCCTCCAAGCTGCGTACGATTCATGCCGAGCAATTGCTGGGTGTATACCCCATTCAGGATAGACCGCACATCATGGTAACGTTTTCCGTTGAGCTAATGCAAGATCGTATGTTGGTGGAAGAGATGCTTAATGAGGGCATGTCGGTGGCGCGCATCAATTGTGCTCATGATAATCCCGAAGTGTGGCTCAACATGATTTTAGTATTGAAGAAGGCTATTGCCAAAACCGGAAGGAACTGTAAAATCTACATGGACCTGGGTGGCCCCAAGATACGGATCAAGACCATTGCCGCCAGGCGCAAGAGTGAAAACCTACAACTGCCCGTATGGGAAGGTCGCGAACTAGTGTTGAGTTATGCGGATAATGAGGAGGAAGTCAAAAAGCGCAAACGCAGAAATATTGACATGCTCTTTGTGGAGCCGAAAGAATTACTGGCAATGGTGAAGATAGGAGAACATATTTTTTTCGATGACGGAAAGTTTGAAGCCAAAATACTACGCACCGAGGCCGAGCAGGTGGTGGTGAAAATCGTTCGAATATCTACCAAGAAACCATTTCTGAAAGCACAGAAGGGAATCAATCTTCCTGATTCAGATCTGGCCATTCTCCCGCTGACTGACGAAGACAAAAGTAACATACCGTTCATTTGCCAGCATGCCGATCTGGTAGGATATTCCTTTGTCAATAGTCCTGATGATGTAGAACTACTTCGCGCGGAGATTAATAAGTATGCAACACACAAGCGGCCCGCCATCATTTTGAAGATTGAGCGCTTGTCGGCTGTACAAAACCTGCCCGCCTTACTGATGAATGGAATGAAAGACGAAGCCCTGGGTGTGATGATTGCCCGTGGCGACCTGGCTGTCGAGATTGGCTTTGAGCGGCTGAGTGAAATACAGGAAGAAATTTTATGGATATGCGAAGCTGCCCACGTGCCGGTGATCTGGGCCACACAAGTATTGGAGACACTGAATAAGACCGGTTACGCTACACGCTCCGAAATCACCGATGCCGCCATGGGTGTGCGTGCCGAATGTGTGATGCTGAACAAGGGAAAGCACATCGTGAAAACGATTAAGACACTCGATGATATACTCACCCGACAATTGGGCCACGTAAACAAGAAACGCTACATCATGAGGCCATTGGGTATAGCCAAAACGTTTATCCAGCCATGACCGCTATGAACTGACAGCTTTAATTCCGGATGAGAATCTTTCATGTTCCCATGCGAAAGTAATCGGGTAACTCTTGATTACATTATTTCAACTGGTAAGCACCTCAAATTGGGTCAAGAGTCTCGAGGCGGGCGCAATCCTATATTTGATTTTTAGTTGGGCGCCTAGCATCGAACGATCTTTATATTGGATCTTTATTTTTTCTTTACCAAAGGCATCCAAAACAATGTAACGGTCAAAGCCAGATGAAAAAGCCCTGCCGGATTTATGTATTATGCCTACACCTTCCACCACCGTCTTTTGCTTTATGTCTTTTAAAAGCTTCAGCACTTTGGGGATCCATACTACGATAAGTAAAAGTGGAATAAAAATATAAACCAACA